>JBCDHR010000001.1:0-550515 GCA_038749715.1 Pseudomonadota bacterium
ATGCTTCTCCAACCCTTCTTTCAGCCGGGCGAACTTCTCCGGGTCGGATGAGGGCGTCTGATCGTCATTGCGCACATGGGCATGGACAATGGAGGCGCCGGCCTCAAAGGCTTCCTGGGTGGATTCAACCTGCTCAGCCACGGTGATCGGCACCGCAGGATTGTTGGCCTTGGTCGGCAAAGAACCAGTGATCGCTACGCAAATAATACAGGGTTTTCGGGCCGTCATGACTCTGCCTCGGTCATCACGAAATCAAAGCTCGACTTCCAGATGGTGTCGCCTTCATCGCCGGGTTCAACGGCAGCAATCAGCGATGCCTTCACCCCAAAAACAGCATCCGATGTCAGCCACTCATCGTCATCGACAAAGGTGTGCGTGATGATCTTCTCATAACCCGGTGCGGTCACCATAAAGTGCATATGGGCCGGACGGTTGGGGTGACGACCGAGTGCCGTCAGCATCTCGCCGACCGGGCCATCATGCGGGATGGGATAGGAAACCGGACGAATGCCGCGGAAGCTGTAGTGGCCATCTGGTCCGGTTGTAAAGATGCCGCGATTGTTGAAACGCGGCTGAATGTCTGGCTGCTGCACGTCGTAATAGCCGTTGGCATTGTCCGACCAAACATCAATGGTCGCGCCTTCGATTGGATTGCCGTTCCGGTCGATGACCCGCCCACTGAAAAAGCAACTTTCCCCAACGCCATCGAGCGAAATATTCTGCCCCATCGGATAGCGCGGTGCATCGGCCACATGAAACGGGCCGAGCACGGTGTTTTCCGTCGCCCCTGATGGGCGGCGATGGTTGATCGCATCAACCAGCATGGAAAAGCCGAGCGTATCGGAGAGCAGGATGAACTCCTGCCGGTTCTCATCGCACATATGGCCCGTGCGGGTCAGGAAATCGATGGCGTAATCCCACTCGCTCTGTTTCAGATCGATGTCCTTAGCAAAGGCGTGCAGATGTTTGACAAGGGAGGC
The DNA here is from genome assembly GCA_038749715.1 of Pseudomonadota bacterium. Classification (GTDB taxonomy): domain Bacteria; phylum Pseudomonadota; class Alphaproteobacteria; order Rhizobiales; family MH13; genus MH13. Next base: position 981 of record JBCDHR010000001.1, read on the forward strand.
CATCACCTCCGCAAGACGCGGATTGATGTCCCCGCCCATGCGCGCATTGACGGCGCCTTCCGATCCATCCTCGGTGAAGTAGTTGATTGAGTCCCGATCTATCATTCTACGACGTCCTTAGTTTGCGCGATGCAAGATCGCGCTCATCACCCGCAACAGCTCGCTCTTCGGATCACCGGCGAGGTCATCGCAGCGCCAGGCGACATGCTGATCGGGACGCACAAGCACGCATCCCGCCTCGTTGACCTCGCGTGCCCGCGACCAATCGCCGTGATGGTCGATCAGTTCACGGCGCGGCCCGATCACATGGGTGACGATCTCGACGCCCAGGGCCTCACCAACGGCCTCAGCAGCCGCAGCCCAAGGTTCACCATTGATGCCGGTCAGGACAGTGAATCGACCTTGACCCACAAGGTCGAGCGAGGAGTGTTTGGCACCAGAGTGATCGTAGACCCAGGCGTGCGGGATGCGAGCGCCTGGCCATGTCGTGGGTTGATAGTGCAGCTCGGCATCGAGCTCGAAAGCCGGCTCCATCTGACCGTCGGTCACCACTGCCGAAGACTTGTAGCGTTGGTTCATTTCCACGCCATGGGCGTCGAACTCGTACTTCTTGAATGCGATGGCATCGCGGATCGCGGCGCGCTGCTTTTCTGCATCGGCATTGTCGTCACAGCGCTTGTCCATATTGGCCTGCATGACCTCCGGGTCGGTGGACTCTGTCAGGCCCAGTGACTCAAAAATCGGCCCAAACTCCCCAATCGACTGGTTGGCGCGTGTCACAATCTGTTTGGCAACCGGTGCCCGCTCTGTGGAGTAACTGTCGAGCAGCCTTTCTCCGGCCTGGTCTTTCAAGACGGCGGCCAACTTCCAGGCGAGGTTGAAGGAGTCCTGGATGGATGTGTTCGACCCCAGACCATTGGATGGCGGGTGCCGGTGAGCTGCATCGCCTATGATGAACACGCGGCCGGACTGCATGTTGGTCGCGTACATGTTGTTGACCGTCCAGGTAGAAACCGAGGTGATCTCCGGCTCGATGCTTTGATCGCCCACCAGGTCGCGGACGACCTTGGTGGCGAACTCATCGGTGACTTCCGGCGCCGGCTCATTGATGTCGTAACCCCAGACGATCAGCCACTCATTCCACGGCCGCACCATGCGCACGAGCCCCATGCCGATGCCGCCCACGTCGGCGCCCGGTTGGACGACCCAGTAGAGGACAGATGGGCGATGGGCGACATACTTGGAAAGGTCTGCCTTGAAGATGATGTTCATCGACCCGCCGACGCCCATCTCGCCTTCAAAGGGTAGGTTCTCCAGTTCGGCCACCTTCGAGTTCCCACCATCGGCGCCCACCATGTATTTGGAGCGGATGGTGAACTCCTTGCCAGATAGGCGGTCGAGGCACGTTGTGGTGACACCGTCAGCATCCTGTTCGTGATGCAGATATTCGGTGGAAAGCCGGGCCTGCGTTCCGCGTGAGCACGCCGTCTTGAACAAGAGCGGCTCCATGAAGGTCTGCGGTAGATCGTTCATCATGGTCGGCGAGGCGAGCAGGTGTTCAGCCTTTGACATGGGGTGGTTGCCCCAGCTCTTCATACGGCCGATCTCTTCGCCCGCCAGGCTTTCGCAAAACACGTTCTCGCCCATCAGTTCCTGGTGCGCGGCGAACAGGTAGGCCTCGTCTTCGACCTCTTTGCCCAGGTCCCGCAGGACCTCCATTGTGCGCTGATTGGTGATGTGCGCGCGCGGTGTGTTGGCCAGCCAGCGATAGCGGTTCACCGCCATGTTGTTGATGCCGTAGGTGGACAGCAGGGCCGCCATAGAAGAACCGGCTGGTCCGGTCCCGATGATCAAAACGTCTGTTGTGATGTCAGCCATGGGAATTCCTCAGGTTTCTTCTTGGTTGGGTTTGGAATTTGAAAGCGCCCCGCCGGTCAGGCGCCGGCGCACCGGAAACAGCTCGATACCGGTGCGCGATGAAATCAGGCCCCACAGGCCTTTGGGCGCGAACAGCATGATGATGATGCCGATGACACCGAGCAGCATCAGGTACCAGGTGCCATAGTCGGCCAGCAGCGTTTGCAGGACGAAGAAGACGATCACCCCGATGATCGGCCCTTCGATCGTGCCAATGCCGCCAATGACCACGATGAACAGAACGAACGCGGTCCAATCAGTCACCGAGAAGGCGGCATCCGGCGAGATACGAGCCTTCTGCAGGTAGATCAGTGCGCCTGTGAGGCCGGTACCGAACGCCGCGACCAGAAAAACCGTCCACTTCATGCGCACGGCATCAACGCCCACCGATTTCGCGGCTTCGATGTTGTCGCGCACAGCAGCCAGCGCGAGACCTCGCTTGGTGCGCAGGAGCCAGTAGATGCCGCCAATGGTCGCCACCGCCAGGATGACGGCGAGCCAATAGGCCAGGATATCCCGCGCGGCAGCATTGCGGACGCCAAAGACCGTTTCGATGGTTTCCGTCATCCAGAGATCGCGGGTCGCATCGCGTGGGAGCGAGGTGCCTGTGCCGCCGCCGACGGCTTTCCACTGGGATGTCAGGAGCCGGACGACCTCGGCGATGACCCAGGTTCCGATGGCGAAGTAGGCGCCTTGCAGGCGAAAGGCGAAGAAAGCTGTCGGTATGGCCAGCAGGACAGCGACCACCCCGCCTAAAAGGATCGCTGGAACCGGGTCTAAGCCTGCCAGGATCACCACACCAAACATGGCGTAGGCCCCGATGCCGACAAAGGCCTGCTGGCCGATGGAAACCAGCCCACCATAGCCGGCAAGAAGGTTCCAGAACTGGGCGAGCACCAGCATGGTGAGGATGAAGAACATATCCTGGATCAGGCTGCGGGAGGCAAACGCCGGAAGCGCGACAAGAACGAGGATCAAGATCAGCGCTGCAATGCCGACAATGCGGGATACCGGCGTTCCGGTGTGAACGGCGTATGGAATGGTGTGATCGGTCATCATCGCCCCCTAGTCGACAGCCCGCGGGAACAGCCCGCGCGGACGGATGAGAAGGACAACCAGGAAGGCGATGTGCCCGGCGAGGATTTGCCACTCGGGATTGATCGCGGCCCCAACGGTTTGGGCGACGCCGATAATGATGCCGCCAAGCAGCGTGCCCCAAAGTGAACCCAAGCCGCCGATGATCACTGCCTCAAAGGCATAGATCAGGCGTGCCGGCCCGATGTTCGGGTCGAAATTGGCCCGCATGCCGAGATAGAGCGCAGCAATCGTCACGATGATCAGAGCGATGCCGGTCGCCATGGCAAAAATGTTGGCAGGCTTGATGCCCATCAGGCTGGCGGTGGTCGCGTCATCAGATGTGGCGCGGAAAGCACGGCCCAGCTCGGTGCGATAAAAGATCTGGTTGAGGGCCACGATGACCAGAACTGCCGAGCCGAAGGTGAGCAGCGGCAGGACACCGAGGTTGATGCCGCCGACCTCAAGCGAAGCGGTGGAGAGTGCGCCCGTTGGCAGCCTTTGGCTGTCTGCGGAAAACCCTTCCAGTAAGGCGTTCTGCAGAACGACCGACAGGCCGAACGTCACCAGGAGCGGCGGCAGGATGTCGTCGCCCAAAACGCGGTTGAGCATGAACTTCTGCAAGCCAAAGCCCAGCGCGAACATGAAGGGGATCGCAATAGCCGCCGCGATAAACGGCGAAAGTCCCGTCATCGTGACCAAAAGCAGGATCAAATAGGCGCCCATCACAATGAGGTCGCCATGAGCCAAGTTGACGAGCCGCATGATGCCAAACACGAGGGAAAGGCCGGCGGCGAACAGAGCGTAGAGCCCGCCCAGCAAGACGCCTTGAATGATGGTATCGATCCAGATCATGCCGCTGCTCCGAAATAGGCATCATGGATGGCTTTGCGCGACAGACTGTCGGGTGTACCGGACAGCGTGATCCGACCTTCCATCATGCAGTAGACGCGGTCGGCGACCTTCATAGCCTGGCCGATATCCTGTTCGACCACGATGATGGAGGCGCCAGCCTCTTTGATCTTGGGAACGGCCTGGTAGATGTCGCGAATAACAACAGGCGCGAGGCCTAAAGAGAGTTCGTCACACAACAGGATGCGCGGATTGCTCATCAGCGCGCGGCCAATGGCCACCATCTGTTGCTGGCCGCCCGAAAGCGCTGTGCCGGGGTTGTTCCGGCGCTCCTTCAGGATCGGGAACAGATCGTAGATGGTCTCAAGGCTCCAATGGCCGTCGATCTTGCGGCCGTAATTGCCGATCAGAAGGTTCTCTTCGACTGAGAGCGATGGGAAGAGCTTCCTGCCCTCCGGCACCATGGCCACGCCCTGGGCCATGATCGCGTCAGCGGTTGCATCGCCAATAGGAGCACCATCCAGCGTGACGCTGTCTTCACCATTGATGAGGACGCCTGCAATCGACCGCATCAGGGTCGTCTTTCCAGCGCCGTTGGCCCCGATGATCGCGACCGTTTCTCCATCTTCAAGCATCATGTCGACGCCGAACAGGGCCTGGAAATCACCGTAGTGGGCGGTCAGGTTCTGGGTTGCGAGCAAAGCCATCAGACGTCGATCCCCAGATAGATTTCTTTGACCTCTTTGGATTCCATGATGGTGTCCGGATCGCCGATTCCGATCACCTTGCCGAAGTCCAGAACAAGCAGCCGATCCACCACCGATGTGAGGGCATGAAGAACATGCTCGATCCAGATGATCGTCACACCTTCGGCATGGATGGATTTGATGGTTTCCACCAAGGCGTGGCATTCGCCCTCGGTGAGGCCGCCTGCAATCTCATCGAGCAGGAGTAGGTTGGGATGGGTTGCCATGGCGCGCGCCAGCTCCAGACGCTTGCGCTCCAGAAGAGAAAGCGACCCCGATGTCTGGTTGGCGCGATGGATAAGTTCGGTGCGCTCCAAAATCACCGCGCACTGGCGCATGACCTCAGCTTCGGAATGTCGCCGCCCATGTGTGGCGGCCACCAGAAGGTTTTCGTAGACCGTAAGGTGCGTAAACGGTTGCGGGATTTGGAACGAACGCCCAACGCCTGAGATGCAGCGCTGCATGGCCGGAACACGGGTAACATCCTGATCGGCAAAGTGGATGCTGCCTTTGTCGGCTGGAAGATTGCCGGTGATGAGGTTGAACAGCGTGGACTTGCCCGCGCCATTCGGACCGATGATGCCCAGCGCCTGCCCCTCGGGCACGTCGAAGGAAACGTCGTCCGTCACCTTCAAAGCACCAAAGCTTTTTGACACGTTCTTTAGGGCAAGCATGGTCATGACCGGCTCCCAAAAGGTGCGGGTTGAAAGGCTTGGCGGGGCGCGGTGCCTAAGCACCCCGCGACGCGTTGTGGCTAGGAAATCTCTTCCATCGTGCCGCCGGTTGGGATCGATGGCTGATCGCTGTTGTCGACGATCACCAGATCGTAGCCTCCGCCGTCGTTGAGGCGCCATTGACCCCCAACCAGTGGGGTTTTGGCGATGTTGCGAGCGGCAAAAGGTGGAAGGCCGGCGCCGTTGAAAGCAAGGGGTCCAACAACCGTATCAAGGCTTGCCGCGGCGATGGACTCCGCAACGGCGTCACCATCGCTGGCATCGTCGACGCGGCCCATGGCATCAACAGCCAGCTCAAACAACGCGTGCACAAAGCCAATGGGCTGGGTCCACTGGCGACCGGTTTCAGCGGTATAGGCTTCGGCGACTTGACCGGCCGTTAGACCATTGAGAGACGAGGCAAACGGATGGCTTGGTGACCACCAGACCTCAGAGGAGAGATTGTGACCGGTGTCGCCGAGCGCCTCGACAGCTTGGGGGAACAAAATCGCCTTGCCGATGGAGGCCGCCTTGGGCGTGAAGCCCTGCTGCTTGGCCTGGTTCCAGAAGGTGGTGAAGTCGGGCGGGATCGGAACGCCTGTGACGATCTCAACATCGTTCGATTTGAACGCGTTGATCTGCGCGGTGAAATCGTCGGTCAGGTTCTGGTAGCGACCCGGATCGGTCAGCGTGTAGCCCTGATCGGCCAGGGCAGGTGGGAAGCCGACAACCGGATCACCCCAGGCATTGCCATCGCCATCATTGGGATAGAGCGCGCCAACTGACTGGTTGGTCGAGAGCTGAGCCCACATGGCGGTGAAGACCGAGATGATGTCTTCCAGACCCCAGAAGAAGTGGAACGCATAGTCGAATGGCTGCCAGCTTGATGGGTCGCCGGGATTGCCCTGCTGTCCGATGAACCAAGGCTGCCAGGGTGCCACGGTCGAGATAACGGGCACGCCCTCAAGCTCCGCGGTGGTCGCCACTGGGTTCGTCGTCTCGGGCGTGGAGGCGACAAGAAGCAGATCGACCTCGTCGTCGATGATAAGCTCCTGCGCAACCTCAGCCGCTCGGTTCGGGTTGGACTGGCTGTCCTTCACGATCACTTCAAAGTTCTCGGCAACGGCGGCCCGCGCGAAGTTGGACAGGATGAAGGAGTCCGCTTCGGCGAACGCTGCGAGCGGACCTGATTGTGGGCTGACATAACCAAGCTTGATGCGAGCGCCCTGCGCGATGGCTGGCATGGGGAACGCGCTGACCGCAGCAGCGGCGGCGGTTCCTTTCAAAAGTGTGCGACGTGAGATCATGTCATCCTCCCAGATGATCGTTGGCTTTTCTTATGGTTTTGGTGTTTCCCCGGCCCAGGCAGCTTGAAGCAATAAGCGAATGGCATCGCGCTCAATCGGGCGTGGGTTGGGATAGGGTTTGCTGACGGCCAGATCGGCGGCCTTATCGAGGTCAGCTTCTTTCAAGCCGAAGTCGCGTAGCGCTGTTGGAGCGCCGACTGACTGGGCAAAACTGTGCAACGCCGCGCCGGGTTCGGTACCGCCGAACAGATCACAGACGGGCTGTAAGGCATCACGCGCTGCAGCGGCGTTGTAAGCAATCGCGTGCGGCAGGACGACGGCGTGGGTTTCAGCGTGGGGAAGATCGAAGGACCCGCCCAGCGTATGGCAAAGCTTGTGGTGGAGCGCCATGCCGACCTGCCCGAGCACGGTTCCGCAGAGCCAGGCGCCATAGAGCGTCTCGCCCCGCGCTTCGACATCATCTGGGCGGTTGATCACGTTCGGCAAAGCCCGTCGGAAGGCGGCCAATCCTTCAATAGCGAGCATCGTTGAAACGGGGTTCTTATTGACTGCGTAGAGCGCCTCAGCGGCATGCGCCATGGCGTTGAGCGCGCTGGTCACCGTCATCGCGACGGGCAGCGTGGTCACCAGCTCTGCATCGTACAGAATAACTTCAGGCTGAATTTTCGGATCGGTGACGGTCGTTTTCACGCCGTCTTCCGTCTGGCCCAGGATCGCGGTTGCTTCAGATCCAGCATAGGTGGTTGGGATCACGATCTGCGGCAGGTCCGTCTGGTAGGCGATGGCCTTCCCAAGACCCGTAGTCGAGCCGCCGCCCAACGCCACCACACAATCCGCTTCCACTGTTTTGGCGTGTTTGACGGCATCTGCTGTTACATCGACGGGTGTGTGCATGGTGGCTTTGGTGTAGATGCCCGCCGCCTTGCCATTGAGCTTGGCCGCCATGTCCATCGCGCTGTCGGCCTGCGGCGGTGTGGACAGAACCAAGGCACGCGAGCAGCCCAGACGATCAATCTCAACCTCAATGTCGGCTCGCACACCGGACCCGAACCGCACACGAACGGCGGCACTCTGCGTTTGAAAGGTGGACTGAAAGTGCGTCACGTTTCCTCCGGAACGCGCCCTTTGGGGCGTCTTCTCCATGCTTGAGAGGGAGGCTAGCACGCGAATTTTGCGGTCTTGATCGAATTTGCGAACGTTAATATAACCTAATGGTATGAAGTTTGATCCACGACATCTGGAAATCCTTGCCGCCATTGTCGATCGGGGTGGGCTGACAGAAGGCGCCGATGCGCTCGGCAAATCGCAGCCCAGTGTTTCAAGAACCATCGCCCAGCTGGAAACGCGCGTCGGCAGTCCTCTCTTTGAAAAGAACAAACGGCCACTGCAGCCGACGGAGTTGTGTCTGGCGCTTGCAGTGGAGGGTCGGAAGGTCTTGTCCGCCAGCCAGGCGGCGTCTGACACGGTGCGCCGTTATCTGGACGGCCGTTCGGGCATTGTGCGCGTCGGCGGTACGCCGATTTTCATGGATGGCGTCATCTCCGGCATGATTGCCGACTTTCAGACAGCTCAGCCAGATGTGCGCATCGATCAGTCCTATGACTATGCGCCCGAACTGATGGAACGTCTCAAAGCCAGCACATTGGATTTGGCGATCTGCCCGATGAAGCCACAGGCCATTCCTGACGGGTTTACCTTCACTCGGATCTTGCCGGGCAGAAATGTCATCGCGTGCGGTGCCGCCCACCCAGTGGCGGCTCTTAGCTCAGTGACCCTGTCTGACATTGCGCGCTATCCATGGATAGCGCCGCCCACTGACAGCCCGCTCTATGAGGATTTGCGCAGCGTGCTCAGCAGCATTGGCATGCGCGATTTTCGGGTCAGCTTTTCCGGAGGATCGCTGACATCCATCGTGAACATTTTGGAGCGATCAGACGCGCTGACCGTGCTTCCCTACTCGGTGGTGTTCACCTTGCGGCGGCAGAAGTCACTGGCTGCTCTGTCCATCAAGATAGGGCATCCTGAACGCGATCTTGGCATTCTCCATTCCACCGACGCGGCCTTAGGCCCCACGGTACGGCGATTCCGGCAGTTCATTGTCCGTGAGTTCGATAGCCTGGCAGGGACGATCATACGCCACGAACAAAATGCGCTGTGGCGGCATTGAAGCGAAAATGCTGTGTGCGTTTTCTCCGGAGTCTCAAGCCTTGGCTCTCTGCCCAATTTTTGCAGCAGGCGGCCATTGAATCCAGGAGCGCAGGAAGCCTCCGTTCATTGAACTCCAAGCTGGCCATTTGATCATGCCAAGCCAATGAAGCATGTTTTTCACTGAGTTCGGCGCCTGGGCCACGACGGCATGCCGACAGGTCCTATTGAACAGGAATGCCGCGGCCGGTGCATCAATGCCTAGCCCGCACTCGGGCTCAGACAAACGCGATCGATCCAACTGCTAAGCCGTGACACGTCGGAGTCATCCTGACGCGGTCTTCTGGGCATCGTCCAATATCTGTGCCCGGATACTAAGGCCAATGCCGACAAGGATGATCAAGGCACCGATCCAGGTCAGCGCGGGGTAAATCTCGCCCAGGAACAAGGTCGCAGCCGCCATTCCGACCGCTGCTGCGACGTAGCCCAACTGGCTGAGAAGGACCGGTCCACCGTATTTTTGTAAGCGGAAGTAGACCGGGAACGTGAGCGCGCCAGCAAGCAATTGAAGCAGAGCGGCGATAGGGGCATCTGCCAGTTGGTGGAGCGGAAAGTCCTGATCGACCACCAGCAAGGCAACAACATAACCGAGCGACGCAAACACATTGGTCCAAAGCGCAAGCTCATCTGGCGAGGCGCCCTTGGGCCAGCCGATGGTGCGATAGATGTTGCCGATGGCCAGCGTGGTTGGGATCAAAAAGGCCACAGCCAGCCAGATAAGGCCTATGTCCTCTGTACCGCCTTGCCGCGAGTAGGCGACCAAGCAGGCGCCAAAGAACCCAACAAAGATCCCGATGATCCCAACGGAGCTGGGCGCTTTGATTCGAAACCCAATCGCTAAAGCCAGGGTGAAGACCGGCGATGTGGCAAACATGATGCCCGTGTAACCAGAGCCCACAAACGGGATAAGCGCAAAAACCAAAATGTTGGCAGCGACGAAGGAAATCAGTCCCGAGATCAAGGAAAATCGAAGGACCGCGCGGGTGGGGCGCGTCAGATTGCCGCCCAAGGCTAGCAGCCCCACCATGGCGATCACCGCACCAACGGAGATCAGCAGAGGCCAGAGGACTGGTGAGATACCCGCGTTGCTCGCTAGCTTGCCAAGTGGAAAGTTAGCGCCGATCAGAAAGCCCGATAAGACGAGCAGAATTGCTGGATTGGTCAGCACGCAGTTTGCCGGAAAGAGTAAGAAGAAGCGTTCGGGCCTTAAGCCCATCTGGTTATACCAACCACGTTGAGCCCGCGCCGTCGAGCAACATTTTTCGTGCATTATGAAGTGTTTGCTCGATGCCGACACGCGTGTAGGCGAAGTGGAATGCCGGTGCTGGGACCGAAATCGCGTAGATCAGACCGGTTGCATCCTGAAAGGCGAAACCAGCGGCGACTTGGAAAAAGTGTTCCGCAAGCTCCACCCAATCTCTTCATCAAATTGGTAAGGCCACTTGACCGATCTCGATTGGGCACCTAACCATGTGCCCGCCACGTTGCGCTGATGGGTGCGCGCTCTCAGTCATCCATCCGCAGCTCGGAGCCGACCGGCTCCTGGCGGCTGAGCATTGCTCAATGTGGCCGAGTTGAGGAGATCATGCCTTGCCGATTCAATCGGTGGTCCCGTTCAGGCTTTACAGGCAGGTGGCCGAGCAAATCGCCGGGCTCATCCGCGCCGGTGAGTTTGTGGTCGGTGATCGGCTGCCTTCGGAACGTGACCTCTCCACAAAGCTGGGCGTGTCGCGGCCGACCGTCCGAGAGGCGATGATTGCCCTGGAGATTTCCGGCCTGGTCGAAGTGCGCACTGGGGCTGGCATCTTTGTCCTGCCGTCGCCTTCAACCGACGGCGTCAGACGCCTCAGCGTCGCCGATGCCGGCCCTGGACCTATCGAGCTGGTGGATGCGCGCATTGTCGTGGAAACGGCCATTGCGGCTGAAGCGGCCAGGCAGCGCACGGATGAACACCTCGCGCAGATCGAGGCCAGCATTGCGGCCATGCGCGATGCGCAATCCGAGCAGGCCAACAGGGATGCCGATCGGGCATTTCATGCGGCCATGGCGGCCGCCACGCGCAACGGCGTTTTGAAGGAACTCGTTGATGAGCTTTGGCGGGAGATGTTCTCCCCCCTGTTTGAGCGAATGGGCCACCTGACCCAACTCGTCCCGCAAACCCACCCGTCGACGCTCGGGGACCATGAGCAGATATTCAAGGCGGTCGCACTTGGCGACGGCGACGAGGCCAGCCGTGCCATGCGTGCCCACCTGCACAATGTCCGCACGACCTTGCTCGACAACCGAATAGACGCAGGCTCTGACCAACAAGGGAAAACCGGCGATGCTGCATGACGACCGGCTGTTTTCAGCCGATCCACGTGTCCGTGATGTTTCGCGGGAGCTTTATCGCGCCATCAAGGACCTGCCGCTGATCTCGCCGCACGGGCATACAGACCCGGCATGGTATGCGCTCAACGAGCCGTTCCCCGATCCGGCGCAGCTCTTTGTGGTGCCAGACCATTATGTGTTCCGCATGCTCTATTCGCAGGGCATACCGCTTGAGAAGCTCGGCATCCCTTCCGAAGATGGGTCGCCGGTAGAAACCGATGGCCGGGCTATCTGGCGGCTCTTCGCCGAAAACTATCATCTCTTTCGCGGCACCCCGACGCGCCTGTGGCTGGACCACGCATTCTCCGACGTTTTCGGGCTCAACGAGCGGCTGTCGCTGGACAACGCTGACGCGAGCTACGACACCATCGCCGAGCATTTGGAGCGCGACGATTACCGGCCGCGCGCTTTGTTTGAGCGTTTCAATCTAGAGGTCATCGCCACAACGGAAAGTGCGCTTGATCCACTCGAACACCACAAAACCATCCAGCAAAGCGGCTGGTCAGGACGGGTGGTCACCGCCTACCGTCCCGATGCGGTGATCGACCCTGAGGTTGCGGGATTTGCCGCGAACATCGACGCATTGTCGGCGCTGACCGGGGAAGAATGCTGGACGTTGGATGGCTATCTGGCTGCACACCGAAAACGCCGCGCTTTCTTCAAGTCCATGGGGGCAACCTCAAGCGATCATGGCCACCCAACCGCCCGGACCGCCAATCTGAGCGATGTCCAACGGCAGGTCCTTTTTGATCGCGTCGCGCAACAGGTGAAGAAGGGTGACGTCGCGCCAGAAGATGCCGAGCTTTTCCGCGCGCAAATGCTGACCGAAATGGCCAGGATGAGCCTTGAGGACGGGCTCGTCCTCCAGATCCATCCCGGGTCACATCGCAACCATAACGGCCCACTTTTCCAGCGCTTTGGGCGGGACAAGGGCGCGGATATTCCTTCTCCAACCAACTATGTCGATGCCCTGAAGCCACTTCTGGAGGCGTTCGGCAATGAGCCGGCGCTGCGGATCATCGTCTTCACGCTTGATGAATCGACCTATGCCCGCGAACTGGCGCCGCTGGCCGGCCACTATCCCAGCCTGTTCCTTGGGCCGGCCTGGTGGTTCTTCGATGCGCCTGAAGGCATGAAGCGCTACCGCCAGATGACGACCGAAACGGCAGGTTTCTACAACACGGTGGGTTTCAACGATGACACCCGCGCCTTCCCCTCCATCCCGGCGCGCCACGATGTGGCCCGGCGGATCGATTGTGGATTTCTCGCAGAGTTGGTGTGCGATCACCGGCTTGACGAGGATGAGGCCCACGAGGTTGCCCGCGACCTCTCCTACGGCCTGGCAAAGCGGGCCTACAACCTCTGACAAACAACCAAAACCTTACGGGAGGAGTACAATGAAACAGACCAAACTCTTGGCGGTCGGCGTGGCGGCGTTGGCCGTTAGCCTGGCGAGTCCGGCAGCGGCGCAACAGTTCCGCGCCGCCGACACCCACGCCGATGGCTACCCAACCGTGGAAGCCGTAGAGCATATGGGCGAATTGCTTTCGTCCTGGACCAATGGCCGCATGGGCATTCAGATGTTCCCGGGCCGCCAGCTTGGCGAAGAGCGTGACACGATCGAGCAGACAATCGCCGGTGTCATCGACATCAACCGCGTCAACCTGGCGCCGCTCAACGGCATCGTGCCGGAAACGGCCATCCCGGCCTTGCCCTTCATCTTCCGCTCCACCGAGCATATGCGCACGGTCATGGACGGTGAGATCGGCCAGGAAATCATGGCTGCGATGGAAGAGCATGGCATGGTCGGCTTGGCCTATTACGACTCAGGCGCGCGGTCGTTCTACAACTCGGTCCGTCCGATCACCTCGCCAGCCGATATGGATGGGTTGCGTATCCGCGTGCAGAACTCTGACCTGTTCGTCGCGACCATGGAAGCGCTGGGCGCTAACGCCACGCCGATGGAGTTCGGCCAGGTCTACGAGGCGCTGGCCAACGGTGTTATCGACGGCGCGGAAAACAACTGGCCGTCTTATGAATCAACGCGTCATTTCGAGGTCGCCAACCACTACACGCTGAACCAGCATTCGCTGTCGCCAGAGGTTCTGGTGATGTCGAAGGCAACCTGGGACGGATTGTCGGCCAGCGATCAGCAACTGGTCCTTAAAGCCGCCGCCCTATCAGTGCCTGTGATGCGGGACCTGTGGGATGCCCGGGTGGATGCCTCGCGTGCGATTGTCGAAGCCAATGGCAACGAGATTCTCTACGAGGTCGACAAGCAGCCCTTCATCGACGCCATGGCGCCGGTCTATGAGCGATTTGCCGGAACGCCCGAACTCTCTGACCTGGTCGAACGCATCCAGGCCGTTGGTGCCGAGTAAGGCATGAGCCGTGTCAGGTCCCGGTTAGTGCCGGGACCTGTTTTCACGTCCATACGGGCTGAACCCAGGCGGGCTGAACCAAGGAAACATCGCCACCCATGCTCAGCGCGTTTTCATCTCTTCTCGACCGTGTCTCGCGGGCGGCGCTGGTTCTCTCAGCCGTCGGCATCGTGGCCATGACGGCCATTGTCGGCTGGCAGGTCTATGGCCGCTACGTGCTCAACGACACGCCGCACTGGTCGGAGAGCCTGGCCATCTTCGTCATGAACTGGTTCATCCTCATCGGCGCTGCTGTTGGCGTGCATGAGCGCTTCCACATCGGGATCGTTCTGTTCAAGGAAGCCATGCCGCGTGCCATTCGCTTCGGGCTTGAGATCATCATCCATGTGGCGGTCGCGGGCTTTGCTGTCGCCATGATCATCTATGCCGGGCAACTGGCCGAAACGACGTGGAGCCATACGATCCCAACGCTCAACCTGCCGCGCGGTCTGCAATACGTGCCCTTTGTTCTGTCCGGCGCGCTGATCATTCTGTTCTCTGCCAATCATGTCGTCCGGCTCTTCGCGGATGGTCTGCCGCCCGATGCTTTGGATGGCGGTGATCCGGCACCACACAAGACTGCTTCCTCATGACACTTCTGGTCTTGTTTGGCTCCTTCTTCGCAGCGCTGATCATCGGCGTGCCTGTCGCGTTCGCGCTCGGCTTGTCCTCGCTGATCACGGTGCTGTTTCTGGAATTGCCGCCGGTCATTGTGTTTCAGCGCATGGGGGCGGGCATCAACGTCTTCGCGCTGATGGCGATCCCCTTCTTCATCTATGCCGGCGAACTGATGCTACACGGCAAGATCGCTGATCGGCTTGTGACACTGGCCGGCAACGCCCTCGGCCATGTGCGCGGTGGTCTGGGCGTGGTGAATGTCGCCACCTCCATGCTGTTCGGTGGCATTTCTGGCTCGGCTGTCGCCGATGCATCGGCGCTTGGCTCAACCCTGATCCCCATCATGCGCAAGCGCGGCTATGACGATGACTATTCGGTCAATGTCACGGTCAGCTCCGCCACCATCGGCCTCACTGTTCCGCCGAGCCACAACATGATCATCTACTCCATCGCCGCCGGTGGAACGGTGTCGGTCTCTAGCCTCTTCCTGGCCGGTTTCGTTCCCGGCATTGTGACCGGACTTCTGTTGATGGCTGCCGCCTATGTGATTGCCGTGCGCCGCGGTTATCCGGCCGATGCGTTTCCTGGATGGCGCGCGCTTTTCCTTTCCTTTGTGGCCGCCATCCCGGGACTGATGACGGCGGTGATCATTGTTGGCGGCGTGTTGTCTGGCATCTTCACGGCCACCGAAAGCTCGGCGATTGCCGTCATCTACGCCATCCTGGTGACCCTGTTCGTCTACCGGTCGTTGACGTGGCAGGGCTTCGTCACCGCCACGCTGGGCGCCGTGCGCACCACCGCGATTGTGCTTCTCGTGATTGGCATGGCGGCATCCTTCGGCTGGCTTCTTGCACTGGAACAGGTGCCGGCCCGCCTGTTCGACATGCTTCAGACGATCTCCGACAATCCCATCGTGATCCTCATCATCATCAATGTGATCCTGCTCCTCTTGGGCACGTTCATGGACATGTCGCCGCTGATCGTGATCACGACGCCGATCTTCTTGCCCATCGCCGTCAATCTCGGCATGGACCCTGTTCAGTTCGGCATCATGCTGATGATCAATCTCGGAATAGGTCTGGTTACACCCCCGGTCGGATCGGTGTTGTTTGTGGGCTGCGCGGTCGCCAAGATACGCATGGAAGACACGCTGAAGTCCATTTGGCCCTTCTATCTGGCGCTCATTCTGGCGTTGATAGCTGTGACCTACATACCGGCGGTCTCCATGACGCTGCCAAACTTGTTCGGAGGCAGATGATGGCCCGATTGTCGAACGACACATTGGGAGCTTTGCCGGAGACCGTCAGCACACCCGGCTACGACAGAGCGCAGACAAGCACGGGCATCGTTCATTTGGGCATCGGGGCGTTTCACCGCGGTCATCTCGCCGTCTACATTGATGAGTGTCTTGCCGGTGATCCGTCTTGGGCGATCTGCGGGGTCAGCCTGCGGTCTCCTCGGACCCGCGATGCGCTGGCACCGCAGGATGGGCTTTACACGCTAGGCATTCAGTCCGCTGCCGGGTTGAAGCCGCGCATCATCGGCTCGGTGAAGGAAGTGCTTGTCGCGCCCGAGGAGCCAAAGGCGCTTCTGGATCGTCTGACCGACCCGGCCACGCGGATCGTCTCACTGACGGTGACCGAAAAGGGCTATTGCCACGATCCGACCACGGGCCGATTGAAAGCAGACCATCCCGATATCCTCCATGATCTTGCCGCCGATTTCGCAGGAGCAGGCGAGGCGCCCATCTCGGCCATCGGATGGTTGTGGCTGGGTCTTGCCGCACGCCATCAAAAAGGCATCCCGCCCTTTACGGTCCTGTGCTGCGACAACCTTCCCGCCAACGGCACGACTGTTCGGCAGGTGGTACTCGATTATGCCGCGCTCAAGGACCCCGACAAGGTTGCCTGGGCGATTGATACCGTGGCGTTCCCCTCCACCATGGTCGACCGCATTGTGCCTGCAACCACCGACCATGACCGCGCCCTGCTGGCTGCTGAGTTGGGGGTGGAGGACGCTTGGCCGGTCATGGCTGAGCCCTTTTCTCAGTTCGTCGTGCAAGATCATTTCCCGACAGGTCGTCCAGACTTTGAAAAGGTCGGCGTGACGATGACGCAGGACATCCAGCCATTTGAGGCCATGAAGCTGCGCATGCTAAATGGCAGCCACTCCACGCTCGCTTACCTAGGATGGCTTGCCGGTCACAAGACCGTCGCCGACACCATGGCCGACGCCTCCTTGCGGCGGCTCATCAGCGACTTGATGGGCTCGGAGATCATCCCGACCCTGTCGATGCCCGATGGTGTCGATCTTCCCGCATATAGGGATGTGCTGCTGGGGCGCTTTGCCAATCCGGCGCTCAAGCACAAGACCTTTCAGATCGCCATGGATGGTTCGCAGAAGCTGCCGCAGCGGCTGCTCGGAACCATCCGGGACCGCCTTTCCGGCGGCGAACCCATCGATCGCCTGGCGCTCGGCGTAGCCGCCTGGGTTCGTTTCGCGACGGGACAAGATGAGATCGGGGCAACCTTTGAGGTTCAAGACCCTTTGGCCGGTGAGTTTGCGGCACTTGCCAGGGACGCGGCCATCGACAAGGACCAGCCCGGCCGGTTCGACGTCGACCAGTTGGCATCCGGCTTCTTTGGCCTGAACGCCGTGTTCGGTGACGACCTTGCTGCCGACCTGCGATTTCGCGATGCTGTTATCGCGGCTTTGAGAATGCTCTGCGAGAAGGGCGCGCGGGAAACGATAGCTGCCTACTCTGAGCTTGGCGGGTCGGCGCCGTAACGCGTTGGGTAGTATCTTGAAGCCGCCAGGCGGTGCGCCTTCCACAGCGCCGCGAAATCGGTAAAGTGCCGGCGCGGTTGGTGATCAATCTCCCTAACCGTTTCTCCAGCGGTCCAGACCGCGTTCCCGGCCATCGCTTCGGACAATAAAATGACAGAACCCCTTCTCCTGGGCCGCGTTTGGCGACCTGATACTGGCCCCTGCGTCGTCACTGTTCGTGATGGGCAACTGGTCGATCTGACGACCCGCGCTGCGCCGGCCGTCCGCGATATCTGCGAAATGGATGATCCTGCAGCCTATGTCGCCAGCGCCGATGGCGAGGTGTTGGGGGCACTCGACGCGGTCTTTGCCGCATCGGTTGGCGACCCGTCGCAAACCCACCTCCTTGCGCCGTGCGATCTTCAGTCCGTCAAAGCCTGCGGCGTGACCTTCGCCGGTTCCATGGTCGAGCGGGTGATTGAAGAGCGAGCATCGGGCGATCCATCGGCTGCGCAGGGCATCCGTGAGCGCATCGGCGCTCTGATCGGCGAAAGCCTGAAAAACATCACACCAGGTTCCGATTCCGCGATGGCCGTGAAGCAGGCTCTGATCGCAGAAGGCCTGTGGAGTCAGTATCTGGAGGTCGGCATTGGCCCGGACGCCGAAGTGTTTTCCAAGGCGCAGGTGCTGTCATCGGTTGGGCACGGCGCGAAGGTCGGCCTGCACCCATCGTCCAAATGGAACAATCCTGAGCCGGAAGTGGTGCTTACGGTGTCGTCCACTGGAAAGATCATCGGTGCGACACTGGGCAACGACGTCAATCTTCGCGACATTGAGGGGCGCTCGGCGCTTCTGCTTTCCAAGGCCAAGGACAACAATGCGTCCTGCGCGATCGGCCCGTTCATTCGCCTGTTTGATGATAGTTTCTCGCTTGATGATGTCCGCCGGCAGACGCTGACGCTTCATGTTGAGGGGCCGGATGGTTTTGTGCTGCACGGCTCTTCGGACATGAGCCAGATCAGCCGCGACCCAGCCGATCTCGTCACGCAGACACTGGGCCCGCACCATCAATATCCAGATGGCATCATGCTCTTCCTGGGCACCCTGTTCGCGCCGACCGAGGACCGCGATCCAGAGGTCGCGCTAGGTGAGGGGTTCACACACAAGCTTGGCGATGTCGTCACAATTTCCTCGCCCGATCTTGGCGCGCTGACCAACACGGTTGATCTCTCTACCAACTGCCCGCCTTGGACCTTTGGCGTCCGCGCCCTGATGGCCAATCTGGCAGGCCGCGACCTGTTGTAGAGCATGGCTGGCTAATCCGGTTCAGGCGAAAATCCCGATATCCTGGTCGCGCAGATAGGCTTCAAAATAGTCTGAGAAGGTCGCGACCAGCGGCGGGAGGTGTTGATAGGGCGGGTAGAAGAGCGACAGCCATAAGGGCGCAACTGTCCAGTCGGGCAGCACCTCTTCCAACGTGCCTTGGGCCAACCCGTCGCTGACCATGAAGCGTGGCAGAACGGCAATGCCGGCACCGGTCTGGGCAAGGTTGAGCAAGAGGTCGCCGCTGTTGCTGACGACGTTTTCGCTCGCCCGCACGCTGCGCGTGACTTGCTCCTTGCGAAACGACCAGAGCTCGCCATCGTCTCCCTCGCCGTAGGACAGGCAGTGGGCGCGTCGCAGATCATCGGGTGAAGCGGGCCTGCCGACACGGTCAAGGAAGGATGGTGCGGCGACGGCAAGGCGGGGGATCTGGCAGATCTTTCGCCAGATGGTGGATTTGTCTTCCGGCG
This sequence comes from Pseudomonadota bacterium, assembly GCA_038749715.1. Lineage (GTDB taxonomy): Bacteria > Pseudomonadota > Alphaproteobacteria > Rhizobiales > MH13 > MH13. Next base: position 19,762 of record JBCDHR010000001.1, read on the forward strand.
GCTGGGAAATCCGGATGGCAAGATCGCTTCTCTCCTCCATCACATCGATCAGCCGGTCAGTGAGCGAGACCTTCAGCGCTACATGCGGGTAGGCGAGCCGAAAGCCATCCACCAGCCCTGGCAAGACCTTCAGTCCGAAGGAAAGCGGCGCGTTGATCCGCAGCCGCCCGGCATCAGCGAGGCTGTCCTTGCGGAACTCCGCCGTCATCGCATCCAGATCGTCAACGAGCGTCCCGTAGCGCGCCGCGATCACCGCGCCGGCGCTCGTGAGGGAGACCTGCCGTGTTGTCCGCAGGAGAAGCTGTTCGCCCAAATCTCGCTCAAGCTTGGCCACCGCGCGAGTCACGGTCGCCGGCGTCAGCCCCAGATCGCGGGCCGCCGCTGCAAAGCTGCGCTGGCGGGCAACATTCAAAAAGATGCGGATGGGACGCAGATCATCCATGCGCCATCCCTGCAACGATTATTGCATTTTGTGCAATAGAAAATGCAAATCCATTGCTAATTATCATTCTCGGCGGACGGCCTATTTTCTGAGCCATCACGCAACACCAGCTTGCAGAGGCCAATCATGATCAACCAGATCAAAGGGCTGCATCACGTCACGTCGATGGCAGCCGATGCCAATGAAAACAATGCCTATTTCACCAACACGCTCGGCCTGCGCCGAGTGAAGAAGACCGTCAACTTCGACGCGCCCGAGGTCTATCACCTCTACTACGGTGACGAGGTTGGCACCCCGGGTTCCGTTATGACCTATTTCCCATTCGGCAAAATGCCGCGCGGCACACGTGGTGTGGGTGAGGTCGGCGACACCGAGTTTGCCGTTCCGACCGGTTCGCTCAGCTACTGGAAAGACCGTCTGCCACAACACGGGGTGACCGGTTTGTCCGAAGAGACCGCCTTTGGCGAAAACCGCCTGCGCTTCGATGGACCAGATGGTGACGGGTTCGCGCTTGTGGAAAGCGATGCTCGCGGCCGCGCGCCCTGGACCGACACCGATGTGCCTGAAGATGCCGGCATTCTCGGATTCCATGGCGCACGGTTCCGCCTGAAAGATGCCGCCGCAACCGGCGAGCTTCTTGAGTTCATGGGCTACCAGAAGGCCGAAACCCAAGGTGACATCACCCGCTACATCGTCGAAGGCGGCAATGCTGCCGACACGATCGATCTGGAAGCCTTGCCGGGCGGTCATTCCGCGCACCAAGGCGCCGGGTCGGTGCACCATATCGCCTTTGCCGTTGAAGATCGGGCCGCACAGCTTGAGGTTCGCCAGGCGCTGCTCGACACGGGCTACCAGGTCACGCCTGTGATCGACCGCGACTACTTCTGGGCGATCTACTTCCGCACGCCCGGCGGCGTGCTGTTTGAAATCGCCACCAATGAGCCCGGTTTCGACCGCGATGAGGACACGGCCAACCTGGGCCAAGCTCTCAAACTGCCGACCCGCTATGAGCCCTATCGCGATCAGATCGAACAGCGGCTGCCCGCTATCAACGGCTAGCCAGAAAGGAAAGCGCAATGTCGCTTGATGCTTACAAAGCCCGGCTTCATGCCGGGCAGCCCGGTGCACCACTTGTCTTCGCCTTTCACGGCACGGGTGGCGACGAGAACCAGTTCTTCGGCCTGGCGCGGGATGTTCTGCCCGATGCCTCCATCGTCTCACCGCGTGGTGACGTGCTGGAGGGCGGGGCTGCGCGCTTCTTCCGCCGTACAGGTGAGGGCGTCTACGATATGGACGATCTTGCCAAGCGGACAAAGGCGATGATCGGGTTCATTGAGGCCCACAAGGCTGCGAACCCGAGCGCACCGGTCTACGGCTTCGGCTACTCCAACGGAGCCAACATCTTGGCGTCGGTGGTCATGCAACGGCCGGACCTCTTCGATCGCGTCGGCTTGTTACACCCACTCATTCCGTGGGAGCCCCAATCGGTCGATGGACTAACGAGCAAGAATGTCTTGATCACTGCCGGACAGCGCGACCCGATCTGCCCATGGCCGCTGAGCGAGCGTCTGATCAACTGGTTTGGTGGTCAGGGTGCCGATGTCACCACTGAGATCCATGGTGGCGGCCACGAACTGCGCCAGGAAGAGGTGACCGCGCTGGCCAAACTCCTGTTGCAAGACGAGGCGGCCAATGCAGCCTGATGCGTCCGATCAAGCCCGGACAAGCAAAGCCTGCGGCCACTCTTTGGAGTGGCCGCAGCTGTCTGTTTAGACGAACCTGCCGACCCAGTTTTCCAACTGCTCCTGCCTGCCTGAGCGAGGTTCTGGCCGCGTATCGCGCTCCAGAACCTGGGCATGCAAAGATTCCAGGTCGCTGTAGAGCATCGCCTTGCCATCGGCGCTCTCCCAGCCGGCATAGCGCTCGCCGCGCATGGATTCCAAGCCGCCATCCTCCAGCATCGCGGCCGCCGCTTTAAGGCCGCGCGCGCAGATGTCCATCGCTCCGACATGGGCAAGGATAAGGTCCTCGGCATCCAAGGACTGCCGGCGCAACTTGGCATCAAAGTTCGTGCCGCCTGTGGTGAAGCCGCCAGCCTTCAGCACTTCATAGTAGGCAAGCGCCACTTCCGGCACCGAGTTGGGGAACTGATCAGTGTCCCAGCCGGACTGATAGTCGTTGCGGTTCATATCGATCGAGCCGAGAATTCCGAGGCTCGCGGCCATCGCCAATTCATGCTCGAAGCTGTGACCGGCCAGGATGGCATGACCCTGCTCAATGTTGACCTTTACATCTTTCTCCAGCCCGAACCGCTTCAAGAAGCCGTAAACCGTCGCGACATCGAAATCATACTGGTGCTTGGTTGGCTCTTGCGGCTTCGGCTCGATCAGGATCGTGCCGTCAAAGCCGATCTTGTGCTTGTAGTCGACGACCATCGCCAGCATGCGCCCAGCCTGTTCGGCCTCGCGAGACAGGTCGGTGTTAAGAAGGGTTTCATAGCCCTCGCGGCCGCCCCAAAGCACATAATTCGCGCCGCCAAGCTTGAGGGTCGCATCCATGCAGCTTTTGATCGTCGCAGCCGACCAGGCGAACACGTCCGGGTCAGGGTTGGTGGCTGCGCCCGCCATGAAGCGGCGATGGGAGAAGAGGTTGGCCGTCCCCCAAAGGAGTTTGACGCCGGTCTCCTCCATCTTGGAGGCGAAGACATCGACGATGGCCTCAAGATTGCGCTGGTTTTCAGCAAAGCTTTCGCCTTCCGGTCGCACGTCGGCATCGTGGAAGCAGAAGAACGGCGCGCCGAGGATCTTGAACATGTCGAAGGCCGCGTCCGCCTTGATCCGCGCATGCTCCATCGTGTCGCCGAACCAGGGACGCTCGAAGGTCTGACCGCCAAACGGATCGCCGCCCGGCCAGGCAAACGAGTGCCAGTAGGCCACGGCAAACCGCAAATGGTCTTCCATCCGCTTTCCGGCGACCATCTCATCGGGATTGTAGTGCCGATAGGCAAAGGTGTTGTCGGTGTCCGACCCTTCATAGCGAATGGATGGAATGCCGTCGAAATAACCGCTCATTGAGGTCCTCCTGGAAGATCTTGGATGGCCGTTTGGGCGGCCTTGTAGCCTGCATAAGCGTCCTCATAGGCGCTCTGCAATGTTTGATTGGGTTCGATCACGTCTGCCGTCTCCGGCGTGGTGACAACATCAAGTCCGGCGCCGGTGGCGGCCATCAGTCCAAGGCGAGCCGCACCGAATGCCCCGCCAAGATCACCGTCGGCGGGAACATGAATGGCACTGCTGAGAACGGTTGCCATCGCCTCCAGCCAAATGCGTGAACGGCTTCCACCACCCACGGCGATCAGATGTTCAATCGTGGTGCCGGTTGCTGCGAGCGCCTCCTGGCAGTCGCGCATGGCAAAGGCCACGCCGTCCATGATGGCGCGCGTACCCATGTCGCGGTCGGTGGCGTGTTCAAGACCCACAAATGCACCACGGATGGCAGCGTCGTTGAGCGGCGTCCGCTCACCTCCCAGATAGGGCAGGAAGCAGGTTGCGCTTGGCGCTTGGAGGCTTCCAAGTCGCCCAGTCAGATCGGCGGGGTCCTCACCCACCAGTTTGCCGTACCAGGCAAGCGCGTCCGTCGCCGCCAGGATGACGCCCATCTGGTGCCAAGTCTCAGGAACCGCATGGCAGAAGGTGTGGACGGCTGTTGCCGGGTCAGGGCGATAGGCCTCGTTCGAGACGAACAAGACACCGGACGTGCCAAGTGACAGAAATCCTTCACCAGGACGAACCGCCCCGATACCGATAGCCGAGGCGGCATTATCGCCGCCGCCGCCAGCAACCGGAATGCCCGCAGGCAGCCCGAACCGATTGGCCAAATCGGCGCGCAGATCACCGGCGCGCTCCGAGCCTTCGACCAGACGAGGCATGTGATCCCGCGTCAGGCCAGTCTTCGACAACAGTTCATCTGACCAGTCGCGCGCGCCTGTGTCGAGCCAGCTTGTCCCGGCGGCGTCGGACATCTCCGACACCTTTTCCCCGGTGAGCCAAAGCCGCAGATAGTCCTTGGGCAAGAGCACGCAGGCAATACGCTCAGCAAGTTCTGGCTCATGCGCCTTCAGCCAAGCCACCTTTGGCGCCGTGAAGCCGGGGAAAACGATGTTGCCGCTGATCGATCGAAAGGCCGGGTCGGCGTCCATCGCCGCTGCTTCGGCGGCAGACCGCGTGTCGTTCCACAGGATCGAGGGGTAGAGCACACTGTCATCAGCAGCAAGCGCGGTCGCGCCATGCATCTGCCCAGACAGGCCAATACCTCTGACGGCGGAGAGGTCAGCCTTTCTGCCAAGCGCACCGAGCACGGCCTCGCAAGCAGCAACCCACCCGGCAGGGTCCTGCTGCGACCAGCCGGATTGCGGACGGTCAACCGTCAGGTCGCTATGGGCTGACGCGATCGCGTTTTGATCGTCATTGATGAGAACGGCCTTGAGGCCCGAGGTGCCCAGATCCAGCCCGAGGTACATTCGTCTTCCACTTTCCCGTTTGAAAATACAAACGTTTGTATTTTGGTTTATGGGCGTATTTCACCCGATTTCGCAAGTACCCAGTCAGGGTGATTGGATGCAGGGGTTTGAAGAAAAGACCGGCTGATGCCCAGCTCGTTGCGCCGATCAATCGTGCTATTTCAGAAAAAATGCTGACTGATATTTGCCTGCGGAAAGTATTCGTATTCTGCCCCATTTCCGTAGAAGCAAGTTCTAACTTTGGTCGAACCTCTTCTATAAATACAACCCCAGGATGCCGCTCTGCTCTCATTGTAATCAAGCCAATACCTCACTCGATCGGTGCGTCTACTTAATAAGTATCGTTCAGTTAACTTCCGCCATGTTGTTTTAGCCATCTGGGAATTTGGGGGTTAGGTGATGGCTAGAGTTTTTCTCAATGTCTCCGTTTACGTTCGCATACTGATACTTTGCTTGATTCCGATGGTTGCACTTGTTGGCCTCGGGGTAATGAAGCTTGTTGCTGAGCGTGAGAGAAAGCTAGAGGCGATGTTCGTCCAGTCGATGGTCGCCCTCGCACCTGCTGTTTCGAACCTTGCCCATGAGTTGCAGTCAGAGAGCGGTTATTCCGCAGGCTATATTGGATCGCAGGCCACCGACTACGCAAGCGACTTGCAGGCCCAGCGTGTCAAAACGGATGACTATCTGAGCGCTTTCAACCAGACCTTTGCTAGCCTGGATGGCGCTCTGGCATTGCCGGAGTTGGAGCGGTCGGTCGATGCAGCGCAGTCCGCCTTGGCTGACCTGAACAGTCAACGCCAGGCGGTGCGTCGACTCGAGGTGTCAGCCGTCGAGATCGGCGAGTATTATGGGCACGCCGTCCATGAACTGATCGCCATCCTGGCCGGGATGACCCAACTCATCGATGACGGCATCACACTTCGGTCATTGCAAAGCTATCTGGCGGTCGTTGAAGCCAAGGAGCGCGCCGCAGAAGAGCGGGCCGTCGGAACCGCCGGTTTCGCCTCCGGCATGTTCGACCAGGACGTTTATCAGGAGTTCACCCGGCTTTCCGCGCATCAGGATGCCTTAATTGAAGGCTTCCATCGCTATGCTGGCGCAGATCAGATCACCATCTTTGAGCGTCTGCACACCAGTAGCGTGATCGAACCGGTCGAGGCCATGCGCACACAAGCGTATGGGGCACCTTTTGGCGGCGAGGCGACCGTTACGGTATCAAGTCACGCTTGGTTCGATGCGGCCACCCAGCGCATAGAAGCGCTTAAGGCCGCCAAGGACGGAATCATCCTTGATGTCAAAGCCCGCGCCGAATTGATCGCCCGCGATGCGCAGCGCGCTTTCTGGGCTATCGCAGGTCTTCTGGTGGTGTTGGTCACCTTGACGGCGATTGTTTGTTACTTCGTCGGTCGGTCCATTGCGCCACCCGTCAAGCGATTGGCCCGGATCATGGGCGTTCTGTCGAAGAACAATGTCTCCGTCACCATCGACGACGTCAATCGCGAGGATGAGATCGGTGAGATGGCGAAAGCCGTCGATGTGCTCAAGCACAATGTCATCGACCGGCTGAAGCTGGAAGGGATCACCCAGCGAGATCGCGAGCGTGAGCAGCGGCGCCAATCGCACATCGAGACAGTGGTTGGGTCTTTCCAAACCCAGGTCGCGGAAACAGCCGATAAAGTATCGTCGTACACCCATACGATGCGAGAGGTGGCCAATCGACTTTCCGATGTCGCCGCGCATTCTGAACGGGATGCGCAGTCCGCCTACAACGCATCGCAGGACGCCACCTCGAATGTCGAAACGGTGGCCGCAGCAACTGAAGAACTCACTGCCTCCATCAAGGAAATCGCGCAGCAGACCAGCCGCGTCAGCACGCTGATGGACGGCGCCGCGCAAAGCACGGAAGGCTCCAACCAGGACATTCGCAAGCTTTCTCAATCCGCCGAGCGCATTGGTGCCGTGATCGAGTTGATCTCCGATATTGCCGAGCAAACCAACCTTCTGGCCCTCAATGCCACCATTGAGGCAGCGCGGGCCGGCGAGGCGGGCAAGGGTTTTGCGGTCGTGGCCTCCGAGGTGAAGGAGTTGGCCACCCAGACCGCCAAGGCGACCGAGGAAATCAGTGACCAGGTCGCCGGCATCCAGACATCCACCGAAGATGCGGTTGGGTCGATCACTCAGATCGGCGATGCGGTCAACGAGATCCGCGAGCTGACGACGACCATCGCCAGCGCCATGGAAGAGCAGGAGGCCGCAACACGCGAGATCGCAACCTCCGTGGCGGCCGCCTCGCAGGGCACTGGTACGGCAACAACCAGCGTATCGTCGGTCAGCGAATCCATCGGAACGACCGCGGAAGAATCGCAGACCGTCAACACCACCGCCGATGAGCTATCGGAGGTCACCGACACGTTGGTGGTCCAGATCAGACAGTTCCTGGAAGACGTTTCCAGCGACGTGGAGGAGCGTCGCGGCGCCCTTCGGCTGAAAATGTCGGAGGTGGTTGTGATCTGCAACGAAGGCCGCCGTTCTCGGACGGTCATCGAAAACGCCAGCGCATCGGGCGCCAAAATCACGCCACTAAGCGGGCACGCAGTGGGTGATCAGATCTCGCTGGAACTGGCTGATGGACGCACGGTGACAGCGATTGTGCGACGTCTGACAGAAGATGACGGTGTGGGCGTTGAGTTTGAGACGCCGCTTGAGGACGCCGCCAGCCTTATCGGTGCCGGTTGGCATGAGGAGCAAAACGCAGCCTAGCTGCAGCTCTTCGTGCCAGGGCAACGTTAACAGGGCAGGGGCTCGGCAAGGAGCCTCGGCCATGATGCCAGCCAGCCCTGCTGATGCCCTGCAGCTGGCACAGTGACCTGCCGCGCGCATCCTTCGGCGGGCTGAGCCTCAACGAACCGTTCGGCCACCCAGACGGGGATTACCTCATCCTGGCCGCCGGAGAAATGCAGTTGCGGGAACTGGCCAAGCGACCCTGCGGCTTCCATCGGGTCGAGCGACCCGGAAAGGGGAGAAACGCCGCGCTCCTCGTTGAGCCGCACATGATCAAGATAGCCGGCCACCGTGCGCAGAGATGCGACGTCATCCCGCCGCGCGGCGATCAGGGCAGCCACGGCCCCGCCACCTGAAAAGCCAACCAGATGCACCTGTGACGCGTCTGCCTCGTCCTTGGTCCGACTCACCGCCTCGTTCATCGCTGCAACCACTTCTTCAGCGAAGCGCCCATTCGTCCAATACCGCCGCCCGCAGGCTGCATCCGAGGCGACGTACTGGCAAGGGCGGGCGAGATAGGCGACGGCGGACGCGGGATCAGCGGCGGCCAGTCGCAATGCCAGTGGATTGATGGGCGTTGGATCGTCCGATGGCCGCCGTGAGGAGAGCCATGCGAGCCCATCGCCCTCTATGTAGATCGTGATCGCCTCGCCGGACCCGCGAGCGTAACTCTGGATGGAAAAGGGGCTGAGCGCCAGAACCGCGCCCTCCATCCCGGCTTCACTTGCAATCTGTGCAGCAGTCGCCAGCCGTTCGGAGCGGGAGGGAATAGTGTCGCGTACCAAGCCGGTTGCGCATCCGGCAAGAAACAGCGCCGCCAGCAGCAGAGCCACCCTTGCTGACCAAGCGTTCCATTCTGTCAGTACGCCGCCGTGTCGACCCATGCCGCAGACCATCTGGCAAAGAAAAACCCCGGCAATGTCTGACCATTGCCGGGGTCATTTGTCGAGGGGTGGAGGTCGCTTAGAACTTCCAGCGGAACTCCGCACGTGCCGTGTGGCTCATGAAGTCCCCACGAATATCGGCATCGTAATTGAGGGCCGCCGACCAATCCGGGTTGTCCAACCCAAATCCGACGCCGACGAGTGCACCGATATCGTCGGTGTCTGTTCCTGTGACCTGGTAGCTCGCACCACCACCGGTGAAGGCAACCGATGCGGTTGCATCATCATCGGCGATGTCGCCGATCAGGGCCACACGCAGCTCTGGGATGAACACCGTGCCGTCGCTGTCGAAGTTGTCGTAGACGGCATGGATACGAGCACCGATTGTACCGGTCAGCTGGCTGACGGTATCGGAGTTCACCGTCTGGGCGAGCGTGCCGCCGGTCTCCGTGTAGGTGTCGGCGTCATAGTGGTTCCAGGTCAGGCTGGCGTTCGGTGTGATGTAGACACCAACTGAGACCTCAAGCGGTACACCGACTGCAGCACCGATGCTGAACTGCGAGGCGTCATAGTCAGCACTCAGCCTTTGGGTCAGCGCACCCACGGTGGCCGTACGTGTCAGGTCATTGTCTGACATGCCGTAGGCCGCAAACGCATCCAGGTAGAAGTCTGGACCGTCATAGCTGGCATAGGCACCGAAACCGAAGGTATCGGCTTCGATCTCGGCGTCGGCAGGGCCATCGCCATCAACCGTGGACATGAAGTAGGTCCCGAAGGCACCGACCGTGAAGTCCTTGGTGATCGCGCCATCAACCCCGATGACGATACCACCATAGTTGGCGTCATAGCCTTCAAAGTTGGTGTCGCCATCCGCATTGGCGATGCCGCCAAAGCCCATGCCCCAGATGCTGCCGTTGCGCGACGGCATGGCCGGCGCGGAATAGCTAGGTCCGCTGACGATAAGGTCGCCACCACCGAAGCCGTTGAGCAGGTCGAAGCCGCCAAAGCCGCCACCGCTATTGGCGATCAGGCTGAAGATGTCACCAAAGGCCGTGAAGGCCGTCTGCGAGGCGCCACCCAGCGTGCTGGACTGCGTGCCGACGGTTTCTGCTGCCGTTTGGGCGGACGCGGAGAACAGGTTCGCCGCACCGTTGGTGTTGTTCAGAACGCCAGTGAAGGCATCAACAAGCGCCTCGTTCTCGTCGTTCTGAGCTCCCTCGTAAGTCTCACCCGCAGCATCAACCGCGCTGGCCAAAGCCGCTGCCTGCTCGGTTGAGATGTTCAACGCATCAGCAATTTCGGCGATGGTGCGACGATCAGCCGTCAAAACCAGATTGGCATTGGCGGTGCCGCCGTCGTCGGTGTTGTCCAGTGTCAGTTCGGTCAGTGCCGTCTGATTGACAGCGAAGGCAGCTAGCTCAGCATCGCTGACTTCATCGCCGGTGTCTCCATCGATGATTGTGATGTTGCCATCGCCAACGTTGGACGACACGCTAAGGACAATTCCACCGTCCTCAGCTGTCTCTGAAAAGCCGTCGTCGGTAGTTCCATCAAGATCAAAAACGGTGTCACCAACACCGATATTGAGACCCAAGAGGATGTCAGCGTCGTCAAGTGCTAGAGTTGCTGTAGTACCATCATCCACCGTGACTTGCGTCTCGACCACGCCTGCAGCGCCCGCATTGAATTCCAGCTGCGCCACGTTGACGTTTTCACTACCAGCATCAGCCGTGTCATCGGTTCCGTCATTTGGAACCGTGAACGCATCGGTGAAAACGAAGTTGTCGAACGTGACAACGTTGTCGTTGCCAATGGTAACGTCCTCTGCACGAAGAGCGTCGGCACCGATCGGTCCGTCAAACGTCAGGCCGGCGGTGTTGGCGGTGGAAACGATGCCTTGGCCGTCCACATCGAATGTGATGGCAGGAGCGACCATTTGGGTCTGGGTTCCACCGTCGAATGTGAGTGATACACCACCACCGCCACCGGCAGTGTCCTCGATAACGATCCCGCCATCACCTGTCACATTGCCGGCAATTGAAGCAACGATGTCCTGTGTATTGTCGCCATCATCGTCAAAGCGGATGCTTCCAGCTGCTCCGATGGTGACATCGCCATCAATGTCTGTATCGACACGGAACTCAGCCACTGACACGTCCGTGTCGTCGGCAGCACCGACGGACACATCATTTAAGGCCACGGTCACGGTAGCATCATCATCGAAATCAAAGATCGCTTGCGCGTCATCATTGATCTCAAGCGCACCCAAAGGCGTAACGCCGCCGATGTCCGCGTCAGTGAACGTCACGACCGTGGCGTCTTCCGAAATCCGAAGTGTGCCAGCACCATTAAAGGCTACCTCATCTGAGGCCTGCGCTCCTGCGCCATTGAACAGGACCACGCCACCATCGTTGATGGTGACTGCCCCCGTCGCCGCTCCATCACTGGTGTCGTCATCAACCGAGCCGGCGATGACGAGTTGACCACCGTTGTTCACTGAGATCGTACCACCAGCCACGTTCACCGAATCAACCAGGGCATCTCCAGCGTTCAACGTTCCATTGACAATCAGGCTGGCACCACCGCCGGTGCCACCAGCGCCTGGAGTTTCAGAACCGGTGCCGGTGGCCGCACCAGCCGCTCCGTCCGCACCGTCGTTCACAGTTAGGTCGCCGGACAATGACAGTGTAGTATTCACATCAATGGTTGCTTCGGCTGCGCCACCGGTACCGCCATCTCCACCGAACTCGCCGTCTCCTGCATCACCGCCAATGCCACCGGTACCGCCCGTGACGACGAGAGTCGTGCCGGTGCTGGTTCCTCCACTGAGCGTAAATGATGCAGCACCACCAGTTCCGCCATCGTCGGTGCCATCTGTGTCACCGTTTGCGGCTGCGTCGTCGAAACCGTCGCCGCCATTTCCACCAATAATATTGATTGTGTCGCCAAAGGTACCACCTGTCGCGCCGACGTTTATGGCCAGCGTCGATGCACCGCCCGCTGCCGGCGAGGTTTCGGCGTCAGCACCTGCTGCGCCAATACCGCCGTCCACGGTCGTCACACCGGTGATGGTCACCTGATTGGCATTGATGGTCACATCCGCCGCACCGCCGGCATTATCCAGAACGGCGAGCCCACCAGTGATATCAAGCGTGGACGCGAGCTCGAAATTGTCATCCGTCGTGCTGTCGCCAAATCGAGCGGTAAAATCACCAGAGGCGAGTGGATCAGCAGTCGCAGCTCCCGAGGTGATGTTGATTGCGTCTAGGTTGGTTGACCCATTCACATTGAACGCGCTTCCGTTTTCAGCGAGGCCATCAAGCACCGTAATGTCAAGGTCGCCGCCCGCCGCGCCGGCACCATCGCCGTCCAGATCACCTAACACCGTAAGAACGGCTGCGTTTTCAGTCGCGCCGTCGGTTGCGGCATTGCTAGCGTTTTCACCAAAAACTAGCGTTGCAGTTTCGCCGTTCGCAATGGCGAAGTCATTGGCGATCGTCGCCTCCTCGCCAGGAACAGTCGCATCGCCGTCTGTGATATGGATTGTCTCGCTGCCGGTGAGCGTGATGGAGAATATTGTGTTCCCGCCACCGTTGGTGTCGATCACACCAAAGTCGCCGCCGGCGCCACTCGTGACGGCTTCGTTGTTGTCAAGCGATGTAGCGGCGTTATTGGCGCCGTCAATTTCTTCCGCAGTCTGCGCCAACGCTCCCGTCGGCGTCACAACGGCCGCGGAAGCAAGGGCGATCACGGCGACGGATGCGCCTGTGAGAAGATGGCGCCGCAACGTTTCGGTTGAGCGCAAAGTTCGCCGTTCAGTCATAATTCTCAAAACCTCCAAAAATCGTCACAAGGAGCGACCGGCGGTTTTGCCCCACCGATACAACCTCAGATTGCAATTACCGGAGGGTCATCAGGGGATGCAAGGCGAAAAGCGCAAATTGAAGGGGTGGTGAATTCCTCTTATACGAGTGTTGCAGAAATCCAACAACTTTTACGATAGTAAGCGCGTATTAGCGCTGATATGCAGTTTGTTAACGCCTTTCCAGAAGCGCCCCTCGCGCTCCCCGGAGGACCCTGAGTGTGAATCTATAAAGAGTAGGACAGACCAAAAATGGATGACTTGGGCGATTCTCTGGCCGCCAACCGGGCTTCCAAGATGATTCGGCTGATCCGGTTCCTCTCCGGAGCTGACTTCGTCAGACAGATAGCCCCTTGCCACCGCGTATCCACACTCCTAAGCCTGACCAACGAGCCAACCTGCACCGCCACGGAGAATTCCCATGTCCACTGATTTCCCCAAGGCGGATTTCCCCAAAACTCGGTCCCGCACGAATGGGAAACCCGCTTGGGTTGCAGACGAAGCCAAGCATCGGCGGGCTCTATCGGGAGAACGTGCCAGTTGGAAAGCGCCAATTCTGATTGGCGGCATCGGCTTGGCGGCGCTGGTTTTGGTCGCGGCGCCCTTGGTGTGGTTCGGCGGCGGCGAGGCGGATGCGCAGTCTCAACTGACCTACGGCGTCTCAACCAGCGTGGCCGACGAAGCGCTCGATCGGGCACCCATTGAGATCGCCCAAGCTCAGGCTCAGGCCCAAACGCCGGCTGCTCAGAGCGCCCAACCCGCTTGGCGGCTGCGCTGCACCGACACAAACGTCGCCAGCACGTGCAATGCCAACCAGGAACTGTTCCTCAACCGCAATGTCGATGGCGAGCAGCGTAATGTTGGCCGACTCTTGAACATCACCGTGCTATATCTCGACGCCCAAGGCGAACGTCTGCCGTTCATGAGTCTCCAGATGCCACTGGGGCTTGATCTGCGTCCTGGCGCGGTGATGCAGGTGGATGACGGGCAGGAGATGGCGCTGGAGTTTCTGCGCTGTACCAATGATGGCTGCGATGCCAGCGTGCGACTAACACCTGATCTTCTGGGCGCCATGCGCGCCGGTAACACGTTGCGGGTCGGCTTCCGCCCCTGGGGCAGCGAGCAGGTGACGGCGGTGGAGGCCTCACTGATCGGATTCACTGCGGCGTTCCTACAGCTCCGGTGAATAAGCATTTTCAGAAAAAGTTGCAGACTTTTGCGCTCGCGAAAATGCGCTCAAAAAACTAGCTGATGATCTCGAAGGCGTTGACGTCAACCATTCCACGGTCAGTGATTTTCAGCGCCGGGATGACCGGTAACGCCAGGAAGGCGAGCTGTAGAAATGGCTCTTCAAGTTCAACGCCGAGCGTGCGCGTCGCACGGCGCAGATCGATCAGTGCATCGCGCACCGTCTCAAAGGGCTCCAGGCTCATCAGGCCGGTAACCGGTAGCGCGAGTTCAGCAAGAATCTCGCCGCCTGCCACCACCACGAACCCGCCCTCAATCTCTGAAAGCCGATTGGCGGCGATGGCCATATCCTCATAGCTCGCACCGACGGCAACGATGTTGTGGTGGTCATGGCAGACAGTTGATGCGATGGCCCCGGACTTCAGCTTGAAGCCGCGCACAAAACCGGTCGCGATATTTCCGTTCTTGCCATGCCGTTCCACGACGGCGATGCGGATGAGATCGCGGTCAGTGTCCGGCTTCTTGTCCCCATCGACGATGGCGATCGTCTCGGTCAGATGATCGGTCAGGATCTGCCCTTCGCGGATGCCGATCACATCGGTTTCTTCGCGATTGGCAGCGGTGCGGAACTGCTTTGGCGCAACGGATGGTGCTTTCACCGAACGCCGGCCCACCGGCTCAACCGTCCCGCGCGCTGCGAACGCTTTATCGTTCACGAGCTTGCCGGCGCACCAGACCATCTGGGCATTGCAATCCTCCAAACTGTCGAGCGCAACAATGTCAGCGCGCTTGCCCGGCGCGATCATACCCCTGTCCGTGAGACCGAAGGCCTCCGCTGCCGAAAGGCTCGCTGCGCGGTAGACCGCCAGAGGCGAAGAGCCGAGCGCGATCAGCGTGCGGATCATGAAATCAAGGTGACCGTGCTCAGCAATGTCGAGCGGGTTCCGGTCGTCGGTGCATAGGCACATGTAAGGGGCGGTGAGGTCGGTCAGGACAGGCTGAAGCGCGTGCAGGTCTTTCGACACCGACCCTTCACGGATCAACACCCGCATGCCCTTGCGCAGCTTCTCAAGCGCTTCCTCAGCGCTCGTTGCCTCATGCTCGGTGCGGATGCCAGCGGCGATGTAGGCGTTAAGGTCGCGGCCTGAAAGCAGCGGGCAGTGGCCGTCGATATGCTCGCCTTCAAAAAGGCGAAGCTTGTCCATAGAGGCCGGGTCGCGGTGGATGACGCCCGGATAATTCATGAACTCGGCAAGCCCAATGCCGGAGGGGTGACCGCGCAGGGGCGCGAGATCCTCTGCTAGAAGCTCAGCCCCGGAGGTCTCCATATGCGTCGCCGGCACACAGGCTGAAAGCTGCACCCGGATGTCCATCAGCGTGTGTTGTGAGGCGTCTTGAAAGTAGCGGATGCCATCGGCGCCGATGACGTTTGCAATCTCATGGGGATCGCAGATGGCCGTCGTCACCCCACGTGGCGTGACGCAACGATCAAACTCAAACGGTGTGACAAGGCTCGACTCAATATGCAGGTGCGTGTCGATAAATCCAGGCACGAGCGTGAGCCCGGAAACATCGACGATCTTGGTGCCCTCATAGGTCTCCTGAACGCCGACAATGGTGTCGTCGCAGATGGCCACATCGCCATTGAGCATGTCGCCGGTCATGAGATCGAACACGCGTCCGCCGCGAAGCACCAGATCGGCCGGTTCGTCGCCGCGCCCTTGCGCAATTCGCTTGTCCAACTCCGCCATGGTCCGAATCCATCTGCTGTGTTGAGGCCTATCGGCGACCTTAAGCACAGCCGGATGGACATCGGCAAAGGTGGAATTGTGGCGGCTGCTAAAACGCGGCGATTTCGGTGAGCCGCGCCGCAGACGGCAAACCGGCGTACAGCGCCACTCGCTCAATGAGCAGACAGGCGTGCGCGCTTTGATAGAGGTCATCACGGCCAAGGGCGATCTGCGTCGGAGCGACATAGCTCGCCGGCGTCGTGACCGAAACCATCGCTTGCTCGTTCCACCGCCCACCAATGAAGTCGGGCCGGTGCCCGGTGACCAACGAAAAACCGCCCGTCTGAACCGGCTGGGCCACGGTGGGATAGCCATTCTGCACAGCGCCGCCGAAATGCTGTTCCATCCCGACACCGAGATCACTCGCGCGTAGGTAGGTCTGGACGCGGTCGGCAGAAGAGGCGGGGCTTGCCTGGTAAAGCCTAGCATAGCTGTCAGACTGATAGGTGGTGGGAAGGATGCCGTCGAGCCGCAGCACAAACCCGCCGGAGAGATCGGCCCACGCCAGATCGATCAGACTGGAATCAGCGTCCTGCGAAAGTGCATCGCTCCCACCCATGAACCATTGCGATGGCCGGTCGGTTATCTGAAATCCCAGAATACTGATCGTCTCGCCGCCTACAGTGCTGTGCGGGCCAACCCCGAAAGTTGCCGACGGCGCGGCGGCGTTGGGCAAAAACACGCCGCTTACCTCATAGGTGTCAGCGCCAAGCGAGCGCTGTTCCACCTCAACAAGGCTCCCAGCGCTCGTCCCAGCCGTCGCGAGATTGCCAGCCGGACCGGCGAGCCCGGCAAAGGTGTCGCTCGGGCTGGTGTTGGCGATGAGGCTAATGAAACAGCGACCGGATGTTCCTGTGCGGTAGCGCACGCGAAAGAAGCGAGGCTCGTCCGCTGCCAAATCGCCGATCCCGACCTGCCATTGGTGCCAGTCGGCGCCGCCACCGGTGAAAAGGCGCGGTGTGAAGGCACCTTCCGGTGGCAAAAGCGTGCTGGAGGCGCTGCCGCCGGACTTGCTGCCGTAAAACGGCGCCTCGCCATGCAGCCGGGTGGCACCGGCATCGAGCCACAGCCCGGCAGATGTGATGCGCGGCGTATTGGCGGAAAACGCGTGAAGCGTACCATCGGCGGCCTCGGCAAAGGCGGGATCAGCCCTCTGGACCGTCAGCACGTCATCGGGCGAAACCAATTGACCGTTGCGGACCGCGAACCCTGAGGAGAAATCGACGGCCAATGCCGCCGAACGGGCAAAGGCCGGCAAGGTTGAACCGGTCCCTTGGCTGGCTAGGCCAATGCCCAGCATCAGGAGAGGCCGATCAGATGGGTCGCCGTCGTACCCGTATCGGCGACCGCCACAAGGCGCACGGCCAGCACCGTTCCAGCCGGCACGCCTTTAAGAGTCAGCGAGGTGCCCGATTTCATGGTCACGGCCACATCTCCTCCGCCACCAACGTAAAGCGCCCGCGTCACCGACGGCAGGTCGGTAACGTCGGACGGTGTGATGGAGAAGCCATCGCTGGCGGGGGATTCAAGCCCAGCCATGTGGCTGGCAAACGGATCGGACATGGGGAGCATCCTTGCGCAGGGTGAAGATGCTTCGGACCCTAGGATGATGCTTCGGCGGGTGAATAAGTGCTGCGACAATCCCCGCCCATTTGGTCTTCGCACTTCCTTATTGGTGCCGACTAACGCCCAATCGATCAGTTGCAAGACGGCTAATGTGATCCTATTGTGACGGTAAGTCTTTGGAACGAAGAACAATAACTGGGCCTCATACCCAGCACGCATAGGTGCAACGTGGACGAGCGCGGATCTCCCGGCGGTCGGCCGGTGGTTCGAGAGGTTCCAGCGGTCGCGACTATAGATGAACAGCGGCAGGCGGCGCCAGCTCTTCACACCCCCACGCTTGCCAAGCCCCATCATCAATCCAGCGATCAACGAAGTGGCAGACGCCAGACGAGTGACCGCCCGGCCTACGCGGCGCTTGATCTTGGCACCAACAATTGCCGGCTGCTCGTCGCTGAGCCAACGCGCAATGGTTTTCGCGTCGTCGACAGCTTTTCACGCATCGTGCGTCTTGGCGCCGGCCTCAGCCGCCAGTGCGCCTTGAGCAACGACGCCATGGACAAGGCGATCGAGGCCCTGCACGTCTGCCGATCCAAGATGGAAGGCCGCAATGTTGTGCGCAGCCGGCTCATCGCGACCGAAGCGTGCCGCCAGGCATCCAACGGCGAGGAATTCATCAATCGCGTCGAGCATGAAACCGGTCTGAAGCTGGAAATCGCCGACCGACGGACCGAAGCACGACTTGCCGTTTCGGGTTGCGCGACGCTGGTGGAGCGCGAAGCTGACGGCGTGATCCTGTTCGACATTGGCGGCGGCTCGACGGAGCTTGCCTTCCTCGATTTCCGCTCCGGCAGACCGCGCTTTCACGCTCATATGCATCGCTTCATTCGTGCCTGGACGTCGCTTCCGGTCGGCGTTGTGACGCTGGCGGAGAATTTCGGCGGTGTGCATGTCGACCGCGCGGTCTTCGAACAGATGGTCGATCAGGTCCGCGCCATGATCGAACGGTTCGCCGCCCGTGAAATGATGTCGCAATGCGTGCAGGGCGGCAAAGTCCATCTTCTTGGCACGTCCGGCACTGTCACCACCCTTGCCGGCGTCCATCTCGGACTGGAGCGTTACGATCGCCGTCAGGTCGACGGCACCTGGATGGGCTCCGACGATGTGACCGCGATGACCGACCGGCTGATAGGTATGACGTTTGCCGAGCGGGTCGCCAATCCTTGCATTGGGGCTGATCGGGCAGACCTTGTTCTGGCGGGATGCGCGATTTTTGAGGCCATCCGTCGCGAATGGCCATGCGGCCGCCTGCGGGTCGCCGACCGGGGCCTACGCGAAGGCATGCTGGTGGAACTGATGGCGCAGGATGGCGTCTGGCGGCGTGATCGACAGTCCGGCGGCCATCGACGTGGACGGTATCGCGGGCGTCGTGGTAACGGCCCGCGACCGGCCTCTTCTTCCTGACCCGCATCGCATCATCATGGTGAAATCGACCAACCCCCGCGGCGACCTTCATGTGAAGGTCAAAACCGCTCGCAAGCGTTCCAACGCGTCAACGCGCTGGTTGGAGCGCCAGTTGAACGACCCTTATGTCGCCGAAGCCAAGCGGCAGGGCTGGCGGTCGCGCGCGGCGTTCAAGCTTATTGAGATCGACGACAAGCATCGCCTGCTAAAGCCCGGTACGACGGTCGTTGATCTGGGCGCTGCACCCGGCGGCTGGTCGCAGGTCGCGGCCCAACGCGTGAAGTCGTCCGATGAGGACCCTATTGTGGTCGGCATCGACAAGCTGCCCATGGACCCCATCCCGGGCGTACGCTTGTTGGAGGCCGACTTCACCGAGGACGATTCGCCGCAGAAGGTGCTCGATGCTCTCCATGGCCGGCCTGTACAGATTGTGCTTTCCGATATGGCAGCCGAGACGACGGGGCACCGGAAGACCGACCATTTGCGCACCACCTATCTGTTTGAACTGGCAGTTGATTTTGCCTATCGGCATCTTGCCCCCGGCGGTGCATTTTTGTCTAAAGTCTTCCGTGGTGGGGCCGAGGCAGATGCGGTCCGAGACCTCAAGGCGGCCTTTGAAACAGTGCAGCACATCAAGCCGCCAGCCAGCCGCAAGGAAAGCCCAGAGCTCTACCTGCTGGCCAAGGGTTTCAAGGGTAGCCCCTACTGATCAAATCCCTTGAGGCCGACCGGCCGCTTGACCCACTTAAGCATCGTGGTACAGGTCACCACCGGCGCGCGATTCTTTTTGGTTGCCGGTCCTCGCACCTGAACCAAACGGACATTTTTGCATGGCGCTGCTTATTGAGCCGCAGCATGGCGGCACCGCTTTAACCTTCGACGACGTTCTGTTGCTGCCCGGTCATTCGGAAGTTTTGCCCGGTGATGTCGACGTCTCCACCCGGCTAACGCGCTCGCTCTTTCTCAACATTCCAATTATTTCCTCCGCCATGGACACCGTCACCGAAGGACGGCTCGCCATTGCCATGGCGCAGTCCGGCGGCATCGGAACGATCCATCGCAATCTCGATCCGGAGACACAGGCCGAGCAGGTTCGGCAGGTGAAGAAATTTGAGTCCGGCATGGTGGTGAACCCGATCACCATCGGTCCCGACGCCACCCTGGCCGACGCGCTTGCGCTGATGGAAAACCACCGCATCTCTGGCATTCCAGTGACCGAAGGCGGCGGAACAGGTGGCGCTGGCGGCGGACGGCTCGTCGGCATCCTGACCAACCGCGATGTGCGCTTTGCCTCCGATCCGGGGCAGAAGGTCTATGAGCTGATGACGCGGGACAATCTGATCACGGTGCGCGAGACGGTCGATCAGGATGAAGCCAAGCGCTTGCTACACCAACACCGCATTGAAAAGCTCTTGGTGGTAGACGACGCCGATCATTGCGTCGGCCTCATCACCGTCAAGGACATTGAGAAATCCCAGCTCAACCCCAATGCCGCAAAGGATGAGCATGGTCGCTTGCGTGTCGCAGCCGCGACAACGGTCGGTGATGATGGCCATGAGCGCACGGAACGGCTGATCGACGCGGGCGTGGATGTCATCGTGGTCGACACGGCGCACGGTCACTCAGAGCGCGTTCTGGCAACGGTCGGGCGGGTGAAGGCCCAATCCAACCAAGTGCAGGTCATCGCCGGCAACGTGGCCACGCGCGAAGGCGTGAAGGCGCTCATCGATGCTGGCGCGGACGCTGTGAAGGTGGGCATTGGCCCAGGTTCCATCTGCACAACGCGCATCGTTGCTGGGGTCGGCGTTCCCCAGCTTACCGCCGTGATGGAGGCCACCGATGAGGCTGGCAAACAAGACATTCCGGTGATCGCCGATGGCGGCATCAAATCCTCCGGCGATATCGCCAAGGCGCTTGCTGCCGGTGCATCCTGCGTCATGGTCGGTTCGCTTTTGGCCGGCACCGACGAGAGCCCGGGTGAGGTCTATCTCCACAAGGGCCGGTCCTACAAAGCCTATCGTGGCATGGGCTCGGTGGGCGCCATGGCCCGAGGGTCGGCAGACCGCTACTTTCAGGCCGAAGTACGCGATGCCCTCAAGCTCGTGCCCGAAGGCATCGAGGGTCAGGTGGCCTACAAGGGTCCGGTCGACGGCGTTCTGCATCAACTCACCGGCGGCGTGCGCGCAGCCATGGGCTATGTCGGCGGCGGTTCCCTGGAAGAGTTCCGGCAGGCAGCCCGCTTTGTCCGCATTACCGGCGCTGGCCTGCGCGAGAGCCATGCCCACGATGTGCAGATCACGCGTGAGAGTCCGAACTACAATATGGGCAACTGATGCGGCTTGGTGGGCGGCTGGCAGCAGCCATCGAAGTTCTCGAAACGCTGGAAAGCCAGCGCCGGCCTGTTGCGCAGGTTCTCAAAGACTGGGGGCACGCCCACCGCTTTGCCGGATCAGGTGATCGGTCGGCCATCGCCAACCTTGTCTACGATGCGTTACGTCATCGGCGCTCCCTGGCGGCACAGACGGACGATGACAGCGCCCGCGTAGCGATCTGGGCGGCCTTTTGTCTTGTGCCGGGCTATGGCGATGGAACGCTGCCCGACCTTTCAGACGACAAGTTTGCACCACAGCCTTTGACCGATGACGAAGCCGCTGCCTTCCGGCAGGCGCGCCGCGAGGCAGCACCTGCTGAAGCTGCCAACTGCCCCGACTGGCTCTGGCCATCGATGGAGCGCGTCTTTGGCTCAGATGTGGTGCGTGAGGTCGGAGCATCCGCGTCTCGTGCGCCGCTTGATCTGCGTCTCAACCCGTTCCGTTCCCCGCCGGTCCGCGTCGACAAAGCGCTTTCCAAGTTCAAACCGCAAGGCTCCGACGCCTTTCCGCATCTCCGACGCATCGCTGCCCCAAAAGGCTTTGAACGCGCGCCGCACATTGCATCGGGCGAAGCGTTTCAGAAAGGCTGGATCGAGGTTCAGGATGCCGGGTCGCAGCTCGCCGCCGAACTGGCCATTGGCGGTATCAAACCCCGAACAGTGCTCGATTTTTGTGCCGGGGCAGGGGGCAAAACACTGGCACTCTCTGTCTTCATGGGCGGCAAGGGACAGGTGTTTGCGCACGATGCCGATGAACGTCGCATGGCCGATCTATGGCCACGCGTGAAACGCTCTGGCGCGCACAACATTCAGGTCATCGCTCCTGAGGCTATAGGGACCCATGAGCAGGCCGAACAGGGTTTTGATCTTGTCGTTGTCGATGCGCCTTGTTCTGGAACCGGCACCTGGCGGCGGCATCCCGATACCAAATGGCGGCTCAGCCCCTCGGCGCTTGAACGCCGTCTGACTGAACAAAGAGACATTCTCCTCCAGGCAGCGCGGTTCGTGAAACCTGGCGGGCGCCTTGCCTACATCACCTGCTCGTTGTTGGCCGAAGAGAATGAGGATCAATTGGCCTCGTTCCTCAAGGCCAGCTCGGATTTTTCACCACTGGCCTCAGATGCAGTGCTTGCCGCGTTGGACCGAGAAGCTGTACCGGCCGTTTTGCCCTCAATTGCGATGGAAACGCACCCGGCGGGCAGTCTGGGCCTGCGCCTGACGCCGGCGACATCTGGCACCGACGGCTTTTTCATCGCGTGCCTTACGAAAGGATCACCATGACCGACATACCGATCCTGGCCTGGGGCAAGACACGCATCCTGTTCGTTATGGCGACGGACCAGGAATACCAGGCTGAGCTCCAGAAACGTATTCCGCCGCTAATAGTCGGCGTTGGGCCAGTCGAGGCGGCTCTCGGCACGGCATCGGCTCTTGCTGAAATACCGCACACACCTGACTTGGTTGTTTCGCTTGGGTCAGCCGGCTCGGCCAGGCTGGAACAGGGCACGGTGCATGAGATCAGCGCCGTGAGCTATCGCGACATGGACGCAAGCCCGCTGGGGTTTGAGAAGGGCGTAACACCGTTTCTCGACCAGCCGGCAACGATCTCTCTGAAGACCCGCATCGAAGGTGTGCCGAACGCCAGCCTGTCGACTGGCGCTAACATCGTCTCCGGCACTGACTATGACGCCATTGATGCCGATCTCGTCGACATGGAGAGCTTCGCCATCGTACGCGCCTGTCAGGCCTTCAATGTTGATTTCGTTGGTCTGCGCGGTGTGTCGGATGGCGCAGAGGAAGTTCGCCACTACAAAGACTGGGCCGATTACCTGCCTCACGTCGATGCATCATTGGCCGATGCCCTTGATCACCTCAAAGCGCAGTTGGAAGCCGTGTGAGGCGGGTGGACGTTGAGCAGCCACCGCATGCGGAAAACCGGCGCGATGGCTGCGAGCGCGTCTGCCTCACATCGACGGAAGGCTTTCGGCGTTGCCGAACACGATACGGCTGATCGTGCCCAGCTCCTCACCGTCGCCATTAACATAGCCTATGCGACCAGGTGCGTAGTTGAGCCGCCAATCGCCGGACGGCCCGTCCTGCCAGGCGACGTGATAGCCAGTGTCCGTAAGGCGCCAAACACCCGACCAGGCCGCGCCATCCGGCAAGACCATGTGCGCTACCTGCTCGTCTTCGTAAAAAATGATCGCGTCGCGCGGTGCCCCAATGTCCACATAATGGGTCGCTCCGACCATCAGAACGCCCATGACCGATGCGCTGAGAAAATCCATGATTGCATCTCCTAGGTTGATATAGTCAATAAACTTGACTAAAATCCTGATTAGATGCGGATCTTTAGAAAGTCAAGAAGCTTGACCAAAAATGAAGGCGACTTGCCTGATCATCTGGGTATTCACCTGTTTCGTGGCTATGAGGCGTGGCTTGCCATGTTCGTCGAGGCCATGAACGCGCAAGGCCATGATTGGTTCACGCCAGGAAGAGCCAACATCATCGGTCGGATGCCTCGAGAGGGCTGCAAACAGTCCGAACTGCTGACGGCCACCGGATTGACCAAACAGGCGCTTCAGCAGATGCTAGATGGATTGGAGCAGAATGGTGTGATCATCCGCGTGGTCGATCCCGATGATCGGCGCGCCCGTCTGGTTCAGCTGACCGAAAAGGGGCGCGCCGCACTGATGGATGCCGATCGGATCAAGGCATCGGTGTCCGAGCAGTTTGAGGCGCGGGTTGGCGCCGCCGACCTTGCAACGCTGGAAGATTTGCTGAAACGCCTCGTTGCCGATCCGGCATCCTCGTCAAAGACCGGGGACTAGGCTGCCAGGATTGCAAGCTGATCCTTAGCGTAGCTTCCATGAGCCAGATCGAACAGAAACGGCACATGGCCAGCTGGCGACCAGCCTAGCGCCTCGCGTGCCTTGGTGCTGTCGATCCGATTGTCGATGGCCAGGAATGCCGCCGTGAAGGGATCAGTCAGAGCTGTAGCCTCCTCACCGGTCAGTGAGCGCACGGGCATGTTCTGGCCGATCCCGATGGCGTGCGCGATCTCCAGCACCATCGGCTCTTCGTCTCCAGCAATGTGGTAGAGCCCACCGGCTGTGCCATGATCGAGCGCCTTAACGAAAGCGCTGGCCGCCGCATCGACATGAACCGTCGATGCCCTATTCCGACCATCGCCTACATGGAACGCGAAGCCCGCAGCCTGCGAGGCATTTATGAGCACGGGTGGAAAGACGCTGCCACCATACCCGTAGACAAAGGAGGCGAGGCGCAGCTCAATCCCGTGAACGCCGCGGTTTGCGGCCTCGCGCGCTTGGGCCGTCGCCCGGGCACGTCCAGCAGCAGGATGCTCCTCGATCACCGGTGTTGCTTCGGTTAGTCGGCCATCGCGCGTGTCGCCCAGAAAGATCGTTCCGTTGCTGACGATCAGCCGCTTGCCAGTTCCCTCAAGAACCTCAATGAAACCCGCGATGACCGCCTGGTCGACAGCCACCGCCTCGTCCCAAACACCGCCATGACCGGTGAAACCTGTGTGAATGACAGCTGCCGCCTCTTTGGCCGCCATTGCCAGCCTCTCTACGTCGGCGAGGTCACAGACCAGGGGTTCAACACCAGCGGGAAGCGCGCTGGCTCGTTCCGCTGATCGGATCACGCCGATGACCTTTTCACCTCGACCGGCCAATAGTGATGCGACACGGCTGCCGATGTAACCCGTTGCACCTGTTATCAAAATAGACATGAGGGAGCCTCTTGCTTGTCATCCTTGGAAGATTGCGAGACAAGAGCGCTATGAAAACCATTCGTCTAGTACGCACCTTTCGGTGACTATGGAAAAAGTGAACGCAAAGCCGAGCATCCCGGGGCCAGACCCCCTGCATGCCGCGTGCCCCTCGCGCCATCTGATCGACGTCATTGGTGACAAATGGGCGTTGATCGTCATGCCGGCTCTCAAGGATGGCCCCCGCCGCAACGGGGAATTGATGCGGGCGATTGGTGGCATCTCTCAAAAGATGCTGACCCAAACGCTCCGGCGGTTGGAGGAGACCGGTATCGTCGAACGCACGGTGTTCGAAACCGTACCTCCCCATGTTGAGTATGAGCTGACGCCGCTTGGCCGAGCGTTGGGCGAGGCGCTCAAACCGCTCGACCGATGGATGACCGACAATTGGCCTGCGCTTCACGCACGCCTTTGCAAAGCATCGCCTTCAAAACCAGTGGATTGATCGGCAGGTCGCAGGTGCTTAAAGCATGTCTATGCAAGACACCGACTCCCCCCCTCAGCACGCCACCGTCCTCATCATCGATTTCGGCTCGCAGGTTACCCAGCTGATTGCCCGCCGGGTCCGAGAGGCTGGTGTCTATTCAGAGATTGTGCCGTTCCAGTCGGCCGACGCCGCCATTGACCGTCTGAAGCCTCAGGCGGTCATCCTCTCCGGTGGGCCGGCCTCCACAAGCGACATCGGATCACCGCGATCACCCCAGCGCGTGTTTGACCTAGGCGTGCCGGTGCTTGGCATCTGCTACGGCCAGATGACGATGTGCATCCAGAATGGCGGCAAGGCGGAAGGGTCCGACCACCGCGAGTTCGGGCGTGCCTTCGTCGAGGTCCACAAAGCTTCGCCGCTGTTCGATGGCGTCTGGGACACTGGCACCCGACACGAGGTCTGGATGAGCCATGGCGATCGCGTGATTGATTTGCCGGACGGGTTTGAGGTGCTGGCAACATCGCCTGGCGCGCCTTTCGCCGTATACGCCGATGAGGCGCGCAAGTTCTACGGCGTCATGTTCCATCCGGAGGTCGTGCACACGCCCGACGGCGGGAAGCTCCTCTCCAACTTCGTACACAAGATCGCTGGTCTTAAGGGCGATTGGACCATGGGCGCTTTCCGCGATGAGGCCGTGCGCCGCATTCGTGAACAGGTCGGCGACAAGAAAGTCATCTGCGGGCTTTCCGGCGGCGTGGACTCCTCCGTCGCCGCCGTTTTGATCCATGAAGCCATCGGCGATCAGCTGACCTGTATTTTCGTTGATCACGGTCTTATGCGCCTCAACGAGGCGGATGAAGTCGTCTCCATGTTCCGCGGCCAGTACAACATTCCGCTGGTTCATGTGGATGCCTCCGACACCTTTATCGGTGAATTGGAAGGTGTCAGTGATCCGGAAGACAAGCGCAAAATCATTGGTCGGCTGTTTATCGAAACGTTCGAGGCCGAAGCCGCCAAGCTTGGGGGCGCTGATTTCCTGGCTCAGGGCACGCTTTATCCCGATGTGATCGAAAGCGTCTCCTTCACCGGCGGACCCTCGGTGACCATCAAGAGCCACCATAATGTCGGTGGTCTGCCCGAGCGCATGAACATGGCACTGGTTGAACCGCTGCGAGAGCTTTTCAAGGATGAGGTGAGGGCGCTTGGCCGCGAGCTGGGCCTGCCCGACCGGTTTGTGGGTCGACATCCCTTCCCAGGGCCCGGTCTCGCGATCCGCTGCCCTGGCGGCATCACGCGCGACAAGCTCGATATCCTGCGCAAGGCCGATGCGATCTATCTGGAAGAGATCAGAAATGCAGGTCTTTACGATGCCATTTGGCAGGCCTTCGCTGTGCTGCTGCCCGTTCAGACCGTGGGCGTGATGGGCGATGGCCGCACCTACGACTATGTCTTGGCCCTACGCGCCGTCACCTCCGTCGATGGCATGACGGCCGACTTCTACCACTATGATATGCAGTTCCTCGCCAACACCGCGACCCGGATCATCAATGAGGTGAAGGGCGTCAACAGGGTTGTTTACGACGTGACCAGCAAGCCGCCGGGCACGATAGAGTGGGAGTAGGCCACGGCCCACTTCCCATGCGGCAACTAGCTGCCAGGCCTATTCCAGATTGGTGTGGTTGGCGCGCATAGCGTCCGCCGACAAATCCAGTTTGGCGCGCATGTGCAGGACCAGGACTTCAAAGAAGAGAAGCTGCACCGCCTCAAAAAGCGAGCCCATGGGCAGGATGGACGCCGTCTTGCCCTGATCGTTGGCCATCGTCTGAGCTGGTAGATGGATCACATGGTCAGCGGCAGCTGGCACCGCACCGGCCGGTTCAGCGGTCACGCACATGACCGACGCCCCGGCATCCTTGGCAATCTCAGTGAGCGCCGCGATGGTGGAGAAGTGACCGGGTCCGGCACTGACGACCAGTAGGTCGCCAACGCCAACTGGTGGCATCGTCATATCGCCGACAACATGCGCGTCGAGCCCCATGTGAACAAGGCGCATGGCGAGCGCTTTCATCATCAAGCCCTCACGACCCAGACCATGCAGAGCGATCCGTTTGGCAGCCAGGAGTGGCGTTGCCATCGCCTCGGCCTGCCCAGGTAGCGCGGCCTTCAACACCGCTCCAACTTCGCCGACAGCCTTGTCAGCTAGGGCTTTGAGGGAGCCGTCGTCCTGGGTCATGGAGCGCCGGCCCTAAGCAGGCGCTGGCTCCGCCGCCAGGGCCTCCTGCTTTTTCCTGTCTCCGCGAGAGAAGAACAGGTCGTAGAGCACCGGTGCGGCCACGAGCGTCAGGATCGACGCAAAGGCCAGGCCGCCCATGATGGTGATCGCCATCGAGCGGAAGAACGCATCCGTTAGAAGCGGGGCCATGCCCAGGATCGTGGTCGCAGCGGCAAGCACAACGGGCCGCAAGCGCGACATGCACGCTTCGGTGATAGACTCGCGCAATGGCTGCGTGGGATTGGCCTTACGCGTGAGGTCGATTTCCTCCACCAGCACGATCCCGTTCTTGATCAGCATGCCCGACAAGCTCAGCAGGCCGAGCAGCGCCGTGAAGGTGAAGGGTGAGTTCGTGCCCAGGAGGCCGATTGTTACACCGTTCACCGACATGGGCACGAGCAACCAGATGATGATTGGTTGCCTGAGCGCATTGAACAAGAGCACCGAAATCAGCACCATGATCAGAAGGCTTAGTGGCAACTGGGCGGCAAGCGACTCGTTGGCGTTGGCAGAATTTTCGAACTCGCCGCCCCATTCGAACAGGTAGCCCGGCGGTAAGGTCATGGCCTCAATCGTTGCGCGCACTTCAGAATGGACCTGCGCCGCCGTGAAACCGGCCGGAATATCGGCCCCAACAGTGATGGTTGGCAAGCGGTCGCGGCGATGAACCAGCGTGTTCTGGGCCTCAAACCGCAGCCCGTCAGACACTTGTTCCAGGCCGATATATTGCAGGGCGTTGGGCGAGTAGATCAACTGGTCGATGAGCGAAAGATCGGCATCGGGATCAATGCGAACGATGATCGGGATCAGCCGGTCGTCTTCGCGGTAAACGCCGGCTTGCGTGCCGTCGGTGGCAAGAAGCAAGGTCGAGGCCAGCTCATCGCGGGCGATGCCCGCCGTCTGCGCCCGGTTTTCCGCATAGACCGGACGGATCACCAGCTCTTGCTCGCGCCAATCGGTCCGCACGTTCAAGACATTGTCAGAGGCGGCGGCCATGCGGTCTTGCGCCTCTTGGGCCAGTGTCCGCAAAACGGCCGGATCGGGACCGGAGAAGCGCGCTGCGACGGGCGCACCGCCGCCAGGACCGAAGACCAGGCGCTCGACCCGGAATTCACCCTCAACGAGGTTTTCCGCCGCGAATGCCTCAAGGCGTGGGCGCAGGGCCGTGATCTCTTCCAGGGTTTCTGTCCGAACGATCAGGTGCCCGTAGCTGGAGTTGGGATCCTCGGCGCCATAGGTGAGGATGAAGCGCGTTGCTCCCCCTCCAACGAAGGTGGAGACGGCCTTCACTTCGTCTTGCTCGGCAAGCCAGTCTTCCACACGGCTCATTTCAGCGGCCGTCGTATTGATGTCGGTTCCCTGTGGCAGCTTGTAGTGCACGAAGAAGATGGGTGTGTTGGAGTCCGGGAAGAACTGCTGACGGATCTGGCCAAAGCCCGCGTAGCAAACGACGGTTACAGCGATCAGCAGCAGAACGGTTATCCAGCGCAGCCGAATGGCAAGGCCAAGAAACCGGCCATAGAGCTTGAACAGCGGCCCGGAATAGGCGTCAGCGGCGTCTTCGCTTCCCTGCTTGAAGACATAGTGGCCAAGCAGCGGTGTCACGGAAAGGGCGAGCACCCAAGACAGAAGCAGCGAGATACCGATCACGGCGAACAGTGAGAACATGAACTCGCCTGTGGAATCGGGACTGAGCCCAATACCGGCGAACGCCATGATGCCGATAACGGTCGCGCCCAAAAGCGGAATCTGGGTCTTGCCCGCCGCTTCATCGGCGGCATCGCGCGAGTTTTTACCCCGTTGCATGGCCACTTGCATGCCTTCGGCAACGACGATGGCGTTGTCGACCAGCATGCCCATAGCGATGATGAGGGCGCCAAGCGAGATACGCTCCATCTCGATGCTGAAGATCGCCATAAAGAAGAGCGTTCCCACGACCGTCAGCAGGAGCGTCGTGCCGACAACAATGGCCGCACGCCATCCCATGGCCAGCGCCAGCACAACCACGACGATTGCGACCGACATGGAAAGATTGACCAGGAAGCCATTGGAGGCCTCTTCCACGACAATATGCTGCTCGTAGATCGAGTTGATCGTCACGCCATAGGGGATCGAGCTATCGAGTTCGGCCAGTTTGGCATCGACCATATGACCGATCTCGACGATGTTTTCGGTCGCCAAACCGGCAACCCCCAAGGTGAAGGCGCGCTCGCCATTATGGCGGATGATCTTGGCCGGGTAGGGGACGGGTTGCCGGCTGATCTCGGTGAAGTCGCTAAGGTCCACAACTTCACCGCCAACGCCAAGCGTCAGGCTGGAGACGGCAGAAACGCCATCCGTATCGTTCGGCCCCTGGATCGGCAGGCGCAGAAGGTCTTCGCTGATTGCGCCGGCGGGCTGAACGGCGTTGTAGCTGGAGATCGCGCCAACAATCGACTGAGGCGCAATGGCCTGGTTGACGGCGAGAGCTGGCTGAACATCGACATAGACAGCCTCTTCTGGCAGGCCATCAAGATCCACGCTCGCAACGCCATCGACAGTCAATATCTCTCGTCGGAGGAAGGTGGAAAGCTCCAGAATTTCAGCGTCAGTGAATCCGGGCGCGGTAACCGCGTAGAACAAGCCGAACACGTCCCCAAATCCGTCATCCACCTGAGGTTCGGAGGTTCCCGAGGGCAGATTGCGGGCCGCATTGCCGACCTTGTTGCGCAGATCAGTCCAGATCGCCGGAAGCTCATCACCGGCAAAGGTGTCCTGAACCTCAACGGTGATGCGTGACTGGCCGGGGAAGTTGACTGAGCGCACATAATCGAGCTCATCCATTTGCTGGATCGCCGATTCAAGCGGCTCCGTTACCTCTTCGGCCACCTGCTCGGCGCTGGCGCCGGGGTACTGTGTCACCACAACGGCGGTTTTGATGGTGAAGGCCGGGTCTTCCAGGCGTCCAAGGCTGGAAAAACCCCAAATGCCGCCAAACAGGCAGCCAAGGATGATCAGCCAAGTGTAAAGCGGCCGGTCGATGAAGGTGCGTGCGACGTGCATAGACCTGCCCCCTTAGCCGCCAAAGCCAAGGAAACGGCTGACCGTCTGTCCGTCGGCCAACTGCGCAACGCCGGCACCAACGACTTCGTCGCCTGCCGACAGGCCATCGGTAACCACCACAAAGCCTTGCTCATCGGGCTCGATGGTGATGGGGACCTGGCTCAGGGTTCCGGTATCCTCGCCGTTTGTTGACTGAAAGACCAGCGCAAAGGTTGAGCCATCTGGGGCGATCCCAACGGCGGAAGCTGGAATGCGCAGCCGTACGTCAGCCGATTGCTGGCGCACAATCATCGTGGCCGTTGACCCCGGAAGGACGGTGATCCCCTCCGGCGGCTGCAAGGCCAGGCTGACGGTGAAGCTTTGACCGATATCGGTGGCTTCGGCGATCACTTCCCGGATTTCGAGCGGAAAGAGTTCGTCGGTTGAGGGGAACTGGGCAAAGATATCGAAGGTTCCACCGGCTGCCTGCTGGAAGAGGACTTCAGGGATGTCAGCTTCCACGCGCAGTTCTGACATGTTGTGGAGGCGTACGACCGGCGTCCCCACGCCGACGGTTGTGAAGTTTGCTACCAAACGCCGTGACACCAGCGCCTCGAACGGAGCAAGCAAGGTTGCGTCTTCCAGCGCGTTCTCCGCATTACGAACAGCCACGCGGCTCAAGGCAAAGGATGTTTCTGCATCTTCGCGGGTGGCTTCGCTGACTGTACCTTGCAGCTGTGTGACACGATCAAGTGCGCGCTCTGCCTGCTCGCTCTCCAAAATCGCCTGCTCAAGCGTCAGTTCGAAAGGCACAAGATCAAGCTCGGCGACCAGCGAGCCTTCGGCGATCTCTTCCCCGTCTTCAACCGGGAATTCGATGACCTGTCCGCCCACCTGGAAGCTCAAATCAACCGTTTCCAGCGCAGCCACCCGGCCGAAGAACCGCCGCTCGACGCCTGCGCCTTGTTGCTCGACTGTGATCACACGCGCCGGCTTTGCCGTTTCTTGTGCCGAGGCTGTGTGAGCGCCTGCGCCCAGCAGCCCGGCCACCGCGAGGGTGGCCAGCAAAGCTTTGGTCGATGAAGGGCGGAAGGCATGAGAGGGGGAGGCATGAGAAGGAAAGACGGAGAGGGGATTTCGTGCCGGTAGGAGCATCGCACGGAGCCTTTGTTAACGACGTTGCGGCGGCGTCTACGTCACAATCAAAGCGAGGTAAACCGTTTAGTTCATTTTTGTTCGTCTCTTGAATGCAACAGGGCATGGCTGGTGCGAACAGGCAACAGCTAAGCCGGCAAAAACTAGCGTTCTCGCGACGATTGACAGGAAATGCACAAGGCGGCGGTTGGATCAGCATCCAAGCGCTTGACGGCAATCGGTTCATCGCACTCGGCGCAATAGCCATAGTCGCCATCGTCCAGGCGGCGCAGTGCAGCATCGATCCGCACGATCTCGGCCTGCCGGGCCCTTTCCTGGGCTTCGGCCATGTTTTGCTGGGCCATCGCATCCATGCGCGAAAGCCGCCCGACCGATTGCTGGTCGAGCGTCACCGGATTTCGGTCCTGTTGGGTGGCCTCGCTGGCTGCAACGGCATCGCCGCGCATCGCCGTCAAGCGAGCACGAACGTCGCGCGCATTGACCGTCGCGTTCAAGCTGGAAGGCTACTCGGTGATCTGGATGCGCGTGCGGTGCGGGCCGTATTCCTGCACCAGTGCGAACAGCGCGCGAGCATTGTCGGGGTGGAGCCGAACGCAGCCATGAGAAGCACGCGAACCAAGCCGCCCAATCGCATTGGTGGCATGCAGCGCATAACCGCCCTGGAAGAAGATCGCGTGGGGCATGGGCGCATTGTTGTAGGTGCGCGAGCGCCACATGGTGTGCATGCGCAGTGGCCGCCAGGTGCCCGTCGGAGTCGAGTAGCCCGCTCGGCCGCTGGAAACATCCCACTCATGCACGACCTCGCCATCGACGAGAACCTGCATGCTCTGCTCGGAAAGATCGACCTTGGCGATAACGGATGCTTGGGCCGGCGTGGCCATCAACGCGGCCAGAACCAAACCAAAGGCGCCTGCTAGCAATCGTCCCATTTCGGACCCCCGCTTCCTACTACCTTCTTGCCCGAATAGGGCAGCCCCTTATGCCGCAAAACCACTATTGCCGTGGCGCGGTGACAATGCAACACAGTAGCCACCGTTGGGTAAACCCACGGTTGCTGCGGACATCGGGAAATCGTCCGCAATCGGGATCAAAACAAAACAGGTAGAGAGCGTCGATGGTCGCTTTTCTGGGCGGTTTGCTCATTTTTCTTGGCATCCATTCGGTGCGCATTGCCGCGCCTAGTGCTCGCGAACGCTTTGTCGGCTCCTATGGCGAAGGCCCTTGGAAGGGCGTCTACAGCCTGTTCGCCCTTTTTGGGTTCGTCGCCCTTATCTACGGCTACCAGGATGCCAAATCTGCCCTGGGCTTTGTCTGGGCACCGCCGATCTGGACCAGGCATCTGGCTGCGGTTCTGATGCTTCCGGCAATGATCGCGCTGGTCGCGGCCTATGCGCCGCCCTCCAAGCTCAAGGCGCGGCTCAAGCACCCCATGCTGGTGGCGATCAAGATCTGGGCGCTCGCCCATCTTCTGGCTAATGGCTTCACCGTTCACCTGGTGCTTTTTGGCTGTTTTTTGGTTTGGGCGATCGTGGACCGCATCTCGGTCAAGCGACGCGGTGAGCCGGACCCGGTGGCACCCTCTGGCTGGGGCGGCGATATCATTGTCGTCGTTATTGGAACGCTTGCTTGGGTGGTCTTGTTGCTTTGGGCGCATGAATGGCTGTTCGGCGTGCCGCCAATCGTTTAGAAGCCGGCCGAGAAACAAACGAGTACCGGCCCCACCAATGTCCGTTCAAACGTCCAAGCGCCGCACGACGGCGGTCGATATCGCCAAGCGCAAACATGGCGAACCTGTTGTCGCCTTAACGGCCTACCATGCTCACACCGCCTCCATTTTGGATGAGCATGTGGATTTCATCCTGGTCGGTGATTCCCTCGGCATGGTCATGCACGGCATGGAATCCACCGTGCCCGTCACCCTTGACATGATGATCGTCCAGGGGCTGGCGGTGATGCGCGGCTCCAAACAGGCACTGGTCGTCGTCGATATGCCGTTCGGGTCCTATGAGGCCTCCAAGGAAGAAGCCTTCCATTCCGCCACCCGCATCATGAAGGAAACCGGTGCCGGCGCGGTGAAGATGGAAGGCGGCGAGCACATGGCCGAGACGGTGGAATTTCTTGTCCGTCGCGGCATCCCGGTCATGGGTCATATCGGGCTGACCCCGCAGGCGATCAACACGATGGGCGGCTTCCGTGTGCAGGGCAAATCGGACGAAAGCGAGCGCCAGACCGAAGCAGATGCCAAGGCGATCTCCGATGCCGGCGCTTTCGCAATGGTCATTGAGGGGACTGTCGAACCCTTAGCGCGCCGCATCACTGAGCAAGTTTCCACCGTCACCATCGGCATCGGTGCCTCGCCAGCCTGCGATGGACAGATTCTGGTGCTCGAAGACATGCTCGGCCTCAACGACTGGACGCCAAAATTCGTCAAGAAGTTTGGCTCCCTCCGCGATCACATTGAGGAAGCGGTGACCAATTATGCCGATGCGGTGCGCGATCGCAGCTTTCCGGCCGATGACCATGTTTATGCCCGAAAGCGGTCCTAGCGGCTGACGTCAACCGGTCGCCACGACGACCTCAACCCGTTCTGATTGCAGTTCCGCGCGCACGGCACTATGGTCCCGCGCACTTTTTCCCGCATCGTCAACCTGGCCGACTGGCCCCATTTCGGACCCTTCATGACCGACATTTTCAGTGAAATCGACGAGGACATCCGCAAGGACCGCGCCAAGCGTATCTGGCAGCGCTTCGGAAAGTACATTATCGGCGGCGCGATCCTGCTGGTCGTGGCTGTTGCGGCCTGGCGCGGCTGGGAGGCCTACACAACCGCGCAGGCGGCCGCTGCCGGCGACCGATTCCTGGATGCCATCGCGCTGATCGAGAATGATCCGTCGGCTGGCCTCGTAGAACTGAATGCCATCGCGTCCAATGGTCCGGCTGGCTATGCCGAACTGGCCGGGTTTCGTGCGGCAAGCGCTATGGCCGAAGCCGGTGACTTTGATGGTGCCATCGCGAACTTCCGGGGGATGGCGACCGACAGCAGTCTCGACAATCTCACCCGCGACATGGCTGCCGTACGGCTTGGCTATCTGCTGCTTGATCATGGCGATGCCACAGAAATTGAAGGTCTGCTACTGCCGCTGTCGGAAACAACGAACCCGTTCAGCCATTCAGCCCGTGAGATTCGCGGATTTGCAGCCCTTAGAAATGGCAACAGTGAGCAAGCGCTCGCCCTGTTCCTGGAGCTGGTGAGCGATTTCAACGCGCCAGAAAGTGTAAGAGCGCGTGCCCGCGTGGCGCTCGATGTATTGGCGAGCGATGGCGCGTCTGCGCTCGGATCATAAGGTGAGAGTGTTAGGTATGCGTCGTTCCTCCCTTTTTGCACTGGCCCTGTTTCCACTGCTTGCCGGCTGTCAGACCGTTGGTGACGCGCTGGACGGCATCAACCCCTTCGCGCGCGAGGAAGAACGCCTTCCTGGAGAGCGCATCGCCCTTGGCGGATCGACGGATCCCGTCGCACAAGTGGTCAACACGACGGTTGCCATTCCTGGCCCGTCTGGCGTCATTGAGTGGACCCAGCCTGGCGGCAACGCTGCCAACAATCCCGGCCATGTCTCGCTTGCAGGCTCACAGACCTGGCGTTCAGAAGCCGGCGTTGTCCGCGGGCGTCGTCAGGTGCGCATGGCCGCGCTTCCCATTGTGGCGGCAGGCCGTGCTTATGTTTATGACCCCAATGGCAACGTAACCGCCGTTTCCATCTCTGGCGGTGGCCAAAGCTGGCGCCGCGACCTGCGTCCTGAAGACGAAGACGGTCAGGTTGGTGCCGGCGGCGTGGCGTTTGGTGCCGGCCGCGTGTTTGCCGCAACTGGCTTTGGGCAGATGTTCGCCCTGGATGCCAACTCCGGCCAGACCCTGTGGGCCATTGATCTGGACACGCCAGCCCTATCTGCGCCAACGGTCGCTGGCGACACGGTCTATGTCATCACCCAGTCTAACCGTCTTTTGGCGATTTCGATTGAAGATGGCACCGAGCGCTGGCGTTTCCGCGGTGTGCCTGCCACAGCTGGTCTCTTGGGTTCCGGCACGCCGGCGGTTGCCGGCGATACCGTGATCGTGCCGTACTCGTCCGGTGAGATCGTCGCGCTCAATGCCGAAAATGGCGAGCCGCGCTGGGCTGACGCTGTGGTCACCGGCGCGCGCTTCCAGGCGCTGTCCGGTCTGCGTGATCTGGTGGCAAGCCCGATTGTCGCCGCCGGTTCTGTAATCGCGACAGGCGTTGGCGGTCGAACCATCTCCGTTGGTCTGTCGAGTGGCGACCGTGAGTGGGAGACCAATGTCGGCTCCGTGCACACGCCCATTGTCGCTGGCGATGTGATCTTTCTGGTCGATCTGGAAGGTCGCCTGATGGCGCTGTCCCGCACAAGCGGTGAGATCCAGTGGGCCGTCGCATTGCCCGGAGGCTCCGGCGAGGGTGAGGAGAAATGGGCCGGACCGGCTTTGGCCGATGGCGTGCTCTATCTGGCGTCCACGGACGGCAACATTCTCCAGGTCAACCCTGCCAGCGGTCAGATTGCCGGATCTACCTCAGTCAGCGAAGACATTTTCCTGCGCCCGATTGCAGCTGGTGGGCGCATTCTTGCGCTGGCCGCCGACGGCACCTTGCTCGCCCTGAACTGATCGGTTGATGGAACAGCAGGGAACTCACCGACCCGTCGTCGCCATCGTCGGGCGGCCCAATGTTGGTAAATCAACGCTCTTCAACCGGCTCGTCGGCAAGCGCTTGGCGCTGGTCGATGACACGCCGGGCGTCACACGTGATCGCCGCGAGGGCGAAGCCAAGCTAGGCGACCTTACCTTCACGCTGGTCGATACTGCCGGTTTGGAAGAGGCCGACGAGGCCTCGCTGGCTGGCCGCATGCGCCAACAAACTGAGCGTGCCATCGCCGAGGCCGACCTGTGCCTGTTCGTCGTTGATGCGCGCGCCGGCATCACACCGATTGATGCCGACTTTGCTGGACTGATGCGGCGCTATGGGGACAAGACGATTCTGGTTGCCAACAAGGTCGAAGGCCGCAGAGGTCTGGACGGTGCCTATGAGTCTTTCGAGCTTGGACTGGGTGAACCCGTTGCCATCTCCGCTGAGCATGGCGAGGGCATGGGTGAACTGTTCAACGCCCTGGATGATGGTTTCGAGGCTCTGAAGGCCGCAGAAGCCGCGCCAGCCGATGATGACATTGAACCGCCCAGCGTTGAAGAAGGCGAAAGCTCGCAAGAGGACATTGAAGCAGAGGACGCTGCCCGCAAAAGCCGTCCTTTGCAGGTGGCCATTGTCGGTCGGCCCAACGCCGGTAAATCGACGCTGGTCAACCGGCTGCTAGGCGAGGATCGCCTGCTGACGGGCCCCGAAGCCGGCATCACCCGCGACACCATTGCGGTGGACTGGGTGTTCGACGGTCGTCCCTTCAAACTCTTCGATACCGCTGGCATGCGCCGCAAGGCGAAGGTGCAAGAGAAGCTGGAAAAGCTCTCCGTCTCAGATGCCCTCAATGCCATTCGTTTCGCCGAATGCGTGATCATCTTGATGGATGCCGAACATCCGTTCGAGAAGCAGGACCTCCAGATTGCCGACCTCGTCTCACGCGAGGGCCGATCAGTCGTCTTTGGCCTCAACAAATGGGACCTTGTGAAGCGCAAGGACAGCTTCCTCAAGGAGTGCGCCGAAGAGTTGGAACGGCTGCTTCCGCAGCTTCGCGGCGCACCTCTGGTCCCGCTGTCCGGCCTTACCGGCAAGGGCACCGAAGCTTTGATGCGGGCCGTGCTTGAAATGGACGATGTGTGGAACCGCCGCGTCTCAACGGCGGCGCTTAACCGATGGTTGTCGGCGATGATCCAGCAGCATCCGCCGCCCGCGGTCGCAGGACGACGTCTGAAGCTGCGGTACATGACGCAGGCCAAGGCGCGTCCGCCGACCTTCGCGGTGTTCTGCTCGCGGCCAGATTCCCTGCCGGCCAGCTACACGCGCTATCTCACCAACGGTCTGCGTGACACGTTTGACTTGCCCGGCGTGCCGGTGCGCCTGCTTGTCCGCAAGGGCGACAACCCGTACGCCGCCAAGGCCAAGAAGCGCAAAATTCAGTAGCTTTGCCAGACGGTTGGTCAGGCTGGGGGCTGTGGTTCCACCAGCTTGCCAGCCCGCACATCAAAGGTCTTGCCCGTCTCATCGAACCCGGGATCGGTAAGGCGCATCACCGGCTCAACCAAGCTATTTGCTTTGGCCACGGTCGTTGGGTCTTCACCCGGCACGGCGCGGGCGCGCATGGCTGTGCGGATCGGACCGGGGTTCAGAAGATTGGCACGGACGGATGTGCTCGCCATCTCATTGGCGTAGCTGCGCACCAGCAACTCAAGGGCTGCCTTGCTGGCGCCATAGGCGCCCCAGAACGGCTTGGCGCTGTGTGCGGCGCCGGAGGTAAGGAACACGGCGCGCCCCGCCTCGGACTGACGCAGCAGTGGATCGAACGAGCGCAACAGCCGGAAGTTGGCTGTCACGTTCACCTCCATCACCTCATCGAAGACCTTCGGCTTCAAATGGGCGAGGGGTGTGATTGTGCCCAGCTGACCGGCATTGCCGACAAGCACATCAACACGGCCGAACCGCTCGTAAAGCGCCAAACCCAACCGATCGATCGCCTCGCCGTCGCGCATATCGAAGGGCACCAGCGTGGCACTGCCGCCCTTTGACTTGATCGCATCATCCAGTTCTTCCAGGCCGCCGACGGTGCGCGCAACAGCCACCACATGAGCCCCGGTCGCGCCAAACGCTTCTCCCAGCGCATAGCCAATGCCCCGCGAGGCGCCAGTGATCACCACCACGCGGGCATTGCTGCTTCCCTGCTTGGGGGCGGTATCTGTCGCCGTCTCATTGTCATTGGTGGGTGTGTCAGGCGCGCCGCTTGTCATGAGGCCTCGTGGGGAAGGGGATAGCAGATGTTGGGTAAAGGTAGGGGACGGGCCTGAGGCCTACTCGACCTCGACAAGCCGGTGATGGCTTGCGGCGTTCTCCGCCCGGTCGGACAGGGGCGTTGGATACTCGCTGGTAAAGCAGGCATCGCAGAACTGTGGAATATCATTGTTGCGATGCGCCTCGCCGAGCGCCCGGTACAGCCCATCAATGGACAGAAAACCAAGGCTGTCCGCGCCGATGGTCTCGCAAATCGCACCCACGGAGTTTTTGGCGGCGATGAGATGTTCTTTTTGCGGCGTGTCGACACCGTAATAGCAGGCGTCACGCGTCGGCGGGCTGGCGATGCGTATATGCACCTCGGTCGCGCCTGCTTCGCGCACCATCTGAACGATCTTGCGGCTCGTTGTGCCTCGCACGATGGAATCATCCACCAGTACTACACGCTTGCCGGACAGAAGCAGCCGATTGGGATTGTGCTTAAGCTTCACGCCCATATGGCGGATGGCGTCGGTCGGTTCGATAAAGGTGCGGCCCACATAATGATTGCGGACGATACCCAGATCGAACGGAATGCCGGAGGATTCTGCATAACCGATGGCTGCCGGCGTGCCCGAATCGGGCACCGGGATCACCAGATCAACGTCAGCCGGGGACTCATTGGCAAGCTCTGCGCCGATAGCCTTGCGTACGGCGTAGACATTGCGGCCCTCGACCATGGAGTCAGGTCGGGCAAAGTAGACATATTCAAACACGCAGAAGCGTGACGGTTTGGGCGCAAAGGGCGCGTGGCTGGCAATCCCGCGCTCGGTGATCACAACCATCTCGCCAGGTTCGATATCACGCACAAAGTCCGCGCCGATAATGTCGAGCGCGCAGGACTCCGATGCCAGAACATAGGATCCATCGAGCATGCCCAGGACCAGCGGTCGCACGCCCAGCGGATCGCGCACGCCGACAAGCTTCTTTTCGGTCAGAGCAATGATCGAATAGGCGCCTTCAAGCTTGTGCAGAGCCTCCGTCAGCCGATTGACGATACCCTTGGCCTGGCTCATCGCGATCAGATGGATGATTGTCTCCGTGTCCGATGTGGACTGGAAGATGGATCCCTGCTGGCGCAGTTGCGTCTGAAGCTTCTGGGCGTTGGTGAGATTGCCATTGTGGGCCACGGCAAAGCCGCCGCCAGCAAACTCAGCAAACAGCGGCTGCACGTTGCGGATGCCTGCGCCGCCAGCGGTCGCGTAGCGCACGTGACCGATGGTGCGATTGCCCTTTAGACGACCGATGACCTCAGGCTTGGAAAACCGGTCGCCGACAAGGCCGATATGACGTTCGGAGAAAAACTGCTGACCGTCGAAGGAGACGATACCGGCTGCCTCCTGGCCGCGATGCTGGAGGGCGTGCAGACCAAGCGCTGTGAGGGCAGACGCATCGGCGTGATCAAAGACGCCGAAAATACCGCACTCATCGCGGAAATGATCGTCTTCGGAATTGTAGGCGACCATGGGCCACCCCTTTCCCATCTGGTTAAGGCCGGCGTCCCGTACGCTGGCCTGTCACAAAACCGCAGCCCGGTTAGCTAGCGGACTTGCACCGCGTGTAAAGCCACAGTCACCTGCACATCTCTTGCCGGCAGACTGCCTTGCGTTCCCGGAGCCGGTGTTAAGTCGTCTGCTTCATCATTTCCCTGCAACCGATCCAGAATTTGACCTTCAGGATCATCTGGCAAAATGGCCAACAGCTCCGCACCAAGATCGTCAAGGATCGGTTTGGATCGAGAATCAGCCACCCACTGCGGCGGATTGTCGGGGATAAAGAAGTTGAAGAAAAGCGCCGCGATCACGAACAGCAAGACGCCGCGCGCTGCACCGAACAAAAACCCCAAGGTCCTGTCGAGCGGGCCGATTGCCGAGTCGGCCACCGCATCAGAAAGCTTCATCGTGAGGTAGGAGACGATGATCAGGATGAGGAAGAACAGGATGCCGATCACGGCAGCCGTCGCGAACACCTCTTCGGTGATGTATTGCTGCGCGAACGGCAGCAAGCTCGGATACAGGAAGTAGGCACCGGCAGCAGCCGCGACCCAGGATCCGATCGACAGAACTTCCCGCAAGAAGCCGCGCATCATCGCCAGGACGGCCGACAGAAGGACAACGGCCAGGACGATGCCATCAAGCAGGGTGATGGTCATGGATGAACCTCATCTTGCATCACAACGCGCCATCCTTGGGAGTGAAAGTTGGTGGCCGCCACGATTAAAAAAGAAGCCGAGCAGTTCCGCCGCAATCGACGCGCCCGACCGTCATGGTTCTCGCCCGCTGTCTTTCACGATCAGTGCTGCCATTCAAGTGCAGGAACGTCACATCACGTTCATAATTGTGCAGCTTCGGGCATGAATGTCTCAGGATCGATGGCATGAGGCTTGGAGGCCTGGTTTGCCGCCGATGCCTGGGCCAGGGTCACCACCAATTCATCAAGCCGTGTATAGGCGTCCAGCATCAGGCCGGTGTCGGCGTCGCTCTCTTTGGCAAGGGGCGCCGAAACAGCTTTGTCGAACCCCAGGCGCGCGGCTTCCTTCATGCGAAGCACGGCCTGTGGCGCTGGCCGGATAGCGCCAGACAAGCTGATCTCCCCGAAATAGACCTGGCTTGCTGGCAAGGAGTGCCCTGTGAGCGAGGCCATCAGAGCGGCCGCAACCGCAAGGTCTGCCGCCGGTTCATTCAGTCTAAGGCCGCCCGCCACCGCCAAATAGACATCATGGCCGGAAAACCGCACCCCGCAGCGGGCTTCCAGGACGGCGAGCACCATGGCCAAGCGGTTACTGTCCCAGCCCACCACCGCGCGACGCGGTGTGCCCAATGC
This sequence comes from Pseudomonadota bacterium, assembly GCA_038749715.1. Taxonomy (GTDB): domain Bacteria; phylum Pseudomonadota; class Alphaproteobacteria; order Rhizobiales; family MH13; genus MH13. The sequence continues at coordinate 61,117 of JBCDHR010000001.1, forward strand.
AGACGGCGCGACGAGCGCCTGGATCTCCACAAGTAAGGGCCGGCTGCCTTCGAGCCCGGCGAACACCACCGATCCCGGTGTTTCCACAAGTCGGTCGCCTAAGAACAACTCGGATGGATTGCCGACCTCGGCTAGGCCACTGCCCGTCATCTCGAAGACGCCGATTTCATCGGTCGCGCCGAAACGGTTCTTCACCCCGCGCAGCACCCGGTAGTGATGCGTGCGGTCGCCTTCAAAATAGAGAACGGCATCGACCATATGCTCAACGACGCGCGGCCCAGCGATCTGCCCATCCTTGGTGACATGGCCAACGAGAATGACGCTTGCACCGGTGCGCTTGGCATATCGGATCATTTGCTGCGCGCAGGAGCGCACCTGCGTGACGGTGCCTGGCGCGCTGTCGACGCTGGCACTCCAGAGCGTCTGGATGGAATCGAGCACCACCAGATCAGGCTGCGGACCCTCATCAAGTGTGGCTAGGATGTCCTCAAGGTTGGTCTCAGAGGCGATAGCGACCGGAGCTTTGGAAACGCCGAGCCGTTCTGCGCGCAGCCGCACCTGGCCCAACGCTTCCTCGCCGGAGATGTAGACCACCCGCGCATTGCGCTGCGCCAGCGCGGCACAGACCTGCATCAAAAGCGTCGATTTGCCGATCCCTGGGTCACCGCCAACCAGCAGCGCCGAACCGCGCACAAAGCCACCACCAGTGACACGATCAAGCTCCGCCATGCCTAAGGCGAGACGAGGCACCGGCTCTTCGGCATGATCGAGCGAAGAGAGTGAAAGCACCCGCCCTTTGACGCCGCCGCCCTTGGCCGGGCCGCCCAGCGCGCCACCAGCGCCGCCGGTTGTCTCCTCAACTAGGCTGTTCCACGCACCGCAAGCATCGCACTTGCCGGCCCATTTGGAATGGGCAGTGCCGCAGGACTGGCACACAAAAGAGGAGCGTCGCTTGGCCATGATCTATCCGTGGCGAAGAGAAGAGAGCGCAAACAGAATAAGGCGACCTTGAGAACAAAACAAGATCAAATGACTCATCATCCGCCCAGATAGGTGCGCGCATAGCGCGGTCCGAGGCCGGTCAGAACTTCGTAGCCAATGGTATCCGCCCATCCGGCGACCGTATCGACGGTTATATTGGCGTTGATCAGTTCCACAAACATCCCAGCGCGGACCTCGTCAAAATGCGCTTCGGTGATGTCGGCGGCGATGAGGTCCATGGAGACCCGTCCAAGCAGTGGAGCAAGATGGTCACCTACCATGATCTGCGCGCCCCGACCGTTGCCGACCAGCCGATGGTAGCCATCGGCGTAACCAACACCCAGGATCGCAATGCGGCTATCTCGTTCAAGCACCTTGGTGGCGCCATAGCCAACAGCCTCACCAGCCTTTGCCGTGCGCACCTGCATGACCCGTGCTTCCAGCGTCACGACCGGATGGAGGTCGATGGGAGAGGGCACGACCGACTGCCCACCATAGATCGCAATGCCCGGCCGGGCGAGATCATGGCGGAACCGTTCAGGCTGCAGGGTGCCGGCAGAATTGGCCAGAGACCCCGGAAGGCCGGGGAACAAGGCTCGCACGCGCGCAAAATTGGCGATCTGAACATCGTTGAGCGGATGGTCCGGCGTATCAGCGCAGGCGAGATGGCTCATCACATGCGTGAGGTCGAGCCGCGCCAAGAGGTCGGTGTCGCTGGCAAGTGAGGTCGCCTCCTCAAGCGTCAGACCGAGCCGTGTCATCCCAGTGTCCACATGCAACGCAGCAGGCAGAGCACTTGCAAGCGCTGCCCACTCGCGCACCTCGTCGGGCGTGTTCAGCACCGGGCGGATGGCCTTATCGGCAAAGTCGGCAGCGCCCGTCGGCGTTAGGCCGCCAAGGCAGTAGATGGCGGCATCGGGCAGAAGGTCACGAAGCTCAAAGGCTTCCCGGGGCAGGGCGACGAAAAACGTCCGGCAGCCGGCCTTCCAAAGGGCGCGCGACACTGGCTCAAGTCCCAGACCATAGGCGTTGCCCTTCACCACGCCGGCGCATTCGCCGGGCTTGGCCAACGCTGCCAACGCCTTCCAATTGTGGACCAACGCATCCAGATTGACCGTCAGGCGACCGCCGCTGTGATCGGTGCTCACGGACGGTACCCCGGCCTAGAAATGCTCCGGCACATGGTCGTCTTCAATATGGTCGCCAAAGCGTGTCAGCTCCGCTTCGAATGTCAGTTTTGCCGTTCCCGTCGGCCCGTGACGTTGCTTGCCGATAATGACCTCGGCAAGGCCGTGAACGCGATCCATATCTTCCTGCCAGGCCAGGTGCTCCTCGGTATTGGGTTTGGGCTCCTTGTTTTGCAGATAATACTCCTCGCGGAACACAAACAGGACGACGTCCGCGTCCTGCTCGATGGAGCCTGATTCGCGAAGATCAGCCAATTGCGGGCGCTTGTCCTCGCGAGATTCAACCTGACGGGAAAGCTGGGAAAGCGCCATCACCGGGACATCAAGTTCCTTGGCCAGCGCCTTGAGGCCCGTGGTGATCTCGGTGATCTCCTGCACACGGTTTTCACTGGAGCGGCGCGAGGAGCCCTGTAGGAGCTGCAGATAGTCGACGATCAGGAAGTCCAGCCCCTTCTGCCGCTTCAGTCGGCGTGCGCGGGCGGCAAGCTGCGCGACCGACAGGCCACCTGTCTGGTCGATATAGAGGGGGATGGCATGCATTTCCTGGCTCGCCATCACGACCTGTTCGAACTCGTGGCTCTTGATGTCGCCGCGCCGGATTTTGGACGAGGAAATGCCCGACTGCTCAGCCAAGATACGGGTGGCCAACTGCTCCGATGACATCTCCAGCGAGAAGAAGCCGACAATGCCACCGGCCTCGGTCTCAATCTCATTGTTCGGGCCAACACCACCGCGCCAATGCTTGGCGATGTTGTAGGCGATATTGGTGGCAAGCGACGTCTTCCCCATCGCCGGACGACCGGCGAGGATGATGAGGTCAGACTTCTGTAAGCCGCCCATGCGGCCATCCAGATTCTTGAAATAGGTCGCAAGGCCCGACAGATGTCCATCGCGCTGGAACGCGGCGGTGGCCATCTGGATCGCGTCTTCAAGCGCGGTGCCAAAGCCGATAAAGCCCTGCTCGCTGCGTCCCTTCTCGGCAAGCGAGAAAAGCTGTTTTTCCGCTGTTTCGATCTGTGCACCGGCGGCCACATCGCCCACCATGTCATAGGCGCTGTTGACCATGTCCTCGCCAATGCCGATCAGCATCCGGCGCAGTGCTAGCTCGTAGACGAGGCCAGCATAGTCCAGCACGTTGATGATAGACGTGGCGTCGCCATGCAGCCGCAAAAGATAGGCTGGCACGCTCATCTCGCCAATCATCTCTTCGGCGCCGAACCGCGTCTTCACGGTGATCGGGGTCGCGACCTTTCCGCCACGGATCAGCTCGGAAATGGCAGCATAAATCTTCTGGTGGACTGCGAGGTAAAAATGCTGCGGCTCCAGGAAATCGACCACCCGGTAGAACGCCTCATTGTTCACCAGGATCGCACCCAGCAAACCCGCCTCGGCCTCGGCATTGTGAGGGGCCGTGCGCAAAGCATCGGCGGACCCGGCGACGGGCAGAAGGGGCGAAAGATCGTTCATGAACACGTCCGGTGACAGCGAGGATGGGGCGTTCCTCATGCCTGATCGAGTCGCACAAGTGTAGCATGTCGACACAAAAAAGCGCCGGGCATGGCCCGGCGCGTTGAAGTTTGGAGGGAGTGCTGGGGACATGTGTGGACAAGTCTTCCGCTCGTCCGACACAAGGAGTGGGGTGGGCTACTTTGGCGCGGCCCACCCTTGACTTTGGGCAGGGCCTTAGGCGGCCGAGCGAACGTTCTCCACGAAGCCTGCCACCTCGCGGCGCAGGAGCTCAGCCTGGTCGGCCAACTCATCAGCCGAACCAAGGACGGCATTGGCGGACGTCTGTGATTCCTGCGCCGAGGTGCTCACCGTGGCGATGTTGGTGGTCACATCCTGGGTTCCCGACGCCGCACGATGGACGTTGCCGGCAATCTCCTGTGTGGCAGCGGCCTGCTCTTCCACGGCCGAAGCGATGGAGGAGGAGATCTCGCTCAGATCCTGGATGCTCTTGGAGATGTCCGAAATGGCCGTCGCGGACGTCTGGGTTGCTTCCTGGATTTCCGTCACTTGAGCGGAGATGTCGGCCGTGGCTTTGGCGGTCTGGGACGCCAGGTTCTTCACCTCGCTGGCCACAACCGCAAAACCCTTGCCGGCCTCGCCAGCCCGTGCCGCCTCAATGGTCGCGTTAAGCGCCAACAGGTTGGTTTGCTCGGCAATGTCCTGGATCAGCGTGACCACATCGCCGATGCGCTGCGCCGCGCTGGACAGGGTTTCAACCTTGGCCATCGTGCTTTCCGCCTCGCGCTCGGCATTGGCGGCCTTGGTGGAGGAATCGCTCGCCTGACGACCGATTTCGGCCACCGATGCTGAGATTTCCTCAGCCGCCGTCGCCACTGATTGAACGTTGGTGGAGGCCTCTTCCGAGGCCGAGGCCACGATAGAAGACCGCTCGCTGGTCTGCTCGGCAATCTCCGTCATCTTCTGCGACGAGCTTTGTAGGCTTTCGGCCGCACCTGAAACGGTGTTGACCACGTTTCCGATTGTCGTCTCGAAGGACGAGAACAGCGATTGTAGGGTCGTAGCTTTGCGCTCGGCTTCCGCCTTGGTTGCCTCTTGCTCTTCTGCCAAGCGGTTCTTCTCAACCGCCTGCGCGTGGAACACGCTCAAGGCGTTGTTGAGCTGACCGATTTCGTCCTTGCGCTCATTCTTCGCCGTCTCGATGTCGAGCTGGCCATCAGCCAGTGCATTCAGCGAGCCGATGATGTGGATGAGCGGTGCCATGATCGTCTGGCGAACCATCAGGAACAGGACGACCGAAACGACCAGAATGATCAGCGCAAGACCGCCAACCACAAACAGCGCAGTGCGAACTTGGGCTGCCGCCTGCTCGTCAGTGCTGGAGGAAATCGCATCGCCGCGATCGGCAATGACATTGAGTTCTGCGACCAGCTGATCGGCAAAGTCATCGACAAGCTCGGCGGCAACATCGGCTTCTGTTTCCGCGATCAGCATGTCGTTGTGGGTGTCGAAAATCTGCTCAGGCTCCTGGGCCTGTGCAACCCAGGTGGTGAAGATGTTGCGGATGTTCTCAATTGTGGCGACGTCCTGCGGCGTCTCTGCCAGTTCAAGAAGGTGCTCAAAGCGCACTGTCGCCGACTGAGCAAGCGCGATGAACTCATCGCGGATGGCGGGAAGCGCGTTTGCATCTTCCTCACCCAGATACCGTGTTGCGGTACCTTCCAGCTCTTCCACGGTGATTTGAAGGTTCTTGGACTCTTCAACCGCCGGATAGTCCTGCTCGAAGACCATGCCCAGAAGGTCATTGATCCGGCTCGCACTGGCATTTCCGGTGGCCACAAGGCGGTCGCCTTCGTCCTCCGCATTCTGCATTTCGATTTCGTTGGCGGTCGCCAAGGCTTCCAGCTCACGCAGCAAAACATCGCCCGTCAGGTCGAATTCAACGGCCAGGCGGCGTGCTTCGGCTTCCTCGGCAAGTTCGGTGGCATGGGCATCCCGCATGGTCTGAACGGCATCAAGCAACTCAACGCGCGTCGCTGCTGCCAAGTCCAGCTGTGCCTGCATGTCCGGTTCGACGATCAAGGCATCAAGAGCTGCATAGCTCTCGATGAACATATCGCTCGCCTCATCGAATTCGGTCACACGCCGCTGGATGTTCTCGACATCTTCGTCGGCCAGAATTTCGACGGTGATTTTGTGCGCCTGGACCACCGAATAGATCACGTCATCGGTCGTCTCTACCACTGGACCCGCATAATCGGTGATCTCGTTGACTTCGGCTTCGATGTTCAAAAGCATGAACACGCCGGCAATGCCTGACATCAGTCCAAAAAGGGAAATGGCGGCGATCCCGCTCGCCAGTTTTGTCGAAATGGGAATGTTATCAAGCATCAGGCGGCTCCTTCACCACGATGTGTTGCGTGTATTAGGAGCTTCTTGTTTTTCTTGGTTAATCATACGTAAATAAACGGAGTAATACCACAAACAAAACGAGAAATCGCACAAAAATGCAACCTTAAGTAATATTAGCGGGCAAATATTACTACCGAAATAAAGAAAAACCGGGCATAAAGCCCGGTTTTACATAGCTTGCTAAGTAATAATTAGGGTGATTTAGTCGTCCTCGTCAGCGACCTCATCAGCCTCATCGGCGTCGCCTTCAACACCCTCAGGCGCGGCCTCAAAGACGTCGTCGGAATTGCTGTCCAACTCGTCGTCGTCGGTTTCTTCTTCAAATTCGAAACCGTCAAAGTCTTGGACGGTGAGGTCTTCACCGGCTGCCTGACGCTCAGCTTCGTCGTCAGAGCGGGCAACGTTCACCGTCACGGTTACTTCCACTTCCGGGTGAAGCTGAATGGCAACCTCGTGCAGACCAATGGTCTTAATCGCACGGTCAAGACGCACCTGGCTGCGGCCAACGCTCACGCCTTCGGCCGTAGCGACTTCGGCAACGTCACGAGCAGCCACAGAACCGTAAAGCTGACCGGTTTCGCCAGCCGAGCGGATGATCACATAGCTTGAACCGTCCAGCGTACTAGCCACGCTTTCTGCTTCTTGCTTGCGCTCAAGGTTGCGCGCTTCAAGCTGGGCGCGCTCGGCTTCAAACTTTGAAAGATTGGCTTTGGTGGCGCGAAGAGCCTTGCCCTGTGGCAGCAGGAAGTTGCGGGCATAACCGTCTTTCACTTTGACGGTTTCGCCCATCTGGCCAAGCTTGGCGACGCGCTCAAGAAGAATGATGTCCATCGTCGTATCCTCAAGGGTTTGAAGGATCGCCTATGGACAGGAGAACCGCTCTGGCGGTGTCCCTATTGGCTGGGGTCTTCATCCAGCCAGCTGTCCCGCGATCCTTTGGGAAAAGGGGGCGGTTAGGGGACGCGACATCATCGCGGCCCCAACACATGTCAAAAACTGAGCTTACTTCACCACGTAAGGCAGAAGGCCCAGGAAACGCGCGCGCTTGATGGCCTTAGCCAGTTCACGCTGCTTCTTTGCCGAGACTGCGGTGATGCGGCTTGGAACGATTTTGCCGCGCTCGGAAATGTAGCGCTGCATCAACCGCACATCCTTATAGTCGATCTTCGGCGCGTTATCGCCGGAGAACGGGCAAGTTTTGCGACGGCGGAAAAACGGACGACGTGCTGGAGCGGCCATTAGCTTGCTTCTCCTTCGCTGGAGGAGGAGGTCGACGACGACTCTTCACGGCGCGGGCGACGATCGCCACGATCGCCCCTGTCTCCGCGATCACCACGGTCGCCTCTGTCACCGCGACCGCCGCGGCGGTCATCACGGTCCGACTTGCGCATCATCGCCGACGGGCCTTCTTCCAGCTCATCCACACGGATGGTCATGAAGCGCAGAACGTCTTCATTGATGCCCATCTGACGTTCCATTTCGGCAACCGCATCGGACGGGCCGTCAATGTTCATCAGCGTGTAGTGGGCTTTGCGGTTCTTCTTGATGCGGAAGGAGAGGCTCTTCATGCCCCAATATTCCGTCTTCTTCACTTCGCCGCCATGTTCGGCGATCAGCCCGCTATACTGTTCCACAAGCGTGTCGACCTGTTGCTGCGACACGTCCTGGCGGGCGAGGAACACATGTTCGTAAAGAGCCATGCGGCACTCCTCAGTTTGGATCATCCGGCGCTAAGCCTCTTCAAACCAGTGATCCATCCCTTCGCGGGAGAGGAGCGTGGCAAGAAAAGTTCGAGAGCGGAGACACGGGAAGCCGGCAGTTCTTCAACCACCTACCAGTCTTGGACTGGCCTTCCGTTCAACCCCCGGCCGGGGCCTTTCGGGTGAAAGACCGGCGGTGTTTACTGCGCTTTGTCCCGGTTGGCAAGGTTGTTTGGCCAGCCGAACATACGATCAGCCCTTGACCGGCGGGGTGCGAACCGCCAAACGAACGCTTCGCAATCCATACCATCATGAACACAGCCGGCCCGAGCAGGTCGGTCATCAATCAGATGGGTACAGTGAGTTTGAGGGAGTTTGCGGATGGGCACAGCGTTTTTGTTTCCCGGGCAGGGCAGCCAGGCTGTTGGCATGGGCAAGGCTTTGGATGAAGCCTTTCCGGAGGCACACGCCGTCTTTCAGGATATCGATGCGGCGCTGGGACAGGATCTGTCCGAACTGATGTTCGAAGGTCCTGAGGACGAACTGACGCTGACCGCCAACGCACAGCCTGCCCTGATGGCTGTCAGCCTGGCGGCGACCAAGGCGCTTGCTGGTCGTGGCATCACCGTGGCCAACCATGCCGATTATCTGGCCGGTCACTCTCTAGGCGAGTATTCGGCGCTCGCCGCCGGCGGTGCTTTTGATATCGCCACCGCCGCCAAACTTCTGCGCACACGTGGCGAGGCCATGCAAACCGCCGTACCCGTTGGTGAGGGCGCGATGGCCGCGATCCTCAATCTTGATCTGGCTGCCGTTGAAGAGATTGCCGCCAAGGCCGCTGAGGGTGATGTGTGCGAGGCCGCCAACGACAATGCACCCGGGCAGGTTGTTATCTCCGGTGCCAAGGCCACCGTCGAACGCGCCATCGAGCTTGCCAAGGAAGCTGGCGCTCGCCGCGCCATCATGCTGCCGGTCTCCGCACCCTTCCACTGCGCCCTGATGGCACCCGCCGCTGACGCGATGCGCGGTGCGCTCGGCCAGGCCACCATACATGCGCCTGCCAAGCCGGTCGTCGCGAACGTCGTGGCCACCGCCATTTCCGAGCCCGATGCGATCCGCGTCCGTCTGGTTGAGCAGGTCACTGGCCGCGTCCGCTGGCGGGAAAGCGTTGAATGGCTGGCTGCTAATGGCGTCGACACGTTTGTGGAAATCGGCGCCGGCAAGGCGCTGTCTGGCATGGTCAAGCGCATGGTCGATGGTGCGACCGTTCTTAACGTGGCAACGCCGGAAGATGTCGAGCGCGTCGCCGAGCATCTGACCCGCGCCTAAACGTTCCAAGCTTCAAAGGAAGAACCCATGTTTTCATTGGAAGGGCGCACCGCCCTTGTCACCGGCGCGAGCGGCGGCATCGGTCAGGCCATTGCGACCACGCTGGCCAGCGCCGGCGCCAAGACGGTCATCACCGGCACCCGCGAGGCCGTCTTGGCAGACGTGGCCGCCCAGATCGGCGATAAGGCCGTGCCACTGACCGCCAATCTGTCAAACGAGGATGATGTCGCCAATCTGATCGCACGCGCTGAAGAAGCCGCCGGTGCGCCCATCGACATCCTCGTCAACAATGCTGGCATCACCCGCGACCAGCTTTTCATGCGCATGAAAGATGACGACTGGGACGCGGTGCTGCAGGTGAACCTGACAGCCGCTTTCAAGCTCTCCCGTGCGGCCATCAAAGGGATGATGAAGCGTCGTGCCGGCCGGATTATTCAGATCACATCGGTTGTTGGCACCATGGGCAATCCCGGCCAGGGCAACTATGTCGCCGCCAAGGCGGGCCTTACCGGCATGTCCAAGGCGCTTGCCCAGGAAGTTGCCTCGCGTGGCATCACGGTGAACTGCGTCGCCCCTGGCTTTATCGCAACCGCAATGACCGACGCCTTGAACGACACCCAGCGCGACACCATTCTGACCAAAGTGCCAGCCGGTCGTTTGGGAACGCCAGACGATGTTGCTGGTGCCGTTCTTTATCTTGCCAGCGACGAAGCCGCCTATCTCACCGGCCAAACGCTGCACGTGAATGGCGGCATGGCCATGATCTGAACCAGCCTCTGTCAGGCGGTGAAGCGACGGCTACCCACAAATCCAACCCGGGGGCTGACTTGCTGAACGCGCACAAGGTTGTTAAGGGGCCGCAACGCTTTGCGCCGCGCGATGCCCCCAACCGCGCTGCCTGATGGCAAACCCTTCCGTGGCCATGGCCACTCAAGCCTGGCCCAATCTGTCCACATCATGAAAGGATGTACCGATGAGCGATGTCGCTGACCGCGTAAAAAAGATCGTTGTTGAGCACCTGGGTGTCGAAGCCGAAAAGGTGGAGCTGAAAGCTTCCTTTATCGACGACCTTGGCGCAGACAGCCTCGACACTGTCGAGCTGGTTATGGCGTTTGAAGAAGAGTTCAACGTCGAAATTCCTGACGACATGGCCGAGACGATCCTTACCGTCGGCGACGCCGTGAAGTTCCTGGAAGGCGCAGCCTCCTAAGGCACGCCATCTGGCTGCCTGCTATGCTTGTCAGTTGAAGGAAGGTCCACCGCATGACTGCGATGCGCCGCGTTGTGATCACGGGTCTCGGCATGGTTTCGCCCCTGGGGGCGGACACCCAGACCACTTGGAAGCGTCTGCTGGACGGTCAGTCCGGTGCCGACAAGGCGCAGGGATTCGAGATCGATGACCTGGCCTGTCAAATCGCTTGTCAGGTCAAACGCGGCGACGGATCCGATGGGACGTTCAACGCCGACACGACCATGGCGCCCAAAGAGCAGCGCAAGGTCGATGACTTCATCGTCTACGCGATGGCGGCGGCCGACGAGGCTTTGTCGGATGCCGATTGGCATCCCGAAGAGTATGACGATCAGATCCGCACCGGTGTGCTGATCGGATCGGGCATCGGGGGGCTGAACGGCATTGTCGAAGGCGGTTACACGCTGGCCGATAAAGGCCCGCGTCGCCTCAGTCCATTCTTCATTCCGGGTCGTCTGATCAACCTGGCCGGTGGCTATGTGTCGATCAAGCACGGGCTCAAAGGCCCCAATCATGCTGTCGTCACGGCCTGCTCGACAGGTGCGCACGCCATTGGCGATGCGGCCCGTCTGGTGGCGCTCGATGATGCCGATGTGATGGTGGCCGGCGGCACCGAATCGCCTATCGGGCGCATCGCTTTGGCCGGCTTTGCGGCCTGTAAGGCGCTCTCAACCGGCTATAACGATCAGCCTCAAAAAGGCTCGCGCCCCTATGACGAAGGCCGCGATGGCTTCGTGATGGGCGAGGGGGCCGGCGTCGTTGTTCTCGAAGAGCTCGAACATGCCAAGGCACGTGGCGCGACGATCTACGCTGAGGTGATCGGTTATGGCCTATCCGGCGATGCCTATCACATCACCGCGCCTTCCATGGACGGTGACGGTGCCTATCGCTGCATGCAGGCTGCCATCAAGCGCGCGGGCGTCGATCCCTCGGAGCTTGATTACGTGAACGCGCACGGCACCTCCACGCCGCTTGGCGATGAGATCGAGCTTGGCGCCGTTGAGCGGTTGATGGGAGATGCGGCCTCTGGGCTGACCATGTCGTCCACCAAATCGGCCATCGGTCACCTGCTCGGTGCAGCTGGCGCCGTGGAGGCCATCTTTACAACGCTCGCCATTCGCGATGGCATTTGCCCGCCGACGCTCAACCTCGACAATCCATCGGTGGAGACCTCCATCGATCTGGTTCCGCACACCGCCAAGAAGAAGCCGGTTCGCACCGCGCTTTCCAACTCCTTCGGCTTTGGCGGCACCAACGCGTCTCTGGTTTTGCGGGCCTATGACGGCTAGCCACACAGCAATGTGTGGAACTCCCGCCGGCGCTGGAAGCCCGTCCAAAAGCCTGTGGATGATGCTTGAACATGTGGGGAAAGGCCAATGCCTCATGGCCCGCGATTCAAACCAGTCATCGAGAAGGCCGATCTGCGCCATCCGTATGGCCAAGCTCTTGGAATCGCCACAATGCGGCGATTGATCTACGCCCGACCAGCCAACCTCCATGGTTGCCGGACAAGGTTCGCTGGAAAGGCTGACGATCCAGAAAGATCATCATCATGACCGATCTACCCCCCCAGGATGGCAACAACCCATCAGACGCAACGCAATTGGGCGAAACTCCGCGCAGCGCGGCCCAGGCCATCAAGCCTGAAGTCGTGCCTCCGCCGTCAGCCAAGCATGCGGCCCGGGCGCGCTCGCCCTTCGTGGTGTTCGTCAATGGCATCTTCTCGCTGGCTTTGCTCGGCGTCGTGATCGTCGGCATTTTGGCCTACTTTGCGAATGTTCAGTTCAACGCTGAAGGTCCGCTGACATCCGACCGCACGGTCACCATTGAGCGTGGCATGTCGACCCGCGACATTGCAGGCTTCCTGGAATCGCGCGGCATCATCTCCAACGAGCACATTTTCACTGCTGGCGTTTTGGCTCGTCAGGCGCGCGCTTCTTTGCAGGCTGGCGACTACGCCGTTGATGCCGGCGCCTCCATGTCGGAAATCCTGGATATGCTGATCGACGGACGCACGATTGTGTATTCCGTCACCTTCCCGGAAGGCTGGTCAAGCCAGCAGATCGTGGCTCGCCTGATGGCCACCGAGAATCTGACTGGCGAGATCGAAGAAGTACCCGCCGAAGGCACCTTGATGCCCAACACCTACAGTTTTGGGCCGGACACCACTCGCCAGAGCGTTCTGGATCGTATGCGCCAGGCGCGCGATACGGCGCTCGCCGATATCTGGGAGCGTCGGACCAGCGACCTGCCGATTGAATCACCAGAAGATCTGGTCACGCTGGCCTCCATCGTCGAGAAGGAAACCGCCCGCGCCGATGAGCGCACGCGCGTTGCCGCCGTGTTCATCAACCGGCTGAACCAGGGCATGCGGCTTCAATCCGACCCGACCATTCTCTATGGGGTATTTGGAGGTGAAGCCTGGACCGAAGCGCGGCCGATTTACCGCAGTCAGCTTCGCGACGACACCAACCCTTACAATACCTACACCATCCCGGCGCTGCCGCCCGGACCCATTGCCAATCCAGGCCGTGAGTCGCTGGAGGCCGTTGCCAACCCCTCTCAGACTGACGATTTGTTCTTCGTGGCCGATGGCACGGGCGGGCATGCTTTCGCTGAGACCTACGAAGAGCACAACCGCAATGTGGAGCGCTGGCGCGAGATTGAGCGTGAGCGTGAAGCAGCACGCGAGGCCCAAGAAGCAGCCGAAGCCGTAGAGGCAGAAGCCGAGACAACACAGCAGTAACCACGCCTGGATCGGATAAGACGACGCCCATGTCCGCCGGAGACGGTATCTTTTTAAGTTCCATGACTGGTTTTGCGCGCGCGGATGCCGAGCACGAAGGCCTGTCGATTCAGGTTGAAGCGCGCTGCGTCAACGGCCGCTCAAGCGACATCAAGCTGCGCCTGCCTTCGGGTTTCGATGCCCTTGACCGGCCGATACGCAGTGCTTTCCAAGCCGTAATCCGCCGCGGTAACACCAATGTCAGTGTTGCACTCCAGCGCGATGCTCGCCGACAGCCCCGGCTGAACGTGGAGACGCTTACGGCGCTGCGTGAGAGCCTGAAAGAGCAGGCTGACCAATGGGGCGAACCGGGGCCATCGCTGACCGACCTGCTCGCGCTGCCGGGCATTGTCGAGCTCATCGACCCTGCGGCCACCGATCTTGCCGAGGACGAGCAAGAGGCGCAGACGCAGGCGATCCTCTCTTGTGTGGCAAGCTGCGCGAACCAACTCCAAGACGCACGTCACGCCGAGGGCAAAGCGCTCCATGCCGTCCTTTCCGACCTCATTGACGAGATCGAGAACGAAACCAAGGACTTGGAGGACATTCCGGAAACGGACAGCCACCACGCTCTTGACCGCGTGAAGGCTCAGCTCGACAAGCTGCTTTCTGATATGAGCGAGCTCGATCCACAGCGCCTTCACCAAGAAGCTGCGATCCTTGCCACCAAGGCAGATATTGCTGAGGAGATCGCCCGCCTTCACGCCCACATTGCCGCCGCGCGTGATTTGTTAGCACAGGATGGACCGGTGGGCCGCAAGCTTGATTTTCTGGCCCAGGAGTTCAACCGGGAAGCCAACACCATCTGCTCCAAGGCAGCTGCGATCGCCGTGACCCAAAAGGGTCTGGCCTTGAAAGCCTTGATCGATCAGGTCAAAGAGCAGGTCCAGAACGTCGAATAGGCTGGAGCCTGTCATGAGCGCCACGCGCGGTTACATCCTGGTCTTGTCGTCTCCATCGGGGGCCGGCAAATCCACCTTGGCCCGGACCTTGATCCAGGACCCCGATCTGCCCACCCCCAAGCTTTCCGTCTCGGTCACCACGCGTCCACGTCGCCCATCGGAGATCGATGGCACGCACTATCACTTCATCGATGAGGTAGCTTTCTTCCAGCGCCGCGACCAGGGCGCGCTTCTGGAATGGGCCGAGGTACATGGCAATTTCTATGCAACGCCGCGAGAGCCGGTGGAGCGTGCGCTAAGCCAGGGCCATGTGATGCTGTTCGACATTGATTGGCAGGGCACCGAACAGGTCCGTGCGGCGATGCCGGAAGACACCGTGACGGTGTTCATCTTGCCGCCGAGCTTTGAAGAGTTGCGTGCCCGCATTGTTCGCCGCGCTGAGGACAAGCCGGACGTCATCGAGAAGCGGCTTGAGAACGCCCGCGAGGAGATGACCCACTGGAAGGACTATGACTATGTCATCGTCAATGAGGACCTCGACGCGGCCTATGCGCAGCTCCGCGCCATCTACACGGCCGAAACCGTCCGCCGGTCCCGCCAGCCTGGCCTTGAAGACTTTGTCGGTGAACTGATCGAAGGCGGCAAGTAACAGGGTTGAAGGCAGTTATCTCGAAAGCGACCGGTAGGTCCGCGCAAGAGCCGCAAACTGCGCAATTGACAGCGTTTCGGCCCGCTCGGTTCCATCAAGACCGACGGTTTGCATCAGTTCGCCTAGCTTCTCAGCGCCAAGCCCCAGCCCTTTCAGCGATTGCCGCAACATCTTGCGTCGCTGACCAAAAGCCGCTGCCGCCACGCGCTCAAGATCAGCAGCCTCGCAGGGCAGGGGATCAGCGCGCGGAATGAGTTGAACGACCGATGAGGTAACCTTCGGCGGCGGCACAAAGGCAGACGGTGGGATATCGAACAGCCGGCTCACCTGGCATCGCCACCCGGCAAGCACCCCGAGCCGTCCATAGGCGCTGTCGCCCGGCTGCGCGGCGATGCGCTGTGCCACTTCCTTTTGAAACATCAGTGTCAGCCCTGAAAACCGGGGCGGCCATGGCTCTGACAGCAACCAGCCAACTAGCAAGGGCGTGCCGATATTGTAGGGAAGATTGGCGACAATCTGCGTTGGACCGTTGGCGAGCGCAGCAAGGTCAGTTTCAAGTGCATTACCAAATACGACAGACAGCCGACCCTCACTGGCATCCGCCAACCGCTCCAAGATAGGCCGCATGCGCTCATCGCGTTCCACGGCGATGACCCGCTCCGCACCCTCCATCAGAAGAGCCCGTGTCAGGCCGCCAGGACCCGGGCCGATCTCCACAACCGTCCCTTCGCCCAGAGGCAAAGCAGACCGCGCTATCTTGCGGGTGAGGTTAAGGTCAAAGAGAAAGTTTTGACCCAGGGATTTCTTGGCGCCAGAGGCGCGGTCGCCGCCTTGAAGGCCGAGCACTTCATCCCGCAAGGTCGGAAGAGCATCCAGCGTCACGCGGCGTCGCGCTCGTGAGATGCGCGCTGCGCCATGGCATCGGCCATCTCAATGGCAGCAATCATGCTTTGCGGTGATGCCTTGCCGGTACCGGCCAGATCAAGAGCTGTCCCATGGTCCGGTGAGGTGCGGATAAAAGGCAAACCGAGCGTGACATTGACGGTGTTGTGAAAGTCCAGCGCCTTCACCGGGATCAGCGCCTGGTCGTGATACATGCACAATGCCGCATCGTAGCCCTGCCGCGCTTCCTCGTGGAACAGCGTGTCAGCAGGAAGTGGCCCGAAAGCGTCAAAACCTTCCGCCTGAAGCTGCCGAACAGCAGGGGCAATCACGGCAGCATCTTCATGTCCAATGGTTCCAGCTTCCCCCGCATGCGGATTGAGCCCGGCGACCGCCAAACGCGGCTTGGACAGACCAAAGCGGTCCTTGAGGTCACGCGCCGTCACGCGCCCAGCCGTTACAATCGCCGCTTGCGTGAGATCGCTATGAACTGCACTCAGCGGTACGTGGACGGTCACCGGCACGGTACGCAACTCTGGCCCGGCAAGCATCATGATGGCTCGTGCCTTGTCCGCACCCCAGAGCGTCTGGGCTTTCTCTTCCAGATACTCGGTGTGGCCCGGATGGACGAAACCGGCTTGATAGAGATTGGCTTTGTGGATCGGCGCCGTGACGAGCCCGGAACACTGGCCGCTATGGACGGCATCTAGCGCTGCATCAAGTGCGGCGACCGTCGCTGGCCCTGTGGTGGGGTCAAGCTGCCCTGGTCTGTCATCGATGGGGGAGCCGGCTCGAACCACTTGCAAGGTGCCCTTGGGTATCGCGGTCACGTCGGGGGCGCTGTCCAGCGGTTGAATAGAAGCTGTCATGCCGAGTGTTCTGGCTCGGCTTGCCAAGAGCTCCGGATCGCCAAAAACGACAAAGCTGGGTGCACCGGGGCGGTTGGATAGGCTTTGACAGGTGGCCAGAATGATATCCGGCCCAACGCCCGCTGGCTCGCCCATCGACATGGCGAGCGGCTGCTGGCGTAGGTTTGCAGGCTGAGGGCTCATCGTTCTGGGCGAATGATCGTCGCACTTGCCCGCAGGTCGCGTAGATAGCCGCGTGACAGGAGTGCACCCTCTTCCTGGCGAAGTTCATCCTCAATGTCACGCCGCGCATCGGCGTCCGAGCGCACCTCGCGTTTGTTACACACTGCGAACATGGTCACGCCAGTGGGTGACGCTTCAGGTGTTGTCAGCCGACCAACGGGCGTTTCCGACAGAACTTGGTCGATCTGGGGGTCCAGGTCTGACGAAAACCGACGCACTTCGTCACGAACGACAACTTCCGTCAATTGACGGGCGCGCTGAAGGCCGGTCGAGCAATTGTCAAACTGAGAGCGAAAGGCGTTAGCCTCTCGCAAGCGCCGTTGAATGGTGCCTTGGTCGGCGCCCTCCTGCGTAATGAAAAGCACCTCTTGAAGCGTGTACTCTGTGGCCGTTTGTTCGCTGCTGTCAGCGGATGTGCGGTCACCGAGGGCGGCAATCACATCTTGCTCTTCCACACGGACAGTGGCCCGGAACCGTGCCTCAATGACGTCTGACCAAAGGAGTTGAGCCTCAATGGAGTCTCGAAATGTCCCCATATCGACGCCGTTCTGACCCAGTGCTTGACGGAATTGTGCACCCGTCAGACCAGTGTTCTGGACGATCCGAGCAATAGCGGCGTCCAGTTCAGTCGCCGAAACACCAATCCCGATGCGCCGCGCCTCGGCGCGCTGCAGGGACTCGTCAATCAACTCTTCTTCCGCCTGTGCCGATGCTCGGCCGCCTGGCGCGCCTTGGAGACGCAAAAGTGCAGCGCGAGCATCAATCTCGTAGTTGGTGATGGGAGCATCATTCACCAAAACAGCCGTGTAGACCGATTGAGACAGCGCTGGTCCAGCAGACCATGGACCGGTCGGTGTCGGCAACAGAGCGCCGCCGACAACCAAGGCCGCTCCCAGGCCCATGGCATATCCAGCCGAGCGAAACGTGGTGCGGGTCATGTCATGTCCTTTGATTGTCGGCCAGTTGGCGGAAACAGGGGGAAAGCCAGCAAGGCAAGAGCGCTTCCTGTCAAGCAATTGTGCCCAAATTCGGCCAACATGCTTGACGGGCAAAGTCCCGCGAACCAGTTAGTTGGAATCCCCAAACACATTGTTGAAGCGGTCATTGTCGAGCACTTCGGTTTCCACGCCGCCGATGGTGCGCAGCGAGATGTTGAGCATCAGGCGATTGTCAGAAATGCCGTCATTCGCTTCAGCGGCGACATAGGTGTAGTTCAGCCCGATGCCGAAACAATCGCAAACATAGGAAATGCCTGCGCCGAAGCCGAGCAGTTGGGTTTCTTCCAGATCGTACTGAACGCTGCCGGCCACCCGCCAGCCATTGTTCACCTGCCAGGCTGCCGTACCAGAAATCTGGTGTTGATCGTCCTGAACGCCGGCGTCCGGTCGTTCGGCCAAATAGGCATAGGTGGTCGAAACTGACAGCGGTCCATGGGCCGCTGCCGCAATGATCTCACCGCGCTCCAGCGTAAAGTCTTTCTCATCGAAACGACCGGACGCCGAAAGGGCCAAGCGATCCTGCAATCGGGCTGAAACCATCGCGACATAGTCAGATCGATCCGTTTCCAAACCGCTGTCCGGTTCGTTGTAGATCAGTGTCTGATTGGTCGCGTAAGGGTTCTCGCCGGCAAGATGGAACGACTGGCCGACAATCGCGCTTAAGGTCAGGCCGTTCTGAAAGGTGCCAACATAGCGTGCGCCGACATTGGCCCGCGTGCCGCCTTCGATCTGATCATAGCCTGAGAACTTGTCGAGATCGAACAGATTGGAGGCGTCAAAGACAAGGCTTTGGGAGTCTTCGATAGGCACCTGCCCGACCGAGCTTGCATTGGGCCGAGCGATGATCTGCGCAATCGGCTCCACCACATGTGTGCTGCCATAGGCGGTTATCAGGAACGGCCAGCGCCATTCCAGCGAGGCGGTGGCCATGCCGCGAAAGCGTGTATCGTCATTGCTGTCGAAGCCGGCAGCGGTGGCCGTCGCATCCAGATTGTAGCCGATCGCATCGCCGCGGAAACCGAAGTGTGGCGTGAAGACCTGCCCCATGGGTCCAATAAAGGTGCGCCGCCAATTTGCTTCCATCGTAGCGCGTGCGTACTGCCCATCAAAACCTTCATAAGAGTTGGTGGCCGCGCCGCCGATGGTCAGGACATCGATGTATTCGTCCTGGCGGACAGTCGTCGACAAATTACCTGAGACCTGAAGCTCGCCTCCAAACAGATCAGGAGAGAAGCGACGATCATAATCCACCACGGGCAGCGACCAGGCCTGATCCTGAGAGTCGAGGGTGCCATTGGCATCAATGGTCGTCACCTCGATCCGCTGGACCCGCGCATCGAAGAAGCTGCGGTCATGCAGGCCGGTCAGGAAGACATCCGAAACAATCTCATCGGCGTCCGCAGCGTCTTCCAGCGCATAGTCACGGAAATAGCGGCGGTCGGATTGTAGGAAAAGGTTCCAGCCAGCATTCCAGCGTGAGTTGAGACGGAACGCCCCGTTGCTGGCAAGTCCGCCGCGCCAACGTTGATCACCGGGCTGGCGGTCGAAGGCGTCAGGATTGAATTGGTGAATGCCAGAGGCACGGATGCTGTACTCACCTGTTTCCAGCCTCTGCCGCCACTCCCCTTCAAGATGCAGTCCTTGATTTGTGTAGACCGTCGGCGTGATGGTCACATCATAGCTTGGCGACAGCACGATGTAGTAGGGCACCGAAACGCCGACGCCTAACTCGTCATCGTACGTCGGTACAGGACGAAGGAAGCCGGATTGACGCTCCACGGTCGGATCGGCATGGGCAAAGAAGGGCAGCCAGATGACCGGGATTCCGAAAAAATCGAGCCGCACATTGTCGTAATAGACCATGCGCTCACCTTCATCGTAGGTGATCCTATCAGCGTGGAACATCCAGGCACGGGGTCGGTCCGGATCATCCTCACAGGCCGTGCAGGCCGTGTAGGTGCCTTCTTCAAAAACCGTCACTTCACCGTTGCGACGCGTCGCGCGGCGTGCGGTGAAGAAGGTTTGATCCGGCGTTTCGACGCTTAGCGCATCCACGAAGCCATCCAGCAGCGTGTCGCTGAGGTCCGCCGAGCGTCCACGCAGCACACTTCCATTGGGCTCAACAAGAATGACATTACCGCGCGCCAGCACCCGGCCCTGGGCGCGGTCATAGACGACTTCATCGGCTTCGACCGTGTAGCCGTCATAGAAGATCGTCACGCGGCCGACCGCAGTCACCTGGTTGGCCGCATCGTCATAGATCAGTTCATCGGCTTCCAGGAACATCTGCGCGTCAGGGTTAGGATCAACGAACCCAGGCACGCCCTGCGCGGCTGCGGAGCCAACGCTCAGGCCGTCGGAGAAGGTCGGCGCCAGACCGTAGGCGACGCCTGACCACAGCAACGCCGCGCTCAAGCTAAGGCGCAGCAGCAGCCCGGATCGACGTCGATCCGGTACCTGATCAAGCCGCGCCGTCATCCATCCTCCAGATGAAGGAGGGCCGTGATGCCAAAGAGTCCGGCAGCGACCGGCGGCACCCACGCCGCCAGTATCGGGCTGACCAATCCGGCCCCGCCCAAATCACCGGAGATTTCGTTGATCACGAACACGATAAACCCAGCACTCAGTCCGGCCACCACCAACCTTGTCGTTCCCCCATGCCGAGAGAACCGCAAGGATACGGTTGCGGCCACCAATACCATGGCCATAAGCAGCATGGGCCGGGCGAGCAAGGCCTGAAACTGGAATCTGTAGCGATCAGCAGCGATACCCGCTTGCTGTGCCTTGTTTGCAAGGCTTGGAAGGTTCCAAATTGGCACAGCTGTTGCTGGGGTGAACCGTCCTAGGACATCATCGGGCGTAAGCGGCGTTGCCAGTTCGAAAACATCGGCAAAACTGGTCTCGCCCTGAGAATCGGTGATCGAGACGCCGTCCATGCGCCACACGCCATCGCGCAGGACGGCTTGTTCGGCATCCACGCGCTGGACAAAATCGCCATTGGCATCGAACAGCATCGCCGTGACCTGATGCAGCGTCTGTCCATCTTGGGTTGCTGATGCGGCCCGCACCAGGGTTGAAAGAGCGCCGGTCGACTGGCGGAACCAAACTTCGCGCTCAGGATCGATGTTGGCCGCTGTCCCTCCGAAGCGCTCGGTCAGCATGACGTCTGACCGCTCCTTTAATGTCGCAGAAACCGGATTGTAGAGCACAGACGCGCCCATACCGATCAGAGCGGCCGCAAGAAGCAGCGGCACCAGAAACTGCCAGGCTGACAGGCCGGAAGCGCGTGCAATGATGAGCTCCGAGCGTCGCGACATCGCCACCAGCGTCATGATCGCCCCGATCAACACGGCGAACGGCACCAATTGCTCCGACAAAGCTGGCAGCCGCATGGAGGAAATGAGCAGGATTATCGTCATTGGAATGCCGGCGTCGCCGGCGCGGCGCGCCAGTTCCATCACATCAATCAAGAGCAGCAGCGCGAAGGCCGCCAGAAACACCAGGCCGACATTTCGCACAAATGCGATCGCCAGATAGCGATTGAGAGCGCTGGAAAGCCGCATCGCCTAGGCGGCCTCTACCCGGCGCGAACCGCCGCTTGACAAAAATCGGCCGAGCCAATCCGGCGCCGGCAGTTTTTTGGCCAGGAACAGCGTGCCAAAAAGGAGAACCAGGATGGGCAACAGATAAAGTACCGGCCACACAATCGGCAGGCCTCCAATGAGACTGAACGTGCTCAACTGGGCCGTCAAAAGTGCCAGTCCACCGGCGACGGCCAGCATCACGCGCTTGCCGCGGCCGGAACGCGCGGCGTGCGGGGTACCCAGCGCCATGGTTATGATCATCGCGTAGGCCAACGGATAGAGCGGCAGCGCCATCCGGTTGTGCAGTTCGGCGATGAAGCGCCCGGGTTCCGCCCGTAGGAACCTGTCATCCGCATCCGGGTTCATCAGATACGCTGTGGAGCGCTCCGACGGTTTGAACTGCCCGATCCCTGATGAGCGCTCGGTGAAGCTGAGATCGATGGAATAGGTGTCAAAGTAGAGATAGGCCGATGTGACCCGCCCGGTTTGGGACGTGCTGCGACGCTGGATCAGCCCGTCTTCCACTGAGAGGAAAGCACCTTCTTCCCCCCGAACGATGGTGCCGCGTTGTGCGAAATAGATCATCTCCTGCGGATGGTCGCGTGTGTCGGCAATCATAATGTCGGCCAATACACCACCCGGTTGACGCTCGCGCATATGGAAGGTTAGGCCCTCCTGAATGCTAGAAAACGCCCCTTCGCGCACCACGGTGGACAGGAGATCAGCCCGCACATCCGTGATCATGAAACGCCAGGCTTTCTGGGCTGGCGGCGAGATAAGATGGGCCAAGACTGCCACAAGAAGGCTAACGACAAGCGCTGCGGCCATCACCGGTCGCAACAGGCTGAATGGACTGCCGCCGGAAGCATTGACGACGACGATCTCACTCTCCGCGCTTAGGCGGTTCAGCGTCATGAGGAGCGCCAGGAACAACGCGATCGGCGCCACCATGGAAAGCATCTGCGGCATGGATAGAAGGGTCAAAAGGGCAAAGGTCGCCAGCGCCGCGCCCTGATTGGTCACCACGTCCAGCTCTTGCAGGGCCACCACGCACACGATCACGGCCAGCATGGCCACGACCATGCCAGCAAAGGTGCCCGTTACCTGCTTGAAGACATACCGGTCGACGAGGCTGACCTTGGCCAAACGCAAAACACTCTCCCACACACCGACACCAGCTCTGGCTCCAGTGCGTCCCTGGGGCCCCACCTGTGACCCCATTTTCCGTCACCTTCATTGCCGGTCACAATGGCTAAAATTCGGCCAAAGAAAGCAGTTAAGCCTTTGTAAACAAGAATGCCAAGGCCGTCGGCCCCACCAGCCTACACAAGGCCTGCGACCGGTGGTGCTTGCCAAACGCCATTGCATGCGTCACCTCATCGGCATCTGATCTTCCGCGCCCGGGCATCCTCCCGGCCAAAAGACATCCATCATGAGGACCGAATGCCGCAACTGACCTTTGCCTTCACACAGCGTGAGGCTTCCTCCCCCTTACCTGACTCCATCAGTGGCCCGTTGGTCGTATTGGCGCCAAAGGGCGACAGTCTCTACCGGGCCGCTACAGCGCTGGATACTGGCTCCAATGGCGCGGTGTTGCGTGCACTGAAGGCAGCCGGTTTCAAGGGCAGTTGGGGCGAGGCCAAGCATTTATATGCGTTGGAAGGCGCGGCATCCGACCATGTGATCGTGCTGGGCTGTGACCCCGATAAGGCCAAGGATCCAGAGCCCTATCTCATGCTGGGTGGCAAACTGGCCGCCGCGCTCGGCAAGACCAAGGAGGCAACCCTGGCGCTGCATGGCTTCAACGCCGCTGCCGCCGCAAGCCTGTTGGCGGGCCTGAAGCTGGGTGCCTACCGTTTTGACCGCTACAAGACGAACCCCGAACCTTCCGATGATGAAGAAGGCGAAAAGCCCGAAGACGAGACGCCTCAAACCATCGCTGTCACCGCCATCAGTGAGGATGCCGGCGCGCTGGAGGCTGCTTTCGCCGATGCCGATGCCATCGCGTCCGGAACGCTGCTGGCCCGAGACCTCGTCAATGAGCCTCCCAACACGCTGGGTCCGGTTGAGTTTGCCGGCGTGGCCAAAGCGCTTGGGGATCTGGGCGCCAAGGTCACTGTTCTGGACGATGCGGCGATGGCCGATCTTGGCATGAACGCCCTTTTGGGTGTCGCCCAGGGGTCGGAACGCCCTGCGCGCCTTGCCATCATGGAATGGTCGGGCGGCGCAACCGATGAGAAATCTGTCGCCATTGTCGGCAAGGGCGTGGTCTTCGACACCGGCGGCATCTCCATCAAGCCGAGCGGTGGCATGGAAGACATGAAGGGCGATATGGGCGGCGCTGCCTGTGTCGTTGGCCTCATGCACACACTGGCGGCACGCAAAGCCAAAGTGAACGCCGTCGGCGTCATCGGCTTGGTCGAGAACATGCCAGACGGCAAGGCGCAGCGACCCGGCGACATCGTCACGTCGATGGCCGGCAAGACAATTGAGATCATCAACACGGATGCCGAGGGGCGTCTGGTTCTGGCAGATGCGCTGCACTACACGCGCACGACCTTCGAACCCAAAGTCATGATCGATCTGGCAACGCTGACCGGCGCTATTCTGGTCGCACTTGGCCAGGATCATGCGGGCATGTTCACCAACAATGATGAGCTTGCCGAGGGTCTGCACAAAGCCGGTCAGGAAAGCGGCGAGAAGGTTTGGCGCCTGCCGCTTGGCCCAGCCTACAACAAGATGATCGATTCCCGCTTTGCCGACATGAAGAACACCGGTGGCCGGTTTGCGGGCTCCATCACGGCGGCGGAGTTCCTTCAGCGCTTTGTCGGCGACACGCCCTGGGCGCATCTGGATGTTGCCGGAACGGCCATGTCCGCCCCCAAGTCGGCCATCAATTCGTCGTTCGGATCGGGCTTCGGCGTGCGGCTTCTCGATCGCTACATCCGTGATGTCCATGAGGGCGAGGGTGCAGCCTCTTAACGCCCCATGGTCGATGTCGCCTTCTACCATTTACAAGCGGCGAGCGTGGAAACCGCGCTCCCGCAGCTTCTGGGCAAATGCCTGGAGCGCAACTGGCGCGCGGTGGTAGAAGTCGGCGACCGTGTGAAGATCGGTGAGCTGGATGATCATCTTTGGACCTTTTCCGATCAGGTCTTCCTGCCCCATGCCAGCACAGTCTCGGCGAACGGGGTGCCGGAGCCAACGGCCGATCGCCAGCCGATCTGGATCACCGGTGAAAGCGACAACCCCAACAAGGCCGATGTTCGCTTTTTTGTGAGTGGCGCCCTGCCACCAGACACCGATCCGCTCGATGGCTATCAGCGGGTAATCCTGATGTTTGATGGAAACGATGGCACGGCCGTCGCCGAAGCCCGTCAGGTCTGGAAGCGCCTGCGTGATGCTGGTCACAGCCTTTCCTACTGGCAGCAGACAGAGTCCGGCGGCTGGAAGCGCGCTGACAATGGCTGAACTCCGCCCGGTTTGACGGCAGGATCAGTGCATGGTGAGGTGAAGCAGCGGGTTTTCCGACCTGATAACCGGGGGGTTTTTCGCATGCTTTTCCATTCATCCTTGTCCGCCGCGTTGCTTGCTGCTGGCGTCATCGTGCCAACCATAGCCGTCTCGGTTTCGGCGGCGCCTGCAAGCTTTGAAAAACCCCTGGAGACAAGGCTCATCGGTCAGAAGGCGCCGACACCGGAGCCGGTCGAAAGGTTTGATTCTTCAGACGATTACGGTGGCTTGGTCTTCGCCGACCTTGAGCAGCTTCGGTTGCTCCTGGCCGAGATTGGCAGTGTGCGCCTTGAGACCGACAACAACGGCCAAGACTATCTCTCTGGCACAGTCGACGGCATCAACTTTCTCGTTGACGTCTACAACTGCGACCCCGGCTGCGCCGATCTGACATTGACCGCCACGTTCGAGATGGACGGGCTCACCAATGAGCTGATGAACGAGTGGAACGCCTCGCGTCGTTTCGGCAAATCCTTCATTCGCGATGATGGTGATGCCGTCATACAGTTCGTCATCAACACCCGCTACGGCATCACAACAGAGACGTTCCGCGACGACCTAATCTGGTGGCAGGATGTGCTGACCGACTATGTGGAGTTTATCGGCTTCCGCTAAACCTGCTCACCGGCAGCTTCAAGCGCCTCATTGAGTTCCAGCCACCGTCCTTCCCAGCTATCGAGCGCCTCGGCACCCTTGGCGCGGCGGGCGACAAGTTTCGTCGCTTTGTCTGGAGAGCGGGAATAGATGTCCGGCTTTGCCAGTTCCGCATCGATTTTGGCAAGTTCGGCCCGGATTTGGGCCAGACGGGATTCGGTCTCTTCGATCTGCTTGCGCACCGTTGACGGATTGCTGCGCTTCGCCTCGGCCGCAGTCGCCTTGGATGCGTCCTTCTGTTTGGCTGCACCGTTCTTGGCCCCACCCTTTTTAGAGCGGGCGGGCCGACCGCCATCGACACTGCGCAGGATCTGCTGGCGATAGGTGGAAAGATCGTCCTCATAAGGCGCGACCTCGCCATGGCCGACGACCCACAACCGGTCTGCCGTCGCTTCGATCAGATGCCGGTCATGCGAGATGATGATGACGGCACCGTCATAGGCCGTCAGGGCCTCCACGAGCGCTTCGCGACTCTCCATGTCCAGATGGTTTGTCGGCTCATCAAGGATCAGAAGGTCCGAGCCATCAAAGGTGATGAGACCGAGCAGCAGCCGAGCGCGCTCGCCGCCTGAAAGCTGGCCTGCTGGCGTGTCCATGCGCAGGCGGTCGAAGCCCATCTGGGCCGCGCGGCCGCGCACCTTGGCTTCACCGGCCTCCGGCATCCGTGCGCGGACCGCATCGACCGGCGATTGCAGCGGATTGAGATCATCAAGCTGGTGCTGGGTGAAGAAGGCTACCTTCATCTTGGAAGGGGCGGTCAGCGTGCCGGACTCAGCCTTCAACCGCCCGGCCAGCATCTTGGCGAAGGTCGACTTACCATTGCCGTTCTGGCCCAGAAGCGCGATCCGGTCGTCGGGGTCGAGGCGGAACGTCATCCGCGAAAGGATCGGCTTACCCGGCTCATAGCCGACCGCCAGATCGCGTCCATTAATGAGCGGCGGAGACTTTGGCTTCTCCGGTCCCTGGAAGTGGAACGGTGCGACCCGCTCATCCACCCGCAGAGCGATGGGTTCCATCTTTTCCAGCATTTTAAGGCGCGACTGGGCTTGCTTGGCCTTGGTCGCCTTGGCGCGGAACCGATCCACGAACGTCTGCAAATGCTGCCGTCGCGCGGCCTGCTTGGCCTGCGCCTTTTCTTCGACCGCCAATTGCAGCCGGCGCTGCTTGTCGAAGGTGTCGAACGCGCCGCCATAAAGATTAAGCCGCCGCTGCTCCAGATGCAGCGTCTGGCCGACCGCGCTGTTTAGCAGGTCGCGGTCATGGCTGATGATCATCAGCGTGTGCGGATAGCGCGCCAGATAGGTTTCCAGCCACAGCGCGCCTTCCAGATCAAGATAGTTGGTGGGCTCGTCGAGCAGCAAAAGGTCCGGCGCAGCGAACAGCACCGATGCCAGGGCTACCCGCATGCGCCAGCCACCGGAAAAGTCCGACGCTGGACGTTTCTGCGCGGCGGCATCGAAGCCAAGCCCTTGCAGTATGCGCGCAGCGCGTGCCTCGGCCGAATGCGCTTCGATGTCGGCAAGCCGCGTCTGAATGTCGGCGATGCGCGTTGGGTCGGTGGCCGTTTCAGCCTCCGCCATCAGCGACGCGCGTTCGGTATCGGCGGCCAGCACGATCTCGATCAGCGCCTGCGGCCCCGCAGGCACCTCCTGGTCAACCCCGCCTAGCCGCGCTTTGGTGGGCAGGCGGATATCACCGCTCTCTGGCGAGATGTCGCCACGGATCAGCTTGAACAGCGTCGTCTTGCCGGCACCATTGCGGCCGACGAACCCCACCTTGGCGCCGCGCTGGATCACCAAAGACGCGTCGTCGAAAAGCAGCCGGTCGCCCAGCCGATAGGTCAGATTTGAAATCTCAAGCATGGGCGTGCCGCTAGCATTGCGCGAACCATGGGTCTAGCGCACAAAAGCATCACCGCTGAAAAAGCGGACGGTGATCAAGGGCGAGGGGAGCTATGGCGCGAATACTCTATGAACTGTGTGGCGCAGAACCGGACCGGCTGTTCTCAGCCTATTCCTGGCGCGTTCGGCTTACTCTCGGCCTAAAGGGGCTCGACTTTGAAAGCCGGCCAACCCCATTCACGCAGGTCCCGTCCGTTACCGATACCGGCCACAACCGAGTCCCCGTGCTCATCGACGGCGATCAGACGGTGGTCGAGAGTTTCGACATCTGCACCTATCTGGAAGACACCTATCCCGACACGCATACGGTGTTTGGCGGTGCCGGCGGACGAGAGAATGCGGCGCTGATCGACAATCTCATCATCACTGGGCTCTATCCGACGATCACGCGGATGATCGTCAAAGACATCCATAGTCAGCTGGCACCAGCCGATCAGACGTACTTTCGAGAGAGCCGCGAAAAGCGCTTTGGCGCGACGCTGGAGGATGTGCAGCGCGGGCGCGACAAGGAGCGTCAGCGCTTCCAGACCTTTTTGAAGCCCTATCGCCGTCGTTTGGAAGAAGGACCGTTCCTGGGCGGTGACAAACCCCTGTTTGCAGATCTCGCTCTAACTGGCTCTTTCTGCTGGGCGATTGCGACCTCACCGTATGACACGCTGGACGGCGATGAGCTGATGCACAGCTGGCTCGACCGGGTGCTGGATGCCTGCGGCCAAACGGCAGCGTTGAAACGGGCGACCTAGAAGACAGCTGGCGCTTTTTGTCAGCTTACGTCCAGGGCTAGCTTGGCGGCAAAGGCCAGCAAAACGCACCCTGAGATGCGGCGAAACCAGCTATAGCGGGTCTGATCGAAAAAGCGCTCCCGGGCGAGCGTGGCAAGCAGCGAGTAGCAGCTAAGCGACAGGACTGAGAGGCCGGAATAGGTGGCCACCAGAGTAAGGCTCTGGGTTAGCACTGGCGCGTCTGGGCTGATGACCTGCGGGAAAAGGGCAACGAAGAACAAGAGCGCTTTGGGGTTGCTCACAGCCAGCAGGAACGCCTCGCGGAACAAAGCGGTCGCGGGCACGCTTTGTCGCGCTTCGGCGGAAGTGCCCAGCGTCTCGTTCTTCATGATAAGTTTGAGGCCAAGCCAACCAAGATAGCCGACGCCCAGCCAGCGGCTGAGCATCCAAAGGCTTGGCGAGGCGACCACAAGATTGGCCACGCCCACCGCACATAGAAAGCCCGCAACCGCCAAGCCAAGCGCGTTGCCTGCAATGGTGGGTCCGACCTGTCCTATGCCGAGCTGGATCGCCCGCCGCACCGTGTTCAGGATTGCCGGGCCGGGGGTGACGATGTTGGCACCGGCAACAACAACAAAAGAAACCCAAACAGCCCAGTTCACGCACGCATCCTTTTCTTCCGCGTCTCTTAGCGAGAGCGATTTGAGGGGCGCTTTCAGTATGGCTGATCATGAGACGCTTTAGGCGTCGATACCGAAAGCACATCAATGAAAATGCGCTTGAAAGAGAGGCGATTAAGCCGATAAGGTTTCAGAATGGAAAGTGATCTTGATGATCTCGATAATGCGCTTGTGGATGCTCTGTGCCGCGATGGCCGGCAAAGCTGGGCGGATCTGGCTTCGCAGCTTGGTGTCTCACCGCCAACGATCAAACAGCGCGTCGCGAGGCTGGAAGCGGTGGGCGTGATCACGGGCTTCACGGCTGTCATCGCACCAAAGGCAATGGGTTATGCGCTGGAAGCCATCATCCGCTTCAAGCCGTTCCCTGGGAAGCTCCACCTCCTGCAACGGCAGATTGAAGAGACCCATCGGATCGTTCAATGCGATAAGGTCACCGGGGAAGATGGGTTCGTAACCCGGGTCTTGTTGACCGAGATTGCTGAACTGGACGCGTTCCTGGAGCCGTTCACCGACAAGGCGTCGACACACACGGCCATCGTCAAATCGAGCCCGGTACCGATGCGGCAGCCACCCACCGGCGGACGCCCAAGCGCAAGCTGACTTGAAGCCGTCATCCCCAGCGGCTATAGCCCGCGCACCCGCACCCGGTTTCGAGCGTGCGTATCCCCAAAGGGCGACGGGCTCGCCCTTGCCCCCGTTTTTCAAGATGACACAGTAAGGATTGCCTCAATGGCCATCGAACGTACCTTTTCCATGATCAAGCCGGACGCAACGCGCCGCAACCTGACCGGCCAGATCACCGCCAAGCTTGAAGCCGCCGGCCTGCGCGTCGTCGCGTCCAAGCGTGTGTGGATGAGCCGCAAGGATGCCGAAGGCTTTTACGCCGTGCACCGCGAGCGCCCCTTCTTTGACGAGCTGGTGGATTTCATGTCTTCCGGCCCGACCGTTGTGCAGGTGCTTGAAGGTGAGAACGCCGTTTTGCGCAACCGCGAAGTGATGGGCGCCACCAACCCGGCCGACGCCGAAGAGGGCACGATCCGCAAGGAGTTCGCCGAATCCATCGGTGAGAACTCCGTGCACGGGTCAGACGCGCCGGAAACAGCTGCTGAAGAAATCGCCTACTGGTTCTCCGAGTTGGAAATCGTCGGCTAACACGCCGCGCCATCAAGACATGCAAAAGGGCGGTCCGTTGGGCCGCCCTTTTTCGTGGGTGTAACAGCCCAAATTCTGTGCCACCAAAACGCCCTGATTGCTTGTTGTGAGCCGAATCCTCTCTTTTCGCTGACTTCGCCGTCCGACCAGCGATCTGGCTTCGCCGGAACGCGTTCGTGAATTCAGCGCCTCCCGAGCACCCTAGGAAGCCGGTTTGAAACACCAAATAGCCTTTGCTCGTTTGCCGGACGTGGCGCCGACTGAGATCTTAGCGCACATGTCCGACCCTCGGGTCGCCGAGCATATGCCGCTTTTGAAGTTCGACTGGGACGCCAAAGAGGTTGAAAAGTTCGTCGCCCACAAGGAAGCCTCATGGAGCCGCGATGGCCTTGGCCACTGGGCGATCTTAGCCGATGGACAGTATGTCGGCTGGGGCGGGTTTCTGAAAGAAGGTGACGAGTGGGATTACGTTCTGGTTTTGCGGCCCGATCGCTTTGGTTTGGGTAGGCGCATTTCCAAACAAGCCATCCAGTTTGCCAAGGACGATGAGCGTATCCCCTATGTGACGTTCCTCTTGCCGCCATCTCGAAAGAACCTAGGGGCGCTGAAGCGCATGGGCGCGAAACAAATCGGCCGGATCGACTATGACGGCGAAACCTTTCTCAAGTTCAGACTGGAGACAGCGTGATCCCTTTGCCTGCCCGGTTCGTGGTTGCCCGAACCTGACATACGCTTGATCGACTGTGTTATCGACGAACAAGCGGAAGGTGAGGGGCGCCATGCAGGTGACATTTGCAGGATGTGGTGACGCTTTTGGCAGCGGTGGGCGGTTCAATACATGCTTTCACGTGCGAACATCGACGAGCTGCTTTCTCATCGATTGCGGGGCGTCCTCGATGATCGCCCTGAAGTCGCTGGCGCTTGATCCCAACGACATCGAAACGATCCTCATCACCCATTTTCATGGCGATCATTTCGGCGGCTTGCCCTACTTCATGCTGGACGCGCAGTTCTTCTCCAAGCGGCGCAACCCCTTGCGCATCTTGGGGCCGTCAGGGCTAGAAGACTGGTTTGTGCGGGTGATGGAAACCGCCTTTCCCGGCTCATCCAAGACCAAGCCCAAGTTCGATCTCACCTTTCAGGAACTGATCCCGATAACGACCACGCAGGTCGGCGACCTGTCGATCACGACAGCACAGGTTCGGCACGGGCCGCCCGACGGGCCGTTTCACGCCTATCGTATCGAGGTCGATGGCAAGACCCTCGCCTATACCAGCGATACCGAGTGGGTGGATGAACTCTTTGAGATCGGGAAGGACGCGGATCTGTTGATCGCCGAAGCCTATTTCTTTGACAAGCAGGTGCCCCTGCATCTGGACTTGGCGACCTTTGAGGCCAAGCTGCCGGACATCGCACCCAAGCGCCTCATTCTCACGCATATGAACGATGATATGCTGTCGCGTGGAAGCTCCGTCCCGCATGAATGCGCGCATGACGGCATGACGGTTGAGATCTAGCCGACGAGACGAGACTCCGAGCGAGCCACCAACTTCTCAGGATCACCAAGCGGCGTACCCGCCGCCCAGCCTACTGATCGATTAAACCCGCAGCGAAAGCGATGGCGCGCTGATAGTTGCCGCTGTCGTTCCACACAGACAAAACTCGGAAATTGGACGATCCATCGGCGAACGATCCGCCTGGCTGCCAGCCATTGGCGCGCAGCATGTAGGCGGCCGTCGCCAGCGCATCGAACGGATTGTTGGGGTCAGCCCGGCCATCGCCATTGCCATCGGAGGCAAAGCGCACCCAATTGCCGGCCAGAAACTGCATGTGTCCCAGTTCGCCAGACGGGCCGCCACGGCTGTTGCCATCAATGAGCCCACTATCGACAAGCTGGAGAGCCGCAAGGGCATCATCCTCAAAGCGCGGATGCCGCCGGCAGTAGGACGCCAGGGTGACAGCGCCGCTGACAATCGGCGTGTCGCCGGTGTAACCGCCCCAACTGGTCTCATAGCCCCAGATCGCCACCAGGATAGAGCCGGGCACGCCAAAGCGCTGCTCAATGGTCTGGAAGAAGCCGGCATTGCGCTGCAACCTCTGCCGCGCGCCGGAGACGAAGGAGTTCACGGTTGAAAACCGGCTCGTCAGAAACTCTTCTGGACTGCGGTAGCGCATGCTGGATTGGGAGGCGGGGTTGGATTCAAACCGCCAGGTGATGCCTGAAAGCCGCGCCTGCTGTAGCGCCTGCAAGCCGCGCTGGCCAACGCCGGAGGCTGCCGCCTGTTGCCCAAGCTGCTGTTTGAAGGCCTCGAACTGCCCTTGGCTGGTGATGCAGGAAGCGGCCAGGGTAGGCGTCGCGAGCAGTGCCCCAACGATAAGGGCCACCGTGCCCAGCATGGTCCGTTTGGGTGTCATGTTAGTCTCCATCACTCCGGATGATTCACGAGCCCACCAGCCCAATGCTTACTTCATCTCTGCGCGTTCATCGACAGCAAAATTGGATCCCTTGCGACCGTGGTTGTGGGTTTTGATGTCTCACGGGAGCGACCGCATAGGTTCTTGCCGCAGTAGAGCTGTTTCTGCCCCACAAAGCTGACCATCGACGGAATTCCAGACGGAACGAGCCGACTTCAATACCAGTTCTATTCACAACAATAATTTGTCACCATTCATTGACATTTTGATGTGGCGGACCAAATCTGCGGTCGGCGAGGCGGATATTCTTCCGTTTCGCCTTGCTGAATCAAACACGGGAAGACGTACTGGCATGACGGATTTAGAAGCGAAGCAAGAGATCTCTGAGCTCCACTACAAGTATGCGCGCGGCCTCGATGCACAGGATTGGGAGACGTTCGCATCCATATTTGATGACGAGATTGAGAGTGACTTTTCCCGATGGGGTATGGGCAACAAGATGACGTTGCCGCGCGAGGAGTTCACCAACGTCGTTCGCTTCTTATTCTCGACAAAGAACCTCGTGACCCAGCACTACATGACCAACTTTCTCATTGAGGTTGATGGCGACCAGGCCAAAGGCGACGTCTATGTTTTTGCCCGCCACAAGATCGCTTCCGAGATCATGGATCTCAATGCGTTTTACCGGTGCAGCTACCGCCTGACAGATAACGGGTGGAAGATCACGTCGATATCGCTTCATCCCCGTTGGGATCAGGGTGGCGATGTGATCAAGTTCTTCCAACTACCGGACCCACAGCCTTCTGGTCGAGCGCACCTTTTTGTGACGGCCACCCCCATCTTGGAACAGCATGACGCTCTGGAACGCTATGTTGGGGGCATCATTCCGATGCTCATGCAGGCGGGCGGGTCAGCACCGATGATTATCAAGGAGGACGAGACTATCGTTGGAACATCAGGTACCTTCATGTCGATGATTGTGACCTTTCCAAACGCGGACGCAGCTGAAGCTGCCAGGGCGGTCTTCGACAGCGAGGACTATGCGGCGCTGGTTCCTGATCGGGACTTGGCGTTCAGTAAAATGAACATCTCATTTTACTCCGACATGCCGCAGGCTCCCGCCGGAGGCTAGATGCCAGCTGGACGACCACGCACGCACGATCCCGACGCGATCCGAAAAGGTATCATGCAGTGCTTCTGGCAACTAGGTTTCGACCGGGCGTCGCTCCCTGACCTCGAAGCAGCGGCAGGCATCAACCGTAAGCAACTCGCCCGTGACTATGGTAACAAACGCGGCCTGTACTTGCAGGCACTGGACGATTTTGCCGTTTTTGCGGGTGAGCGCTTCGTGGCGCCACTTGAGCAAACTGATGAAGGTCTGGCAGCGATCAGGCAGGTCTTGCTTGGATTGGCGGAGCTTCCTCAATCCCCCAACGGTCACCTTGGTTGTTTGATCTGCAATGCGAGCCGCGAGCCAATGTCGCAAACAGACGAGGATGTGTCGAAGCGCGTTCATTCCTATTTCGACCGGATTGAGGGCGGCTATCGGAACGCACTTGAGCGTGCTGACGCAAACGGTGAGATCGTGCCGAGTGCTGAAAAGCGCCAAGCGACCGCAAGGCTTCTTTTTGCCGTTCACGTCGCTCTCTTGGTTCTCGCGCGCGGCGGGGTCGAAAGGCCAATTCTGCGAGACGTTGCAGAGCAGGCCCTGACGTCGTTGAAACCAGCCCCAGCGTGATCAGGTCGCCCGCAGAACTATCCCTTGTTGATCCATAAATCATGTCGGCTTGTGAGGCCTCCGATTGCTGCACCGTCCCCCACCTTTCCATTCTGTCATGAACCAAGTTTAAGGGACAAAACGGGAACATGACGCGCCTTTAAGTGGTGGTTTCAGCGGCGAGCGCCCATCTTCACGCTCGGTTCACGACCCAGTGAACGGCGAAGGCCAGCCGCCCCTTCATTCTCCCAAACCCTGGCGGCCACCTGCAACCCAAGGGGGACGACCATGACGGACACAACACCAACCCACATCACCACACGACCCGCAAAATCTGATCTTTGGAAACGTTGTGGCTTGGCGGCGATGGTTGCCGTTTTGCTGGCCACCACGGCCTTGCCGGATACCAGCTACGCCCATTCCGGCCATGAGGATGAAGAAGTGGCCGCCACCGGCCAGGCGCTGGTGGAGGAGGAAAGCTCCCTGCTTGACCTGTTGCTGGAAGAGCTGGTGCTGGGCGATGTGGAAGCTGCGGCTACAATTTCCGTCACGACCGACGGCGGTGTGCGCACCATCACCGCCGACGGCTTGCCGGACCACGCAACCGGCGCTTTCCCCAATTCGGGCAATCCGCACACCATCACCACCCAAAGCTACCGCTTCTCCATGGACGCTGATCCGGATTTCAACGGCTGGGCCACCGACGCCGACAACTACGTGTTCGGCGTAGCGCTCAACGGCGTGATCTTCGATCCTGGCACCGCGGAATATTGGAACCGAGACCGCTCCTCTGGCTGGCGCTACGAGGCGATTTCCGACAACGGGCCAAGCTTGGGGCTCGACGATAGCAATGCTCATGTGCAGCCCAATGGCGCCTACCACTATCACGGCCTGCCGCAGGCGCTGATCGACCGGCTGGCAGACACCAGCAGCCCGACGTTGATCGGCTACGCGGCCGATGGCTTCCCGATCTATGGGCCGATCAGCTACGCCGATGCGGATGACCCATCCTCCGGCATGGTGGAGATGGACTCAAGCTACGTGCTGCGCTCCGGCACCCGCGATTCCGGCCCCGGCGGCACCTATGACGGCACGTTCACGCAGGACTGGGTCTACTTAGAAGGGTCAGGAACGCTGGACGCCTGCAACGGCCGCTACGGCGTGACGGACGAGTATCCGGGTGGCACCTATTACTACGTCATCACGGATGAGTTCCCGTTCATCCCGCGCTGCTTTGCCGGCGATCCGGATTCAAGCTTCCAGATGCAGAACGTGCGTGGCGGTGGTGGACAGCAGGCGCGTCGTCGTCCGGGTAGCCAAGGTCCTGGCGGTCAAGGTCCGGGCGCTGAACGAGCCCGTGCCGATGGCCCCGGCTTCCGCCGCCCTCCGCCGCGCTGAAGCAGTTTCAGCAAAAGTTGCAGACTTTTGCGCTCGCGAAACTGCGCCAAGAAATGACGCTAGCCTTTTAAAGGCGGTACGCCTGACACGCGCTCGTCCGTGATGGTCCAACTTCCATCCACAATGCCCCGGGCCACATGGGCGAGCGCGTGCCGGTAGAGCGCGTGTTCCGCCACAAGCACCCGCTCTGCCAGGGTGTCGGGGTCATCATCATCCAGAACCGGCACAGCCGACTGGGCGATGATAGGCCCCGCATCCATGTCGGGTCGCACCACATGAACGGTGCAGCCATGCAGCTTGACCCCAGCCTCCAAGGCGCGTTGGTGGGTGTGGAGCCCCTTGAAGAGCGGCAGTAGGGACGGGTGAATGTTGATCAGCCGATCATGCCATTGTCCGATGAACCAGGGCGTCAAAAGCCGCATGAAGCCGGCCAAGCAGACAAGCTCCACATTGTGCTTTTTAAGCTCCGCATGCAGCGCCCGTTCAAACGCCTCGCGGTCCTTCCCAAACTCTTTGTGGTCCACAACCATGGTCGGCAATCCGGCATCTGATGCGAACTTTGTACCCGCCGCCTCCGGCCGGTTGGAGCCGACCACAGCCACCTCGGCTGGATAGTCCTCGGCGCGTGCCGCGCGAACCAGCGCCTCCATATTGGAGCCGCGACCGGAAATGAGGATGGCGGTGCGGACGCGGCGCATCAGAGAGAGGGAGGTCGAGTGACGACGACCGGGTCGTTCTGACGGGACGAGACGGTCCCGATCCGGAACACCGTCTCGCCACCGGACCGCAGAGTTTCGCTGACGGACCGCTCCTGTTCCGGGGAAACGATACACACCATGCCGATCCCACAATTGAAGGTCGCAAGCAGATCATGGGTGGAAAGCTCAGCGGCTTTGGCGAGCCAGCGCATCTCCGGCGGAACGGAAACGTCTGTGAAATCAAGGTTTACAGCAAGATCATCGGGCAGGGCGCGGGGGATGTTCTCTAGCGGCCCGCCGCCGGTGATGTGCGCCAGCGCCTTCAGAGCGCCAGTTTCACGCTGCGCTGCCAGGACGCTCTTCACATAGATCTGTGTGGGCGTCAGCAGGACCTCACCAAGGGTGCGGCCGGGGTCGAAAGGCGCTGGGTCGCTGTAACTAAGGCCCTGGTCTGCAACAACTTTCCGGATCAGCGAATAGCCGTTGGAATGAAATCCAGAGGCCGCCAGTCCCAGCACCACATCGCCGTCCTGCACGTCCTTCGGCAGAACCGCACCACGCTCCACCGCGCCGACGCCAAAGCCCGCCAGATCATACTCGCCATCGGCATAAAGGGATGGCATTTCAGCGGTTTCACCGCCGATCAGAGCGCAGCCGGCCTCGCGGCAGCCGGCAGCAATGCCCTCGATTACTTCCGCCGCAACGCCTTCATCGAGCCCGCCGGTTGCGAAATAGTCCAGGAAAAACAAGGGCTCGGCGCCCTGCACGACGAGATCGTTGGCGCACATGGCGACAAGATCGATCCCCACCGTGTCATGGATGCCAGTCTCAATGGCGATCTTCAGCTTGGTGCCCACGCCGTCATTGGCCGCCACCAGAACAGGATCGGAAAACCCACAGGCCGCAAGGTCGAAAAGCCCGCCAAACCCGCCCAAATCAGGCGCCGAACCTGCCCGTGCTGTTGAACGAACCGCTGGCTTGATGCGCTCAACCAGCCGCGCGCCAGCCTCGGTATCAACGCCCGCTTGGCGATAGGCCTCTGACCCCTTCATGCCCGATCTGTCTCCACTTCAAGGCTTGCCGGCTTGCTACCCGACGACCTGACGGATTCTGGCCACCAAGACAAGCCATGGTCTGCCCCGGTTGCGGGCAGTTGGCCTGCCGCCCGCATGTTCCCACTGGCATTGCCAGACCGGCCCCGCTATCACCAAGACCCCTCGATTAACGGATAGACCGCGTTCATGACTGTCCAACGCCAAATAATGTTCTGGGCTCTGGCCGCCTTCGGGTTGATCCTGTTCATCTATATGTTTTCCAGCATCTTGCTGCCTTTCGTGGCCGGCATGGCGATTGCGTATCTGCTGGACCCGGCAGCCGACTGGTTCGAACGCCACGGCTTTTCCAGGCTTTGGGCAACGCTTACCATTACCGCTCTGGCGCTGTTTGTTCTGGTGCTTGGCATCGTCCTTTTGGTCCCATTGTTGATTGAGCAAATTTTGGGCCTGGTTGATGTCTTGCGCCCCTACATCCCTGAAACGCTGCGCGCCGTCTTTGGGCTGAACGAAGCAGATCTGCGCGCTATACAGACCATTATTGCCCCCAACGGCGAGGCCGATCAGGCCGCCCGACAGGCTTTGTTGCCCTCCGCCATGACGGTTGATGCGGTGCTCGAATGGCTAGGAACCATCAATATTGATGTCGTTCGCAGCTTTCTGGAAGCCAATGCTGGCACCATGACACAGATCGCCAGCGTGATTTTTGACCAGGGTGCTGCACTCGCCGGCCTGTTGTCGACGCTCGTAATCACGCCCATCGTCGCGATCTACATGCTCTACGACTGGGATAACTTGGTGGAGCGTGTCGATGGTCTGTTGCCGCGCGATCACGCCAGCACGATTCGCAAGCTGTTTGTGCAGATCAACAAAGTGCTGGCCGGCTTTGTCCGTGGCCAGTTCGTGCTGGGGCTCATCCTTGGTGCGTTCTACGCCATCGCGCTCACGCTGGTTGGGCTCAATTTCGGTCTGTTGATTGGGCTGACCGCCGGTCTTTTGAGCTTCATTCCCTATGTCGGTTCACTCGTCGGTTTCGTCTCCTCGGTTGGTGTCGCGATAGCGCAGTTCTGGAACGATCCGATCTGGATCCTGGTTGTCGCTGGCATTTTCGTTTTCGGCCAGTTTGTTGAGGGCAACTTCCTCCAGCCCAAGATTGTCGGCGATGCGGTCAATCTGCACCCGGTGGTTCTGTTCTTCGCTCTTTTGGCATTCGGCTCATTGTTTGGGTTTGTCGGCCTTTTGATCGCCGTCCCGCTGGCCGCTTCCATGGGCGTCCTTACCCGCTTCTGCATCGAGCGGTACCAGGAAAGCCTGTTCTTCAAGGGCCATAATGGCGGCGCTCAGGCGCAAGCGAGCGACGAGAGCTAACCGCGTGGCGGATCAGCGCCAACTCGCCTTCGATATGCCATCGCCGCCTTCCTATGCGACCGAAGACTTTGTGACCGGTGAGGGCAACAAGATAGCACGCGATCTGGCGGTGCAATTGGCTTGGCCGATCCCTGTTGGTCTCGTTATCGGCGAGCGAGCGGCAGGAAAATCGCATTTGGCGCACATGATGGCCGACCGGTTCGACCATGCAGTTTGGCTGAAGCAGGGCGTTCCGAACGATCTGGACGCGCGGTCGATCCTGATAATTGATGGATTGGAGACCTGTATGGACGACGGAGGCGATGCTGTGTTTCATGCGCTCGAAGCTGCACGGGCTGCGCAAGCGCCGGTTTTCGTCACGTCGCGAGAACCGCCTGAGGCTCTTGCCTTTCGCAAGCCCGATGCCCTCTCGCGACTGAGGGCCGGACGACGGGCTGAAATCCAGCCGCCCGACGATGCGCTCTTAGCCGCCATCGCCGTCAAGCTTTTCACCGACCGCCAGCTTTTGGTGGAAGCCGACATCGCGCATTATCTGCTTCGGCGCGTCGAACGCTCTTACGGTCAATTGGCCGATCTAATTGCGCAGATCGACAAGCGCGCGCTGGAGGCTGGCCGGTCGATCACCAAGCCTTTGGCAGGTCAAGTTCTGGCGGATTTTGAGGCAGGTCAGGACAATGCCGATAGGCATGATTGAACTGTCACACTATTGAATTACCTCAGAGAACGTGGCGAGGGGGCCAACAGGAAACCGGCATGACGCAATCAGATGATCCCATCCAGCAGCCCGAAGGGCACAGCGACACAACCATGCCGCTTGCAACCGATCAGGGCGTTGGGACTCAGATGACGCCGGACTCCACGATCGCGTCCACGCCTTCGTCCAGGTCGGACAACGCGCCAATCTACGATCATCTGATGGCCTCGCCAGAGCGCTTCATCAATCGCGAACTGTCCTGGCTGGGCTTTAACCTGCGGGTCCTTGAAGAGGCCGACAATGTAAACCATCCGCTGCTGGAGCGCCTGCGCTTCCTGTCCATTTCAGCCAACAATTTGGATGAGTTTTTCATGGTGCGTGTCGCCGGTCTGGTCGGGCAGGTGCAGGAGCACATTTCCAAACGCTCCGACGATGGACTGACGCCGAGCGAGCAGTTGCAGGCGATCACCGACGAAGTCGCGCAACTTGCTGGCCATCAGCAGGAGACGTTCTCAGTCTTGCGCGGTCTTTTGTCGGAAGCTGGCATCTCCATTGTCGATCTCGATGACCTCGACCCGCGTGAGCGAGATTGGCTGGACGGCTATTTTCTTTCCCACGTCTTTCCGGTTCTGACACCGCTTGCGGTCGACCCGGCGCATCCGTTTCCGTTCATCCCGAACCTGGGATTTTCCATCGCGCTCCAATTGCGGCGAGACAAGCCCTCCGATGTGCCCGGAAGCGGCGCCAACGACAGTATGACGGCGCTGATCCGCGTGCCATCGAAGATCCCGCGCTTCGTCAAGCTGCCTCGCTTTGACGAGAATTCCTCTGGCCACCGAACCATCATGCTGGAGCATGTGGTGCGCCTGTTCATCGGTCGTCTCTTTCCCGGTTACACCGTCACCGGCACCGGAGCGTTCCGCGTCATTCGCGACTCCGACCTGGAAATCGAAGAGGAAGCAGAAGACCTGGTGCGGTTGTTCGAAACAGCCCTGAAGCGCCGCCGCCGTGGATCGGTTATCCGCCTTGAGATCGATGCCTCCACGCCTGAATCACTACTACGCCTGGTGGCCGAAGAGCTGGAAGTGGACAGCGCAGCCGTGTTCCGCGTGGAGGGCGCACTGGCGCTCAACGATTTGTCTGAGCTGGTCGACATTGAGCGCGACGATCTGAAGTTCGTTCCGTATACGCCGCGCTTTCCTGAACGCATCCGCGAACATGGCGGTGACTGTTTTGCAGCCATCCGCCAGAAGGACCTTATCGTCCACCACCCCTATGAAAGCTTCGACGTGGTGGTGCAGTTCCTGCGGCAGGCAGCCGCCGACCCCAATGTGGTCGCCATCAAGCAGACACTCTACCGCACATCCAACAACTCCCCCATCGTTCGGGCCCTTATCGAGGCGGCTGAGGCCGGCAAGTCGGTGACCGCGCTAGTCGAGCTCAAGGCGCGCTTCGATGAAGAGGCCAACATCCGCTGGGCCCGCGATTTGGAACGCGCCGGCGTGCAGGTCGTGTTCGGATTCCTGGAGCTGAAAACTCACGCCAAGCTCTCGCTCGTGGTCCGTCGCGAGGCCGGGCATCTTCACAGCTTCTGCCATATCGGCACCGGTAACTATCACCCCATCACGGCGAAGATTTATACCGATCTGTCCTTTTTCACGGCCGATCAGTCCATTGCCCGAGACGTGGCGCGCATCTTCAACTTCATCACCGGCTATGCCGAGCCAGCAGAATTGGAGCGGATGGTCGTCTCGCCCACCAAGATGCGTCAAAAGCTATTGGAGCATACCCGCGCCGAGATCGATCATGCGCGCGCCGGTCGGCCGGCCGCCATCTGGTGCAAGATGAACTCGCTCGTCGACGCTCAGCTGATCGACGCGTTTTATGAAGCCAGCCAAGCCGGCGTGAAGGTGAACCTCATCATTCGCGGGATTTGCTGCCTGCGGCCCGGTGTGCCGGGCCTTTCCGACAACATTGAGGTTAAATCGATCGTCGGGCGCTTCCTGGAGCACTCGCGCATCGTGTGTTTCGGCAATGGCCATGGCCTGCCGTCCGAGCAGGCCATTGTCTATATGGGCTCGGCCGATCTTATGCCGCGCAACCTGGATCGGCGGGTGGAAGCGATGGTGCCAATCCACAACGAAACGGTCCATGCGCAGATACTTGACCAAATCATGGTTGCAAGTCTGAAGGACAACCAGCAAAGCTGGGCGCTGTTGGCCGACGGTCGCCATATGCGAATCGCACCCGCACCTGGTGACGAG
The DNA here is from genome assembly GCA_038749715.1 of Pseudomonadota bacterium. Classification (GTDB taxonomy): domain Bacteria; phylum Pseudomonadota; class Alphaproteobacteria; order Rhizobiales; family MH13; genus MH13. Next base: position 102,561 of record JBCDHR010000001.1, read on the forward strand.
CCGTTCAACGCGCATCGCTACTTCATGACCAATCCGAGTCTTTCGGGCCGTGGAAAATCCCTTCAAGCGAACCAGCCGCGCTTCTTCACCCGCCGCGAGCCCTGATCGTCCCAATCCGGAAACGTCACAGGGCCAGGGCCGCCTTGATGGATTTGGGCCGGTCGCGGTCATCGATATTGGATCGAACTCGGTCCGGCTGGTTGCCTATGAGCGGCTCGCGCGAGCGCTGACACCGCTCTACAACGAGAAGGTTCTCTGCGGCCTTGGGCGCGGGGTCGCAAAAACCGGGCTTCTGTCTGACGAGGCTGTCACCCTCACACTGACCACGCTGGCGCGCTTCCGTCATCTCGTCGAGCAGATGCACATCGTCAGCCTCAAGGTCATTGCCACGGCCGCCGTGCGCGATGCCAAAAACGGCCCCGTGTTCATGCAGGAGGCCGAGCGCATTCTGGGCGCGCCACTGAGCATTCTGTCCGGCGACGAAGAAGCGCGCGCCGCCGCGATGGGCGTGCGGTCCGGCTTCCATGAACCCGATGGGATCGTTGGCGATCTTGGGGGCGGCAGTCTGGAACTCGTTGAGATCACGCCCAAAACCATCGGGCAGGGCGTTTCGCACAAGCTTGGCGTCATCCGCATGCAGGAAGAAGCCGATGGCGATCCGCGCAAGGCGTTCGACCTTGCCGTCGAGGCGCTCTCAAGCGGTCCTCTAACGAAGCAGCTGAAGGACAGATCGCTTTTCCTGGTGGGCGGCACATGGCGCAACCTCGCCAAGCTCCACATGGAAGTGAACGACTATCCGCTGTCTGTCATGCAGGGGTACGCGGTCGATGCCAAACCCTACGCTGCCTTTTGCGAGGACGTTCTGCGCGGCAAACTTGCCGAGCACCTGGCCATGCGCGCCGTCTCGCGAAGTCGGCGCACGCTCTTGCCGTTCGGTGCAGCCGTACTGAGCGCTCTTTTCAAAGTCGGGCGGCCTTCCGATATCGTTCTGTCGGCCCTGGGTGTCCGTGAAGGCCTCCTGTTCGACGATCTCAGCGATGAGGACAAAGCGCGCGATCCGCTGCTTGATGCCGCGTTCGAACTGGCGCTGCTGCGCTCACGGTCCCCACGGCACGCCAAAGAACTGGCAGCATGGACTGGCGCCGCGTTTGAGGCGCTGGGCATGGAAGAGACGCCCAACGAAGCCCGTTTGCGCGAGGCGGCGAGCCTGCTGGCCGATATCGGATGGCGCGCGCACCCCGATTATCGCGGCATCCAAAGCCACAACATCATTGCTCACGCCGCCTTTTCCGGCATCGATCATCCAGGTCGCTTGTACCTTGCAACGGCGAACTATTACCGCCACCAGGGGCTGTCGGATGATGCATTCATAAGGGATGTGAATGGCCTGTTGCCCAAACGCCTGCGTGAGCGGGCTATGCTGCTTGGTGCAATGTTCCGGGTGGCCTATGCACTCACCGCGTCGATGGCTGACGTGCTGCCGGAAACCCGAATGGAGCGCTTGAGCGACGACCGTTTGACACTCTACGTGCCAATGGATTTGGCCGGATTGCGTGGCGAGCGCCTTACCAAGCGGTTGGGTTCGCTTGCCAAACTGGTCAACTGCGAAACCGGGGTCGTTTCCGTCAGCAACGGCTAACGGCAAACAGCTCTTTATCTGATCAGTCGGTGTTTTGCTCACCATTCATTGGTACAAGCACGGCGCGCTTTCCGCGTATGCCAAGCGCCATGTCACCGGACCGGATCTTAAGCGCCATATCGCCGAACAGGTCACGCCGCCAGCCTTGCATGGCCTTCACGTCGGCCTCGCCATAGATGGCGATGGCCTCAAGATCGTCAGCATTAGCAATAACCCGCGTGGCAACGCCCTCGCGTTCAGCCACCAGCTTCAGCGCTACCTTAAGCAGTTCAGCGATGGCCGGCGCGCTTTCAGGATTGCGCTTGGTTTTGGGAAGCTTCGGCAACTCATCAGTTGGCAGTGCCGCGACCGCTTTGAGCGCCTCGATCATGCCTTTGGCGTCTGGATGTTTCTCAAATCCGCGCGGCACGGCGCGCAAGCGACCCAATTGCTCAGTTGAAGATGGTCGTTGCTGGGCAAGCTCATAGAGCGCATCATCTTTCATGATCCGCCGACGCGGCTGATCGCGTGATTGCGCAACCTCCTCGCGCCATTTGGCCAGCGCCTTGAGCGCGGCAAACTCGATAGGCTTGCGCACCCGCAGTTTGAGGCGTTGCCAGGCATTGTCCGGATCGACGGCGTAGGTCGCTGGATCAAGCAGTGTCTGCATTTCCTCAGAAACCCATTCGGTACGATCCCGCTTGGCCAGAAGACCGGCAAGATGCTCGTAGACGGACCTCAAATGAGTGACGTCGGCGGCCGCATAGGCCAGCTGCGCATCGTTGAGCGGCCGGCGCGACCAGTCTGTGAACCGGCTCGTCTTGTCGATCTGCGCGCCCACCACCTGCCGCACGATCTGGTCGTAGCCGACCTGGTCACCAAAGCCGCAAACCATCGCGGCAACCTGTGTGTCGAACACATTTTGTGGGATTGCATCGGTCAGATAGTAAAAGATTTCAATATCTTGCCGCCCTGCGTGGAACACTTTCACCACGTCTGGTTTGGCAAGCAGGTCGAACAGCGGCGAGAGATCGATGCCATCAGCAAGCGGATCGATCAGCGCGAACTCGTCTGCGCCGGCGACCTGCACAAGGCAGAGCTGCGGCCAGAATGTCGTCTCACGCAAAAACTCGGTGTCGATGGTGATGTAGGGTTCTTTGGACAGGCGCGCACAAAGCGCAGCCAGCGACTCGGTATCAGATAACAATTCCATAGCGCCGTCTTAGCGCCTTTGTTCGCCTGTGGCGATCCGCCATCTAGCCGGCTTTCCTTCCATGGTTGACGGGCCAGCGCCAACAGGGCTAATCCGCAGCCACACAAGGCCTGCGTCATGCGCGGGCCCTTTCTGCTTTACCTTCGAGGATCGTTATGCACCGTTACCGCTCGCACACGTGCGGCGCCCTGCGTCGTGAGGATGTCGGCCACACAGCCCGGCTTTCTGGATGGGTTCACCGTGTGCGCGATCATGGCGGCGTCCTGTTCATCGATCTTCGTGACCATTACGGCATGACGCAGATCGTTATCGATCCGGATTCACCGGCTTTCTCGCTTGCTGAAACCGTGCGCTCCGAATGGTGCCTACGTATTGATGGCAGGGTGAAGGAACGCACCGCTGAAACAGTCAATGAGACGTTGCCGACTGGCGAGATTGAAGTCTTTGCGACAGAGATCGAGGTTCTGGGCGTGTCGGAAGAGCTGCCGCTGCCGGTGTTCGGCGAGCCTGAGTATCCAGAAGACACGCGGCTACGTTATCGCTTCCTGGACCTGCGCCGTGAAACGCTGCACGCTAACATCATGACCCGGACAAAGGTCATCGCCGAGATGCGCCAGCGCATGGCCGACGTAGGATTCACCGAGTTCCAAACGCCGATCCTGACAGCATCCAGCCCGGAAGGCGCGCGCGACTTCCTCGTGCCGAGCCGTATTCACCCGGGCAAGTTTTATGCGCTTCCGCAGGCCCCGCAGCAGTTCAAGCAGCTTTTGATGATGGCTGGCTTCGACCGCTACTTCCAGATCGCGCCTTGCTTCCGCGATGAAGACCCGCGTGCCGACCGCCTGCCAGGTGAGTTCTATCAGCTTGATGTCGAGATGAGCTTCGTCACCCAGGACGATGTCTTCGAGGCAATGGAACCGGTGTTGCGCGACACCTTCAAAAGCTTTGCCGAGGGCAAGCCGGTCTCCGAAACGTTCCGGCGCATCCCTTATGCTGAAGCCATTGAGAAGTATGGCTCCGACAAGCCCGACCTGCGCATCCCCATTGAAATGGAGGATACCTCCGAGCATTTCCGTGGCTCGGGCTTCAAGGTCTTTGCCCGCCTCTTGGAAGACGAGGCCAATGCCGTGTGGGCGATCCCGGCCAAGACCGGTGGTAGCCGGGCATTCTGTGATCGGATGAACTCCTGGGCTCAGAGCGAAGGTCAGCCGGGGTTGGGCTACATCTTCTGGCGCGAGGAGGAGGGCGCGATCACTGGTGCTGGTCCGCTTGCCAAGAACATCGGACCCGAGCGCACCGAAGCCATCCGCCAGCAGCTTGGTCTTGACGCCGGCGATGCCGCGTTCTTCGTCGCCGGGCAGCCGCGCAAATTCTCCGGTTTCGCCGGCGATGCCCGTATCAAGATCGGTACGGATTTGGGTCTGATCGACGAAGATCGGTTCGAACTGTGCTGGATCGTGGACTTTCCGATGTTCGAGTGGGATGAGGAAAACAAAAAGGTCGACTTCTCCCACAACCCGTTCTCCATGCCGCAGGGCGGTCTGGAGGGGTTGGAAGCCGCGCAGGCTGCCGGCACAGAGGCACTTCTCGATCTCAAGGCCTATCAGTACGATCTGGTCTGCAACGGCTATGAAATCGCATCAGGCTCGATTCGGAACCAAATCCCCGAACTTATGGTCAAAGCCTTTGAGGTAACCGGGCAGACCCGTGAGTTCGTTGAGAAGGAATTCGGTGGCATGTACCGAGCCTTCCACTATGGCGCGCCGCCCCATGGCGGCATGGCGGCAGGCGTCGATCGCATTGTGATGCTGCTGTGCGGCGCCAAGTCGGTGCGTGAGGTGGCTCTCTTCCCGATGAACCAGCAGGCTGTTGATCTGATGATGGGGGCGCCATCAGAGGTGACAGCCGCCCAGCTTCGCGATCTCAACATCCGCGTGATGCCTCAGGCACCTTCTTCCTAGAAAGAACCCCAAAACAACAACAAAAAAGCCCGCGTTAGCGGGCTTTTCTTTGTTAAATCTCATCGTCGGTTTGAGATCCAAGTGGTGAAGACCGAATGCGTCTTATCTTGGCCTCTTCCCGCATGAGGGACGTTGCAGCTGTTAGATGTGCCAGCGTCAGGGATGAAACCTGTTCCCTGAGTAGGTTTGTTATCTCTTCTAACTGCTCCGCTCCGTACTGGACTTTCTCTGCGTCAGTTACATCATACTCCGTCATTTACTCCCCACGCTTAACTCAAAGGAGGTAGCATCAATTAGATCATACTAATATAATGGAGTGCGCAAGTTATTTTACGTTTACGTAAACGGTAATTAGCAGTCGTAGGCGGCCGTGTTGCATGTTTCCTTGCTTCCGAGGCCTAGAGCCTAGACAGAGACGCGCTCGTAATCGCGGCGTGTTGTCTCGATGTTGTCATGCGTCGGAAGGCTTTCCTCATTGCCCAAATGCTGGATTGCGTAGGCTGAGGCAGCACGCGCAAAGCGGAAATGCTCCGTCCAGGTGCGGCTTTGGAACTGCAGCATGGAGACAATATAGGCACCATGGAAAATGTCGCCGGCGCCATTGGTGTCGATGACCTGCTTAGCCGGCACCGGCAATGCCTTCACATGATGACGCTCGCCGTCCTGGCTGTAGAAAACGACGCCGTCAGAGCCTAGCGTGACTGCGCCAACACGGCAGCCATAGGTCTTCAGCTTTTCAAGCGACTCTTCCGGTGACAGCTCCCACTGCTCACAGAACCGCTCCGATACCACCGCTACATCGATGTAGTTGAGCAACTCATCGGTGTTCTCGCGCACCGCGCCACCGTCCAGTGACGTCGCAATGCCCTTTTCGCGGCAGGCCTTGGCGTAGTGCAGAGCGGCGTCCGGCTGGTGGCCATCGACATGCAGAACCTTGCAGCCGTCCAGATTAAGGGTGGGGAAGGGGTGCAGATAGTTGTCATCCCGGCAGCGAACGATCGCGCGCTTCCCATCCTTGGGCATGATGAAGGAGAGCGACGCTTCCGACACTTTGCGGTCATGCAAACGCACGCGCGCTGAGCGCGCCATTTCGCGGAACATAAGCGACAGCCAGTCATCTGCCAGCGTGCAGAGGAGGTCGGGCCGCACACCCATCTTCGCCGCGGCAAAGGCTGCCGTTACGGCGTTGCCGCCGAACGAGACGGCATAGTCATCGGCGATGGTCTTGTCGTCGCCAGTTGGCAACGTATCGGTAAGAAAGGTCACATCGATGTAGGCATGGCCGATGAAGAGGGCTTCCATGGCGATCTCCGGCTGCGGAAGAATGAGTTTGGCGATGCATCGCATCTCACGCGGCCTTACGCAACGGTTGCGCGGGCCGCAGACCAAAAACGTTTCCGTGGAAACCAACTGCCAGCCACTAACAATTTTTGAAGTAAAAACAACGAAGAAGGGCCTAAGCATTTACCAGATGGCAAGTGCTGGCGTGCAAGCGTCAAGGCTCAATGTCTTCAAATCCACCTCCGGCTGCGCGCCGTCAACATCAAGACTGTCTGTGACATTTGATTTCAAAACGATAGGCGCAGCTCTGGCGGCGCTGACCACGGCCTTTGTTGCTGTTGGAGGAACACATTGGGCCGTCAGCGCTTATGTTGATGGTGCCGTGGAATCCTACCTTATCGAACAGACGACACGTGCCCATCAGCGCAGCGATGAAACCTTCCATTCGATCCTCGAACAACTGCAGGATCTGGAAATGGCAGCCGGTGATCTTTGCGGCGTCGAACATCGCAGAGCCTTGCTGCACACAACGCTGCAAAGTGCCAACATAACGGTCACGATTGCTTACGATGCAGACGGGCGGGTTGCCTGTCAGGTGCCCGATCTTGGCAATGCTCAGCTTGTAGGGTTTCGCGAGCCTGTTCAGCTCTTCACCGGTGACGCTGAGCTTTCCCAGGTCCGGGTCGATGAAACGCGCCTCACAGGGCTCCTCTTCGACATCGATTCAGGTGGCATGCGCTACCAAGGCTTTGTGCCGCGCCAGATGTTTCCGCACTTCTTCGACGGTGTTGATGAGAGTGTCGGCGTGGTGCTGACGCTTGGCGAAACGGTTTTGTTTGCCCGCAACGCCGCCATCGATCCCGACGGCCGCACGTCGGATATCGAGGTTCGCTCCACGCCACTGTCCGTCGGGCCTCTGCGCACCCAGGTTTCCGTCAATCGTGCCTTGCTGGCAGGCTCCTATGAGGCCCTTCAACGGTGGACGACCATCATCTCATCGGTGATTGCACTTCTACTGGCGACACTGTTCTGGCGTCTGACAAAGCACACGCCCAAGCAGGTCGATCAGATTGAGCGGGCGATTGAAAACAACGAGTTCGTTCCCTTCTACCAGCCGGTTTTCGACGTGGAAAACGGCCAACTGGTGGGCTGCGAGGTTTTGGTGCGATGGGTGAAACCCGATGGCCGTATCATCGCGCCTGGGTCCTTCATTGGCCTTGCCGAGCAAAGCGGTCTGGCTGTCCCCATGACGCGAAAGCTCATGCAAGCCGTTGTTGCAGACCTTAAGACCTCCTATGCAGGTCGGCGTCGGCTCAAAGTTGCGATCAACCTTTTCAACCAGCACTTCGACAATCTGGACATCATCCACGATGTCGAGGAGATCTTCGGGCCATCACCGATCGCCTACAGTCAGGTCGTTCTGGAGATTACCGAGCGTGCGCCGCTGGAAAGCCTGTCGCGCGCCAAGGTCATTATGCGCAAACTGCAACGCATGGGCTGTCGTCTGGCGCTCGATGATGCGGGCACCGGCCATGGCGGTCTGGCCTACCTGCAAGAGCTTGGGCTCGACATCGTGAAGATCGATAAGATGTTCATCGACCAGCTCGGCAAGAGCCGCGTCGGCGAGTCCATTACCCAGAGCCTCACCGAATTGGCGACGCAACTTGATATGGATGTCGTCGCTGAGGGCGTTGAGAACATCGATCAGGTTGATCATCTCAAGCGCTTTGGAATCCGCCAGGCCCAAGGTTACTTGTTCGCACCGCCACTGCCGGCAGCCCGCTATCTGGCGCTGGTCGCCAAAATGAGTGTGGCCGACACCAAGCGCAGCGAAGAGGATGAAGGCGATGAAGCGCTAGAGCGTGTGGCCAGCATTCACGCGGCAGCAGAACAGCTTATCCCGGTCGCCAACGAAGAAGCCGCCTAACCGCGTATCCGCTCAGTTGGCCATGCCTGGTGTTACAACACCATCGCCAAACAGGCCCTTGTTCCTTCCGCCCTATGGTTCACACTTGCACCCGTGATGCAGGCAAGCAATCAGCGGGGCAGGGCCAATGATCCATGCAATAGCAATCCTTCTAGCCATGCAGTTGGTTGGCGAAGGCCTCGCCAGGCTCACGGGGCTCGGCATCCCAGGGCCGGTTATCGGCCTTGTGCTGCTGGCGGTTTTGGCGGCGCTTTCCCCAAAGCTGCGGAAACTCGTGGAGCCGGTTGCCACCACGCTGCTTGGCCATCTCTCACTGCTCTTCGTGCCGGCAGCCGTCGGCCTCATTCAGCATTTGGATGTGTTCGCGTCTGACTTCTGGCCGCTGATCGCAGCGCTCACGGTTTCAACGCTGCTTACCCTCATCGTCACAGCGCTGGTTTTCATCGGCGTGGAACGCGTGCTGCCGCCGGCTGACCCGTCGCGCAAGGAGACATCGTGATGGACAGCTTCGATGTCGCGGAATTTCTAGAACTGTGGGTCTTTCTGGAAGCAACGCCACTTCTCTGGCTCACCGTCACTATTGTTGCCTACGCTATCGGCGACAGCCTTTCCAAGGCGGTCAAACGGCATCCCCTGGCCAACCCCGTCATCCTTGCGGCTGGTGTCGTGGCCATCGTTCTGGTCGCCACCTCAACCAGCTACACGACCTATTTTTCCGGCGCGCAATTCGTCCACTTCATGTTGGGACCGGCGACTGTTTCGCTTGCTATCCCGTTGGTGACCAACTGGCCGGAGGTGCGTCGTCACGCGCTGGCGATTATCCTGGCGCTATTCGCCGGGGCTGCGACCGCGATCAGCTCGGTTTATGTGATGGCCGTTCTGTTCGGGCTCGATTCCACGCTCATCTGGTCATTGGTGCCCAAATCGGTGACCACACCCATCGCCATGGGGATCTCGGTTGAGTTTGGCGGCATTGCATCGCTGACCGCCGTGTTTGTGATAGCGACCGGCATACTGGGCGCCGTCATGGTGACACCCCTGATGAACGCCATGCGTATCAAAGAGCCAGCCGCGCGCGGCTTCGCTGTTGGGATCGCTGCGCACGGTATCGGGACCGCACGGGCCTTTCAGGTGAACCCTGTCGCCGGCCTGTTCGCCGGCATCGCGATGGCGCTAAACGGCCTCGTGACGGCGCTCCTCGTCCCGATCATTGCCGGTCTGGTTTAGCCTTCCGAGCCGGCCGACTGTGCTTCCACGCACGTCAGCGCCGTCATGTTCACCACACCGCGCGATGTCACTGACGGGGTCAGCACGTGGGCCGGACGCGCGGTCCCGATGAGGATCGGACCGACATGCAGCGCATCGCCCAGCACCTTGGTCATGTTGAGCGCAATGTTTGCGGCATCCAGATTGGGCATCACCAGCAGATTGGCCTCACCTTCAAGATGGGCGTCCGGCATGACACGATCACGCAGGGCTTGAGAGAGTGCCGCATCAGCATGCATCTCGCCGTCGCACTCAAAATCGATGTTCTTGTCCTGGAGCACCTGAAACGCCTTACGCATCTTCAAGGCCGACGGCGTGGGCCGTGAGCCAAAATTGGAGTGCGATACCAGCGCTGCCTTGGGTTCGATGCCGAACCGGCGGATATGGTTGGCCGCGCGAATGGTTGTTTCCGCGATTTCCTCAGCCGAGGGGTCGTAGCTGACATAGGTATCGGTGAGGAAGTAGCCGCCCTTGTCCATGATGAGGAGCGACAGCGTTGAGTAATCTGCGATCCCAGGCGCGGTCCCTAGGATCGAGCGAACGTGCTCCACATTGCTGATGAAGGCGCCTTGCAAGCCGCACAAAAGCGCATCGGCATCGCCGCGTTTCACGGCCAGCGCCCCAATCACCGTGTTGTTGGTCCGCACGATGGTGCGCGCCACATCAGGCGTGACGCCGGATCGGCCGACCATCTCCAGATAGGTATCGACATAGTTGCGGTAGCGCGGATCGTCCTCTGGATTGATGATCGCGCAGTCATGGCCGGGTTTCAGCTTCAGCCCAAAGCGCCGTGCGCGCGTTTCCATCACAGATGGACGGCCGATCAGGATCGGCTGGGCGATTCCGTCTTCCAATGCAATTTGAGCTGCCCGCAGAACCCTCTCATCCTCGCCTTCGGCATAAATCACCCGCTTGGGCGCGGCCTTTGCCTGCGCGATCACCGGTTTCATGATGAGGCCGGAGCGGAACACGAACCGGTTGAGGCGGTCCATATAGGCGTCGAAGTCTTCGATCGGCTGGTTGGCAACGCCCGTTTCCATCGCCGCTTTGGCGACCGCCGGCGCAATGCGCAGGATCAGCCGGTTATCGAACGGCGTCGGGATCAAAAAGTCCGGTCCGAAGGTCGTTGCCTGGCCACCATAGGCGCGTGCCGCAACGTCGGAGGGTTCCTCGCGCGCCAGCCCGGCAATGGCTTCCACGGCGGCGAGCTTCATTTCTGTGTTGATCGTCCGCGCGCCGACATCCAACGCTCCGCGGAAGATGTAGGGGAAGCACAGGACGTTGTTGACCTGGTTGGGGAAGTCCGACCGACCGGTGCAGATGATCGCATCCGGGCGCACATCACGGGCCGTATGGGGATCGATCTCTGGTGTCGGATTGGCAAGCGCCATGACAAGCGGGTTCTCCGCCATTTTGGTCAGCATGTCCGGCTTCAGCACCCCGCCTGCGGAGAGGCCGAGGAACACATCGGCGCCCTCGATAACGTCGCTTAGTGAGCGGCACGGCGTTTCCTGCGCGTAACGGGCCTTGTACTTGTCCATAAGGGTCTCGCGACCCGAATAGACGCAGCCTTCCAGATCGGTAACCCAGATGTTCTCACGCGGCAGGCCGGCTTCTTCCAACAGGCCCAGGCAGGCAAGAGCGGCAGCGCCAGCCCCGGCCGTCACCAGCTTTATGTCTTTGATGTCCTTGCCAGACAGCTCTAGCGCATTGCGCACGGCCGCCGAGACAATGATGGCCGTTCCATGCTGGTCGTCATGGAAGACCGGGATGTCCATCTGCTCTTTGAGCGTTTCTTCGATGATGAAGCATTCCGGCGCCTTGATGTCCTCAAGGTTGATGCCACCGAACGTCGGCTCAAGCGCTGCCACCGTGTTGATGAAACGCTCCGGGTCGGTCTCATCGACCTCAATGTCGAACACATCGATCCCGGCGAACTTTTTAAACAGGACGGCCTTGCCTTCCATCACCGGTTTGGAGGCAAGTGCGCCAATGGCGCCAAGACCCAACACGGCCGTGCCATTGGAAATCACCGCAACCAGATTGGAGCGGGCGGTGTACTTGGCAGCCGAAAGAGGCTCGTCGGCAATTGCAAGACAAGGGGCGGCGACACCCGGTGAATAGGCAAGCGCCAGATCGCGCTGGTTGCCGAGCGGCTTGGTCGCTGAGATCTGGAGTTTTCCAGGTCGAGGATACTGGTGGTAGAACAGGGCGGCCTGCGAGAGCTGGTCGGTGTCTTCCTGCAAACCCTGCTCGCGCGTATGTGGCGTTTCTTCGTCCATCCCGGTTCCCTCAACCTGCAGTTCTTGTGTGAATCAGCGGTAGCACACTGGCGCGCGCCGTCACCCTTATGACTTGGAAAATCTTCCTGTCCGGCAGGGAGAAAGCGCGTTTACGTGGCTGGCTCGGTCGCCGTGGGGGCTGGCATGCGCCGAAGTCCCAGAACCACGAGATAGAGCGTGACGGCATTCAACAGATGCCAGCCGAAGTGGGTGCCCAGTGGCAAAGCCTCGCAAACCGAAAGATCGACGCTGCGCAGCGTGAGCGAGATGAAGAAAACCGGCGCCGCAATGAGGAAGTATTTCGCGAAGGGATCACCACGCCGCCAAAGCGCGACGGCAAAAAGGATGAGCATCACTAGGCCTGGCACATAGGTCACCGAGCCTTGTGGGATGATGATGGCAAGCTGTGTGACCGACAGGAGAATTCCGGAGAGGAGGAACGCAATTGTGCCGAGCGCCGCTGCTTGCAAGGGTAGCTCAAACCGCCGTCGCAGCCCGATGGCAACCGCGCTCAACATGAACAGCAATATCGGAAACACGTCCGCCGCCGCTGCCCAGCCGGTCGCATAGGTGTGGAACAAGAACGAACCGACACCGATCGCCGCGATCAGACCGGTTAGCCACCAAACGGCCCGGTCGCGAGAATGCCGCAATCGCAGGACGAGCAAGAGCGCCGCGACGAGAAAGGCGCCATTGGTGATGGCGTTGATCGGCTCGGACCAGAAGCTGGCATCGATCCGCTCGCAATAAATGTCGATCGCTTCATGCATGCTATGCGTCACCAATGACGGGTCATGAATGCTGGACGGGCCTTCAGACCTCGCGTAACAGAAGCCCGCCTGAACGCAAGCTAGGACCAGTGCTGGTGCTCTATCATTCCACCCGGGGCGGACCGGAACGTCTGACCTTTGCCGATGCTCTTTTGGCGGGCCTTGCGCCCGATGGCGGCTTGTATGTGCCGCAGAGCTTTCCGCAGTTTTCGCAAGACGAGTTTCGCGCCTTTCGCGGGCAGCCCTATGCCGATGTCGCCTTTGCGGTGATCAAGCCTTTTGTCGGCGGCACGATTGATGACGCCACGCTGAAAACGATCATCGACGGCGCTTACGGCACCTTCCGTCACCAGGCCGTCGCGCCGCTAGTCCAGCTCGATGAACAGCACTTCGTGCTGGAGCTTTTTCACGGTCGCACACTCGCATTTAAAGACGTGGCGATGCAGTTCCTCGCCCGCGCAATGGACCATGTGCTGGCCGAGCGCGGCCAGCGCGCAACCATCGTGGGTGCCACGTCGGGCGATACGGGCGGCGCGGCCATCGATGCGTTTCTGGGCCGCGAACGCACCGACATGTTCATCCTCTATCCCGATGGTCGGGTGTCCGATGTTCAGCGTCGCCAGATGACGACCTCGGCCGCGGGCAATGTCCATGCGCTCGCCATCGATGGCACATTCGATGACTGCCAGCGCATCGTGAAATCCATGTTTACCCATGCCGCTTTCCGTCAGGACGTGGCACTGTCTGGCGTGAATTCGATCAATTGGGCGCGGATCGTCGCGCAGATCGTCTATTATGTGACCAGTGCCGTCGCGCTTGGCGCACCGGACCGCAAGGTCTCCTTCTGCGTGCCGACAGGTAATTTCGGCGACATTCTCGCCGGCTGGGTCGCCAAGCAGATGGGCCTTCCCATCGACCGGCTGATCATCGCGACCAACACCAATGATATTCTGGCCAGGACGCTGGAAACCGGCCGCTACGAGGCGGCGGGCGTGGTGAAGACGTCCTCGCCCTCCATGGACATTCAGGTCTCCTCCAACTTTGAACGCTTACTCTTCGCGGCTATTGCCGAGGACAGCGATGGTGTGGTCCGCTTGATGGAGAGCTTGAAGCAGTCAGGGTCCTTCAGCCTGCCAGATCGAGCTCTGGCGACCATGCGCTCTGAATTTTCCGCAGGTCGCGCAGACGAAGCAGCCGTTTCTTCCACGATGCGCGATACGCTTAGCGAAGCCGGTTATCTTGCCGATCCGCATACCGCCGTGGGCATTGCCGTGGCCCAGTCTTTGGCGCAAAGCGAACAGCTCGACCCAGCTGTGCCCATCGTCACGCTGGCTACGGCGCATCCGGCGAAGTTCCCTGATGCCGTCAAAGCCGCAACCGCTGTCGATCCGGCGCTGCCGGCGCACCTTTCTGACCTGATGGACCGGCAGGAGAAGATGGACCATCTGCCGAACGATCAGGATGCGGTGGAAGGTTTTGTGCGGTCCAACTCACGCGTGGCGGTGCCCGCTTGACGACCGTCTCCCGGCTGCCGAGCGGCCTTACCATCGTCACCGATACTCGTCGGAACGTTGAGACCGTCAGCCTGGGCGTATTCGTGCAGGCGGGCAGCCGACACGAAAAGCCGCAAGAGCATGGGCTTGCTCATTTCCTGGAGCATATGGCCTTCAAGGGCACGCGCAGGCGCTCGGCTTATCAGACTGTTGCAGACATCGAAGCACGTGGCGGCGACATCAACGCGGAGACAAGCCCCGAGGCCACCAGTTACAGCGTGCGCATGCTGGCCGATGATTGGACCATCGGCCTCGACGTTCTGCTCGATCTCGTCACCGAGCCACGCTTTGATCGCGACGACATAGCGTTGGAGCAAGATGTGGTGTTGCAGGAAATCGCCGGGGCGATGGATGTGCCCGACGACCGGCTGGTCGACGGCATTGGCATGGCGGCCTTCGGCGATCATCCCCTGGGCCGCCCGATCCTCGGCACGCCGGATTCTGTTCTCGGGCTTTCGGACACAGCTCTCAACTCCTTTCGCAGGCGCACTTATGCGCCGGACGCGATCATCATCTCCGCCGCAGGCAAGATCGATCATGACCTCCTCACCCGCGAGGTTGAGCGTCTAGCTCCCAACCTGCCCGCAGGCTGGGCAGAACGTGCAGAGACGGCATCGTTCGCCGCAGGTGCTTTTGCCGAGGAGCGCGACACACACGACACACATCTGGCCATCGCCTGGCAGGCGCCGGCTTTCGGAGCACCCGAGGCCATCCCCCATGCCTGCGTTGTACAAATGCTCGGCGGTGGCATGACGTCGCGGTTGTTCCAATCCATTCGCGAAGAGGGCGGGCTCGCCTATGCGGTGGACGCCTATCAAATGATCTTCAACGACAGCGGGCTCGGCATCATCCAGACGGCGACCGCGCGGGACAAAGTTCCGGAGCTTGCCAAACGCCTTTCCGATGAGCTGCTTCGGTTCGCCGACACCATGCGGCAGGACGAGCTGGACCTTGTAAAACGGCAGTTTCGGGCATCGCTGGCCATGGGTGAGGAGTCTCTTCCCAGCCTAGCTGGCCGCAATGCTCGCCAGCTTGCCGGTCTGGGCGAAATCAAGTCCCGCTCCGACTTAGAAGCCGAAATTGATGATGTCAGTCTGGCCGAGGTTCAGGCGCTTTGGGCCGGCATTATAGGGCAGGGCGCCCTAGCGCGTGCTGCGGTTGGCCATCGCAGTGCACTTGACCTTTGGATGGATTGGCCTTTGCTTGGGCGCGATTCCTCCCCGTGACTGATCGGGCATAGCCGCGTGACGTTGTTTCGATCCCTTTCCCAGCCGTCGCAGCCGCTCTTTGAGAGCGAGCGTTGCTTTGCACGCGCGCCCGAGGAGGCTGATTTTTACGTTTGGGCGGATTTGCGTTCGCAGAGCAAAGCCTTCCTTCAGCCTTACGAGCCGCGTTGGCCGCTCGACGAGCTGACCCGCCCGGCCTTTCGCCGCCGTCTGCGGCGGTATGCCCAGGACGCGCGGGACCGACAGGGCTATGCGTTCTTCATTTTCAACCGAGACACCGAAGGGTTGATGGGTGGGCTGACGCTCTCCAACATCCGCTATGGTGTCAGCCAGTCCTGCTCGCTCGGCTACTGGATGGGCGAACCCTATGCCGGGCAGGGCTATATGAGCGAAGTCCTGCCTGTGATGTTCCCCTTCATCTTCGGTGAACTGGGCATGCATCGCATTGAAGCAGCCTGCTTGCCGGACAATCGCGCATCGATGCGCCTTCTCAAAAGCGTTGGCTTCCAGGAGGAGGGGCTCGCCAAATCCTATCTGAAGATCGATGGTCGTTGGCAGGACCATCGCCTGTTTGCCAAGATCACGCCGCTTTAGGTCGCTAAGAGCATCTTTGCCGTTGAAGAAAGACCTGTTGAGCGTGCTTGGCGGCACGACATGCAAGCCCACAAACGCTTGTGCCCAAGCCTTGAAATCGCTAGGGAACAGGGTCCCGGGGCGCTGGCCGACAGCGCGCCCGATAAGGTGCGCCTGAAAAGGCGTTTATGATGCGTCCCGTTTTCGCGGAGTGAGCTGCATTTGCGCTGGCTGAGAGCCATCCTTTTTACATTCCTTTGCATGCTGCCCTTACCGGCGGCGGCCTTGGACGCGATCAGCGTTCCGCTCGACGTGGACGCGCTCGATCTGACGCGCGCCGTTGACCGGTTCGTCGACGTTGGCGATCGCATTCAGGTCTCCACCGCGCCCGGCTTGGATGGCATTGTTCGCCGCATTGAGGTGCGGGCCCGCGAGGCGGACAGCGTTGGCGATTGGGTGGTTTTCGCCCTCACCAACACGTCTGATGAACAGATCCACCGTGTATTGGTCGCGCCGCACTTCCGTCTGGCCAACAGCCGCATCATCTGGCCGGACCTTGGCGCCTCTCGCCTTGTGAACATTTCCACCAGCCAAGGTTTTGCCCCCGAACGGCTGCAAAGCCAGGAAGCTGACGTCTTCCGCATCACGCTCGATCCGGGCGCTGTGGTGACCTATGTGGTCGAGCTCCGCACGGCCAACCTTCCCCAACTCATCCTGTGGGAAGAGGCCGCTTATCGCGACAGCGTCAACGCGACCACACTCTACAAGGGCATTGTGCTTGGCATCGCCGGTCTGCTGGCGCTGTTCCTCACCATTCTGTTTGTCGTCAAACGCTCAGCCATGTTTCCGGCCGTCGCTGGTGTTGCCTGGGCGGTGCTTGCCTATCTGGCGATTGAGTTTGGCTTCTGGAATCAAGTCTTCGACCTGCAACCGGGCGAAGAACAGGTCAGCCGCGCAATTGCAGAAGTTGTGTTGGCGGCGACGCTGGTTCTGCTGCTCTATGCCTATTTAAGCCTCGGCGCGGTCCATAGCGCCTTCTTCAGGATCGGTCTTGTTTGGGCCGCCTTCTTCTCGGCGCTGCTCGGCATGGCTGTCTATGAGCCACAGATTGCTGCTGGCATCGCAAGACTAGGGCTCGGCGTCATCGGCGTTGGTGGACTGATGGTCATCGTGCCCATGGCGCTGTCCGGCTATGACCGCGCCGTTCACCTCATACCAAGTTGGACGGTCTTCCTTGGCTGGCTGTTTGCCGCTTGGCTCGCGGTTTCTGGCCATGTGGTCAACGATTTTGTGTCGCCCGCACTTGCCGGTGGTCTTGTTCTGATCGTTCTGCTGCTGGGCTTCACGGTCATGCAGCACGCCTTTTCCGGCGGCACGCTCGCCGAAGGCTTGGTGTCGGATTCTGAGCGAAAGGTGTTGGCACTGTCCGGCTCAGGCGATCTCATCTGGGATTGGGATTTGGCGCGCGATCGGGTCTATTCCTCGCCGGCCACTGAAGACTTGCTTGGCCTCAAGCGAGGATCGCTTGCCGGTCCGTTCCAGGATTGGATCAGCAACATCCATCCTGGCGAGCGCGACCATTTTCGCCATGTGGTTGAGATGGTGGTGGAATCCGGTCGCGGCCGCATCGACCAGACCTTGCGCATGCGTTCTGAAGACGGCCACTTTGTCTGGTTCCGTCTTCGTGCACGGCCGGTTGTTGCCGATGAGGGCGTGTTCCGCCTGATCGGCACCATGCTGGACGTCACCGACATGAAGACCACGCAGGAACGCCTTCTGCGGGACGCCGTGCATGACAGTCTGACGGGCCTGCCGAACCGTGAACTGTTCCTTGACCGCGTCGAAGCCTCCGTGCAACGCGCTCGGATGGAGGATATCGCCCGTCCAACGGTCGTGGTCGTCAACATCGATCACTTCTCCCAGCATAATGCCGATCTTGGCGTCAGCGCTGCCGATTCGCTGCTGACGATGATTGCTCGACGCATCGACCGCCTTCTGAAGCCGCACGACACGCTGTCGCGCTTCGGCGGCGACCAGTTCGGCATCTTGCTGCTGTCCGAACAAAAGCCGGCCGCCATTGCGCGTCTCACCGAGCAGATTCGCCGTGCGCTCCGCGCGCCGGTCGTGTTCGGCGATGACGAGGTGAGCCTGACCGTCTCAATCGGCGTTGCGACCTTCGACCCGAGCTCAGAAAGCGCCGAAGACACGCTGAAAGACGCCGAGATCGCCATGGCGCATGCAAAGCGTCTGGGCGGCGACCGCTGCGAGGCATTCCGTCCTTCGCTGCGTGAGCACAATCGCAGCCTGGTGGCCGTTGAAGCTGATCTACGCAAAGCGCTCGATAACAATGAGCTGAGCGTCTTTTACCAGCCGATCCTAAGACTATCGGATCGCAAGTTGGCCGGTTTTGAGGCCCTTTTGCGCTGGGATCATCCCCGCCATGGTCGCATGGCACCGGCTGAATTTGTGCCCATTGCCGAGCGTTCCGGCCTCATCATACCGGTTGGTCTCTTTGTTCTGGAGCGCGCCGCCCGCGACCTCAATGGCTGGATGCGCGCCGAGCCATCAGCCGCCGGCCTGTTCACCAGCGTCAACGTTTCATCCCGACAGCTGCTGCGCCACGACCTCTTGAACGATCTTCGCGCCATTCTTGCGCGCGCCGATATTCCAGGCTCAGCCCTTAAGCTGGAACTCACCGAATCCCTGGTGATGGAGAACCCGGAATATGCCGCGCAGGTTCTCTCGCGCTGCCGTGAGCTGGGTGTCGGCCTGTCGCTGGACGATTTCGGCACCGGTTACTCCTCGCTCTCCTACCTCCAGCGCTTTCCTTTCGACACCATCAAGATCGACCAGTCCTTCATCAAGGACATGACGCCCAGCGAACCGGCAGTCGTTCTGCGGGCTATTGTGGCGCTTGGTCATGATTTGGAGATGGACATCGTCGCTGAGGGCATTGAAAACGACGAGGTTGCAACAGGGGTTGCAACGCTGGGCTGCGAGTATGGCCAGGGTTACCATTTCGGCCATCCGCTGCCGGCGGCCAGCGTGCTCGGCTATCTGCGCAGCATGGAGCGCGGTGTCGTTCCAGTTGCAGCCTCGCAAGCCAAGGCTGAAGCGGATGGAGCCGAAGCGGAGAAGGTCGAAAACGCGACTGCCGCTCAGCCGGTGCAACCCGTTCGCCGCCGGCCTGAACCGCTTCAGCCGCAAGCCTCACAACGAGTGCAGGCCGCCCCGCCGGCGCCGCGCCGGGTGCAAGAGGCTCCTGCTGCTTCCCCACCCAAGCCTAAACTGCCCGAGGTGCATTCTTCTCCCACCATTGCCCCACCGTCCAAGGTGCGGCGCCCGATCGTTGAGACCGCATCACGAGCCGATCCGAAGAGCGGAGAGTCAAAAGACCGGCTGCTTGAGGCGGCTCAAGATGATGGACCGCCGCGCCAGGAGCGCATGGCGCTCGCCAATCCGACACCGGACCGAGCTCAGACAGACGACGCCAAAGAAGCGGTCAAGGCGTCCACGACCGAGGCATCGGCACCTGATGACAAGGACGCAGCTGGCGCCAAGGCGAATGGCGCTCATTCCAAAAGTGCCGGTACCGAAGGCGCCAAGGCCGCGAACGGCCAAACCAATGATGTTCTTTCTAAACCCACCGAGATAGGGGGCGGGTACGGCAAGGCCGACAAGGACCGCGATGAGGCTGCCGACAAAGACGCGAAGGCTGGTGAGGCCAAGACTGACACCGATGCAGCCGTCGACAAGAAGCAGCTAGAACCGCGTCCCAGCTTGCTCGATCAGTACCGCAACAAATCTTCACGCAAGGACTTGGATGTTTCCGCCTCTGACAACGACGGTGAGGATAACGCTGATGGTCTGGCCAGTTCAGACGATGAGGACGCCCAACCGACGCTCACAATGCTGGCTGACCCCAAACCATCAAGCAATGGTCCAGAAAGCTTGCGCAGCAGCCTCTCTCGGTTGGCAAGTTCCACATCCGATGTTGGCTTGGACAGCCTTGGGGCCAATGGCGACACGGATGCATCAAGCGAAAAGCGTTTGACCAACGGCACGTCTGAAGACGAAGACGGCAAGGGCGGCGATGCCAAAGCGTCCCAGAAAGATGGCGCAGAGACCCTAGCGGGTAAATCGACCGACCAAGCAGCTAAAAAGATACCCGTCGAAGCCAGCGCGCGCTAACGGCGCTGAGGCTTCAATTTAGGCCTTTTCCAGAACGTAGCTGCCGGGTGCATTCATAAGCGCCGGATGGCCCTTTGAACCTTCCGGGCGGGCGTCAACCTTCGCATCGTTCAAGCCCTCAACCCAGGCCTGCCAGTCGGGCCACCAGGAGCCTGCTGTTTCATTGGCCTTAGCCACCCAGTCCTCATACCGACCTGCGGGCGCACCGCCTGTCCAGAACTGATACTTGTTCTTATTCGGTGGGTTGATGACACCTGCGATATGGCCCGAACCCGCCAGAACATAGCGCACGTCGGCGCCAAAGAACTGCGAGCCCAAAAACACCGATTCAGGTGGAGCGATGTGGTCATCGCGTGTCGCAAGATTGTAGACCGGCACTGAAACCTTGCTCAGATCAAGCCGCACGCCGTCTACCACCATCGTCCCGCGACTCAACGTGTTATCAAGATAACAATTGCGCAGATAAAACAGATGGTTGGCCGCCGGCATTCGTGTTGAATCAGAATTCCAATACAACAGGTCAAAAGGCAATGGATCCTTGCCTTTAAGGTAATTGTTGATGACGTAGGGCCAGATCAGATCATTGGCGCGCAGCATGTTAAAGGCCGATGCCATCTTCTTGCCGTCGAGATAGCCGCGCCGGGCCATCTGTTCCTCCAGAACCTTCAACTGAGCATCATCCACAAATACCTTTAGGTCGCCGGCATAGGTGAAGTCGACCTGCGTGGTGAAGAAGGTTGCGCTGGCGATCCGGTCATCATCAACGGCCGCAGCATGGGCGAGGGCGACGGCCAGAAGCGTGCCGCCGACGCAGTAGCCGGCAGTATTCACCTGGCGTTCGCCGGTGATGTCCTCAATCGCTTCCAGCGATGCATGGATTCCCTCGCGCATATAGTGCTCGAAACTCTTATGCGCCTGCCGTTCGTCAGGGTTCACCCAGGAGATGACGAACACCGTGTGGCCTTGCCCAACCGCCCATTTGATGAAGCTTTTCTGCGGATTGAGATCAAGGATGTAGAACTTGTTGATCCAGGGCGGCACGATCAGAAGGGGGCGTTTGAGCACCGTGTCGGTCGTTGGTGTGTACTGAAGAAGCTCACACACATCGTTGCGCATCACGACCTTGCCGGGCGTGGTCGCCATGTTCTCACCGACCTTGAACTGCTTGGTGTCCGTCATACGGACCTTCAGGTCGCCGTGACCGGCCTGGATATCTTCCGCCAGCATGGAAAGCCCGCGGACAAGGTTTTCTCCATTGCTGGCAAGTGTCTCTTTGATCAGCTCTGGATTGGTGCCCACGAAGTTGGTCGGTGAGAGCGCGCTTGCGATCTGCCTGATGTAAAACTGCGCCTTGTGCCGAGTATGAGGATCAAGGTCACTCGCCTCATCCACCAAATCCTCGGCCCAGTCTGACAGCAAGAGATAGCTTTGCTTCAGCGTGTCGAAGAACTGGTTGCGCGACCATTCAGGGTCTTTGAAGCGCCGGTCTCCGGGTTCCGGCTCGATCGCCGGTTGTGCTTCCTCGCCTGCCGCACGGGCAAGCGAACCACTCCACAGATTGAAGAAACCTGACCAGAGGCGCGTCTGTGCATCCAGCATGCGTTTGGGATCTGAAAGCCAATACTCTGAGACCTGACTCAAGGTCTTAACAACTTCGCCCATTTCATCAGCTTGGACGGCGCGCACCTCGCCTTCCTCTCGCGGCCGCAAGTAGGCGGCCCACACCCGCCCGCTTTGCTCCACGAACTTGCCGAGATTTTCCGCAAAGGCCTCAGGATCATTGATCGCATAAGTTTCCAGCGGTCTTTCCGGTGGCGGCAAATGGGTCTTGCTTTGCTGGGCTTTGTCGCCGGTGCCTGCTTTCCTTGCTTCAGGGGCCGGCGGCGCCTTGGTTTCGGGCGTCAAGCGCTTCGCCTTGGCGGATGCAGCCTTTTTTGCGGTGGTTGGTTTCTTTGCCGCAGTCGCACGTCGGGTTGTGGTGCCGGCCTTGGCCTTTGATGCCTGGGCTGTAGCTGGCTTTGAGGCCTTTGCGTTGCGGGACGTTCCCGCCGGCGCCTTGCTGGTCGCTTTGGCGGCTGTGCTCTTCGCCACAGGTGTCTTGGTCCGCGCTTTCGATGTCGTCGCACCCGCCGCGGTCTTGTCGGCTGGAGCAGCGCCGTTGGCAGTTCCTTTGGCGCGAGACGTCCTCTGGCCGGACGCAGCTTTTGCGCCTTTCGGCTTTGCTGGAGCCTTCGTCTGCTTGGTGTCGCCTGTCTTGGCACTTCGCGAGGTGGTGGTCGATCCTGCCGGCTTGCGGCCAGCGCGGCGGCGTCCTGCTGCCGGTTTGGCGTCAGTGCCGGTATCGTCTGTTGGTTGCGCCATCGCTGTCCACGTTTCCTTTGCCGCCTGCTGTGCAACAACGCATTGGTTTGCCGATCGATGATCGATCCAATTCGTTGGGCGAAGCTTCCCGCTTCTGTCCGCTTAAGCCTGATTTAACCATGCGTTGTCAGCGTAGTGTCTGACAAGATCGTAAGATGACGAGGCCAGTCGCCAATTGCAGCGCCTATGCCTTTGTGAGACAGAGGGTTGGCTCGCGTTGATACGCCGCAAAGTTACCATTGTTTTGGTGCCTCAAGCCATTCGCGTCCTGAAAGGACACTGTGTTTCGCCACCCCAACCCTCGCTGAGGTCGAGATGAACGACTTTCACCATGTTCGCCGCCTACCGCCCTATGTATTTGAACAGGTCAACCGGCTCAAGGCGAAGGCGCGAGCGGATGGAGCCGATATCATCGATCTCGGTATGGGCAATCCGGATTTGCCGACGCCCGATCACATCAACGAAAAACTGATCGAGACTGTCGGCAAGCCGCGCACCAATCGCTATTCCGCATCGCGCGGCATTCAGGGCCTGCGCCGGGCACAGGCTGCCTATTATGGCCGCCGTTTCGATGTAAAGCTCGACCCGGAAACCGAGGTTGTCGCCACGCTGGGCTCCAAAGAGGGCTTTGCCAACATGGCGCAGGCGATTACCGCGCCCGGCGATGTCATCCTGGTCCCCAATCCAAGCTATCCAATCCATGCCTTCGGATTTCTGATGGCGGGTGCGGCCCTGCGATCGGTTCCTTGTGAGCCAGGCCCAGCCTTTTTTCAGGCGCTTGAGCGCGCAGTCCAGCACTCGATTCCAAAGCCGCTGGCACTGGTCCTGTGTTACCCGTCCAACCCGACGGCTTATGTCGCTGATCTCGATTTCTACCGGGATGTGGTGTCGTTCGCGCGAAAGAACGACCTCATTGTCCTGTCCGACCTTGCCTACTCGGAGGTCTATTTCGACGGCAATCCGCCGCCCTCCATCCTTCAGGTGCCTGGCGCCAAGGATGTGGCGGTTGAATTTACATCGATGTCCAAGACCTATTCCATGGCCGGATGGCGTATGGGCTTTGCCGTCGGCAATGAGCGGCTTATAGCCGCTCTGGCGCGCGTGAAGTCCTATCTTGATTATGGAGCCTTCACGCCGATCCAGGTCGCCGCCACAGCTGCGCTCAACGGGCCGCAGGACTGTGTCGATGAGATGCGCGCCACTTATCAGGGCCGCCGCGACGTGTTGGTTGATTCGTTCGCCCGCGCCGGTTGGGACGTGCCATCTCCGGCTGCCTCCATGTTCGCCTGGGCACCGATACCGGAAAAGTTCCGCCATCTGGGCAGCCTGGAGTTCTCCAAACTCCTCATTGAAAAGGCCGATCTGGCAGTTGCTCCGGGCGTTGGCTTTGGCGAGCACGGCGATGACTATGTCCGCATCGCGCTGGTGGAAAACAAGGATCGCATCCGTCAGGCCGCACGCAATCTGCGCCGGTTCCTTGAAACGGCAGACGAGACTTTGCATAACGTCGTCGCGCTCAGCGCTGCGCGCTGAAACTCTCTTCTTTAGGTCGCCTTCATGGCGGCCAGGTTGGACGAACCTCGCATGACGACTCATCCTGGCAATCGCCCGCTTCGCGTGGGCGTTGCAGGGCTCGGCACTGTCGGTGCTGCACTTGCCCGCCTTTTGCTGACCCGATCCGATACGCTGCGCGCCGAAGGCACGCGCCCCATTGAACTGACCGCTGTTTCGGCGCGCTCACCGGACAAAGATCGCGGCGTCGATCTTTCATCGGTGACTTTCCATGCCGATGCCATGGCCATCGCCCAGGATCCCAATGTCGATGCGGTGGTGGAATTGATCGGCGGCGAGGGCGGTGCTGCCAAATCACTTGCCGAAGCAGCGTTCGAAGCCGGCAAGCCGGTGATCACCGCCAACAAAGCGCTTCTAGCGGCCCATGGCTTGGAGCTTGCGAACCGGGCTGAAACGGCCGGCGTGCCGCTGTTCTATGAGGCCGCTGTTGCCGGCGGCATTCCAGCAATTCGCGCGCTGCGCGATGCCGTGCCGGGTCAACAGGTTACCCGCATCTCTGGTATCCTCAACGGCACCTGCAATTACATCCTCACCCGCATGGAGCGCGAGGGCATCGCCTTTGACGATGTGCTCGCCGACGCACAGCGGCTTGGCTACGCCGAGGCTGACCCAACCTTTGATGTAGATGGGTTCGACACGGCCCACAAGCTAGCGATCCTGACCTCTCTTGCCTTCGGTACCGAGATCGAAGCTGAGGACATGTACATTGAGGGCATTCGTGCCATCACGCCCGATGACATGGAGGCGGCACACGAACTTGGATACCGCATCAAGCTTCTGGGGGTCGCGCAAGCCACTGAGTCAGGCATCGAGCAGCGTGTTCACCCAACCATGTTGCCGCTCGATTCCACGCTGGCGCAGATCAACGGCGTTCTGAACGCGGTGGCCATCGACACCGATCTGTTGGGCGAAGTCGTTCTCTCCGGACCAGGCGCCGGCGGGGACGCGACCGCTGCGTCGGTGCTGGCTGATCTTCAGGACCTTGCCCGTGGTCTGGCCCCCAAACCACTGCGCCTGCCGCGCAACGATCTCAAGCCTTATGTGCGCGCCCGTATGCGCAAGCATGAGGGCGGCTACTACATCCGCCTGTCGGTTGTGGATCGCCCAGGCGCCTTTGCCGCGATCGCCCAGCGCATGGCTGAGCACGGTATCTCGCTGCAATCGATCGTCCAGCGACGCAAACCATCCGACACCGGCCCGCATTCCCATCAGCCCGTGATCATCATCACCCATGAGACCATGGAACAGGCTGTGCGCGATGCGATGCAAGCAATATCAGCCGATGGCCATGTTGATGCCGAACCGCAAATCATCCGTATCGAGCGCTAGGCAAAGGAACCTCGGCCCGTGACAAAATCCATCCTCACACCTGGCGATCTGGTCCTTGAACGGATTTTGACGCTGGAACTTGTCCGCGTGACCGAACGCGCTGCTGTTTCTGCCGCCAAATGGCGTGGGCGAGGCAACGAAACCGAAGCCGATCAGGCCGCCGTGGACGCGATGCGCCGCGAACTCAACAAGCTGCCCATTACCGGCGAGGTGGTAATCGGTGAGGGCGAGCGTGATGAAGCCCCGATGCTCTACATTGGAGAGAAGGTGGGGACCGGCGATGGCCCCGACGTTGATATTGCGCTCGATCCACTGGAGTGCACCACTGTATGCGCCAAGAACCTGCCAAACTCACTCGCCGTCGTGGCGTTGGCCGAGAAAGGCAGTCTTCTCAATGCGCCCGACGTCTACATGGACAAGGTTGCCATTGGTCCTGGCTACCCCGAAGGTTTGGTGAGCCTCGACAAAACGGCGACCGAAAACATCACAGCAGTTGCTAAGGCAAAAGGCGTTCCGGTTTCGGATGTCTCCGCCTGCGTGCTTGATCGCCCGCGGCACGCCGCGCTGATCGCAGAAATTCGACAACTCGGCGCCTCTCTGCGGCTGATTCCAGACGGTGACATCGCCGGCATCATTCATTGCACAACGCCTGAGGAAACAGGCATCGACATCTATCTTGGAATTGGTGGCGCGCCCGAAGGCGTGTTGGCAGCAGCCGCACTGCGTTGCGTTGGTGGCCAGATGGAAGGTCGGCTGATCCTGGACACCAAGGACAAACGTGACCGCGCTCTGCGCATGGGCGTTAAAGACCCCGAACGGGTTTACCGGGTGGATGAACTCGCCGGCGGTGATGTCATTCTCTCAGCGACGGGCGTGACGGAAGGTAACCTTCTTAACGGTGTCCACTTCGCACCGGATATGATCACCACCGAAACGGTGGTGATGCGCTCAGCATCTGGAACCGTTCGTTGGATCAAGGGCAAGCATTCCCTGCTTGAAAAGTTCCATCTCGACTGACGACATCGTCCTTGGCGTCAAGAACTCGATCCTTGCCCAGCGCTGGACCAGACGACTTGCGCCTGATGATCCGGTTCCCTTCGAGATCGAGCAGGCGACCAGCAGCAATGCGACACTTGCCAAGGTCCTGGCTGGCCGCGGCGTAACGGCCGCTAACGCGGCACAAATACTTGCCCCGTCACTGCGCGAGCTTATGCCTGACCCGTCGACCTTGCAGGCGATGGACGAAGCCGCGTCTTTGTTGGCCGACGCCGTTGAAGCTGGCGCAACCGTCGGCCTTTTCGGCGATTATGATGTTGATGGCGCCTCCTCCTGTGCATTGCTCGCGCGTTGGCTTAAAAGGCTTGGCGGCCACCCCATCATCCACATCCCCGACCGCATCAGCGAAGGCTATGGCCCTAATATCGCTGCTATCGATGGCCTGATCGCTGAGGGGATCGACCTCCTGGTAACGCTTGATTGTGGCGCCACCAGCCATGAGGCGCTTGGGCATGCCCGATCAACGGGCTTGCCTGTTCTTGTTCTTGACCATCACCAGATGACCGACCTTGGTCCGCAGGTGGACGCGCTGGTTAACCCAAACCGTCCGGACGATACATCCGGTCTTGGGCATTTATGCGCGGCCGGCGTTACCTTCATGGCGCTGGTGGCTGCCAATCGGGAGTTGCGGGCAAGGGGTGCCGAAGATCTGCCAGACCTGCTGCAACTGCTTGATCTCGTCGGATTGGCAACCGTTGCGGATGTCGTGCCGCTAACAGGGCTCAATCGGGCCTTTGTCGTGCAAGGACTCAAGGTCACCCGCACCCGCCAGAACCCCGGTCTGTCAGCGCTCATCGACGTGGCACGACTGACCGGGCCGATGCAGGCGTTTCACTTTGGCTATGTGCTTGGTCCACGCATCAATGCTGGTGGGCGCATCGGCGATGCGGCGATGGGCGCGCGGTTGCTTCTGAGTGATGATCCAAGCGAAGCTTCCCACCTTGCTGCCGAACTCGACACTCTCAATGCCCAACGTCAAGCCATAGAGGCTGAGGCGGTGGCCAGCGCCATTGAGCGTGTGGAGCAACACCCGTCGATACCCGACATCATCATGGTTCGCGATGAAACCTGGCATGCCGGTGTTGTCGGGTTGATTGCTGCGCGTCTGAAAGAGCGGTTCCATCGACCCTCTTTCGCCTTCACAAAAAGCACTGAGGATGAATGGACCGGATCGGCGCGTTCAATTCCGGGCGTTGATCTGGGTTCGGCTGTCCGCGCGCTTGTTGCTCAGGGTATCGCCATAAAAGGCGGTGGCCACGAAATGGCTTCAGGTCTGACAGTAGGCGAGGCCAGCTGGTCGCAAGCCCAAGGCGCACTGCAGTCGACGCTGGCTGATGATTTGGCGCATCGCTTGGCGGTTCGCGATTTACCCATCGACACGGTTCTGACCGCGAGCGCAGCGTCTCTGGAACTGGTTGCCGCCCTGGAGCAAGCCGCCCCCTATGGCGCGAGTTTCCCAGAGCCGATCTTTGCGTTTGCAAGCCATAGGGTCACCTATGCTGATCGTGTTGGCACAAATCATGTGAAGGTCACGCTGTCAGACGGCAACACCAACCTGTCGGCCATCGCCTTTCGTGCAGCCGATACGCCTATAGGTGATCTCCTTTTGGAAGCACGTGGCCAATCGCCGCTTCATGTCGCCGGCAGCCTGTCGCGCAACAGTTGGCAAGGGCGCGATAGCGCCCAGCTACGTCTAACGGATGCTGCTAAGCCGGCTGCCGGATAACCGGCCACCATTGATTTTGCTGGCGAAGGCCGCGAGGATAAATCCCATGTCCGCGATTCAACCCGTCGAAGCTGTTCCGGCATTCTATAACGACCTTGACGCCAGCTTGGCGCACGCGCTGAATTTGCTCGAAAAAGGGGTCAAAGACCGGCGCTCGGCAATGCATACCTTCACCGTGGCGACCAATGGATCGGACGGCACACCCCAACTTCGCACGGTCGTCAATCGCGGATTTGATCCAGCTACACGGATACTGCGCTTTCACACCGATGCGCGGTCACCCAAGATTGCAGAGTTGAAGGACGATCCGCGGGTCGCGGTCCACATCTATGACCGCTGGGCCAAAATCCAACTCAGGCTCGATGCCCGTGCTTCGGTCCATACCGAAGGACCGGTGAGGGCATCGGCTTGGGAGGGCACCCGTGATTTCTCGCGCATCTGCTACCGGGTGACAGCCGCCCCCGGTGATACCGTCGAACGGCCAGATGACGTCGCCTTCACCGAAGGCGCTGCGCCTGATGAAGGCGAAGAGAACTTCGTCGCTGTGACCTTAGAGGTTCATGCGCTGGAATGGCTTTACCTTGCCGCAGACGGCCACCGGCGCGCTCGCTTTGCCTGGGATCACGCAGGCACCTTGAGCCAAAACTGGCTGGTCCCTTGATCGGCTTGGCAAAGCAACCCATGTGCATCGCTCGCTAAAGAGCGGTTTTGCCTCACCGGTTTAATGAGGCATAATAGAACTTCACCATTGATGAGCCCGTTATGCGCCTGTCGAAACAGACGACTTATGCCATTCGTATCTTGCTGGATTGTGCCCACGCCATGCCGCATGCCGTGCGTTCCAGTGAGATCGCCGATCGGCAAAAGATCAGCGAATACAACATCCAAAAGCTGGTCGCGCAGTTGGCTTCGGAGGGAATTTTGGCAACCGCGCGGGGACGCGGCGGCGGCATTAAGCTCGCCCTTGATCCCGAAGACATCAATCTGGGCCAGATTCTGCGCGTTACAGAACCAACGCGAATCGTTGTTGATTGCTTCGGCGACCCAGTCGATTGCGCGGTCCGGCAAATCACGCCGGTTAACCGCATTTTCGCATCGGCCTATGAAGGTTTCGTGGAAGTGCTCGACCGCTACACGCTGGCAGACCTGTTGAAAGGCCACCAGATGTCACCGGTTTTGGCCTAAAATTCACCAGAGACAACTTCACCAAGTGCTGGGAAAATATGGCACGCCCAACGGGACTCGAACCCGTGTTTCCGCCGTGAAAGGGCGGCGTCCTAGACCACTAGACGATGGGCGCGCAGCAACCAAGGTGGCTGCGAGAGCCGGTCTTATAGGCGGCAGGTTCGACGGGTTCAAGCCGGGGAGTGGCAAAAAGTTGAACCATTCAAAGTTGATCGCGGACAACCGGCGCAATGGCCGATGATTCAGCCCGCGCGCTGCGCGCTTTGATCGACAATGCGCGGTCCATTGGTGTGCTGACTGGGGCCGGCATTTCCACAGAATCCGGCATTCCTGATTACCGGAGCCCGACCGGTATCTGGTCGCAAATGCAGCCGATCACCTATCAGGAGTTCGTGGCGAGCGAGGAGGCGCGACTGGAAGACTGGCGGCGTCGTTTCATCATGAATGAGGATTTTGCGCGCGCCGAGCCAAATGCCGGCCATCGCGGCCTTGTCGCGCTTGATCGCGTGGGCAAGCTGCGCGGTCTCGTCACCCAGAACATTGATGGTCTGCATCTGCGTTCCAACTGCCGACCTCGGCGAGTGGTTGAGATCCACGGCAATGCGACGCGCGGCGCCTGTCTTGATTGCCGACGGCCGATGGACCTTCCAACTGTCCGGACCCTGATCGACGACACTGGCCGCGCACCGCGCTGTCCGTCCTGCGACGGATGGGTGAAGGCAGCTGTGATTTCCTTTGGCCAATCTCTCGACCAGCAAACACTGGAAGACGCTTTGGGTGTTGCCAGCGATGCCGACTTGTTTCTGGCCATCGGGTCCTCGCTGGCGGTTGAACCTGCCGCCAGCCTTCCGCGCATTGCCCAACAATCTGGTGCCAGGTTGGTAATTGTGAACCAGGAACCGACACCATCGGATGCTCACGCTGACCTGGTGATCCATCAGCGTATTGGTCAGGTTTTTGACTCACTGGGTCCGGGGTAATGCTCCCACCTGATACCGGCAAAGGACTACGAGTGGTTGATCGCGCTTGCCGTAGCGGTACCGTGAAAGGTTGGTAAACATAAGGTGAAGGGGTTGCCGCGCCGTGGTTTCCAAGGGCATCCTTGGCAAGAGAATCAGAGCCATAGCTTTGGGGAAGCAAAGGGTCTGAAGCGTTAGAGGGACGTGGTTGCACGTATTGGTGGCGGAATGCGTGATAGGGCTGGCGGTAATGACGGTTAAACCTCCTCTTGATCCTCAGCTTCTTGAAGAGCTGGGCGATGAGGCTGGGCTTGATGTCTTTGAAGTGGCCGGACGGATCAAATGGTTCGACGCCGGAAAAGGCTTTGGGTTCATTGTTCCAGACAACGGAATGAAAGACGTGCTGTTGCACGTTACCTGCCTGCGACGCGACGGGTACCAGACAGCCTATGAGGGCGCCCGCATCGTCTGCGAAGTGCTTGATCGCCCGCGCGGTTTACAGGCCTTGCGCATCCTGTCCATGGATGAGTCGACCGCCCTGCACCCATCCCAGCTTGCCCCTTCACGGACCCATGTAACCGTGACGCCGACCTCCGGTCTCGAAAAAGCCGAGGTCAAATGGTTTAACCGCATTCGCGGATTTGGGTTCCTCACCCAAGGCGATGGCTCGGAAGATATTTTCGTGCATATGGAAACGCTCCGGCGCTATGGTCTGGCCGAGTTGCGGCCAGGGCAGGAAGTTCTGGTCCGCTATGGTGACGGCCCCAAGGGGCGCATGGCATCAGAAGTGCGCCCGGTGGCGGGGACTTCCATTCCGTCCAGTCACTAGGCAAGGCGCTTCTGCCTCGGAGAGCATTGGCGGATGGTGATGAGTTTTTCCCGGCAGGCTGCGATCGTTTGGCTGACGGCTTTGGCGTTCCTGATGGTGGCGCAAACCCCTGGGGCTTATGCGTTTGAGGCCTCATCGCTCACCGTGACGACAGATAGCGGCGAGTACGAGTTTTCCATCGAAGTCGCGCGCACGCCGCAGGAGCAGGCATTGGGCCTCATGCACCGCCGGGAACTCGCCGACGACTACGCCATGCTCTTTCCTTTCGGTGAATCGCGCGAAGCCTCCTTCTGGATGCGCGACACCTATGTTTCGCTCGACATGGTTTTCATCGCTGAAGGCGGTTTGGTTCATCGCATTGAGCGCGATACCGAACCCTTGTCTCTTCGCTCTGTGCGCTCGCGCGGCCCGGTGGTTGCGGTCTTGGAATTTGTCGCCGGAACGTCCGATCGGATTGGCCTCAAAGCCGGCGATGTCGTTCAACATCCAGACCTGCGTTAACCGGCAGAGCTACCAAAAAGTGCGCTCCTATCGCCCGGATTAGTGGTCTTTTGGCGCCCAAAACTTAACGCTAGCAAGAATAAGACGTTAACGAAGGGTGACAATCCGGGGAAAGGGTTGCTATCGATACGCCTTACTGAAGACTGGCGGGCAGCAAATGATGCCGGCTTGTGGCGTCCGTTAAAGGACAAAACCAAGTCGGTGACGATTTCGAGCCAACAGGCGTTGCGTACATAAGTTGCGGCGCCGTGCGTTAACTGGCTCGCGATAGGCGCCCGAATGGCTGTGGGGTGGTTTGGCTGTGGACGTTAGGCAAGTTTTCTCCAAGAACCTTCGCGAATTGTGCGATGAACGCCCAAGTGTTTCCGCTGTTTGTCGCGATTTATCCATAAATCGGCAACAATTCGCGCGATATCTCTCTGGTGGCGCCTTGCCTAGCAAGGAGAATCTAGCAAGAATCTGCGAGTATTTCGGCATAATTGAGGGAGAGTTGTTTGACCTGAACGGGTTAGACCGGCGGCCTAATCATACAGATGCCGATGATGAAATCGGAGCTCGGGTCTTGGATATCTTGACCGACCAATCACAAGTGCGCATGCCAGAAGGCGCCTATTGGTGCGACTACGCGTCGTCGCTTTTTCCAAAGGAAATAGTGCGGGCAGTGGTCCTTGTTCGCCATGAGGAGAGGTGCACAACGTTTCGTCGACTCACAGGTCATGGTGAGAAGAAAGGAAACTGGTGGCATGCGTTCCGCGGGGACCATGAGGGCGTCGTAGTCGAACGCCGTGGCACTTACTTCTTTACGGCGATCAATACCACCGGGTTGCAGGAACCGAGCATGTTGTTGATGCGGCCGGCACCTTGCGATGAGTTCGTTCTATCGGGGACAGCAACGATCATGGCAATCGACGGCCCGGCCATAATGGCCGTGGTCATGACCCGAGTACCCAAAACGATGCCGCTGCTGAAAACGGTCAGACAATCGCACAGCTACGATATCGACAGCCCCGATATCCCGATGCGGGTTATCGATCTGCTTCAAATGGAAGCTGATCGCTTAGGCCAGATGCCTAAGGCTCTTGGTGGCGTGCCGCTGCCCGCCGAATAAAGCACCATACAGCTTAGCTGACTTAAATAGGCCTACTGGGGTGAACCTGGCAGGTCTTGATTTGTTTCATGCGTCGCTATGAGTGCGCTCCAATTTGTGCTGCCTTGAACGCTTAGCGAGCCATTGTGCGAAAGGTAGCGAAAAATGCAGCGTAAAGCGCGAAGGGTGACGCAGGAATAGCGCCTTCTCGAATGGCAACACTTCCTCAACTTTCTGCTCGTCGCGGTGTGCGGCGATTTTGAAAACGAGGAAAGTCCCATGTCTCTTGATGCTCTGAACGTTGAAGTTGTGACCTCTGTTGAAGGCGTTGATACGCCGGCTATGACTTTCGACAAGCGCTAAGCATAGCTCGACTTCCGATCCTGCGCCGCGCGTCGGCGCAGGATCGGCTTTGTCTCCCCCAAAACAGGGTCGATCCCATGCTTCGGACAGCTCGCACACTCGTGTTCTACCCGGACACAACCCATGGCCTGGTTGCGCACAACTACCTTCAAAACAAGAAGTTTGGCTGCAATGTCGACACCCTTCGTTTCATGATGTCCATGAACGATTGGCACGAGACAGGCGAAATCGCGACGACGCTGGGTGTTCCCGACGATGATACGCTGTCCATCAAGCTCTCCAACCTTGTCTCCGTAGGCTGCCTGATTGAGCAGGAGTCGGACGCTGAAAACCGCGAGCGCCAGCATCACGATGAGTGGCGCTGGGGTGTACCAACCGCGCTTTATCATGCGTCTCTTGTCGACCGGCCGATTGTGTCGGTTGAAGAAGCTCTGCAGTATCAGCGCGATAAGCTGCGAAACGATCAGACCCAGCCCGCATCGATATTCGACGAATTGCGCTTCTACGATGTTGATCGCGTCGAGCTTCCAGAAAAAATGCTGGACGCTCCGCTTCAAGATACCATCAATCGTCGCCGCACCATGCGCGATCCCGGCGCTGAGCCGGTCACGCTGGCGGAACTGGGTGCATGTCTCAACAATGCCCTTGGGGTTCAGGCGATCGACACCAACGAGGCCGGCGCCCCGATCGTTTTCAAACCCACCCCGTCGGGCGGCGCCAAGAATCCCTTCGACGCTTTTGTGCTTAACCGCCGTGTTGAAGGTCTTCCTGAGGGCGTTTGGGCCTATGACCCCCATGAGCGCGCCTTGGTGCAGACCGGCCACAACGTTCCAGATTTCGGCGAGTTCCTGAACGGTCAGGACTGGCCGGAAAACATGGACGCCCTGATTGTCCTTCAGGCGAACTTCCAGCGCACCATGTGGAAGTATGACGACGCCAATGCCTACCGCGTCGTGCTGATCGAAGCTGGCCATATCGGCCAGAACATCATGCTGGCGGCCACAGCCTGCGGCTTAAGTGCCTGCCCATCGGCTGCCATCAATGTCAGCCTCGCGACCGAAGAACTCTTCAACTGCGATCCAATCATGTCGCCGCCCATCTATGCCCTCGGGCTGGTCCGGCCAAAGCCAGGACACTGAAACCATGGGCGTTCGCTACGGCTACAAATGGATGAAGGGAGTGGCTGCTGAGCAGTCAGGTCCAGCGATGAACTATCACTTCGAGCATCACAAACCTGAACGAAGCCAAGGCCAATGGCTGGGCACGCGCCCGATTGATGACGTTCCAACCGCCGGTTACCGAGAATACTGGTACGATGGCTATCGTCTCGGCTGCATCCACCCTGATGGGGAAGGCTGGCGTTGGGTCTCGCTTTGCGGCTTGATTGCCGATGGCTTTGTGGCGACCAAGGATCAGGCCAAACGCCGTGTCCAGGAGCGTGCAGATCTGGGCATGATGACCCGCCATGGTGGCCTGTTCAGCCCATTTGATGAGTATGAGGAACTGCCCGGCGAGTTCGGGTAAAGCGCTCTTGACGCGGTGAGCAGCTCTGCGGTGTCTGGTCATGCCGGTGCGCCGCAAACTGGTGTGTTCGCTGCCCCCTCTACTTTTTATTCCCAATTTTGCTGCTTAGTGCTAGATCAACCTCGTTGACAAGCATCGGGATTCTGCCTAACGACGGCAACTGCTTGTGAACATTGATTAATCGCGGTCTCGGGGCATAGCGCAGCCTGGTAGCGCACCTGTTTTGGGAACAGGGGGTCGCAGGTTCAAATCCTGCTGCCCCGACCACGATTTTTTGCTGATCTCAGCGGTCACCCTTTAAGGGCGGGCCGCACAGTTGGGAATGGAGAGGCAGGTACCTATGGTTGCGCGCATCTTCCAACCATCAAAAACCGCCATGCAGTCCGGTCTTGGAAAGACCAAGTCTTGGGTGCTTGAGTATGATCGCGCCGAGCCGCGGTCCGTTGAGCCATTGATGGGGTGGACATCGTCGTCGGACATGAAGGCGCAAATCTCGCTGAAGTTTGACACCAAGGACGAGGCCGTTGCCTATGCGAGCCGCAACGGCATTGCCTATCGTGTCGAAGAGCCCAAATCGCGGATCAGACGACGCGTTGCCTATGCTGACAATTTCCGTCATGACCGCCGCGTACCCTGGACCCACTAGCAACCTTTTGTCATCTCATAGAGCCTATAGGCAGTGCGACCGGCCCCGTAGCTCAGCTGGATAGAGCACCGGACTTCTAATCCGACGGTCGCAGGTTCGAATCCTGCCGGGGTCGCCATTGGGCTGCCGCATTCCCTGCGCAAGGCCGCCGCAAGCGTTTTGGCTCCTTTTCTGCGGCCATCAATGGACACCCGAAAGTAAGCGTTCTGCCCATGGCCGACAAAGTCAGAAAGAAAGCTGGTGCCAAGGCCAAGAAACGAAAGCCCGCGCCAGTTGACGCGCAGTCGGCGGTAATCAGCGACGCTGACGCACAGGCCGCCGGGCTTTGGGCAGGCAGCGAAACGCCATCACAATCAGGCAACGAGCCGGATGCGAGCGATCCTGAAGAGGTCTCGGCGCAAGTAGCCTCCGACGCGGAGACATTTCCAGCGGCAGAGCCGCAGCCTGCGCAGGCTGCGCCAGGGTTTGCCCGGTTCATGCCGCGTTGGCGTTGGGTTGATGGCTGGGCGGCCTTGCTGACGCCCGTGTTCAATGGCCTAGCCAAGGTTAGGGTCATCGCCGCGCTTTGCGTAATCCTGGTCGCCATCACAGCTTTCATTCCCGGCTTTACCACGATCCCACCGATAGACCGTGACGAGTCGCGTTTCTCTCAGGCAACCCGCCAGATGGTCGCCACTGGCGATTATGTCGACATCCGCTTCCAGAACGAGGCCCGCTACCAAAAGCCGATTGGGATCTATTGGCTCCAGTCAGTGGCGGTTCAGATTTCCGGTGCCGAGGACGGACAGGCGCCGATCTGGATTTACCGAACAGTGTCCTTCGTCGGCGCCGTTGCCGCCGCCGGGCTGGTCTACTGGCTTGCGCTCGCGCTGGGTACGCCACCCATCGCCTTTGCTGCCGCGCTCCTGGTGGCGATCACCATCCTCCTTGGCGCGGAGGCGCGTCTGGCCAAAACCGACGCGATGCTTTTTGCAACGATCTTGATGGCACAAGGCGTGCTCGCCCGGGCTTTCCTGTCGAAGCGCGACAGCGGCGTCAAACCCTGGCATGTGGCACTGTTTTGGACGGCAAGCGCCGCAGGCATCCTCATCAAAGGGCCCATTCTGCCAATGGTCATCGGCAGCACGGCAGTCGCGGCCTCACTGCTTGATCGCAAGGTCGGCTGGCTGCGAAGGCTGCGCCCGACCTATGGCATTATGTGGATGCTTATCCTCACATTGCCCTGGTTCATTGCGATTGGCATCACGTCGGCTGGCGAGTTTTATGAACAGTCAATTGGGCGCGATCTGTTTGAGAAGATTGGCCAAAGCCGGGAGCGCCCGTTTGTCCCGCCGGGCGCTTTTGTTTTTGGGTTCTTCCCCACATTGGGATGGCCCCTGGCGCCGCTTGCTTTCCTTGCGATCCCGTTTGCACTCTCTACGTGGCGCGACGCCGGAACCCGTTTTCTGGTCGCCTGGATTGTGCCGACCTGGCTCATCTTTGAA
Organism: Pseudomonadota bacterium; assembly: GCA_038749715.1. Lineage (GTDB taxonomy): Bacteria > Pseudomonadota > Alphaproteobacteria > Rhizobiales > MH13 > MH13. Next base: position 139,044 of record JBCDHR010000001.1, read on the forward strand.
TTCTCGGCCACCAAGCTGCCGCACTACATTCTGCCGATTTATCCGGCGCTTGCCATCTTCGCCGCCCGCATGATCGTCTATGAAAAAATTCCCAAAGGGGTCTGGGCCGGCATCGCCAAGGCGCTCTTTTTGCTCATCCCATTGGCCGCCGCAATTGGCATGCCGATCATCCTCCATGTCTACGGTGATCCGATAAGTCCTCTCGGAACCATTCTGGCTGCGCTGGGCGCGATCATCCTCATAGCTGCAACGCTTCTGATCATACGTGGACACGCCCGCGCCGCGCTGGTGGCAACCGTGGCCGGCACGCTCGTCCTTTACTCCGGGGCATTCGGGCACCACATTCCGGCTGCCCGCACCATCTGGGTCACGCCGCAATTGGTTGCGACCCTGGATGCGGTGCGTTGCGAAGACCCGCAACTGGCAACGCTTGGCTACAATGAGCCGAGCCTCATCCTCATGACGCGCACAGACCTTCGGATCACCGGTGAGCCGGAAGCCATTGCCGCGTTTCTGTCTGAGGGCGGGTGCCGTGTAGCCTTTGTCGACCAGCCCTACCTGGATGGCGTGTATGAGGCTGCCCGACGAGGCGCGCTCTCAGAAGACACACAGCCGACCAACATTCGGTTGGTGGCGCGTGTGGAAGGGCTCAACATCAATGGCGGCGATGAACTGACCATGCACGTTCTGGCCACCGGGGAATGACAAAGGGCTTTCCTCGAACCTTATGGGCTTAACGCCAACTGTGGATGGGCCTTTCCCCTCACGGTCTGAAGGGGTAGGGAACGCCGTCCCACCGGCCAAATGCCGGTCGAACCAGACCTATCGACTGCCACATCATCGGATTGTCCCTTGAGTACCGTTTCGGCCACCACCCCAAAGCCAGATGTTGAATCGACGGCCAGTCCGGCGCTGATGCTATCAGTTGTCGTTCCTTGCAAGAACGAGGCTGAGAACCTGCCTTCCCTGATCGCTGAGATCGCCAACGCGCTGGGCGACCGCGCAGTTGAGGTTCTTGTGATCGATGATGGCTCGACGGATGACACGGGCGAGGCGGCCCAACAGGCCGGAAAAGACAGCGATATAGCCGTCCGCGTGCTGCGCCACGCGAACTCATCTGGCCAAAGCGCTGCCGTTCGCACCGGGGTTTTACATGCCAAGGGCGATATCATCATTTGCACAGACGGTGACGGACAGAACAATCCGGCCTTCATGCCCCAGCTTGTCGATAAGCTTCTGCAACGCGGCCTGGACTGCGGGATGGTTGGCGGTCAGCGTGTTGGGCGTAAGGACACCGCCGTGAAGCGTTTCGCCTCGCGCTTTGCCAACGGTCTGCGGGGCGCGATGCTCGCCGACAAGACGCGTGACTCCGGCTGTGGCCTGAAGGCAGTGCGGGCCGATCTTTTTAGACGTCTGCCCTACTTCGATGGCTGGCACCGCTTCATGGCAGCACTTGTGCTGCGTGAGGGCTATGATGTTGATTTTGTTGATGTGATCGACAGGCCGCGCCAGTTCGGCGTGTCTAAGTATGGCGTGTTTGATCGCGCGCTCATTGGCTCGATCGATCTGCTCGGCGTTTGGTGGTTGAAGCGCCGTCTGAAACACCGCCCGGTCGTGTCCGAGGTTACAGGCACCAATTCCAAGGAAGGATCCCCAGACCGATGATCGATACGGTCCTCACCTATCTCCACCAGGTCTTTGTCGAGAACTTCGACGTTTGGGTCATTTGGGGTCTCGTTGCCCAATCCATGTTCATGATGCGCTTCGTCGTTCAGTGGATAGCGTCCGAACGTGCGCGCCGCTCCATCGTGCCGATCGCGTTCTGGTTCTTCTCCATGGCTGGCGGCATCCTGTTGCTGATCTACGCCATTGTGCGCCAAGACCCGGTGTTCATCGCCGGTCAGTCGCTGGGCCTCATAATTTACTCGCGAAATCTCTGGCTGATTTTTGCCGAGCGCCGGGCCGCTGCACGCCCGGAAGGGGACGCGCCAGCGGCCTGACTCGTCTGCATTATGCGGCGACGGGCAGACCGGCGGCCTTGGCAGCGCGCGCCAGATCGTCGATCAGGTCGTCCACCGATTCCAGACCAATGTTGAGGCGGATGACCGGCCCACCGGTCCAAGGGAGAGCGGTCCGACAGTTGGAAAGGTTGGCCTTCACGGCAAGGCTCTCATAACCCCCCCAGGAGTAACCAAGCCCAAACAGCGAAAGACTGTTGAGGAAACCGCGGGCGTGGTCGATCTCGCCCGCAAGCTCAAAACCGAACAGCCCAGACGAGCGCCCGCCGAACAGGCTTTGCCAGCGATCATGTCCCGGATCGGAGGGGAGGGCAGGATGAAGAACGCGCGATGCAAACGGCTGTCCCTCCAGCCAGCGCGCAATGGCCAGGGCCGAGGCTTCATGGCGTTCCAGCCGCACCTGTAAGCTGCGCATGCCGCGCAGCGTGAGGGCAATTTCCTCTGTACCGGCCTGAAGACCAAGTTCGTTGTGTGTCGTCCTCAGTTGCTTCCAAACCCGTTCGCTTGCCGAAATGGCTCCGATCAACAGGTCTGAATGGCCGCCATAGTACTTGGTGCCGGCTTGGATCGAGAAATCAAAACCCGCCGGAATCGGCTTGTAGATGAGCGGCGTCGCCCAGGTGTTGTCGATCATAGCGAGGTTCTGCTTGGCGCGGGCTGCGGCCAGATGCGTTTCCAGATCGGGCATTTCAAATGTGTTCGAGCCGGGTGCCTCGGAAAACAGAACGCTGCCTCCATCGGGCAGCATTAGATCCTCAATCTCCGCCCCAATCAGCGGATCGTAATAGATCGTCTCCACACCAAGCTGCTTCATGGTGCCGTCACAGAAGCGGCGGGTCGGCCAATAGGCGTTGTCGGGCACAAGCAACCGCAGGCCAGGTCGTGTGACCGCAAGGAGTGGCACCGTGACGGCGGCCAGACCGGAGGGGACCAGAACCGTCCCGGCTGATTCTTCCAGAAGGTCAATCATCTCCACCAGCGCATCGATCAGCGGAGAGGATTGCAGGCCATAGCCGTAACGCGGCTGAGCGGGGTCGCCACGCTCGCGCGCTTCCATCGCTTCGACACTGTCGAACAAAACCGTGGATGCCCGCACCACCGGCGGATTTACGAAACCATGGAAATTATGCGAATCGCGCCCGCCATGAGTGAGCAGAGTTTCCGTTCCCAGGCCTTGCAGATCGGGGCGAGGGGATTTGGATCGCGGCGTTTCGGTCATTCTAAGCCTTTTTGGTAACATGCAGACCGGTCTGGCGCCCTTTTTTGGCCTATCTTACCGGTCACGTCAGGAAAGCTTTTGACAGGGCTAGACATCGTGGCACAAGGGCGGGTGTGCGCGGCGCGCTTTTTTGTCGAGATGTAGGCGTATGCAGACCTTTCCGCCCCGACCTTCCTTTCGAGCTCTCTCGACGCCCCTTGGTACGCTTCGAAACGCAACAGCGATTTTTTGCTTCTCGCTCACGGCCTTGTCACTGACTCCCGCCGACAGCCATGCGGCATCAACGCTCGATGACGTGTTGGCCAAGGGCTTTGTCCAGTGCGGCGTTTCGGAAGGACAGCCCGGTTTCTCCGAGCAGGAAGAGAACGGCGAATGGGCCGGCTTCGACGTTGATTACTGCCGCGGGATTGCCGCTGCGGTGCTAGGCGACGCCGACGCTGTTCAGTTCACATCCTTGCCGGCTTCACAGCGCTTCGACAGTTTGAACGATGGCGAGATCGACATCCTCTCGCGCAACTCCACCTGGACCATGGCACGCGAAGCTGGGCTTGGTGTCAGCTTTGTCGGCGTCAACTATTATGACGGACAGGCGTTCATGGTTCGCCAGGCGATGGGCATCACCTCGGCTCTTGAACTCTCCAATGCGACGATCTGTGCCAATGCGGGCACCACGACGGTTCTTAACGTCAACGACTTCTTTGAGCAGCGCGGCATGGCGTTCGAATTGGTGACGTTTGAGAATGTGGAGGAGGTTGTTGCCGCCTATGATTCACGGCGCTGCGATGCCTATGCTCACGACACGTCTGGACTGTTCGCCCAGCGGCTCAATCTGATGAACCCGGAAGACCATCTCGTTCTGCCGGAAGTTATCTCCAAAGAGCCATTGAGCCCGGCGGTGCGCTCTGATGATGCCGCTTGGTTCAACATCGCACGCTGGGTTCTGTTTGCGATGATCAACGCCGAGGAGCTTGGCCTGACCAGCCAGAACATTGAAGCTTTCCGAACCAGCGATAATCCAGCGATCGCACGGCTAATCGGCACCGAGGGTGATTTCGGCGCCATGCTTGGTCTTCGCAACGATTGGGCTTTCCAGGTGATTTCGCAGGTCGGCAACTACGGCGAAGTGTTCGACAATACCATCGGCTCAGAATCTGAGCTTGGGATCGGTCGCGGTCTCAACGATTTGTGGTCACGTGGTGGGCTGATGTACGCCCCACCCATCCGCTGAAGCAGCGTCAGGCGTCAGCGATCGCTGCCGGTCTCTACCGGCAGATCCTCGCGCGTGCCCCACTCCGCCCACGACCCGTCATAGACTCGCACATCCCGCGCACCGGCCAGCCACAAGGCGATTTTCAGCGTCACCGCTGTCACACCAGATCCGCAGGTCGTGATGATGGGGCTATCAAGTGATAGGTCACGGTCAGCAAAGAGCGCTTTCAACTCCTCGGCTGATTTCATCTGCCCGTCAGCGATCAGATCGGTGTACGGCATGGACCGGGCACCAGGCATATGGCCTGACCGAACGCCTGGCCTTGGCTCTGGTGCTTCTCCTGCAAAGCGCGCCGCTCCCCGGGCATCGACCAATGTGGCCGATTCGTCGTTGAGCGCATGCAACACCGTGTCCGCATCGGCAATCGCCGAACCATCAAGCCTTGCCGTGAAGTGGCGCGCGGTCCGCTGAGTCGGGGAATCGGTCAGCTCAAATCCGGCGTCGATCCAAGCCGGCAGACCGCCATCGAGCAGGTAGACCTGCCGCGCGCCCATGATTTTGAACATCCACCAAACGCGCGGTGCGGAGAAAAGCCCATGCCCATCATAGATGACGAGCGTCATCCCATCCCCAAGGCCCAATTGCCGGACCGCTGACGAAAACCGCACCGGATCGGGCATCATATGCGGCAGGTCGGACGTGGTGTCGCTGTTGGCATCCAGATCGAAGAACACGGCGCTTGGGATATGGCCGTCGGCAAACTCGCGCTCGGCGTCGCGCCGTGCGCCATCCTTGAGCATGTCTGGCAGATACCAGCTTGCATCAACTGGCACGATGTCTGGCTGGTCCAGCCGATCCTTCAGCCATTGAGGTGAAACAAAAACTTCATCCCGGTTCACGGTGCCCCGTCCCTTCTTAAGCTTGGTCGCTCATCAGTTTGATACGCACACGACGATTTTGCTTGCCCTTTTTCTCGATCTTGGTGACCGCAACCGGCCCGATCTCTGCGGTGGATTGCACATGCGTTCCACCACAGGGTTGCAGATCGATATCGCCGATTCGGATGAGGCGAACCTTTCCCGAGCCACGCGGTGGCTTCACGCTCATCGTCTTCACAAGCTCTGGCTGCGCATCGAGCTGCGCATCGGTGATCCATTCCGACGTCACCGCGTGGTCAGCATCTACCAGTGCCTGGAGGCGCTCTGTGAGGTCGTCCTTATCGAGGCCAGCATCGGAGATGTCGAAATCAAGCCGCCCCTGGCCATCGCTGATCTGCCCGCCGGTGACGGGGTAGGGCAGGACAACGGAAAGAAGATGCAGCGCCGTGTGAACCCGCATAAAGCGGTACCGAAGGGGCCAATCGATATGCCCGGCAACCATGGAACCAGCAGAAAGGGCCGCCGTAGCATCCGGCATCCGGTCATCATCGCCTTCGCACAGCACCAACACGCAAGCTGATCGGTCAGTCGTATAACGCGTGTTGAGTACCGGTAACTGAGTGCCGTCGCTCAGTTCCACAGTTCCCTGGTCGCCCGGTTGGCCGCCACCCTGCGGATAGAACAGCGATCTTGTGACAACGATGCCGTCCTCGGTGATCTGATCGACAAGGATGTCGGCACTTCGCAGGTAAGAGTCAGATTGAAAAAGCGCTTCCAAGGCGTCTTGCTCCTGGTCTCAATGCCGCTGTTAGATCACCAAAAGCTTTGACCAGATCACCTGCCCATTGGCAACGCGCCGATAGATACTGCGCACCTCCCAGGTCCATTCGCCCTTTCCGCGGGCGTTGGCAATCGCCGTTCGGTTTGTCCATCGCTCGATCTTGCTCCCACCCAAGACTCGCCGGCATATTGGAGGGAGACTGGAAGTGGTCTGTTTGTCCTTATGACAACAGAGTGACGGCCAGACTGATCCGACATCTACCTCTTAGCGTAAGAGTGGTAAGGACAGCTTCGAAAACGGCGAGATGGCTTCGAAACCGTTTTCAGAAATTTGGTTGTTTGTCGGGAAAGAGACTATCGGGAGTTCCATTACAAGATGCTCAATAGCCATGCATCTTTGATGGGCAGCGCAGTGAGAGCGTAAAATGGGAATTGTTGCCACACGTCAGAACGACATGGTGTCCGGCCTTATGGCCGAGTACGCCCTGGGTTCTCTATCGGAGCCGGTTCGCGTTCTGATGGAAAGCCATTTGGAGTTGTCGTCTGATGCTCGTTCTTGGCTGTCAGATATCGAAACGGTTGGCTCGGTTGTCAGCGCTGACAAGCAAGTGCGCTTTGACTCGCACGTTCTGGACGCTGTCGAGCCCGTGGAGTTGTCCAATCGTGACGCTTCCTTGGATGCGATCTGGAAGATGATCGATTCTGGTCCCAAAGCCGATGACGAGGCGTCCTCGATGCCGAAGGCTTTGCAGTCTTACATCGGTATGCCGATGGCTGACGTGCCGTGGAAGTCGGTCATGCCTGGCCTAGCGGAATACAAGTTGCCGGAAAAGAACGGCGCTGAAGTCAGCTTGATACGGATCGATAGCGGGAAAGCGGTGCCTGTTCACACACACCATGGCGCCGAAATCACGCTGGTTCTCCAGGGCGGCTTTTCCGATGAATCTGGCCATTATGGTGTCGGCGATATTGCTTTTGCCGATGACGACATCAACCACAAGCCAGTGGCCGACAAGGGCGAGGTTTGCATCTGTTTTGCCGTCGTCGACGCGCCAGTAGAATTGACCGGTCCGATCGGCCGGTTGATGAACTCGTTCCGCCGCTAGGCTGACACACAATTCGATCTCATTGCTTGAACGCGCATCTTAACGGGTGCGCGTTTTTCGTTGTGATTGAACCCATCGGGCGCGCGGTACGTATAGGGATGCAGATGCGCGCTTTCTGCTTTTGAGCGCGCGAAACCACGTCACTCACGCTCCCATCGGCCTTCATGACATACCAAACAACACCCTCTTCTGCGCCTTTGGTTTGGATAACAGGCGCAAGTTCCGGCCTTGGTCGGGCACTTGCTCTTGAGTTGGCCGAACGGGGAAAGCGACTGATCCTGACAGCCCGCAAAGCAGATGCGCTTGCGTCGTTGCGTGATGAAATCCTTGCCAGCCGCCCTGATCTTCAGGTCGAAATCGCCGCCGGTGACGTGGCCGACGCTGAGCGCATGGAAGAGGTCGTGGCGATGGCCGAAGATTGGGGCGGCATCGACACGGCCGTTCTCAATGCCGGCATCTACATTCCGGTTGACGCGACGAAGCCAGATCTCTCAGCCTTTCACACCACGTTTGACGTCAACCTGAAGGGCACGGCCAACTGCGTGGTTCCGCTCATCAACGTGATGAAACCGCGAGGCAGAGGCAAGATCACGCTCGTCGCCTCTGTTGCTGGATACTCCGGGCTTCCCATGGCATCGGCCTATGGAGCAACGAAGGCTGGACTGATCAACATGGCAGAAGCGTTACGCTTTGACACCGAGCGGATGGGATTGACCATTCAAGTGGTCAATCCCGGATTTGTCGAAACGCCGGCAACCGATGAGAATCCGTTTGATATGCCCTTCCTGATGAAGGTGGATGACGCAGCACTTCGCATGGCTGACGGTCTGGAAACGGATCGGTTTGAGATCACCTTCCCACGCCGTTTCACCTATCAGCTCAAATTTCTGCGGCTACTACCGTTCGATTGGTACCACGCCATCGTTTCGCGCACGACCGGATGGCGTGGCAAACCGCTCGACGGAGCCTAGCTCTTCCCGCTTTCGTCGTCCGCATGAGCATAGACGACCTGGCGCACATCAATGTTGCCAGCCAGGAAACCTGCCTCACAATAGTGCAGGTAGTAACGCCACAGCCTGTGGAAGTGTTCGTCAAAGCCCATCGGGGCAATCACATCCCATTGAGACTGGAAGCGGTCGCGCCACTCCCTCAGCGTTCTGGCATAGTCACGGCCGAAGATGAGTTCTTCCTCAAGCACCAGGCCGGCATCCTTTCCCAAAGAGCGCAGATGGTCTGGCGTGGGAAGCATGCCGCCGGGGAACACATAGTGCTGGATGAAGTCCGTCGCCCGGCGATAATGCTCAAAGAAGCGGTCCTGGATCGTGATGATCTGAAGCCCAGCCTTGCCTGATGGCTTCAGGTGCTTCTTCAGGGTCTCGTAGTAGGCCGGCCAGTAGGCTTCACCGACGGCCTCGAACATCTCCACCGAGACGATGCGGTCATACATACCTTTCTCGTCACGGTAATCCTGGAAAACGATGTCCACCTGATCGGAAAGGCCGTTGCGTTCCATGCGCGCCGTGGCGTAGTCAAACTGCTCCTGGCTGATGGTCAGACCGGTGACGAACGCGCCGCGCTCCTTGGCCAGGAACTCCGCGAAACCACCCCAGCCGCAGCCGATCTCCAGCACATGATCCCCAGCGGCGACCCCCGTCGCATCTGCCAGAGCGGCATACTTTGCCCTCTGGGCACTCTCCAGATCGTTTGCTCCGGTCTGATAGAGCGCCGATGAATAGGTCATCGAGGGATCCAGCCATTCCTGGTAGAAGCCGTTCCCAAGGTCATAATGGGCCGAAATGTTCCGGCGTGCCTGCCTGCGCGTGTTGCGATGCAGCCAGTGCTTGAAGCGAAGCAACACGCGCGCGACGGGATTGCCATCAATCCGCTCGTGAATGATCTGCTCATTGTAGCAAAACAGCTCAAGAAACTGGGTCACATCGCTGGACGTCCAGTGGCCGGCCATGAAGCTTTCAGCAACGCCAATGTCGCCATGCTTGATGACATTGCCAAGAAAGGCATAGGAGCGGATTTCTAAATCAGCCACCGGTTCTTTGATGCGGCCCTCAATGCGGAAGCGCTCTCCGGTGGGAAGCGTGATGGCAAGGGTGCCCTGCTTAAGGCCGATCACAAAACCCAGCGCACGGCGGACCGCGCGGGGTAGGGGCCGTGTCAGCTCCTTGAAATTGTCTGGCGTGAGCGGCGTGTAGTCACGCAGGCGAAACGGACGTTTCGCGCCATCATTGCCCGTTGCCAGCGTATCGCGGGCCATCATGTCCATGGTCATGTCGGTCCTCCAGTCAGCGCTCCCTGGCTTTGGCCAGTGTTGTTGTCGCCAGTTTGGGCCGCCTTTGGCGCCTCACCCAGATGCCCATCCACAAGGCTAAACCGCACAGGGGCAGGCGGACGAGCCTTTAGTTTGATACCCTTCAACCAAAGGCGCAAGGCCTCGTAGTGGATCGCCGCCACCACCTTCATGGTCAGGAAGGGCACGCGCAGAGCTTCAGCAAACAGTGTTTGGCTGCGCACAGGTTTGGCTTCACCGTGAAACGTCGCCGAAAGCATCGGTCCTTTCGCATCAGTTTCCAGAATGCGGATTGTGATACTCTCGCCCGGCGGTTTCAGGTTGAATGTGTAGCGCATCGCCATGTCCATGAAGGGCGACACGAAGAAGAGCTTGTCACGACCCTGACGCAGGCCAGCGGGCGTCAACTGCCCGTCTTCGACCTTCGCCACGTAGGCATGACGCTCACCGAACGTGTTGCGAACCTCATAGATCACCGCGATTAGCCGGTCGGCGCTATCATAGGCGTAATAGACCGACAGCGGATTGAACACGAAGCCTAGAATGCGCGGATAGCACAACAGCAGGACGCGTGCTGCCCGCACGCCAAGACCAGCCTTGTCGAGCATATTGTCGGCCCAATCGCGCAAGTTGCTGCCGTCGGCAGGGCCGTGATCCTTGTCGTGAACGGAAAACAGGTTCCACCGATTGTGCGAGAGGAACGGGCTCATCCCGCCAATCTCACTTTGACGGTCAAGATCCATCAGAACCGAGTAGACCGTGTACGAAAAGCGATGGGTTTTCGGCCGCATGCGGTGGTGCATGACAGTGCCGCTATAGAGCGTCAGGGGAGCTGTCGGCGGCACAGCGTGCGGCAGAGGTTGTGGGCGGTTGTGACCGCCTGGAAACACGCCCGACATCGGGGTGTCATCCAATTCGTTCAGCGCTGTAAAAGCTGTCTCCATGTTGGATAGGCTGGGGCGCAAGTGGGGCCGCGTCAAGGCGTTCGGCAATGCAAACAATCCCTTAGCCGGCTACTCTGCGGCCGCTATGGCAACAGCGTCCGGTAGATCCACATCAGCGGTGGGATCAAGGTCACGGCGCCATGGAGCGGTCGCACCCAAGGCTTCAGCGACGTCGAGGCCGGATCGCAAGCCATCCTCGTGGAAGCCATAGCCTGTCCATGCACCGGCAAACCAAACGCCGTTCTTGCCCTGAACCGATGGCAGGCGTTGTTGCGCGTCCAGCGCCTCAGCACCAAACTGCGGATGATCGTATTCGGTCTTCAGGAACACCAAATCCGGGTCAGGCTCATGCAACGGGTTGAGCGAGATGAACAATGGCTTGTCGTGATCGATGTTCTGCAGCTTGTTCATCCAATAAGACACCGAAACGTCATTGCGCTCTGCACCATGGCGACCAGCTGACATGTAATTCCATGCTGCCCACACCTTCTGCCGCTTTGGCATCAGTTTGGGGTCGCGGTGCAAATAGACCGTGTTCGGACGGTAGGGCACGGCCGATAGGATCGAAGCTTCCGCCTCGCTGGCATCGGACAACATGGCTAGCGACTGATCTGAATGAGCGGCCATAACGACCTCATCAAAGACCCGCTCATCGCCAGAACTATCCGTCACGCGAACACCGTCTTCGACGCGCCGCACATCGGTCACCTTGCGCCCCAGAAGGACACGGTCGCCGAGCGGCGCCACCAGCTTCTCAACATAGTTACGGCTGCCACCGGTTACCGTGCGCCATTCCGGCGGACGAAGTTCCAAAAGTCGGTGATTGGAAAAGAATCGAAGAAAACTCTCCGCCGGGAAATGCATCATCTGGGCGTCGGGCGTTGACCAAATGGCCGCGCCCATGGGCACCAGATAGTCCTCGATGAAACAGCGCGGATAGCGATTCTTTTTGAGGTAATCGCCCAGCGACAGCCCAGACAGTGCGCCTTGCTCAAGGTCGCGCATGGCCTGTTTGTTGAAGCGAAAGATCGACTGCAACATCGTCAGGAAACGCGGTGAAGCCAAGTTGCGCCGTTGCGCAAACACCGCGTCCAGGGAATCGCCTGACCACTCTAGTGCACCATCGCCTACGGAAATACCCAGGCTCATGTCGCTCCACTCGGTGGCCACACCAAGATAGGCAAACATGGCGGTCAGATCGGGGTAGTTGCGGCCATTGTAGACGATGAAGCCGGTATCGACCGAAAGAACTGCATCACCGTAGTGGACATCCACCGTTGCTGAATGACCGCCTGGTCGCAGCCGGGTCTCGTAGAGCGTCACCTGATGGTTGCCAAAGCTATGCAAGGCCCAGGCTGCTGCGTTGCCAGAAATGCCTGAGCCGATCACTGCGATGGTTGCCATGGAAACTCTCTGAGAAGGGTTTTTCGGGGGGATGAGCGGAAGATCATGCGGCAGTTGCCGCCTTGGGTAGAGATTTGAAGGCTTCGAGTGCGCGGTCGCGCGCCAATGCATGATCGACAATAGGGTCGGGATAAGTTTCGCCCAGTCGTACGCCTGCATTTTTCAAAACATTTGCAGGGGCTTGCCAGGGTTTATGGAGGAAACGTGCTGGCATGTTGGCAAGCTCGGGCACCCAGCGACGCGTGTAGGCGCCATCGCCATCGAACTTCTCGCCCTGCAAAATGGGGTTGAACACACGGAAGTAGGGCGCCGCATCCGCACCCGTTCCGGCAACCCATTGCCAACTGGCCGCATTGTTCGCCGGGTCAGCGTCCACCAGCGTGTCCCAGAACCAACGTTCACCCTCGCGCCAATCGATCAGCAGATGTTTGACGAGGAAGGACCCCACCACCATCCGAACGCGATTGTGCATCCAACCGGTGTGCCAAAGCTCGCGCATCCCGGCATCCACGATGGGGTAGCCCGTCAGCCCTTTCTGCCACGCCTCGAGCGAAGCATGTGCCGGTGTTTGCGACGGATCGGCCCAAGGGAAGCTGTCGAACTTCGCCTGATAGTTCACCTCGGCAAGATCAGGATAGTGATAGAGGAGGTGGTAGGAGAATTCCCGCCACAACAGCTCCTGATGGAACTTGAAGATGGCCTTACTGGACGCTTGCGAAGTCTCCGCGGCGTGCCAAAGTTGGCGGATGGAAATCTCGCCAAACCGCAGATGCGCGGAAAGCCGCGTCGTTGCTTCGATGCCCGGCATGTCACGCTTATCGCTGTAGCTGTTGAGCTTCTCATCCAAAAAGGATGCCAGCCGATCCGCCGCACTATCGGGTCCCGGTCTCCATGTGTCCCTTAAGCCTACCGCCCAATCGGGCTTGGTGGGACGAAGGCTAAGTGCGGCAAGCGCCTCATGTGCGGCTCTTTGATCGGGTCCGCCATCCCAGCCTTGCATGCCGGTCGGCACAGGGACAGGCATCGCCGGCGTCCCAACCGCCCGTGCCGCCCGTGAAAAGGGTGTGAAGACCCGGAACGGACCGCCCTGACCGGTCTTCACGGTCCAGGGTTCGTGCAGCAAATGACTGGAGAAACTGCGCGCCATGATCTCGCGCGCAAGGAGGTCTGCCTTGATTCGTTTGTCTTGCTCGATGCCTGCCGCCGTGTAGCGACGGTTCCAAACGATCGTGTCGGCGCCCGTCTCCGCGATTGCGGCATCCAGCATCACAGCAGCGTCGCCCCGCTTCAGGATCAGCGGGATGCCATGCGCGGTCAAGGTGTCGATAAGGGTCGCAAGAGAGTGGTGCAGCCACCAACGAGACGCTCCGCCTAACGAGCGTTCGGTGCCTTCGTCAAAGCAGAAAAACGCAACGATTGGTTGTCCCGAACGATGAGCATCCAACAGCGCGGCATTATCGTCGATGCGAAGGTCGTCCCGGAACCAGACAAGGATCGGCGCGTTGCTGCGGCTCAATGTGATAACACCATCATGGTCCGACCCGTGGCGGGTCGGCTGTTGGTGTTGCTACGTGATCAACGAACCTACGGATCAGTCGGTCGCGCACAAAAAAAGACTCAAGCATACGCTCAAGTCCTTGGTAAAACTCACAAATTTCGAAGGTAAATTGGCTCCCCGAGTAGGACTCGAACCTACGACCCAGCGATTAACAGTCGCTTGCTCTACCAACTGAGCTATCGGGGATCACCGTGTGAGATCGGCGCTATAGCAAAGCCAATTGCCGGGCGCTAGCCCCCTTGTCGCAGGTTCATCCAGCAGTGGATGGCGCGGCGCAAGAAAGGTGATCCGTGTCTGGAGGCCTCGCCCGGAATCGAACCGGGGTAACCGGATTTGCAGTCCGTTGCGTAGCCACTCCGCCACGAGGCCTGACACAGGATCCATCACATCCGTCATGGCGTGCATGTCTTAGATGTAACGAAGACAGGTCTCTTACCCATTCAAACGGTTCACGCAAGTGTATTTGGACGCACTTTCGGCCAAACGGTTATCAGAATTACGTCGATGCGCCATGGACGGCCGAAGGCACGCTTCTGTCTTGCGTTGGGCGTTGGCCACTTGCATAAGGGCTTCCACGGGGATCGTCGGGCTATATCGGGAGAAGTGTACGCATGCCTATGACCGAACAACGCGTGAAGATGGTGGACAACCAACTGCGCCCGTTTGATGTGTCGAACTATCAGGTTCTGGCGGCGTTTCTGGATATCCCCCGAGAGCTGTTCGTGCCCGAAAACAAAAGAGCGCTGGCGTATAGCGACGCCGAAATCGACATTCCCGACGGCGATCTTCTTCGGCCGATGATCCGGCCCATGCATCTGGCCCGGATGGTTCAGGCCGCCAATCTGAACGCCGACAGCGTCGTTTTGGATCTGGGATGCCTGACAGGCTATTCGTCAGCCATTCTGTCGCGCCTGGCCGGCTCGGTGCTCGCGGTTGAGCATAGTGATGCCATGGTCCGCAGAGCGACCGATGCGCTTGCTGCTGCCGATATTGATACCGTCGCCATGGTGCAGGGAAACCTTGCCGACGGTTTGGCCGCAGAGGGGCCGTTCGATGCCATCTTCTTGGCTGGCGCAATTGATGCCGTCCCAGAGGCGCTGGTCAAGCAGCTTCGCGAAGATGGTGTCCTGATCACTGTTTTGGGTTCTGGTGGAGCCGGCAGAGCAGTCAGCATCCACCGCGATGGCGATGGCCACACCGTCGTTCCGCTCTTCAATTGTGCCGCGCCTGCCGTACCGGGCTTCGAGCGCGAACAGGCGTTCGCGTTCTAACCTCAAGACCCATTCGAAATTCCCCAATCCGCATTTTGGTGACGTTGCGGAACCGTTGCGCAATTGCCGCAGTCGGCAATCGCCTGCGCTGAATGGCACTAGACGTCATCACAAAATGTAAGAGCCGCTTGCGCACCGGGTTTCGCAACCTTAACAAACGGTAAATACAAGGCCGTGGTGGGTGTGGTTAAAGTCCGCCATCAGCTTGCAGATGGTGCGGTTTCAACGGGCGTTTTCAATGACAAAGTACAAGCGTAACAATGTGTTGGGTGGTATTCTGGCCGCCGCCTTACTGGGGGCGATGGCAATCCCGGCGCATGCTGAAACCCTGGCCGGAGCGCTTGCGCGAGCCTACCAGCACAATCCCGAGTTGAATGCCGCCCGCGCCGGACTGCGCGCGACCGACGAAGGTGTGCCGCAGGCGCTTGCGGGCTATCGTCCGACAGTCACCGGCACCGGATCGGTCACCGCCACGTCGCTGCGCTTACGCCCCGATGGCATGGCCAACAACGATGGGTCGAACACCCAGTCGGTCCTGCAGGTCGAAGTCCGGCAACCCTTGTTTCGTGGATTTCAGACGCAGAACTCGGTCGCTCAGGCTGAAGCGGCTGTCGCCGCCGGCCGTTCCGGTTTGGACAACACTGAGCAGAACATCTTCGTCTCCGCCGTTCAGGCCTACATGGATGTGCTCGCCGACCGGGCGATCCTTCGCCTGCGCGAGCAGAACGTCGCCTTCCTTGATGAGCAGGTCCGTGCTGCCCGAGCACGGTTCGATGTGGGTGAGGGCACTCGTACCGATGTCGCACAAGCGAACGCCCGCCGCGCGTTTGCGCTGGCGCAGGTAAGCGCCGCCCGTGCCGCGTTGACGACATCGAATGCCGTCTACCGACAGGTCATTGGAAACGATCCAGGACAGTTGGTCACGCCGAGCCCGTTGACACGCGGTATTCCAGCGACGCTCCAAGGTGCCCTGGACAATGCCCTTGCCACCCATCCGGCTATCGTTGCGGCCCGCGCGAACATTGATGTCGCGCAGAGCGCAGTTGCGATCGCCGAGGGTGCACTTTTGCCCTCTCTGGATTTTGTCGGCACCGCCCGCCGGTCCTGGCAGGAAGGCGGAACCGGTGCCGGCGGTCCGAACGACAGTCTGGCAGCTTCGTTACAATTGTCTGTCCCGATCTATCAGGCAGGCCGTGCCTCCTCGCAGGTCCGTCAGTCCATTGAGACATTGGGTCAGCGTCGTTTGGAACTGGATGTGTCGCGCGAACAGGTGCGTGCGGCTATCTATAGCGCCTTTGGTGGACTGGAAGCGGCGCGCGCCCAAATCGAATCCTCCGCCGCAGAAGTTGCTGCCTCGCGGATTGCGCTGGATGGCACGATCGAAGAGCAGCGGGTCGGTCAGCGCACAACGCTTGATGTGCTCGATTCGCAGGAAGACGTGATCACCGCACGCATCAATGAGATCAATGCACGTCGTGACCTCGTGGTCGCCTCTTACTCGCTGGCGTCCGCCCTCGGCAGACTATCGGCCGAAGAGCTTGGCTTGCAGGTCGCCCAATACAATCCGACAGAGCACTACGACGCGGTGCGTGACCGCTGGCATGGCTTGCGCACACCCGACGGGCGCGGCGGCGTCATCTTCGGCGACTAAGGCCGTCCTTTATCGCGCATAGTCGGCCGGGTCCGTTGCCTCGAGCCGGCTCGGCGCAATGCTTTATGGTTACGCCTCGTTAATCGCTTATCCCCAATTATCGCGCCCAGTCATCTGTTGATCTGGATTGGTGGCCCCTGTCGGGTTGTAATAGGCCAATCGAATCAGACCGGTTTCGCGCGTCTTTTTGTTTGCGACGATTAAGTGGCAGACCCTGGGTGAGCGAAAAGCGGCCAACGCAAGCGGTGCGTCATGTCCAAGTCTAGCGCCAACGCTGAACCGTCGATGGAGGAGATCCTGGCGTCGATCCGTCAGATCATATCCGACGAAGAGACCACCGGCGAGGAAGAAGCCGACAAGGGTGAGGAGACGGCTGCGCCTGATGATGAGGCTGATGGCGGCGGCGAAACCATTTCTGAAGCGGATTTGGATGCGCTCTTCGCTGACGCGCCTGCCGTCGGCGACGAATCTGAGGCCGAAGACGAGTCCGACGATGACGGCGAAGATGTTTTTGACGCCGCAGCTCTGGCAGAAGAAGAATTCGATCCGCCAGCTTTGGAAGAGGCCGAGCCAGTCGAGGATGAGCCCGAAGCCGACGACGAGGACGATGTTCTCGATCTCAGCACTTTGCCTGAAATGGCAGAGGAGCCTTTCGATCCGCCAAGTGATCTGGATTTTGCTGAGCCGGAACCAGAGCCCCAGGCAGAACCAGAACCTGAGTTAGACGTCCTAACCGTTGAGCCTGCTGCTCCGGCCGCAGCCACCAAACCAATCGGTGAGAACCTCCTTTCCCAGGATGCCGATCAGGCCGTCTCAGCCGCCTTTGCGAACCTCGCCAACACCATGCTGTCTGGCAACGCCCGCACACTTGAAGACCTTGTGCAGGACATGTTGCGACCCATGCTCAAAGGCTGGCTTGATGAGAATCTCCCCACAATGGTGGAAAAGATGGTGCGCGAGGAAATTGAGCGTGTCGCCCGCCGCGGGCCTCGCACCTGATAGGCGGCCAATCATTCCATCTTGGCCCGGCTCGCTAGAGCCCTTATCTCAGCGACCTGTCGGCTGTTGACAGGCCGGTGTTGCTACGCCTTTAACGGGCGCTGATCTCTACCAAAACATCTGTGATGTCATGACGATGGACAAGACCTTTGCGCCCGCCGATATCGAGGCGCGCATCAACGAAATGTGGAACAGCGCGAGCGCCTTCGCGGCTGGCGCCGGCTCGAAGCCCGGCATGGACAGCTTTTCCATCGTAATTCCGCCGCCCAACGTTACCGGCTCGCTCCATATGGGCCATGCGCTCAACAATACGCTTCAGGATATTCTGGTCCGCTGGAAGCGCATGCAGGGCTATGACGTTCTATGGCAGCCAGGCACTGACCATGCCGGCATTGCCACCCAAATGGTTGTCGAGCGTCAGCTTGCCGAAGAAGGCAATGAGGGCCGTCGTGAGATGGGCCGTCAGAAGTTCATCGATCGCGTTTGGCAATGGAAGGAAGAGTCTGGCGGGACGATCCTCAACCAGCTCAAGCGTCTTGGTGCATCCTGCGATTGGTCACGCGAACGTTTCACCATGGATGAGGGGCTGTCCAAGGCCGTCCTCAAAGTCTTTGTCGAGCTCTACAATGAGGGCCTGATCTACAAGGGCAAACGACTGGTCAATTGGGACCCGAAATTTGAGACCGCGATTTCCGATCTTGAGGTCGAGAACATCGAGGTCGATGGCCATATGTGGCACTTTAAGTACCCGCTCGCTGGCGGTGCTACCTATGAGTATGTCGAGAAGGACGAGGATGGGAACGTCACGCTGCGCGAGGAGCGTGACTATATCTCCATCGCCACCACGCGACCGGAAACCATGCTTGGTGACGGCGCTGTTGCCGTTCATCCATCCGATGAGCGCTACGCGCCGATTGTCGGCAAGCTGTGCGAGATTCCGGTCGGCCCGAAAGAGCATCGACGGCTGATCCCGATCATCACCGATGATTATCCCGATCCGGAGTTCGGCTCAGGTGCGGTGAAGATTACCGGCGCGCACGATTTCAACGACTACCAGGTCGCCAAGCGCGGCAACATTCCGCTTTTCCGTCTGATGGACGAGCGCGGTGGCATGCGTGCGGATGGTGAGACTTATGCTGTCGAGGCAGCCAAGGCGAAAACCCTTCGCGAAGAAGGCGGAGTGCCCGATGAAGAGCATGTCGACACCATCAACTTGGTCCCGGATGAGTATCGCGGGCTAGATCGCTTTGATGCACGCAAGCAGGTCGTCACCGATATTGATGCTGAAGGCTTGATGATCCTCGTTGAGGACAAGAAGGTCATGCAGCCATTTGGCGACCGCTCGAAGGTCGTCATCGAACCCATGCTCACCGACCAATGGTTTCTGGACGCCAAGGTTTTGGCAGAGCCTGCGCTCGCTTCGGTCAAAGAAGGCAAGACCAACTTCGTTCCAAAGAACTGGGAGAAGACCTACTTCGATTGGATGGAGAACATCGAGCCTTGGTGCATTTCGCGCCAACTCTGGTGGGGCCATCAGATCCCCGCCTGGTACGGCCCGGACGATCACATCTTCGTCGCTGAAGACGAGGAAACGGCGCTTAACGACGCCATCCAGCACTATATGGCGAGCGAAGGACCGTGGAAGGCGTGGTTGGAGGACCGGATCGACAATTTCCATCCCGAAGAGCTGATTACGCGGGACCCCGATGTCCTGGACACATGGTTCTCGTCTGCCCTATGGCCGTTTTCAACGCTCGGTTGGCCCGATAAGACGCCCGAGCTCGCCCGCTACTACCAGACCGACGTTCTGGTGACCGGCTTCGACATCATCTTCTTCTGGGTTGCCCGCATGATGATGATGGGCAACCACTTCATGAAGGATGAGGACGGCAAGATCGTTGAGCCGTTCCACACCATCTATATCCACGCGCTGGTCCGGGACGAGCACGGGCAGAAGATGTCCAAGACCAAGGGCAATGTTCTTGATCCGCTCGTCCTGATCGACGAGTTCGGTGCTGATGCTGTGCGCTTCACGCTTGCCGCGATGGCCGCCCAGGGTCGCGATATCAAGCTCGCGACCAGCCGCATTGCTGGCTACCGCAATTTTGCGACCAAGCTTTGGAATGCAGTGCGCTTTGCCCAACTGAACGGTGCAGCTCTGACCCTTGGGTTTGAAGTCGACGAAGTCAAAGAACCGGTCAATCGCTGGATCCTGACAGAAGCCAGTCGCGCCATTCAAGAAGTAGAAGAGGCGCTTGCGGAGTACCGCTTCAACGATGCAGCCAGCTCGGCCTACAAGTTCACCTGGAACCTGTTCTGCGACTGGTACCTGGAGCTTCTGAAACCAACCCTCAATGGTGATGACAGCCCGGCCATGCATGAAGCGCGTGCGACGATGGCCTATGTCATCGACACTATTTTGGCTCTTCTGCACCCTTTCATGCCCTTCATCACAGAAGAGCTTTGGGAAGCAACGGGCGGGTTCGACGGCCGACCTCAGCCGTTGGCCCTTTCGCCTTGGCCAGAGCTGGATTACGCGGACGCGGATGCTGCTGCCGACATCAACTGGGCGATCGATCTGATCACGCAGACCCGGTCGGTGCGCGCGGAGATGAACATTCCTCCCGGCGCACGTCTTTCGGCGAGCCTTGTCGGTGTTACGGATACTGTCCGTGATCGGCTTGAGAGCCAGGCGGCTGTCCTTGAGCGCGTCGGCCGGTTCGAGGCCCTCGTTGAAGCAGTAGGCGCGCCGGAGGGCACCGTTCAGATCGTGGTCGGTGGCACGACCCTGTGCCTCAATGTCGGCGAGGTGATCGATCTTGGCGCTGAGCGCGTGCGGCTGGCCAAAGAGATCGACCGCCTCGACGGAGAGATCGCGCGGATCGACAAGAAACTGTCGAACGACAAGTTCACCGCGCGCGCTCCGGAAGAGGTCGTCCAAGGCGAACGCGATAAACGCGCCGGTTACGAGGCGGAGAAGCTCAAGGTCGGTGAGGCGCTGGAGCGGATGGGCTAGGCCTACCGGCCAAGTACGTCGCTCGGAAGTTGGAAAGCTGGCTAAGAAACCGCAAGTAGAAGTTATGGCTAACGTTGAGTTAGTTACGCTTCCTTAAGTACGTTTTTCTATTGGTTTGATCACTGTTAAACAGGGGTAAACCATGAAGAACGCAAATCTAGTCAAGTGTATTGCGGCAGTTGCGACTGCGTCGGCGCTTGGAATGCCAGCAAGTGCCTCGGCCTCCGATTGGTTCGAACCCTCTGCCGGTATCGTTTCCTATGAAGACTTCCAGGACCGATGGACTGGATTCTACATAGGCGCCCATGCTGGTTATGGCTGGTTGGACACAGATG
Organism: Pseudomonadota bacterium; assembly: GCA_038749715.1. Lineage (GTDB taxonomy): Bacteria > Pseudomonadota > Alphaproteobacteria > Rhizobiales > MH13 > MH13. The sequence continues at coordinate 159,735 of JBCDHR010000001.1, forward strand.
ATCCCATCGAAGGGAAAATTGAGAACACAGAAAGTGGTCTCGGCGGTGGCTTTCTGGGCTATGGTTACCAGGCCAACTGGCTGACATTCGGCGGTGAGGTCGATTTCTCAATTTCAGGGTTCGAACGAGACCGGGTTCCCGGATTTGCATCAGGACTGAATGCAGATTTTTTGGGGAGCGCACGGGCGCGTGTCGGCGCTGCTTTTGACGCCTTTCACGTTTATGCGACCGGGGGGCTATTCTTGGGCCATGTGCGGCTTGAATCGGCCACGACCACGATCGTTTCCGAAACCAACCAGTTTGGGTACGTTTACGGCGCTGGCCTGGAGTATGCAATCAACCCTGATTGGACGGTTGGCTTAGAAGGCCTTCGCCATGAACTGTTTGAGGATGAGTACAGACTGGCGACAACGTTCACCGCAACTGGCAACATTGAAGTTGTTCGTGCGCGATTTTCCTATCAGTTTTGATCGGCGGTATTGGGCCAATCCAAAACGAACCTAGCTAGGCCACCCCGTTGGGGTGCAGCGTCTTACCCAAAATGTGCTCGTCCCGGCCGATCACGGCGCCTGAGTGGCCAACGATCAGCGGGTCGGGCCCGCGGACGATTTCGCGTGCCTTGTCGGGGTATGGCAGCGACCAGAGGAAGTGCCGCATACAGCCTAGGCGCGCGCGCTTTTTGTCGTTGCTCTTCACCACCGTCCATGGCGCGTCGGCCGTGTGGGTGTAGAAGAACATCGCTTCCTTCGCTTCGGTGTAGTCGTCCCACTTGTCCAGGGATGCCTTGTCGATGGGGGATAGCTTCCACTGCTTCAGAGGATCGGTTTCGCGCGAGCGAAAGCGTCGCAACTGCTCGTCCTGGCTGACAGAAAACCAGTATTTGAAAAGCCGAATGCCAGACCGCGTGAGCATCCGCTCGATCTCCGGTGTCTGGCGCATGAACTCCAGATAGTCTGGCGGCGAACAAAAGCCCATCACGCGTTCAACGCCCGCTCGATTGTACCAGGACCGGTCGAACAGCACGATCTCGCCGGCAGCCGGCAGATGTTCAATGTAGCGCTGATAATACCATTGGGAGCCTTCGCGTTCGGTAGGCTTGGAAAGCGCCACAACACGTGCAGTGCGCGGGTTCAGATGCTCCATGAAGCGCTTGATGGTGCCGCCCTTGCCGGCTGCGTCGCGGCCCTCAAACAACAGCACGATCCGCTCGCCGGTCTCTTCAACCCAACGCTGAACCTTGAGAAGCTCGACCTGAAGATCAGCCTTTTGCGCCTCATAGACGCGCCTGCGCATCTTGGTTTTGTAAGGATACTCGCCTGTTTCAAAGAGCCGTCGAATGTTCTCCGGGTCATTACGATCTGGTCGCACGGCTGGCGTCACGACCTCACTGGGCTCAGCCATGTCCACGTCATTTGGCAAGGCCGTGCTGTTGCCAATCGCAGCTTGGCGCTCAACGTTTGAAAGATCATGATTCATGCCGGTCCTCTTTGTGCCCACTAACCGGCCTGATGGGCCTGGTTAATCCCAAACGCCAAAGCCTTAGACATCAAGACGGCAAACAATCCATGACACCGGTCAAAGCGGCCGAGAAAATGAGCCGGCAATGCACGCCTCGTCCTTCGGCCAGGGTCGATTGTGACATGAACGCAACAGCGCAACAGAATGGCGTGGCCTAGAAGAGAAGGCGGGGATGCTGCCCCCTTTTGGCCCTAGTTCGGGCGAACACGGCTTGCACGCGGGCAAAAAGGGCGCAACCAACGAAAATCGGGCGTTGGTATCCTCTGCGCCTATCACTATGCCTGCGGGAGTACACTTTTCCATGGACGCCAAAGTCTTCGACAAATCCAAGCTGCCTAGCCGCTATGTGACCTCCGGGCCACAGCGGGCGCCGCACCGCTCCTACCTTTATGCGATGGGTTTGTCGGGAGATCAGATTAGCCAGCCGCTGGTGGGCGTGGCGTCCTGTTGGAATGAGGCAGCTCCCTGCAACATCGCACTGATGCGCCAGGCCCAGGCGGTCAAAAAGGGCGTTGCTGCTGCCAGCGGTACACCGCGTGAGTTCTGCACCATCACCGTGACCGACGGCATCGCCATGGGCCATGAGGGCATGAAGTCCTCGCTCGTTTCGCGTGACGTGATCACGGACTCTGTCGAGCTGACGATGCGCGGCCATTGCTATGACGCGCTGGTCGGTCTTGCAGGCTGTGACAAGTCATTGCCGGGCATGATGATGGCAATGGTTCGCCTCAACGTGCCGTCGGTATTCCTTTATGGCGGTTCGATCCTGCCTGGTAACTTCCGCGGTCGCCAGGTCACCGTCCAGGACGTATTCGAAGCCGTCGGCATGCATTCGGTCGGCAAGATGTCCGACGATGATTTGCATGAGTTGGAGCAGGTCGCTTGTCCATCCGCAGGGTCCTGCGGCGCGCAGTTTACCGCCAATACGATGGCGACGGTTGCTGAGGCAATTGGCCTGGCATTGCCCTATTCCTGTGGCGCGCCGGCACCTTATGAAATCCGTGACCGGTTCTGTGCCGCTGCCGGCGAAAAGGTGATGGAGCTTCTCGCCCGCAACATCCGTCCGCGCGATATCGTGACCCGGAAGGCATTGGAAAATGCTGCCACCGTGGTTGCCGCGTCCGGCGGCTCCACCAATGCTGCGCTGCACCTTCCAGCCATCGCGAACGAGGTTGGTATCGACTTTGATATCTTCGATGTCGCCGAGATCTTCAAAAGGACACCATACATCGCCGACCTCAAGCCTGGCGGAAAGTATGTCGCCAAGGATCTCTTCGAGGTTGGCGGCATTCCGCTCCTGATGAAGACCTTGCTCGATGAAGGCTTCCTTCACGGCGATTGCTTGACGGTCACCGGGCGCACCATGGCCGAGAACATGGCCAGCGTTGAGTGGAACGAAGATCAGGACGTCATTTATCCAGCCAACAAGCCCATCACGCCAACCGGCGGTGTTGTTGGTCTGGTTGGCAATCTCGCGCCGGAAGGGGCGATCGTTAAAGTTGCAGGTATGAGCAACCTGAAATTTACCGGTCCTGCGCGATGCTTCGATTCTGAGGAAGAATGCTTCCAGGCCGTGACAAACCGCTCCTATGAGGAGGGTGAGGTTTTGGTCATCCGTTACGAAGGTCCAAAGGGCGGTCCAGGAATGCGTGAAATGCTCTCCACCACGGCCGCACTTTATGGCCAGGGTATGGGCGACAAGGTCGCTCTGATCACCGATGGCCGTTTTTCAGGCGCAACGCGTGGCTTCTGCATTGGACATGTCGGCCCGGAGGCCGCCGTCGGCGGCCCGGTCGGGCTTCTGAAGGATGGCGACATCATTTCCATCGACGCGGTTGAAGGCACAATCACGGTCGATCTGACCGAAAAAGACCTTGCTGAGCGCAAAAAAGCCTGGAAACCGCGCGAAAACAAACACACTTCCGGCGTTTTGTGGAAGTACGCACAGACTGTTGGCCCCGCGCGCGATGGTGCTCTTACGCACCCCGGCGGCAAGGCCGAAAAGGTTGCTTATGCAGACATTTAGGTCCTTCACACGCGCCTTGGGCGCGCACGCTCGTCTATTGCCTGCGATCGCCATGGGGCTGTCGCTCGGCTTTGGCGTGTGCGCAGCCAAGGCGCAAACGCCGTCGGCCGATGCCTGGGTCGATGACCCAATGGCAGCATTCGCCGCTGGCACGTCGGCCTACTATTCCGGTGATGTAGCAACGGCCCTGCAGGCGCTGGAATCAGCGGCCGAGGGCGGCCATGCCATTGCACGCTGGAAGCTTGCGCGCATGTATGCCGTCGGTGATGGGGTCGATGAAGACGATGTGCGCGCCTTCACCTATTATTCGCAGATTGCCAACGCCCATGCCGAAGATGCGCCAGGTACGGCCCGTGCGCGTTTCGTGGCCAATGCGTTTGTGGCGCTTGGTTCCTACTATCAGAATGGGATTGGCGACATTCTCCACCCTGACCAGTCTCGCTCGCGTGAGATTTACGCCTATGCGGCGTCCTATTTCGGCGATCCAGACGCCCAGTATCGTTTGGGCATGATGCATTTGCACGGTGAGGGCGGCGGTGTTGATATCCGTCGTGCTGGAAGGTGGCTTCGGCTCTCCGCGCTCAAGGGCCATGTTTTGGCACAAGTCGAACTCGGCGAACTCCTGTTCACCGGTGCCGATGGCCTGGACCCCCATCCTGCCGATGGGCTGAAATGGCTTCTCATCGCCGGAGAATTTGCACTGACGCCGGAGCAACGCGATCAAGTTCGTCCTGTGCAGGAGCGTTATCTGGCGCTTGCCAATACCGATCTTCGTGCTCGGGCGCTGCAAATGGCTGATGAATGGCTGACCAGCCCTGAAGGCGCTGAAATCCTTCGCGCGCACCGCACCGAGCAAGTCGCCGGCCAGTAGGCTCCCCTGATCGTTCGCATTTGCCTGAGCAATTAACGCTTGTGTTACCGCATGGCGTTATGAGGGTAAGACGCGGGCGATCGCGTGTTGCGTAAGGGGAAACGCCTACCTATGAAAGTTCTGGCCCTGACAGACGGTTCTGTACTGGCCGCCTCATCGCTTGATGCGTTTGATGGCCTACTTCACGTCGACACCCACGTCCCCTTGGCGCCCCTGCCGGTTGAGCTTCATAAGCCTGACCTCGTGGTGATCGCATTCGCCGATTTTCCTGAATTTGGCTTGCACCCTCTTTTCATGTGGCTGGAGCGTTACAAGCTGGTGGCCAAGCCACGCGTTGTGTGCTTACCGCCTGAGGTGACCAAGCAGTACTCCGCAGCCGTTCGCCCCTTTGCCGACCGGGTCCTGCCGTTGCCTCTGTCTCCCGCGCTGATGCTCGACACCGTCCAGCGTCTGGATTCACGTATTCCCCGCATTCGCAAAAAGGGCCGCGATGAAACAGCGGCTACGGCGCAAAGCACCGCGCGGACCTTGATCAGCGCCTTCACGGCCGATGAGGCCGACTCGCAAAACACTGTCGCTGCACTCGATAAGGCGAGCGATGATGTCTGCGATGCTCTTGATACCGATGGCCTGGGCATGTGGATGGACTCAGTTGCCCAGTACCATTCGCCGACGGCGCGCCACAGCATGTTGGTTGCTGGCCTGGCGGCCCAATGGGCGCGGCTCCTGGGCGTATCCGACAAGGACCATCGCCAGTTCACCCGCGGAGCGCTTTTGCACGACATTGGCAAGATGAATGTGCCTGTTTCAATCCTCAACAAGACCGGACCGCTGACCGAGGAAGAGGAAACGATCATCCGTGCGCATCCTGCGGAGGGCAAGCGCATTCTCGAACAGGTGCCAGAGCCCAGCCCGCTGATTGTCGAATTGGCCTATTGCCATCATGAGATGCTGGATGGTTCGGGCTATCCGCGTGGCATATCGGGCAACCAGATCGGCGATATGGTGCGTTGTTTGACCATTGTCGACGCCTACGCCGGTTTGGTTGACGCTCCAGCCGGCCGTAAAAACATGACGCCGCAAGAGGCCTATGCGCGCTTGCAGACCATGACCGAAAAGCTCGATCAGCCATTGCTCGGTGCCTTCCGCGCCGTCGTTGACGTGCACGGATCGATCCAGAGCCAAGCCGCTTAGAAGGCCATCATCGAACTGGACGGTGGTTTTTAAGCCTCAAAGGCTCCGATGACCGGCACATGGTCGGAGGGCTTTTCCCACGCTCGAACATGATCATCCACACGCACCGTCGTAAGCCGGTCGGCCAGCTGCGGCGAGAGCATCAGATGATCAATGCGGATGCCGTGGTTCTTCTGCCACGCGCCGCCCTGATAGTCCCAGAAGGTGAAGTGCACATCATCGCTGACGGCGCGGACGGCGTCGGTGTAACCAAGAGCCTCTAGGCGGCGCAAGGCGCCCCGGCTTACCGGTTGATAAAGGGCGTCGCCTTTCCAGACACTTTCATCGTGAAGGTCGCGTGCATCCGGGATGACATTGTAATCGCCAGCCAGGACAAGCGGTTCTTCAGCTTCCAAGGCCTGGGACGCGAAGGTGATCAGCCGCTCCATCCAGCCAAGCTTGTAGGGGAGTTTTTCCGTCTCAACCGGGTTCCCATTCGGAAGGTAGAGGCACGCGACTCGGATAGGTGGAAGGTTGCCACCTTCCGCCGGTGTTACCCGAGCGGTGATAAAGCGGGCTTGTTCGTCGCTATCATCGCCCGGTAGTCCGCGCGTGACGTCTTCCAGCGGTGTTTTCGACAGGATGGCAACGCCGTTGAAGCCCTTTTGACCATGCGTTTCAACATGATAGCCAAGATCTTCAAGGGCCTGGCGCGGGAAGGGTGCGTCTTCGGACTTGATTTCCTGAAGGCAGGCAACGTCGGGCGAGGCTTCTTCTAACCAAGCTTTCACCGTGTCGATCCGCGCCTTCACGCCATTGATATTCCAGGTCGCAATGTGCACGGGGTCAAAAACCGTCAGATAGAGAAACTGGTGCCACAGCCGCACGAAGCGGTCGCATTGGGGTTGCTGATTTCGAACGCCGCGCCCATCAAGCTGACTTTGTAGTCGATGGCGCTGCCAGCCAAGAAGGGCAGGGAGACCGAATCAACGAGAACTTTCACGCGATCGTCGCCCAAAACGACATCATCGTCATTCTGGTCTTTGGTCAGCTCATACTTGTACTGAAAGCCTGAACAACCGCCGCCTTCCACGCTGACACGCAGCATGGTTCCCGGTGGCTCATCGGTCATCAGCGTCGCCACGCGGTCAAGCGCTGCCTGTGTTACGCTCACATCATGCGCCGGCATGCCGGCTGCAGCCGCGTCTTGTGTTTCCTGTACTTGGTTCATATCCAAACCATCCGTTTCGGCTTGCCTAGAGCAGGCGTTGAGCGCCGCCGGCAATGTGCCATAGAGGTGTCGCGAACGACATGTCAGTCTAGAAAAGTAAGCATCCGGTGAGGGAAGATCAATTGCCCATTGTTTCCGTGTCCCGCGAAGATGGCGATCTGACAGCGTCCGGCAACGTGCCTGGTGCTCTGGCCCCTTATGCTGCAAGTGCTGCAATGGGTGGCGAGCGCCTCCATCGGGAGGTCGAAACGCCAGGGCGTTCGGCTTTCGGGCGTGATCGCGACCGCATTGTGCATTCCCAGGCTTTTCGGCGTCTTGCCCACAAAACCCAAGTCTTCATCTCCGAGGAAGGCGACCACTACCGCACCCGACTGACACACACCATCGAGGTCGCTCAGATCGCGCGATCATTGGCACGCAATCTGAAGGTCGATGCCGATCTGACGGAAGCTCTGGCGCTCGCTCATGATCTGGGACACACGCCATTTGGTCACACAGGAGAAGATGCACTCAGCGAATTGATGGGGCCGTTCGGTGGCTTTGAACACAACGCACAGACACTGCGCATCGTAACCCATCTGGAACAGCGCTACGCTGGTTTTGACGGCCTCAACCTGTCGATCGAGGCGCTGGACGGCATCATCAAACACAATGGCCCGCTGCTTGGCGCCGACGGTGAAGTCCTTTCGGAAAAACTAAACGGCGTGTTGCCGTTTGCAGTGACCGATTTTCTCGATCGGCAACCGTCCGCGCGAGCGTCCATCGATCTCACACAGCAGGCCAGCCTTGAGGCGCAGCTCGCCGCGATTTCCGATGACATCGCCTACAACACCCATGATATCGATGATGGCGTGCGGGCCGGTTTTTTCGCGTTGGATGATCTGCGGTCCATCGCAACGCTTGGGACGATCTTAAACCAAATCGATGAGGCTCATCACGGCCTACCAGCGGAAAGGCGCATGGGTGAGTTCACCCGGCGGTTGATCACCTTGTTGATCATGGACGTAGAAGCTCATGCCCGGCGGCGGCTAACCGAGAACGGGATTGAAACAGCCGCCGAGGTCAAACGAGCCGGCACGCCGCTTGCGCTTTTCTCCGATGAGGTGGCCGCTGACATCTGGTTGCTTCGGGCCTTCCTGTTCAAGACCATGTACCGCAATGCCGACATCATGGCGTTGCGTGCGGAGGCAGAGCGTGTTCTGCGCGATCTATTCGGCCATCTCACCGCCAGTCCCGATGATCTGCCCGATGGCTGGAAGGTTGCGAACACCAACGCCGATAAGAACGTTCATACCCGACAGGTTTGCGACTTCATTGCCGGCATGACCGATCGCTATGCCCTCTCGCTGCATGGCCGATGGTTTGACGATACGCCGGACCTGCGATACGGCGCTCCCAACTGATGCGTCGACAGGCCCTCTGGCCGCGCGCTATCCCCTCACAATTCTTCCAAACAACGCGGTCCCATGTCCGACGCCCAAGCACATACCCCTGCACACGAAACCACCTACGATCTTTTTGCCGATTATCGCGGACGTGTGCTTGCCGCGCTCGAACGCACAGGCGTCCTTGGTGGTGCGGATCGCGGACAGATGCCTTTGGGCGCCATCACCGTAGAGCCGCCGCGTGATGAGAGCCATGGCGATCTGGCGACCAATGCTGCCATGGTTCTCGCCAAACCATTGAAATCCAACCCTCGCCAGATTGCCGCGCAGCTTGCCGAGCAGTTGGAGGGTGACGCCGATATCGCAGCCGTTGAGATCGCTGGGCCGGGCTTCATCAATCTGCGTTTGCACCCATCGGCCTGGCACGCCGTCCTGGCGCGACTGCTTGCCGAAGGGGAGGGCTATGGTCGCCAAGTGCTCGGCGCATCGCGGACTTTGCCCAAGACCAATGTGGAATATGTCTCGGCTAACCCCACCGGTCCGATGCATGTCGGCCATTGCCGTGGCGCCGTTGTCGGCGATGCGCTGGCCGCCCTGCTCGACTTTGCCGGCTACCCCGTAACGAGCGAGTACTACATCAACGACGCGGGCGGGCAGGTCGATACGCTCGCCCGGTCGGCTTTCCTGCGTTACCGCGAAGCACTGGGCGAAGAGATTGGCCCGATCCCTGAGGGCCTGTACCCCGGAGATTATCTCAAACCCGTTGGTCAAGCACTTGCCGAAAAGCACGGTTCTGACCTCAAGACCATGGACGAATCCGACTGGCTGCCGCTCGTTCGTGAGGCATCCATCAGCGCCATGATGGACCTCATTCGCGCCGACCTTGGCAGCCTCAATGTCCATCAGGATGTCTTCTTTTCTGAGGCAAGCTTGCAGACGGGCAAGGCGGGCAACCGCGTTGCCCAGGCCATCGACGCTCTGAAGGCGCGCGATCTGGTCTATGTCGGCCGCCTTGAAAAGCCCAAGGGCGAAAGCACCGAGGAGTGGGAGGACCGCGAGCAGACCCTGTTTCGCTCATCCCAGTTCGGCGATGACACCGACCGCGCGCTTCTAAAGTCGGACGGCAGCTACACCTACTTCGCCTCCGACATCGCCTACCACTATGACAAGTATCAGCGCGGTTTCATCAATCAGCTCAATGTGTTCGGCGCTGACCATGGCGGCTATGTCAAACGCCTGAAGGCGGCTGTCACCGCCATGAGTGATGGCGAAGCCACCCTCGACATTCGGCTCTGTCAGCTCGTGAAACTGTTCCGGGCCGGTGAACCGGTGACCATGTCCAAGCGGTCCGGCAATTTCGTCACACTGCGTGATGTGGTCGATGAGGTGGGCCCGGACGCCGTGCGCTTCATGATGCTTTACCGCAAGAACGATGCGCCGCTGGACTTTGACTTCCAGAAGGTGACCGAGCAGTCCAAGGACAATCCTGTCTTCTACGTCCAGTACGCGCATGCTCGGTGCGCGTCGGTTCTACGCATGGCAGAAGCCGAGCTGCCGAGCCTCGACCTGTCGGACGCAGCGCTTCAAACAGCCGACTTGTCCGCCTTGACCGATGCAGGGGAAATTGGACTTGTCCGGTTGATGGCCTCCTGGCCGCGCACGGTCGCAGCTGCCGCGACAACCCGCGAACCACACCGCATCGCCTTTTACCTGCACGACCTTGCCAGCGCGCTTCACGCCCACTGGAACCGGGGCAAAACCGAGCCGGCCTTACGCTTTGTTAACCAAGACGAACCACAGTTAACATTGGCTCGTATTGCTTCGGTGACTGCCATTGCGCAGACATTGCGGCTCGGGCTGTCGGTGCTGGGCGTTGGGGCGCCTGAGGAAATGCGCTAAATTACGGCGTCTGGGCGATTCCGGCTGTCGCCACAGGATCGCCACGCGATCGCGCGATCACCGGCACGAACAGACGGGAGCAAGTGTGGATGACGACCGCCGGCAAACGCCCGCAGCCTGCTCCAGGAACTGAGGACAATACTCAGTTAGACCCGCTGGAAGAATTGGCGCGCATCATGAACGACAGCAACCCAAACGATCCCAAACGTCGATCCGGTGAACCCGAGGCCGGGTCCAGTGGCACCGAACCGGCTAGTGGCGATGCGCTGGACCTGGGTCTAGGTGCCGACGGCCTTGAGCGATACTTTCAAGATCCGAATTTCGCACCCGAAGCGCAATTGAGTGGCTCTCTTGGCGGACCTTCGTTTGATGACTCATCGCTGTCCGACCCGCTACAGCCCGGAGCAGGGCAGCCCACCGACGATGTTTTGGCTGGCCTCGACTTCAACAACCTGGACCTGCCGGGTCTCGATGAGCCGATTTCGGCGCCAGCGCCAGCGCCAGCACCGGGGCAGGACCCTGAACCTCTCCTCAGCCAACATCTGACACCGCGCCCGGCCCAACAGCCACCCGCAGCTTCGCCGCAACCAACACCGCCGCCTCTGGCAACCTCCAGCGAGGCGCCGATTGCCGAGGATGATCTGTTGGCTGCGATGGATCAGCTGGCGCTGGATGATGATCCAACCTGGGCCGCTGCCACAGCTGCGCCGTCTCCAGCAAGTTCACCCAGTGTCTCTGCGCCGCCTGCCGCCGCCGAACCACCAGCGTTCAACGCAGAGGCTGAGCCAAGTTTTACGCCATTCTCCGGCCAACCAGCCCAGTCACAGGCCTTGGTGGATGATGGTTCGCACACCTATGGAACGAGCGAACCTGATCAGTTTGATGATCTGCCCGGCGAAAAGGGCAGTGGTAGCGGACGCACCATTGCTCTTGCACTCGGCGTTCTGGCTCTCATCGGCCTTACCGGCGTCGTGATCTATGGGCTGTTTGTGAACAACGGTTCGGATGCCGGCTCACCGCAACTCATCGCGGCGCCAGCCGGCGATAACAAGGAAGAACCTGAGATTACCACCAACGAAGAGCGCGTGCCCGGCGAAGCTGTGTTCAGCGCGCTTGATGAAAGCGGACAGGGTACCGATGCCGCCCCGCGCGTGGTGCTTCCTGGTCCGGGCTCGACGCAGCTTGATCTGGGAGCCAACACACCTCCGCCCAGCGCGGACATCGCGCCGGCAGCACCTGGCTCGACCGCTGCGCGCCCGGTTCGCACGGTGACGGTTAGGGCGGACGGAACGGTTGTGGAATCCACCTCTGCGCCCGTATCGCCCGCGACAAGCGCCGAGGTTCCCGCTGAACAGCCGGTTGCCGCGCCACAGCCGGTTCCGGTTCAGACAGTCGCAAGCCAGATTGGCGCCGTTGCGCTTGATGCGCCGGCAACGCAGCAGACGCAGAACGATGCGCGTTTGCCAGCCGGAGAAACTCCTGCTTCTGCCACCTCGCAAACTGTATCGGCAACACAGACGGCCACGACAACACCAGCGGCGCCCCCGCAACCCACGGCACGCCCTGCGACAACACCGCAGCCGGTTGTCACTCAGCCTGCCGCAACCACCACGCCGGGCAGTCAGCCGATCCAGCTTGCCGCGCCGACCAATGCGCCTGCAACGCCTGCGCCGGCTCAGCCTGTACAAGCACAGACAGCGGCGCCGACGACGCAGGTCGCCAGCGCACCCGCGCTTCCATCTTCGGTGGCGCCCGGCGATTTCATAGTGCAGCTTGCAAGCCTTCGCTCAGAAGAACAGGCCCGCTCAACCTTTAGCGCGCTGCAAAGCCGTTTCGGCTCGATCCTGACAGGCTTCTCGCCCAATATTCAGGAAGTCGACCTGGGAGATAGAGGCATCTATCACCGGGTGCGCCTCGGCCCAATGGATCGCGCGGATGCTGATAGTCTTTGCCAACGCTATCAGGCGGCCGGCGGGGACTGTTTCGTCCAACGCCAGTAGGACAGGCGACGCCTTTCACTACCTTCAAGGGGTTCTTGCGTGTCCGTATTATCCTCGCAGGTCGATGCCGGAGCTGGCGAAGCAGACCAAGCCCGCCACATGCCCGTTGTGGACCTGCCTTCGCAGGGAACGCATGCGTTCATTTGCGGCCTTGAAGGAACGGCGATCAACGATTTTGAGCGCGGTTATCTGCGAGAGATGAAGCCCTGGGGCGTCATTCTGTTCGCCCGCAATGTCGAATCCCCTGACCGACTGCGCCGGCTGACAACCAGCATCCGCGAGCTTCTGGGTTGGCAGACGCCAGTCCTTATTGATCAGGAGGGTGGTCGCGTTCAACGCATGAAGCCGCCGCACTGGCAGCGTTATCCCGCCGCTGGCCGTTTTGGCGCCATGGAAGCGCAACAGCCAGGAAGCGGCATTGAAGCGGCGGAAATCGCCACCTGGCTTATCGCCGATGACCTTTTGAGCGTCGGCATCGATGTGAACTGCGCACCCGTTCTCGATCTGCGTGTGCCGGGCGGTACCAATGCTATAGGAAACCGAGCTTTCCACACCAAACCCCAAACCGTGGCGCAACTGGGCCGAGCTGTGCACGATGCGTACCTGGAAGCCGGGGTTGTGCCGGTGATTAAACACGTCCCTGGCCACGGCAGAGCGGTGGTTGACAGCCATGAGGATTTGCCACGCATCGCGACCGACCGGCAGACCTTGGAATCGCAGGATTTCCTGCCCTTTCGCTCTCTTGCCCATGCGCCGATGGCCATGACCGGCCACCTTGTTTTCGAGGCGATTGATGCTGAGCGACCCACGACGCTGTCGCCGGCCATGGTTGATGTCATCCGCTCTGATATCGGCTTTGATGGCGCATTGCTGACAGATGACCTGTCGATGGGGGCCTTGCGCGACCCGATAGCGGATCGGGCTCGGGGCGCGTTGCAGGCAGGCTGCGATCTTGCGCTTCACTGCAACGGCGTGCGCACGGAGATGGAAGACATTCAGAGCGCAATCCCACTCTTGGAAGGCAGGTCAGCAGATCGGTGTGCCAGTGCCTTGGCAAGGCGCGGCAGGCAATCGCTGGATCGGGCTGCGCTTGAGAACAGACTCTCCACCCTGCTCCAACAGGTGCCAGTGGACGAAACACAGATCAGTTAGCCCCCAGCAACGGTCTGTGCAGGAAGGCCCGCCGATCTCTTCCCCTGTTATGGTTGGCCATGCTAACCCAACGCCCGTCAAAGTGGCCCATATCGCGCGATGTGTCCGTGTCATTTGGCGTGCCACAAGGAACCAGATGGCCGATTTGTTTGAAACGTCCGACATGCAGCAGGATACCCCGCCGGCGGATGCCTTTGTCGTCGATGTTGACGGCTTTGAAGGTCCACTTGATCTCTTGTTGGCAATGGCGCGGACGCAAAAAGTCGATCTGGAGCACATCTCCATCGTCGCGCTGGTGGACCAATATGCCGCCTTCATCGAGGAGGCACGTACCAAACGGCTGGAGCTGGCAGCTGATTATCTGGTGATGGCAGCCTGGCTGGCTTTCCTAAAGTCCCGGCTTCTGCTTCCTGATCCACCAGAGGATGACGAGCCCGACCCTCAGGATATGGCCGATGCTCTGGCTCTGCGTCTGCAAAAACTGGACGCCGTGCGCCGAGCATCTGACTCGCTTTGGCAGCAGCCGATGAAGAATGTTCATCTGTTCCCAACAGCGCATGTGAAGGCTCTTGGACAACAGGAACGACCCGGCTGGACGGCCGAATTGTTCGATCTCATCGACGCCTATGCTGCAATTCAGACCCGGAAGCTCGAAAGCCGTCTCACAATGGCCCGCCGCGATGTCTGGTCGCTTGCTGATGCACGCGCGCTGGTGGAGCGTGCTTTGGGCGATCTGGCGCAATGGACGCCTTTCGATGTGGTGTTGGCAGCCCAATCGGCCTTGCGAAAATCCGTCGACCGCCGAGATGGCGTTAAGGCCGCAGCCTTTGCTGCAAGCCTGGAATTGGTCCGCGAAGGCCATGCCGAGTTGCGCCAGGATGATGCCTTTGCACCGCTCTATCTGCGTTCCAGACCCGAGGATGCCAATGGCGCCGGGGAGGGGGATGGCCATGAGCATTGAACCTGTACCTTTTGAACAAGACACCGAACCCGAAGAGGATGTGGTCGAAACGCCAAACATGCCGTTCGATGAAGCGGTGCGCGTGATGGAAGCAGTGCTATTTGCCACTGATGAACCGGTCGATGGCGGTCGCATCACGGACCTCATCGGCCCTGATCATGATGCGGTTCTGGAGCATCTGGCCGACCGCTACACCGCCGGTGGTATCGTGTTTGTTGAATTGGCAGGCGGCTATGCCCTGCGGACCGCGCCGGATCTTGATCATTTGTTCGAAGAGCAGGCGAGCGAACCGAAAAGGTTATCGCGCGCAGCGCTCGAAACGCTCGCGATCATTGCCTATCACCAGCCGGTCACGCGCGCTGAGATCGAGGATATTCGGGGTGTTTCGGCCAACAAGGGTACGCTCGACGTGCTGATGGAGACAGGCTGGGTGCGCATGCGCGGACGCCGGCGCACACCTGGCCGCCCGGTGACCTATGGCACAACGCCTGGCTTTCTGGATCAGTTCACCCTTGCCTCGTTGGCCGACCTCCCTGGCCTTGATGAATTGAAAGGCGCCGGTCTTCTTGAAGCGATCCCCGATGGCGCTGCACAGGCCATGCCGAGCGCATCGGCTGATCAGTTGCGCGACGATGAGGACCCCTTGGATCCTGACGACGAAAACGAAGCAAGGGCGGCCATGGCCCTGTGGCCGGCGCGCGATGACCTCGCCGAAGAGGACGAGGGCAAGGACAGCGCTGATGGATAAAACGTTGGGGCACGAGCTCCAAGTGGGTGATGAATGGGGCCAGCCGGGCACACAGCCAGCGAGCCTTGCCACCACCGTTCGCATAGACGATGTCCATCACAGCTACGGTGAGACCCCGGCGGTGCGTGGCGTTACCCTGACCATCTCGCCGGGCGAAATCATCTGCCTTCTTGGCCATTCTGGCTGCGGAAAGACAACATTGTTGCGTCTTCTGGCCGGGATCGAAAGGCCATTTGCTGGGACCGTCAGTCTGGACGATCGGGTTGTTGCAGGACCCGGTGTCTTCGTGCCGCCGGAAAAGCGCGAAGTCGGGCTTATGTTCCAGGACTTCGCACTGTTTCCGCATCTCACGGTTCTCGACAATGTGATGTTCGGTCTGAAATCGATGAAGCCAGCTGACGCAAAGCACGAAGCACTCAATGCGCTGGCGAGGGTTGGGCTCACCCATACCGCGCAAGACCACCCCCATATGCTCTCTGGCGGCATGCAGCAGCGCGTTGCGCTTGCCCGCGCTATTGTGCCGCGTCCCCGCGTTATGCTGATGGACGAGCCCTTCTCGGGGCTGGATCGACGGACCCGCGACCGCGTGCGTGATGAGACGCTGACCATTTTGCGGGAGATGCGCGCGACCACCATCATGGTCACGCATGATCCAGACGAGGCGCTTCGTATCGCCGACCGCATTGTTCTCATGCGATCTGGTCAAGTGGTTCAGGATGGCAACGCCCGCGCCTTTTATGATGCGCCTGCTGATCTTTTTGCAGCCCGTTTCTTCCATGAACTCAATGAGTTTGAAGGCGCTGCGCATGACGGTGTGGTGATGACACCCCTCGGCCAATTGCCTGCCAACGACCATGAGGACGGCGTGCCACTGCTTATCGGCATTCGCCAATCCTCCATTGAGGTGTCCGAAGAAATCGAAGGTCCAGACAGGCTGCCTGCGCGCGTCCGATCGGTTCAGTTTCTGGGCGAAGCCGACCTTCTTCACCTGGCGGTCCCGGGCTATGATCGGCCGATTTTCGCCCGCACAACCGACACCGATCGCTATCGTCCCGGCCAATCAGTGGGCGCCTCCGTTCACCGTGATGACGCGTTGATCTTTCAAAAGCCCGAGACAGACCATACATAGGCTCATCGGCCAGCAAGTGGCAGTTGGCTTAGATTGCCCAACCTACTTTGGGTTGACGCCGACACCGCTTGCGGCCAAGACCATGGAAGAACGCCGGGCCAGGCTTTGGCCAAGGCCGAAGGATGAGAGCGTGTGGAGACCACACGCCATATGAACAGCGCGAAGGGAGTTGCGTCATGGTTCCAGGGTGGATGCAGATTCTGCTCGTTGTCTTGCTGATCGTCCTCTTGTTTGGACGCGGCAAAATCTCAGAGTTTATGGGTGACCTTGCCAAAGGCATCAAAAGCTTCAAGACCGGTCTTGCCGACGACGAAAAAGACGGTGACGGTCGCACGATCGAACACACCGCCGAAGAAACGGTGTCGACGGCAACCAACGCCACAGCTGACGAGCAAAAGCAAAGCTGACAGAACCGCTGGATGAGCTTGCAAAACGGCCTTCGGCTGTTGCGCTTGCTGTTCAGGTTGCGGTTTTAGCGTGGGAAGCGAAACGAGCGCATGTTCGATATCGGCGGCTATGAGCTGATCCTGATTGCCGTGGTGGCCATTCTTGTGGTCGGTCCGCGAGAGCTACCGGGCATGCTGCGCTCAATCGGTCAATTCGTCCGGCAAGGCCGTCAGATGATGTCGACCGTGCAGCGCCAGTTCAATGATGCGCTGAAAGAGGCCGAGCTGGACGATGTCCGCAACACGATCAACGACGTACGCTCGCTCAACCCGGCAACGCAGATCAAGAACACCATCGCCAAAGAGATGAAGCCGTTGACCGATGTCGGTGACTCGCTGAAGGACGCCACCTCAAGCGATCCAACGGCCATGAAAGCGCCCAAGCAGTCGTCAGCGCAGGCTGCCAAGTCGATATCGTCAAAGCCGGTCGAGAAAACGCCCGTGACATCGGAAACCGATAATGGCTGACAAGCCAGAAACCGGCGAAGACGCGCCGCGCGCCAAACCAAAGTCAACGTCAGGCAAGACCTCCGCTGCTAAAACAGCCGCTGGCAAAACGGCAGCGGGAAAATCCACGGCTGCGAAGAAGCCTGCCACGAAGAAGACCGCCGCGAAATCAACAACGACCAGGTCAACGGCTGCCAAGTCGACGACACGACGAACCGCTGCCAAGAAACCTGCGGCCACGGCAAAGACCGACACCGGGACCGAGGCTGACAAACCGGCGACGACCAAGCGCACGGTGCGTAAACCGGCCGCCAAAACCGCCTCGGCCAAAACCGCAACTGCCAAATCAGCTGCCAACAAGGCGCCAGCCAAACGATCGGCCAAGGCAAGCTCCAAGGCGGCGACACCGACTCCATCTGGCGAAACGTCCGACGATCCAATCGAGTTGGAACCAAAGGCAACGCCAGCCAAGTCAGGTACCGCGGGGCCGACTTCAGCTGTCGCGGCATCGTCTCTGCCGCCTGAGGATGATCCTCACGAGGACGATGTTGCCCTCGCCTCGACCTCCGCGGAAGGGGAGCCGGAAGACGAGGTTGAGAAGTCGCGGGCACCGCTGATCTCGCATCTCATCGAGCTGCGTCAGCGGCTTTTTTACGCAGTTATCGCGTTCGGCGTTGCCTTCATCGCCTGTTATTTCGTGGCCGACCCGATCTTCAATATCCTGCTTGGTCCGTTCGAGCGGGCGCGTGGCGAGTCCGGCAATCTGGAGCTCATCTTCACCGCACCGCAGGAGTTCTTCTTCACCCAACTGCGCATCGCGCTGTTCGGTGCGATGTTCATCTCGTTTCCCGTCGTTGCCAGCCAAATCTACATGTTCATGGCGCCGGGGCTCTATAGAAACGAAAAGGCCGCCTTCAGACCCTACCTGGTCGCGACCCCCATACTGTTCGTGATGGGAGCGATGCTGGTCTACTTCGTGGTGATGCCGCTCGCCATGCAGTTTTTTCTGTCCTTTGAACAGGAGGGCGGCGAAGGCCAGGCCAGCATTCAACTGATGGCCCGAACCAGTGAATATCTTGGTCTGATCATGACCCTGATCTTCGCCTTCGGCCTTGTCTTCCAACTTCCCATCGTCCTCACCTTGCTGGGCAGGATGGGTGTTGTGTCCTCTCAAGGGCTGGCCAAGAAGCGCCGCTATGCAATTGTCGCCACCTTCCTGGCAGCGGCTTTTCTTACCCCGCCCGATCCCATCAGCCAGCTTGGCCTTGCCCTGCCGACCCTGCTTCTTTACGAGGCATCCATCTGGTGCGTGCGGCTGGTTGAGCGACGGCGGGCGCGGGAGGAAGAAGAGGATGAAGACGGCCCGGATGAGGCCGCCGAGGCATCCGCTTAGAACCCTGTCCCAATCGTTGCATTTGGCGCACGCACGCCCTTCTTGGATGCGCTGATTATGCTTGATATTCGCCTGGTGCGAGACGATCCGGACGCGATTGACACGGCCTTGAAAGACCGTGGTGCCGATCCTGCCGCCCGCCACATTCTGGACCTTGATGAGGCGCGCCGCGCCCACCTGCAAAAGCTTCAGGATGCGCAAAACGCGCGCAATCAGGCCTCCAAGGCAATCGGAGCTGCCAAGGCGTCCGGCGACGATGCAGAAGCTCAGCGCTTGATCGACGAAGTCGCTAAGCACAAAGCCTTCATCCAGACCGGCGAAGACGAAGAACGCCGTTTGACCGAGGCGTTGAACGACGCACTTGCCGCCATTCCCAACCTTCCGCTGGACGATGTGCCCGTTGGCGCCGACGAAGAGGCAAATGTCGAGGTCCGGCAGTCCGGCGCCAAGACCATCGCGAACTTCGACGCTAAGGAACATGACGCGCTCGGCGAGGCGATGGGCCTGATGGATTTTGAGACCGCCGCCAAACTATCTGGTAGCCGGTTTTGTATTCTCAAAGGAGCGCTCGCCAAGCTGGAGCGGGCGCTCGGTCAGTTCATGATCGACACCCACACGCGTCAGAACGGCTATCTGGAAGTGCAACCGCCCCTTTTGGTGCGCGATGAGGCCATGTTCGGTACTGGTCAGTTGCCAAAATTCTCTGACGATTTGTTCGCCACTGCGCGGTCCAAGGAAGATGCTGAGACTGGCAATGGTCTGTGGCTGGTGCCCACGGCAGAAGTGCCGCTGACCAATCTGGTGCGCGAAGAAATCCTCGATGAGACCGTTTTGCCGCTGCGCTTTACCGCGCTCACGCCCTGTTTCCGCTCTGAGGCGGGGTCAGCCGGCCGAGATACCCGCGGCTACATCCGCCAGCACCAATTCTACAAGGTAGAGATGGTGTCCATCACACATCCCGATTCCAGCTTGGACGAGCTGGAGCGCATGACGGCTTGCGCGGAAAAAGTGCTCACCGACCTAGGGCTGAACATCCGCACCATGATTCTATCGACTGGCGACATGGGCTTCGGTGCTCGTAAGACCTATGACATTGAGGTCTGGCTGCCGGGGCAGGAACGCTATCGCGAGATATCAAGTTGCTCGGTATGCGGTGATTTCCAGGCGCGGCGCATGCAGGCCCGCTACCGCGATGAGAACGGCAAGCCGAACTATGTCCACACGCTCAACGGCTCTGGCGTCGCGCTGGGACGTGCGCTGATCGCCGTCATGGAGACGTACCAAACAGAGGATGGCGGCATCCGTATCCCAGAGGTGCTGGTGCCCTATATGGGTGGAACGACCATGATCACTGCCGACGGCAAAGAGGTTAGCTGATGCGCGTTCTTGTCACCAATGATGATGGCATTCACGCGCCGGGCCTTGCCTGTTTGGAAGGTGTGGCCGCGCAGGTCGGCAATGATGTCTGGACGGTTGCGCCGGAGACCGATCAGTCGGGCGTCGCCCACTCCATGTCACTGAACGACCCGCTTCGGCTGCGCGAAGTCGGCAAGCAGCGCTTTGCCGTGCGCGGTACGCCGACCGACTGCGTTCTTATGGCTGTGCGCCATGTTTTGCCCGAGCCGCCAGACTTGATCCTGTCGGGGTTCAACAAGGGTCAGAACCTTGCCGAGGATATCACCTACTCCGGCACGGTTGCGGCCGCGATCGAGGGAACCATTCTCGGGATTACCTCGTTCGCTCTCTCTCAGGCCTACTCGTTCGCACCCGATGTTCAGCCGCCCTACGAAACGGCCGAGGCGCTTGCCCCCGATCTGATTCGAACATTGGCCGACTTGGACGTACCCGCCGAAACGCTCATCAACATCAACTTCCCCAACCGGGCGCCGGGCGCCGTTGAAGGCGTGCGGGTGACCCGCCAGGGCCGGCGCAACATCGATTTTCTAACCATCGACAAGCGGTCCGACGGGCGCGGCAACCCCTATTACTGGCTGACCTATAATGGCCGCCCGCCACAGCCGGATGTCGGCACGGATCTGGAAGCTGTGCGCGCTGGCTTCGTTTCGGTGACGCCGCTTTCCATCGACATGACCGACCATGCCTGTAAAGCGAAGGTGAGCGAGGCGCTTGGTCTCGATCCCGACCACTAACGCCATGACCGGCGATGGCGACGCTCTACGCCGTGCCAGCCTTGTGCTGCGTTTGCGGTCGATGGGCGTAACCGACCACGCCATTGTCAGCGCGTTTGAAGCAACACCGCGCGAGGTTTTCACGCCAGCGGACTACGCCGTTGATGCTTATGCTGATCGGCTTGTGCCAATCGCGTGCGGTCAGACCATGGAGGCGCCGAGCTTGCTCGCGATGCTCCTGAATGCACTGGCTGTCACCAAAGAACAGACCGTTCTGGAGATTGGCACCGGTTCTGGCTATCTCACCGCGCTTCTGGCCGGTCTATCGCGTCGGGTCATCAGCCTTGAGCGCTATCGCGGTCTCGCCGAAACGGCGCGGGCAACGCTTTCCATTCGCGGCACGGCCAACGCGGAAGTTATCCTTGCCGATGGCCTGGCAGGATGGACAGCAGCTGGTCCCTATCAGTCCATCCTTGTCACCGGTTCGGTGCCAAATCTGCCTCAAGGATGGCTCGATCAACTGGCCCCGGATGGTAAACTGATTGCGCCGATCGGCCCCGCAAGTGGTCCACAAGCTTGGGTCTTGTTCACCAAACAGGCTGATGGCGCCACCGACCAGGCTGTCTTGGGAACTGCCTTCGCAATCCCGCTAGAGCCCGGTATCGCCCGCGCCTTGTAGCCGGCAGCGCCTGTCACAAGTGGACCTTGCGTCACCTTTTTTGGTGTCTGTCGGCGCGCCTTAAGCCTTCAGCAAGATTAATAGTGTTTTGATGCATTCAGTCATTTTGAGTGTTGTGAGTAAGTGTAATGCGTACCAAGCTCATGGGTGGCAGGCATCATGCCGTGATGCGGGTTGGCCTTGTATCCGTTGCGGCAATTTTGGTTTCTGCCTGCTCTTCCGATGCTGATCGTCTCGGCTTTTTTGGTGTTGACCAAGCCCAGCCGACGCCGGTGACGGTGGTGCAACCGGGCATGGTTCAGCCCGGTGTGGCGCAACCCGTCTACGGGCAGCAGCAGCCAATCGCCGCCGCGCCACAGCCACTTTCCACGCCGGCGCCTTACACAGCCCCGACTTATACTGCGCCTGGTTATCCGCAGACGACGGCCAGCATCGGCCCAGTGCAGGTTCAAGCTCAGCCGACCGTTCAGGCCTTGCCGCAGCCCGTCAGCCAGCCGGCGCCCTACACGGTGGCACAGCCAACGCAGGTCCGAACCGTCCAGCCGCAATTCGCCGCTCAGCCACAGACCATCACGGTCACGCAGCGCGCGCCGGTTGCCTCACCATCGACGCATCTGGCCCAAACGCCGGGCGGTATGGTTGGCGCGCGCGTGCCGGTCACCACACAGGTCGCGCAAATTCAGCCGGTGCAGCCCGTTGCACAGCAAGTCGTGTATCAGCAGCCCATTATCCAGCCGGCTCCGCAGCCTTTGACGACCGCCTCTATCGGGGCGCCGCAGCCTCTGGCGCCTGATACGATCACGACATCCTCCATTTCCGCGCCGGTTGCCACGTCGCAGCCCCTGCCACCGCCTCAACAACTGCCCTCCGCGACACGCGGCCCGGGCTGGTCAGCTATTGGCGGAACGCGTGTGCGTGTTCAGCCGGGCGAAACGCTGTTTTCGATGTCGCGCCGCTACGGCGTGCCGGTCGATGCGCTTCGCTCGACCAACCGTTTGTCCAATAGTTCCGCGCTCCGGGCCGGCCAGGAAATCATCATTCCAACCTACTCGGCCACGGCAACGGCGCCCTCAAATCTCGGCGTCGATACGACTGTGACCGGCTCCACAGGTGCTGTACGCGCTAGCAGGTATGGGGCACCGGCGCCGACGCCGCGTCCGGCTACTCTTGGCCGCACCATCGCAACGCTACCGCAAGCGACAACTCCCGCTGCACCGCAAGCCATGCCGGCGGCGGGGACGCATGTTGTTGCGTCCGGCGAGACGCTGTTCTCCATTGCGCGTCGCTACAACATGACCGCGCAGCAATTGATCGCTGCCAATGGGATCACCGATCCCAACCGGATCCGCATCGGACAACGCTTGGTCGTCAGCAGTGTGCCCGGCGCGCAAAGCTTGCCTCAGGTCGCAGCTGCACCGACGCAGACACCGGCTCAAGTTGTTGCCTCACGCAGCTACACCCCGCCGCGCCCGGCAACGACAGAAACCCAGCTTGTGCAACAGACAGCGGCCATCCAACAGGTCGCAGCGCGCAATGATGAGATTTCCGAGCAGACGCCTCTCCAGTTCCGTTGGCCAATCCGCGGCCGTGTGCTCTCCGAGTTCGGTGGCACGACCAATGGTGTGCGCAATGACGGCGTGAACATCGCTGTACCCGAAGGCGCGTCGGTTCGCGCTGCCGAGGAAGGCGAAATTGTCTATGCAGGCAATGAGCTGAGGGGCTTCGGTAATCTAGTGCTCATCCAGCACCGCAACGGTTATGTGACAGCCTATGCCCATAACAGCCGGCTTGATGTTCAGCGTGGCGACCGTGTGAGCCGTGGGGATGTGATTGCCCGCGCTGGATCAACTGGCGATGTGGATACGCCGCAGCTTCACTTTGAAATCCGCCGCGGCACGACCCCGGTTGACCCGTCGCCCTACCTTCCGCAGGGCTAAAGCTCCGTGCTCGGCGTCAAAAGCCGAGCGAACGCCCTGCCTGACCGGCCGCGTCCTGGATGAATTGCCAGGCGACGCGGCCGCTCCGCGCGCCACGCGTTGTTGACCATTCCAACGCCGATCTGTGCAGTTCACCAGGCTCTCCCGGCAGATCGAAATGCCTGTGATAGGCATCGATCATCGCCAGATATTCGTCCTGTGAGCAGGCGTGGAACCCGAGCCAAAGGCCAAAGCGGTCTGAGAGAGACACTTTCTCTTCCACCGCATCGCCTGGATTGATGGCTGTCGCCCGCTCATTGTCCATCATATCGCGGGGCAGGAGATGCCGGCGGTTGGAGGTGGCGTAGAACAGGACGTTCTCTGGCCTGCCTTCCAGCCCGCCCTCCAGCGCTGCTTTGAGAGACTTGTAGGTTGTCTCACCAGCATCGAAGGACAAATCGTCGCAAAACAGGATCACTCGTTGTGGCGCAGAGCGTAGGAGTCCCAGCAGCGTCGGCAGCGTTGCGATGTCCTCGCGGTGGATCTCAATCAGCTTCAACCGCGGTTCATCGCCCGTGCCGGCACAGCGCGCATGCACCGATTTGACCAGCGATGACTTGCCCTGACCGCGCGCGCCCCAAAGAAGGGCATTGTTGGCGGCAAAGCCTTTGGCGAAGCGCTCGGTGTTGGCAACCAGCGTGTCGCGGGACCGGTTGATACCCTTCAACAAATCAAGAGGAACAGCAGCTACGTGCGGTACGGGTGTCAGTTGACCAGTCTCGCCTTGCCAGACAAAGCCATCAGCAGAGGAAAGGTCGATGGCCTTAGGAGCGGCCGGAGCGATGCGCTCAAGGGCCTCTGCAATCCGCCCAAGCAGCGCAACTTCATCGGCATTCGCCTGCATTCTTCATCCTCCAAGGAGCCGCCGGGATCACGCGCGGCGGCTCAACACGGCGAAACCGCACCGAACTCTCTTGTGGTTCGGGCGCGAAAGCCTTAATCGGAGGCTCGCGTTTAGACCGGGCTGCGGGGCTTTGCCAAGCCGCAAGCGGCCGGTTCCGGTACGGATCGATGCGGCCACGATGGCCTATTGGCCCGATAGCCGTTCCAACCACCTGAATGGCGTGCAGCCAGACCGTTTCGCCCCAAAGCGGGACGCGTCATCCAAGGAGAGTATGAATGCTTGTAACCCCCGCTTACGCCCAGGCCGCAGGCGCCGCTGGTGGCGGCAGCCTCGTAATGTCGATTCTGCCGTTCATCCTCATTTTCGTCATTATGTGGTTCCTCATCATCCGCCCGCAGCGTCAGCAGATGAAGCGCCATAAGGAAATGATCGCCAATGTCCGCCGCAACGACACGATCGTTACCTCCGGCGGGGTTATCGGCAAGGTCACCAAGGTCATGGACGAAGCGTCCAACGAGATCGAAGTGCAAATTGCCGATGGCGTGAAAATTCGCGTGGTTCGGTCAATGATCCAGGACGTCCGGGTGAAGGCCGAACCTGTCGCTGCGAACGACTAATCCGCCGGGCAGCCCCTTCAAGGGGCGTCCATCATCCGCCTGAAACGGGTGACGCGTCTTTGTTGGACCGACACCCAAGCCGCAACGGGTTCACATGCTCTATTTCGCCCCGTGGAAAACCGCGCTGATCATAGCCTTCGCCATCCTTTCGGTGGCGTTTGCCATGCCCAATGCGTTCGACGAAGAAACGGTTAATTCATGGCCCGACTTTGCGCCCCAACAACGCATTGTTTTGGGTCTCGATCTTCAGGGCGGTGCCCACATGCTGTTGCAGGTGGAACGCAACAGTCTGGTGGAGGACCGGTTAGAAGTCCTGCGCGATGATGTGCGCAACTCGCTGCGAGATGAGCGCATCGGCTACACCGGCCTCAGCTTCCAGGGCGAGGCGGTTCAGCTGCGCATTCGCGACCTTGATCGGGTTGGTGAGGCGCGCACGATCCTCGATGCTCTGGCCACACCCGTTGAATCCTTCACGCTCGGCCAGCAGCGCCCGGACGTGACGGTGGACGTGGCAGATGACGGTCTCGCCCGCTTGACCTTGACGACTGATGGTATTGATGCCCGCGTCGCTCAGGCGGTCGATCAATCCATTGAAGTCATCCGGCGTCGTATCGACCAACTGGGCACCACTGAGCCGACCATTCAGCGCGAGGGCCAGGACCGCGTTCTCGTTCAGGTGCCGGGCCTTGATGACCCGCAGCGTCTGAAGGACCTCTTGCAGCAAACAGCTGCGCTGTCTTTCCACCTTCTCTGCGAGGAAATGTCTGTCGATGAAGCACTGCGCACCCGTGCACCGGCGGGCTGCGAACTGCTCAACTCGGTCGATGAGCCGGTCCAGCCCTATCTGGTCCAGTCGCGCGCCATGATCCAAGGCGATCAGTTGGCGGACGCGCAGCCGGGTTTCGATCAGAATACTCAGGAAGCCATCGTTCAGTTCCGCTTCAACACCTCTGGCGCCACCACTTTTGGTCAGGCAACCACGGAAAACGTTGGTCGCCCGTTCGCCATCGTGCTTGATGATGAGGTGATCTCAGCGCCGGTCATCCGCGAACCGATCCTGGGTGGGTCGGGTCAGATCTCCGGCAACTTCACGCCGGAGCTTGCCAACGATCTTGCCATTCTTCTACGGGCGGGCGCTTTGCCCGCTGATCTCACAATTGTCGAAGAGCGCACAGTTGGACCTGGCCTTGGTGCCGACTCGATCGCCGCCGGTGAGATTGCAGGCGTCATCGGCGCCATTGGCGTTCTCCTGTTCATGGGCCTGAG
The DNA here is from genome assembly GCA_038749715.1 of Pseudomonadota bacterium. Taxonomy (GTDB): domain Bacteria; phylum Pseudomonadota; class Alphaproteobacteria; order Rhizobiales; family MH13; genus MH13. The sequence goes on from JBCDHR010000001.1 coordinate 185,625, forward strand.
TTACGGTCTGTTCGGATTGTTCGCCAACGTCGCGCTGTTCGTGAACGTCTCGCTCATTCTGGCGGCTCTCTCAGTGCTAGGTGCAACGCTCACCTTGCCTGGCATTGCCGGGATCGTGCTCACCGTCGGCATGGCAGTGGACTCCAACGTTCTGATCTTCGAACGCATCCGCGAAGAAGTGCGGCGAGGGCGTAAGACGATTGCGGCTATCGATGTTGGGTTTCGTGAGGCATTGCGCACCATCTTGGATGCCAACATCACCACGCTCATCGCTGCGGTCATTCTGTTCCAGCTTGGCTCCGGGCCGGTTCGCGGCTTCGCTGTGACGCTGGCCATTGGCATCGTGACCACCGTGTTTACCGCCTACACCATGACCCGACTTATGATCGCCCTTTGGGTGAAATCACGCCGCCCGACGGCGCTTCCTATTTAGAGGCCCATCTTTTATGGCGTTTGCCCTCATCAAGCTTCTGCCCCAGCAGCCCAAGCTGCGCTTCATGGCTTACCGCAACTGGGCGTTTCCGCTCTCCGTCGTCATGATGGTGGTCTCGCTGGGCGTGTTCGGCGCTTTGGGTCTCAACCTCGGCATCGACTTCCGTGGCGGCACGGTGATCGAGATCCGCACCACAGACGGACCGGCCGATGTTGGCGGCATCCGCACACAGCTAAACCAGCTTCAGTTCGGCGATGTTGAGGTTCAGTCGTTCGGCAACGACACCGACGTTCTCATCCGGATCGAACAGCAACCGGGTGGAGATCAGGCGCAGCAAGCCGTGGTCGAGCGCGTTCGCGCTGAGCTTGGTGATACGGGCATTGAATACCGACGATTTGAAGTCGTCGGGCCGCGTGTCTCCGGCGAGCTTGCAGTGGCAGGCGTCATTGCGGTTTTGGCGGCCTTGGGAGCTATCCTCGTCTATATCTGGGTCCGATTTGAATGGCAGTTTGCTATAGGTGCCATCATTGCGACCGTGCACGATGTGATCTTAACGCTGGGATTGTTTGCGATTACGGGGCTGGAGTTCAACCTGTCGTCAATCGCCGCGATCCTTACCATTGTGGGCTATTCGCTGAACGATACGGTCGTCGTTTACGACCGCGTGCGTGAGAATCTCAGGCGCTACAAAAAGATGCTGATCGACGATCTTCTCGATCTATCGGTCAACTCGATGCTTTCGCGCACCATCATGACCTCGGTAACCACGCTCATCGCGCTCGGCTCACTGTTCTTGTTCGGTGGTGAAATTATCCGCTCGTTCACAGCCGCCATGATCTGGGGCGTGCTTGTCGGTACCTACTCCTCCATCTTCGTCGCTGGTCCGGTGCTCATCTTCTTGAAGCTTCGTCCTGCATCCAGCGCCAAAGCATCCGACAGCGCTGAGGAGCCCGAGACGGCATCAACGAGCGATGATGGGTCGAGCAAGGCATAGACGCGGACGATGGCAGACGCCGACGACCGGCACCTTCCTCAGCAGGTTCCCATCGAAGCCATTTTGGACGAAGGCTTTCGTTTCGGCGGCATGTCCCATCAAGGTGGTCTGATTGGTTTGCCGGGCCGCACACAGGCCTGGCAGCCGCCGGCTTCCGGCTTTGACATCCAACCCAACGACCTAGCGCCGATCACGACCCGGGCAGACGAGTTGGACATCGTCGTTGTTGGCACAGGTGCCGACATCGCGGTCCTGCCAGATGCGACTTTGGCGGTACTGCGCGAAGCTGGGTTGGCAATCGAAGTAAGCGCTACCCGCTCCGCCGTTCGGACCTACAACGTCCTGCTTTCCGAGGATCGTCGGGTTGCCTCGGCATTGATGGCGCTCACGTGAGGGACAGCAAAGGTGTCCGGTGACCACTGACCAGCCTCGTTCGACCGAAGCCGACATGCATGTGGCTGCCTATCTGCGCGACCGTGATTTTGATTGGTACGCTGCGCTTCAGTTCGCGCCTGCCGGCAAGCGGCCGGATTTGATGGCGTTGTTCGCCTATCTGGCTGAGATCGGTCGTGTACGGGGCCAGGTATCCGAACCGATGCCAGGCGAGATCCGTCTGCAATGGTGGCGCGACGCGCTCACCGGCACGGCCCATGGTGCCGTGGAAGCCAACCCATTGGCGCACAGACTGTTGGAGGCCATAGAGCGACACGCGATCCCGACGGCGCCTCTGCTCGCGGTTCTGGATGGCCGCACCTTCGATCTTTATGACGATGCGATGCCGTCCAAGGGTGATTTCGAAGGTTATGCCGGGGAAGTTTGGTCCGGGCCGATCAGCCTTGCCGCTTCCATTCTCTCAGGCCACAGCCCGGCCCGCTTTGCTGATGCCGCTGGCCATGGCGGTGTCGCGCTTACGGTCGTGCGAACTTTGGAGAGTTTTCCGACCTGGACCGCACGCGGCCAGTGCTTTTTGCCCAAGGATTTGATGGAAGAAGCTGGGTTGGCCCGCGACGTTTTACGCGCCGGCCAGCCCACAGAGGAACTGACGAATGCCTTGGTGCGGTTTGCTGCCTACGGCGCTGAGCACCTAGACAAATCCGCTCAGTCGCTTCGGGAGATGCCGCGCGCAGCCTATCCGGGATTCTTGCCCTTGGCGTTGGTCCGTTCTTCACTCAAGGCCACTCCCAGATGGGCGGCCAATCCGTTTGCCAAGCCCTTGAGCATGCCGCGCTGGCGTAGGCTTTATGGGCTATGGCGGGCTTCCAAGCGGATGCCGGATATCTAGCCGGCGCTACTCTGCCGCCTGCGGCAAACCCTCGCCGAGGCTTTCCGCCCAATGTGCGCTGTCTTCAAGCGCCCGCTTGGCCATCGCCTGCTTGCGCGCCAAACCCTTCGCTTTGCCTTTGATGCGCTTGCCTTCGGCATCGACCAAGGGTCCCTCATGCGGCGGGAACAGCCCGAAATTAATATTCATCGGCTGAAAGGAACGCGGCGCATTGGCTTCACGGTCTTCTTCGCTCGACACATGCCCGCCGGTGATATGCCCGACCAGCGAGCCCAGCGCAGTGGTGGCAGGCAGAGGTGGCAGCTCAATCCCGAGTCTTTCGGCAGCCGCCAACCGGCCGGTGTAAAGTCCGATGCTTGCTGACTCCACATAGCCTTCGCAGCCGGTGATCTGCCCTGCAAAACGCAGGCGGGGCTGGGCCTTCAGCCGCATCTGACCATCCAAAAGCACCGGTGAATTAAGATAGGTGTTGCGGTGCATTCCGCCCAGCCGCGCGAACTTGGCGTTCTCCAGGCCAGGGATCATGCGCAGAATGTCGGACTGTGCGCCGTAGCGGATCTTGGTCTGGAAGCCGACAATGTTGAACAGCGTGCCCAGGGCGTTGTCCTGGCGCAGCTGAACCACAGCATGCGGCTTGGTGTCAGGATCATGCGGATTGGTAAGGCCAACCGGCTTCATCGGACCATAGCGCAAGGTTTCGCGGCCGCGCACGGCCATCACCTCAATGGGCAGGCAGCCGTTGAAGTAAGGCGTGTCCTTTTCCCACTCTTTGAAATCGTGGGCGTCGGCCTCCACAAGCGCATCAATAAATCGATTGTAGAGCGCCTCATCCATGGCGCAGTTGATGTAGTCTTTGCCGGTACCGCCCGGGCCAACCTTGTCGTAGCGCGACTGGAACCAGGCCTTCTCCATGTCGATGGACTCAGTGTGGACGATCGGCGCGATGGCATCGAAAAAGGCCAGAGCGTCTTGCCCGGTCAGCTCCAAGACAGCCTCAGCAAGGGCAGGGGCCGTCAAAGGTCCGGTCGCGACGATGACGCTATCCCAGTCTTGCGGCGGTAGGCCGTTGATCTCTCCACGCTCGATGGTGATGAGAGGATGCGCGTCCAGAGCCTGCGTTACTGCATCAGAGAACCCATGCCGATCCACCGCCAAGGCGCCGCCGGCGGGTACCTGATGAGCATCGCCTTGGGCCATGATGAGCGAGCCGAGAAGCCGCATCTCCGCGTGCAACACGCCAACCGCGTTGGACGTCGCATCGTCCGACCGGAAGGAGTTGGAGCAGACAAGCTCAGCAAGCTCATCGGTCTTGTGGGCAGCCGTGCCCGGATGGTCTGGCGTACCACGCATTTCGTGCAGGATAACGGGCACGCCCATCTGTGCTGCCTGCCAGGCGGCTTCGGAACCGGCCAATCCGCCGCCAATGACGTGGATGGGGTAGATATCAGTGGGTGACAATTTGCTCATAAGCCGGTTCTAGTGGCGAGCATGCAACGCGGCAAGGGAAACAGGGCCGCTCGCGGGGCTTTGAAGGGGTCCGGGCTTGCCGCTCGAGCAGCAGGTTGCTAGCCAGCGAACAGAATTGTCCCTGCGGTAGGTCTTTATGTCCGTTCTCCGGAACAAATGGGCGCGCACCAGCGCTGCCTTGGTAACCTGCGGAATGCTCGCCGGCTGCGTCTCGGCTGGCACGAGCCCGCTTGCTTGGTATCCTACGCAGGACGCCCGCACGCCCAATGGTCTCACCATTGGCATTTGCCATGCTTTCGGCTGTGCGAGGCAGACAACGGTTCAGTTCTCGCAGGACGATGTCGCGCATCTGGCAAGCATCATGGCGGCGGGCGCTGGCAGCGCATCCGCTGAGCGTGCTGCCATTCGTGAGGCCGTGATGTGGATGGAGGCGCGTGTTAGCCCGGTGGTGGGATCGGACGATGACATTGGCGGCCTCGACATGCAGAACGCCGGGGTTCCGGGGCAAATGGACTGCCTGGATGAGACGACCAACACCACATCGACACTGCTGTTGCTCTCCAATGCAGGCCTGATGCAACACCACACAGTTGGCTATCCAGTGGCACGCGGTTTTTTTCTTGATGGCCGCTACCCGCATGCGACCGCCGTCATCAACGAGACGGGCTCGGACACCGATTGGGCCATCGACCCCTGGCCCTATGCCAATGCCGAGGATGTCGATGTGAAAACGCTGGATGAATGGTACGCGACCTGGCCGACCTTCGGCTGACGCCAAACCGGTCTAGAGTTTGTTGAACAGCTTACCGAGTTTGGCGAGCTCCTCACCCAGCGTGTACGGCGCATTGATCACGAAAAGCCCACTGCCTGTCAGTCGGTGACCTGCCTGCGCTGCCGGAAAACGCACCTCATGTCGAATGGCTTTGGGAAAGCCTGCTTCTTCCAGCGCGTTGGCCATCGCGGCCTGATCACCGGATTGCAGGATCGGATACCACAGCATGATCACACCCACCGGCCAGAGACCGTGCAGACCATCCATGAAATCGGGGATGCCGCTGAAATCATGGTCCAGCTCATAGCTCGGATCGATCAGCATCAACCCCCGCCGCGGCGTTGGTGGGCACAGGCGCGCGGCCCAAGGAAAGCCGTCTTCCTTGTAAACATGCGTTCCTGAACGCGGCATCAGTTCGCTTAGCGCTTCGTGCTCTTGCGGATGAAGTTCGGCCAATTGCAGCCGGTCTTCCCGCCGTTGCTTCAGCCCATGCAGGAAGGTTTCGGCCAAAAGGGGTGAGCCGGGGTAGGCGCTCTCGCCATGCTCGGCGCGGACCCTTTCCACGGCTTGCCGGTAGGGATGATCAGCGGCAAACCGGTCAAGCATTTTGGCGACACCTGTGGCCGCCTCACCGGTTTTGGCTGCCTCCGGGCCTGAAAGATCATAAAGGCCGCGACCCGCATGAGTCTCCAGATAGCTGATGGGCTTGTCCTTCTGTGCCATATAGGCGAGCACCCAGGACAGCGCTGCGTGCTTGTGAACGTCGGCCAGACTGCCAGCGTGATAGGCATGTTGGTAGGAAAGCATTGGTGTGCCTTAGCGCAGCCGGCTATTCCGCCGCAACGGATTTGCCGCCGGCACGCGCCAGAACTTCTGCCAAATACTGACCGGTGTAGGAGCGCGGTTCTTTCACTACCTGCTCGGGCGTACCAGCAGCAACCAGTTCGCCGCCGCCATCACCGCCTTCAGGGCCCAGATCGATGATGTAATCGGCGGTCTTGATGACCTCCAGATTGTGCTCAATCACCACGACCGTGTTGCCCTGTTCCACAAGCTCATGCAGCACTTCCAAAAGCTTGGCGACATCATGGAAATGCAGACCTGTGGTCGGTTCATCCAGAATGTAGAGCGTGCGGCCCGTTGAGCGTTTGGAGAGCTCCTTGGCGAGTTTCACCCGCTGCGCCTCGCCGCCTGACAGCGTCGTCGCCTGTTGGCCGACCTTGATGTAGCCGAGGCCTACCCGATCCAGCGTGACGAGCTTGTCCCGCACCGCTGGCACAGCGGAGAAGAACTGCGCTCCTTCTTCCACCGTCATATCCAGCACATCGGCGATCGACTTGCCCTTGAACTCGATCTCCAGCGTCTCGCGGTTGTAGCGTTTGCCGTGGCAGACATCGCAGGTGACATAGACATCCGGCAGGAAGTGCATCTCGATCTTAATGACGCCATCGCCCTGGCAGGCCTCGCAGCGTCCACCCTTCACGTTGAAGGAGAAGCGGCCGGGAGCGTAGCCGCGCGCCTTGGATTCCGGTAGCCCGGCAAACCAGTCGCGGATAGGCGTGAAGGCACCAGTATAGGTCGCCGGGTTGGAGCGCGGCGTGCGCCCAATCGGCGACTGGTCGATGTCGATGACCTTGTCGAGGAACTCCAGCCCGCTCACGCTATCATGCGGCGCCGGGTTTTCCCGCGCACCGTTCAGCCGCCGCGCCGCCACCTTGTAGAGTGTTTCCAGCAGGAAGGTGGACTTGCCGCCGCCGGAGACACCGGTGATGCAGGTGAAGGTGCCAAGCGGTATGCTGGCATCCACGCCCTTCAGATTGTTGCCGCGCGCGCCCTTCACCTTGATGCTCTGGCCTTTTTTGCCCTTGCGCCGCTTGGCAGGCACCGGAATGGCTTTGGTGCCAGAAAGGTACTGGCCCGTTAGCGAGTTGGGGTTGGCCATCACCTCCTGCGGCGAGCCTTCCGCCACGATCTGCCCGCCATGAACGCCGGCGCCGGGGCCGATATCGACCACATAATCAGCCGTGCGTACGGCATCCTCGTCATGCTCCACGACAATCACAGTGTTGCCGAGGTCGCGCAGGTGCCGCAGCGTTTCAAGGAGCCGGTCATTGTCGCGCTGATGGAGGCCGATGGATGGCTCATCAAGCACATAGAGCACGCCGGTGAGCCCCGACCCGATCTGCGACGCGAGCCGGATACGCTGGCTCTCCCCGCCGGACAGAGTGCCGGAGGAGCGAGACAAGGTGAGGTAATCCAACCCAACATCGTTGAGGAACTTCAGCCGGTCACGGATCTCTTTCAGGATTCGTACAGCGATCTCGTTCTGCTTCTCCGACAATTGGTTTGGCAGGTCATCGAACCATTGGTTGGCCTCGCGGATCGAAAGTTGTGCCGCTTCGCCAATATGCCGCCCTGCGATTTTCACCGCCAAGGCTTCAGGGCGAAGCCGATAGCCGTTGCAAGCCTCACACGGCCGGTCGGACTGGAAGCGGGCTAACTCATCGCGCACCCATTGAGAATCGGTCTCACGCCAGCGCCGCTCGATATTGCCGATCACGCCTTCAAAGGGCTTGGAGGTTTTGTAGGAGCGCAGACCATCATCATAGGTGAAGGTGATGGGCTCCTCGCCGGAGCCGAACAGGATCACGTCCTGCACCTTCTCTGGTAGGTCACTCCAAGGCTTGGCCATCGATGCCTTGTAGTGCTTGGTGATCGCTTCAAGCGTCTGCGTGTAGTAAGGCGACGTGTTGCCGGTCTTAGCCCACGGAGCCACCGCTCCCTGGCGCAGGGAAAGCGAGGGATCGGGCACCACGAGCGCGGCCTCGAACTCCAGAGTGGTTCCCAGCCCGTCACAGGTCGGGCAGGCGCCGTGTGGCGAGTTGAAAGAGAAGAGCCGGGGTTCAATTTCCGGAATGGTGAAACCGGATTCTGGGCAGGCAAAGCGCTCTGAAAAGATGATCCGCTCCGGGTCGGTCTCACCCTCTTTCAGGTCGGCCATCTCGGCCACAGCCAGTCCATCGGCCAGCTTTAGCGCCGTTTCGAAACTGTCAGCGAGGCGGGTTGCGATGTCGTCCCGCACAACAATTCTGTCCACGACCACATCGATATCGTGCTTGAACTTCTTGTCGAGCGCCGGGGCATCCGCGATCTCATAATAGGTGCCGTCGATCTTCAGCCGCTGATAGCCCTGCTTCATCAGTTCGGCGATGTCCTTGCGGTATTCACCCTTGCGGCCACGCACGATCGGCGCCAGCAGGTAGAGCCGCGTACCCTCCGGCAGCGCCATCACCCGGTCCACCATCTGGCTGACCGTCTGGCTTTCAATCGGCAGCCCGGTCGCCGGCGAATAGGGAATGCCGACGCGCGCCCACAATAGGCGCATATAGTCGTAGATCTCCGTCACGGTGGCGACCGTGGAGCGTGGATTGCGGCTTGTGGTCTTCTGCTCGATGGAAATGGCAGGCGACAGCCCGTCGATCTGATCGACGTCGGGCTTTTGCATCATCTCCAGGAACTGCCGCGCATAGGCAGAAAGGCTTTCCACATAGCGCCGCTGACCTTCCGCATAGATAGTATCGAACGCGAGCGACGACTTGCCGGAGCCCGATAGCCCCGTCATCACCACCAGGCTATCGCGTGGCAGCGAGACATTCACATTTTTTAGATTGTGTTCGCGGGCACCGGTAACGGTGATGAAACGCGAAGACGGCGCGGGCGTACTGCGGGAGGATTGACCAGCCATAGGACCATCATGTGTCGGGGCAAGAGATCGGGGGAGGACCGAAACGGGCTTCCTTGTCAGCCCGCCCCTTTACAGTAGGACAGTCAGGCTGACTCACCAGAGTGAACAAAATAAGAACATCTATTGCCTCCTGACACAAGCCCCGCTAGGGTGTGGAAAACTGCGCACCGTTCTTGCGGGCGGCTTCAATCGCCGCCACACCGGGACTGAAGAGTGTGTGAGGAGAAGGTTCCATGGCGGGCAGCGTCAACAAGGTCATTCTGGTCGGCAATTTGGGTGCCGATCCAGACATTCGAAGCCTGCAATCGGGCGACAAGGTGGTGAACCTTTCCGTCGCGACGTCTGAAACATGGCGCGACCGGCAGTCCGGCGAGCGCCGTGAGCGCACCGAATGGCACCGCGTGGTGATCTTCAACGAGAATCTGGCCAAGGTCGCCGAGCAGTATCTGCGCAAGGGCTCAAAGGTTTATCTGGAAGGCCAACTCCAGACCCGCAAATGGCAGGACCAGAATGGCCAGGATCGCTATTCCACCGAAGTGGTGCTCCAGCGCTACCGCGGGGAACTGACCATGCTCGATGGACGTCAAGACCGCGAAGGTGGCGGTGGCGGCTATGGCGGTGGCCAGATGGGCTATGGAGGCGGTGGTGGTTCAGCGCCGCAGGACCGCGGCCCCGCGCCGGCGATCGGCTCTGATCTTGACGACGATATTCCGTTCTAAGGATCAGACGCGATGAGCGGCGAAATTTGGCTCGTCTATCTCGGTACGATCATCATATTCATGGTGACGCCGGGGCCGAGCCATCTGCTCATGCTCGCCAACAGCCTGCGCCATGGCGCAGCACGCTCCTCGGCAACCGCGGCCGGCGATCTGTCCGCCAACGCCTTGCAAATGCTGGCTGCCGGCACTGGTCTGGCGGCGCTCTTGGTAGCCTCACAGACTCTTTTCACGGCCGTCAAATGGGCGGGCGTCGCCTATCTGGTGTTCATGGCAGTGCGCGCCTGGCGGCACGCTGGCTCCTCATCTGGTCAAGGCGCCGCTTCACAGACCAGCCTGAAAACCCTTTGGATGCAGGGCTTTTTCACCTCTGCGGCCAACCCCAAGGCAGTGCTGTTCTTCGCGGCCCTGTTCCCGCAATTCCTTGACCCCACAAGCGCGCTGGCACCGCAATTGCTGATCCTTGGCGCCACCTACCTCGTCGTCGACGGTCTGTTTCTCACCACCTACGGCTTGTCCGCTGGTTGGCTGGGCCAGCGTTTGCGCGGGCCGGCGCGTGCTTGGCTTGATCGCATCGGCGCACTGGCGCTGTTCGGAGCGGCCATTCTGCTCGGCCTGCGCACCTTGCGTGAAGCGCGATGACAGGCGTGCGCCAATCCATCCTCCACATCGCGCTCGTGGTCCGCGATTATGATGAGGCGCTGGCCTTTTACGTCGGCAAGCTCGGTTTTGATCTCATCGAGGACACCTATCAGCCGGAACAGGATAAACGCTGGGTGGTGGTCGCACCGCCCGGTGGATCGGGTGCAACGATCCTACTTGCACGAGCCTCCAAGCCTGAGCAGGAGCCGTTCATTGGCAACCAGGCTGGCGGACGGGTGTTCCTGTTTCTGAAAACTGACGATTTCGAGCGTGACTATCAGCGTTTCGTCGATGCCGGCGTCAGTTTCGTCCGGCCGCCGACCGATTTCGACTATGGCCGCGTTGCCGTGTTCGAGGATCTCTACGGCAATCTCTGGGACCTGGTCGAACACGTTCCGACCCATCCATTGGCCGATCGTTTCTAACGTTTGGCCCTTTTGATCAGGCTAGAAACAGTCTGTTCACACCCAGCCCGATTGACCAATTGCCCGAGCGCCCGACACTTGTGCCTTGGATTGGCTGAACCGGGTTCGCAGGCATGGGTTACATGGTCGAAGGCGTCTACCACACAGGTGAGGACGTCACACAAACATTGCCGTCAGGCGAATGGGAGCGCACAAAAAGCACGGTGCGCCATTGGATAACGCCAGATGGCACCCCCGGCCCAACCGGCGAGGGCGGGTTTGCAGCCGAAACAGGCCGTTACCACCTCTTCGTTGCCTGGAACTGCCCGTGGGCCCATCGCACGCTGCTTGTTCGTGCCCTCAAGGGCTTGGACGATGCGATTTCGGTCTCATACGCGAAACCCAACCGCACCGATCAGGGCTGGGTTTACGATCGCGAGGGCGCCTACAGCGACCCATTGTTCGGTGTGCAGGAGGTTCACCAAGTCTATGCTCGCGATCCCAGGCCCTACACGGGACGTCTCACCGTGCCGGTCCTATGGGACAAGCATCAGAACCGCATGGTGAGCAACGAATCTGCCGACATCGTTCGCATGCTCAACACAGCCTTCGCGGACATCGTGCCGGACGCGCCTGATCTCTATCCGACAGGGTTGGAAGACCAGATCGATACATGGAATGCTGATATCTATCGTTCGGTCAACAATGGCGTTTATCGCGCCGGCTTTGCCTCAACCCAGGAGGCCTACGAGACGGCCGCCTGGGAGGTGTTTGAAACGCTGGACCGGATCGACGCCCACCTTGCCAGCCATCGCTACCTGACAGGTGACAGGTACACCGAAGCTGATGTGCGTCTGTTCCCAACGCTCGCCCGCTTCGACGTCGCCTACCACTATGCGTTCCGTTGCAACCTGAAGAAGCTCTCCGATTATGAGCATCTGTGGCCCTATGCGCGCGAGATCTACCAGATGCCGGGCGTCGCCGAGACAGTGAACTTTGACATTTACAAGCGCGGCTACTTCTCAAAGAGCGAGAAGCGCAATCCGCTCGGCATTATCCCGATCGGACCGACAGTTGATTGGAGCGCCCCGCATGGGCGCAGCTAACCGGTAGCTGTCTCAACGATCTGAAGGACACCGTCGGCGACAAACTGAACCGCCAGCGCCGAGAGAATGACGCCCAGAAGGCGCGTAAGGAGAATGCGGCCGGTGTCGCCAAGCAGGGCTTCGATCCGTCCCGCTGTAAGGAAGACGATAAGACAGGCCAGCACCATGCCGGCGAGCACGCCTATCAGCGCTAGGAGGCCGATCCAGCCGTCCGACATCCCACCAGCCTCGTGCGAGAGGAGCACGATGGCGGAAATCGACCCCGGACCGGCAATCAGAGGAATGGCCAGCGGGAAGACCGCAACATTCTTGATGTGGTCCTTGTCGATGGCTCGGCTGGCACCCTGAGAGCGTCGTTCGGACCGCCGTTCAAAGACCATTTCAAACGCCAGCCAGAAGAGAAGCAGCCCGCCCGCGATACGGAATGCGGGAAGCGTGATGCCCAACGCGTTCAGGAATGTCTGGCCGCCAAGTGAAAAAACCGTGAGAATACAAAAGCCTATGATGCAGGCGCGGAACGCAACCTCGCGCCTTTCACCACGGTCCATGCCGCGCGTCACCGTCATGAACAACGGCGCAAGACCGATTGGATCGATGGTGACGAACAGCGTCACAGCGGCGTTGGTGAGAAACTCAAGCATCGTGCCTCGCAAAGGGCCAAAACCGCCTGTGACAGGGGAATGGAGCTCTGGCAACCCTTCCAGTGGATACCTATCTCTCGTGTCCCAGCTTTCTTTGTGCCGCGCTGTTGAATCGGCTAACTAGAAACGACGTTTAACAGCCGAGATTCGCTTCTTGTCCGACGATACCGACAACACCGAAACAACGGGCCCATCTGGCTCCGATCCCAGCGACATTCGCGCCGTCTCCATCTCCGGCGAAATGCGCAAGAGCTATCTCGATTACGCCATGAGCGTAATCGTGTCTCGCGCGCTTCCAGACGTGCGCGACGGGCTGAAACCGGTGCATCGCCGCATCCTCTATTCGATGCAGGAGTCCGGTTACGACTGGAACAAGCCCTACCGCAAATCGGCGCGCGTGGTTGGCGACGTTATCGGTAAATACCACCCGCATGGTGATCAATCGATCTATGAGGCGCTGGTGCGGATGGCCCAGCCCTTTTCCATGCGGCTGGAGCTTTTGGACGGCCAGGGCAATTTCGGGTCCGTCGACGGCGATCCACCAGCAGCCATGCGCTACACCGAGGTGCGCATGGCGCGCCCAGCGCACTTCCTGACCGAGGATCTCGACAAGGATACGGTCGACTTCCAGGACAACTACGACAACACCGAATCCGAGCCGACAGCGATGCCGGCGCGCTTCCCCAATCTCCTGACCAACGGCGCGGGCGGCATTGCCGTCGGCATGGCGACCAACATTCCGCCGCACAATCTGGGAGAGGTGATCGACGCGACGACAGCGCTCATCGACAATCCGGAAATCGATCTGGAAGAGTTGCAGCAAATCGTGCCCGGCCCGGATTTTCCGACCGGTGGCTTGATTCTTGGCCGCACCGGCATTCGCCAGGCTTATGAGACGGGGCGTGGCTCCATCATCATGCGGTCCCGCGTCGAGGTCGAAGAGATCCGAAAAGATCGCGAAGCGCTCGTCGTTTCGGAGATTCCCTATCAGGTGAACAAGGCCAACCTGATCGAGAAGATTGCCGATCTTGTGCGTGACAAGCGCATCGAAGGCATTGGCGATATTCGTGATGAATCCGACCGCGAAGGCATTCGTGTGGTTATCGAGTTGAAGCGCGATGCCGTGGCCGATGTCGTTCTGAACCAACTTTATCGGTTCTCCCAGCTACAGACGACGTTCGGTGCCAATATGGTCGCCCTTAACGGCGGACGGCCCGAGCAGATGACGCTGATGGACATGCTGTCGGCTTTCGTCCAGTTCCGCGAAGTCGTTGTTACGCGGCGCACCAAGTTCCTGCTCGGCAAGGCGCGCGACCGTGCGCATGTCTTGGTGGGTCTGGCGATCGCGGTCGCCAACATCGATGAGGTGATCAAGGTCATCCGTGGTGCGCCCGATCCGGCAACCGCACGCGCTGAGTTGATGGAGCGGGCCTGGCCGGCACGCGATGTTGCCCCCTTGATCGAGTTGATCGCCGATCCGCGTCACAAAGTGGCTGAGGACGGAACTTACCGTCTGTCGGAAACGCAGGCGCGTGCGATCCTCGATCTGCGCTTGCAGCGTCTGACGGCCCTGGGTCGCGATGAGATCAGCGATGAACTCCATTCGATCGCTGATGAAATCCGCGACTATCTCGACATTCTTGGTTCCAGGTTGCGTATTCAGGCGATCATCAAGGAAGAGCTCAGCGAAGTCCGCGAACTGTTCGCCACGCCGCGCCGCACCGAAATCACCGAGAGCGATGCCGACTTTGAGGACGAAGACCTCATCCAGCGTGAAGATATGGTCGTCACGGTGAGCCACGCCGGCTACATCAAGCGTGTGCCGCTCTCCACCTACCGGGCACAGCGCCGTGGCGGCAAAGGTCGCTCAGGCATGTCGACCAAGGACGAGGATTTCGTCACCCGGATTTTTGTGGCCAACACGCACACGCCGGTTCTGTTCTTCTCCTCGCAAGGGCAGGTCTACCGCCACAAGGTATGGCGTCTGCCACCAGCGGCGCCGCAGTCCCGCGGCAAAGCGCTGGTTAATATACTTCCCTTAAGCAAGGGCGAGCGGATCACCTCGATCCTGCCACTGCCGGAGGATGAGGAAAGCTGGGCGGAACTCGATGTCGTGTTCTGCACCAACAAGGGCTCGGTCCGTCGCAATAAGCTGTCCGACTTCCAGCGTATCAATCGCAATGGCAAGATCGCGATGAAGCTGGACGAGGATATGAGCATCCTTTCGGTCGACATCTGCACCGAGCAAGATGATGTGCTTCTGACGACGGCCAAGGGCCAGGCGATCCGGTTCCCGGTCGGTGATCTGCGCGTCTTCCAGTCGCGCGACTCCACTGGCGTGCGTGGTATCAATCTGGCCGATGGCGATGAGGTCATCGGCATGTCGATCCTACGCCACTTCGAGGCGAACCCAGCCGAGCGTGCCGAATACATCAAACGCCGTCGTTTGATGGAAGGCGACACGGACACGGTCGTCCTCGACGAGGATGAAGCGGGCAACGGAACCGAGCTTGGCGAAGCGCGTTATGTGGCGATGTCAGAGGCCGAACAATTCATCCTGGCCATCTCCGAAAACGGCTATGGCAAGCGCTCCTCGAGCTTCGAATATCGCGTGTCTGGCAGGGGCGGAAAGGGCATCACAGCGATGGCCGTCACACCGCGCAACGGGCCCATTGTTGCGACCTTCCCGGTCGAGCATGCAGACCAGATAATGATCGTCGCCAACAGTGGTCAGCTCATCCGCGTTCCCGTCGAAGGCATCCGGATCGCTGGGCGCGCAACCCAGGGTGTGACCATCTTCAACGTGTCTGATGGCGACAAGGTTGTGTCGGTGGAGCGCATCTCTGAGCCGGAGGCTGAAGAGGGCGACGAGGGTGAATCTGAATCTGAAGTTGAAGTGCCGCCAAGCTCTGACGACTAGCCGATTCAAACTTTCAGAATGTCCCTATAGATAATTGAAAATACAAAAGAAAACCGCCCCATCTTCTGACAAAGGGGCGGTTTTTCGGGGTCGATGATTGGAGGATTTGAATCGACACCTGAAGAAGGATGATTCTGAATCTAAGCTTGAAGAGTGATCAGTGAAGTGGATTCAGAACCTTAAGTTCGGGTTAGCGGGAAGCGACTTCCAGCGGGGTCGCTTTGGTCACAACCGTGAAGCCATGGTCGGCGTCGGTGACCATCGTGGAGATGGTGCGATCAATGCCGCTCTGGTCGCTGGAAGCGCGGATCCAGGATGCGCAGCCATCGGAGAAATGTGGCCAGGCCTGGCCGGCGCAAAGGTCAAGTTCAGCAGCGCCGAGGCGGGTCTCAACGTTCATGGAAGGCGCTGCATTTTCAGCGCTGGAGTTGGCGGGCGAAGTGGTCGCCAGCCACAGGCCAAGAAGGACGGCAAAAACAACGGCCACGGTGGTCAGCGTCAGGGTGCGTGCGAGGGTGATCATCGGTCTGCTCTCTGTTCTGGTTCTTGTCGCTTGGGGCGCTCTTGCCCGTTGCTTCGATGGACCCACCATCACCCATTGCTGTCCATCGTCCTGTGATGGCCATCACGCTTGGGCGCTTCGATGTTGAACGAGCTTTGTCGCATTGCCTGGCGGATCACCTTGCGTGGGCGATGATCGGCTTGTTAGATCGACCACCACACCCGGTCGGCGATCTGTTATCGACCCAATTTCTGCGAGATAGGCTCCATGCGCCGCGCTTTGTTCCCTGGATCTTTTGACCCCATCACGAATGGCCATGTGGACGTGATCCGCGCCGGCCTCGCGCTCTGCGATGAGGTGGTTGTCGCCATCGGCCAGAACCCCAACAAAAAACCCATGCTCTCCGTGGACGCGCGTCAGGCGTTGCTGGAAGAGATCGCGACCGAGTTGGGCGGCGAAGGTCGCGTAAAAGCAATGGCGTTCAGTGGCCTGCTTGTTGATCTTGCTGCCGAGCAGAAGGCCGGTGTGATCCTGCGCGGTCTGCGCGATTCGGCTGACTTTGCTTATGAGATGCAGATGGCTGGCATGAACGCGACCATGGCACCGGACGTTGAGACTGTGTTTGTGCCAGCCCGGCCGCAAAACCGCCATGTAACGGCCACGCTGGTGCGGCAGATCGCCGGGATGGGTGGCGACATCGCCCCCTTTGTGCCAGAAACCGTCCGTACGGCGCTACAAGCTCAGCGCCCGGTCGGGTAATCCGCAGTCCCTTGTCCGTTTGCAGATCCAGGGTCTGCCGCCCGTCAACCCACCATGAATGCAGAGTGTCATGATCCAAGCCGCCCCATCTTCACGCCTGTCCGCCGTCCAGACCCACATCCTTTCCGGGCTTGCCGCCTTGGCTATCGTCACGGCTCTTGCCGTTTTGGCCGCCCTTCCTATCAGTTCCGCCCAGGCTCAAACGATGGATACGCCTGAAGCGATTTCGCAGCTCGACCCGCAAAACGTTCTGGTGATCGAAGTCGCAAGCGGACCGATCTACATCGAACTCCTGCCGGATGTCGCACCTCAGCATGTGGAGCGCATTCAACAGCTGGCGAGCGAAGGCTTTTATGATGGCGTGGTCTTCCACCGCGTGATCGATGGTTTTATGGCCCAGACAGGCGACCCGACCGGTACAGGCACTGGCGGCTCACCTTACCCCGACCTGCCTGCTGAGTTTTCCTCAATCGGCTATGAGCGCGGCGTTGTCGGCATGGCCCGCACGAACGATCCCAACAGCGCCAACTCGCAGTTCTTCATCATGTTCGGCCCAGCACCGAGCCTCAACGGTGCTTACACCGTATTCGGCCGCGTGGTCTCAGGCATGGACAATGTCGACGCCATCAAGAAAGGCGATGCGCGCCGCAACGGCATTGTCGACGGACCTGACGCGATGGTCCGCGCCCGCCTCCTGGCCGATCTCAACGGCTAACAACCAAACCTCCAGCTCGCAGAAAGACCGCACCCATGTCTGACGGCAACACCCTCGTTCTCGACACCTCCAAAGGCGAAGTTACCATCAAGCTGCGCCCCGACCTGGCGCCTAGCCATGTGGCACGCATCAAAACGCTGGTTGGTGAGGGCTTTTATGATGGCGTTGTGTTTCACCGCGTGATCGACGGTTTCATGGCTCAGGGCGGCGACCCAACCGGTACCGGCATGGGCGGCTCCAAGCTGCCGGACCTGAAAGCCGAATTCACCGACACGCCCCATGTGCGCGGCGTCTGCTCCATGGCGCGGTCCCAGAACCCTGACAGCGCCAACTCGCAGTTCTTCATCTGCTTTGACGATGCCCGCTTTCTCGATGGCCAGTACACAGTCTGGGGCGAAGTGACCGAGGGTATGGACAATGTTGATCAGTTCGCACGCGGCGAGCCGGTTCCGAACCCTGACCAGATTAACTCCGCCAAATTGGTTTAAAACCAGACGCCTTTTCGAAGCGGACCGGGCGTCACGCCCGGTCCGTTTTGCGTTTCAGGACTGCCAAAAACACCATGCGCGTCGATGCCTTCGACTTTGACCTGCCTGAAGAGCAAATTGCCTTGCATCCGGCTGATCCGCGCGATGCCGCGCGGTTGTTGCAGGTGAGTGCATCCGGGGATTTGTCCGATCACATCGTTCGCGATTTGCCGAGCCTGCTACAACCCGGTGATCTTTTGGTGCTCAATCAGACACGCGTCATCCCGGCTCAGCTTTCAGGCATGCGCACACGCGAAGGGGTGGAGGATGGCCTGCCGGTCTCTGCGACATTGGTGGAGGCGCAGGACGAAGACCAGCTTGTCTGGAAGGTCATGGCCAAGCCAGGCAAGCGTATCAAGCCGGGCGACAGCATCCAGTTCCCCGGCCAGGGAGCGACGCGCCTTCAAGCCGATGTCACAGCCAAAGACGACGATGGTCTGGTGACGCTGGCCTTCAACGGCACGCCACAGACCTTTGCCGATGGGCTGGCAGCCATCGGCATGCCCCCACTACCGCCTTACATCGCCGGCAAACGGGGGTATCTGGAGGACGACAAGGCCGACTACCAGACCGTCTATGCTGAGACTGACGGCTCCGTCGCGGCTCCCACCGCAGGGCTACATTTCACGGATCGCTTGTTTCAGGCTCTCGATGCGCGCGGCATCGGCCGCGCCTTCGTCACACTGCATGTCGGCATGGGGACCTTCCTGCCGGTAAAAGCCGACACGACTGAAGACCACACCATGCATGCCGAGTGGGGCGAGATCACGCCAGAGTCGGCCGACGCCATCAATCGGGCGCGCGATGCCGGAGGGCGGATCATCTCGGTGGGCACCACCAGTTTGCGCATACTGGAGTCGGCGGCCGATGAGACGCGAACCGTCCATCCGTTCCGTGGCGAAACGGCCATCTTCATCACGCCGGGCTACCGGTTCAAAGGCATCGATGCGCTGATGACGAACTTCCACCTGCCCAAATCGACCCTCTTCATGCTGGTGTCCGCCTTGTGCGGCCTGGATCGCATGAAATCCGCCTACGCCCATGCCATTGAGGCCGGCTACCGGTTCTATTCTTATGGGGATGGCTCGCTTCTGTGGGCCAGCGATGAAGCCTTGAGCGAGGCAAGCCGATGAGCCAGCGCTTTGCGTTTGACCTGCACACCACCGACGGTAAGGCGCGCCGAGGCACGATCACCACGCCACACGGTACGGTCGCGACGCCAGCCTTCATGCCGGTCGGTACGGCCGGCACGGTCAAAGCCATGTACACCGATCAGGTGCGTGAGGCGGGCGCCGATGTGGTGCTTGGCAATGTCTACCATCTGATGCTGCGTCCTACCGCTGAACGGGTCGCGCGGCTGGGTGGTCTGCACACTTTCATGCGATGGCCACACACGATCCTGACGGACTCTGGCGGCTTCCAGATCATGTCGCTGGGTGCGCTGCGCAAGCTCGACGAAGAGGGCGTGACCTTTAAATCCCATGTCGATGGTTCCGCGCATCGTCTGACACCCGAACGCTCCATCGAAATCCAGGGCCTTCTAGGCTCCGACATTCAGATGCAGCTCGATGAATGCCTGAAGCTGCCGGCAGAACGCGACGACGTCATCCGCGCCATGGAACTCTCCGCCCGTTGGGCCGAGCGCTCCAAGGCAATGTTCGAGACACTGGGCGGGCCGGAAAAAGGGCAAGGGCTATATGGAATTGTCCAAGGCGGTACCGACATCGAACTTCGGTTGCGTTCTGCCAAGCTGCTGACAGATATTGGCTTTTGGGGCTATTCGGTTGGCGGGCTGGCGGTCGGTGAGCCGCAGGATGAGATGCTTGCCGTGCTTGATGAGACCTGCCCAGCACTGCCCGACGACAAGCCGCGCTATCTGATGGGCGTCGGCACGCCGGATGATCTTTTGAAGAGTGTCGCGCGCGGCATCGACATGTTCGACTGTGTCATGCCGACCCGTGCTGGCCGCCATGCCACCGCCTACACGCGTTTTGGCAAGATCAATCTGAAGAATGCTCGGCACGCCGACGATCCACGTCCCCTGGACGAGGAGAGCGCCTGTCCAGCCGCGCGTGATTACTCACGCGCCTATCTGCACCACCTCATCCGGACCAATGAGCCGCTGGGCGGCATGCTGCTGTCGTGGAACAATATCACCTATTATCAAACGCTCATGCGCGGAGCGCGCGAAGCGATTGAGGCTGGTGGCTACGCCGACTATTGCGCCGGGGCCTCAGAGGGATGGGAGCGAGGCGATATCGCCCCCATCACGTGAGCAGCTAAATCTGCCGTTCGTTCTGGCGGCGAAGGAAAACGCCGGAGATGAAAAGCTCGCCCTCATCGTTCTCGGTGAACATATAGAGCCCACCCCATAGCTGCCCGTCAGAAGCAACGAACCGGACAAGCTGAACCGGTCCACGATCGGTCACGGCCGCATCGGAGAAGTTAAAGCTTTGCGGCGCGTACACGGTCGGATATCCGCGCTGAACCATGGAGACGAACATGTTCGCGGTGGGAAACCGCATCCGGATTGCAGGGGATGCATAGGCATAGGCTGCTTCGGCGTCTTCGGCGCGGAAAGCGGCGATCTGCGCGGAGATGATCTCCTTCATCCTTTCGGACACGGCGACCGGAACATTGGCAGGTGTTGCCTCAGAAGGTGTTTCTTCCGCCCGGGCGAACCCAGCCAGGAGAAAAACGCAGGCAGCAAGAAACGCCAGGCCGAGGCCAAGCATGCGTAGATGTGTGAGGGGGGAGGTGCCCACGGCGGTGGCGCGAGCACGGCGGTGTCGAGAACGCAGACGGCTTACAGGTTCATTTGGAATCATCATGATGAAACCCTTCAGTTCTGTCGTACAGCCGAAGGGTAGCGCCAGAATGGTTAACGCCAAGGCCACCAAATGGGCAAGTATTGCCCGAATTCGCGCCATGACGCTAAGGAAAGCAACGGATTTATGACACTATCCGACCGCAGTTTTGCGTGCGTTTTCAATGTATAAGCCGCGAAGCCGCGATGCAATTTCACCTGGCGCACCATTTGATAGAATTCGATCATCAACCTTCACAACTGGCATCACAAGTGTTGTCGCAGCCGTGATGAATGCTTCGTCGGCTTCATAAAGCTCATCCACCGTGTAGGTGCGCTCTTCTACCTTAAGGCCGAGTTCGGCACACAGTTCCAGGACCGAAAGACGGGTGATACCAGGCAACACCGCGTTCGAGAGGCGCCGCGTGATGAGCGTGCCATCCTTCACGATCCATGCCGTTGACGATGATCCTTCGGTGACCACGCCGTCCTCCACCATGATGGCTTCGCTCGCCCCGGCCTTCGCTGCTTCCTGTTTGGCCATGGCCTGCGCCAGCATGGCGACTGATTTGATATCCCGGCGTTTCCAGCGAAGATCGGGTGTGGTCACAACCGAAACGCCGGTTTCAGCACGCGGATCATTGATGAGGTCGCGCTCTTGCGTGAACATCACCAGCGAGGGTTCAGCGTCCTTGGGGTAGGCGAAATCTCGCTCAGCGGCGCCACGGGTAACCTGAAGGTAGATACCGCCCTCTTTGAGATTGTTGCGCTTGGCCAGTTCCAGCTGAAGGTCAGTGAGCGTATCGAGTGGAACCGAATGGCCCATCTCGATTTCTCCTAGGGACCGCTCCAGGCGAAGCAGGTGCGCTTCGTTGTCGACCAGTTTGCCGTCGATGACGGCGGTGACCTCGTACACGCCATCGGCAAACAGGAACCCCCGGTCGAGGATTGAAATCTTCGCCTCCTCAAGCGGCACAAACTCTCCGTTCACATAGGCAATGCGGGTCATTCAAATGTCCTTTGTCAGTTCTGGATGCCAAGCAGGTCACGGGCTTCGTCAACAAACGGCCCGTCTATTGCCTCGCACCGCGAGAGATAGTTGCGCAAGGCGTTTGTTCCGGCATCGCGCCGCGCCTCGAAGGTAAAACGGCTGGAACAAAACTGTTGAAGCACGCCATCAGCCGGTTGGTTGGCGGGCGCTGCCGTTTCCTGCTCCACTTGGTTGGTGGATTGCGGCCCCTTGCGTGGCGAATCCACCGGCTGCGGCTCAGTCTGTCGTGTGGAAGGGATCGTTTCAGTCGATCCTGAATCCTCGGAGCCGAACATGTCACCGGACGCCACCATCCAGGCAACGCCAAGCGCGATTGTGAAGCTCAGGATCGTGCCGATACCGATGCGCCGCTTGCGCTTGTCGCCGGACTGTTTGGGTGGCGCTTCACCGATGGTCGACGTCTGCCGCTTAGGAATCGGCGGCACACCGCGTGGTCGCGGTGGCAAAGGTGGCGGAGTTGCGCCCGCAGCGGCGGTGGCGTCCTTCGCCTCAGGCGGCGCCTCTCCGATATCGGCCGTCTTCTTTTGCGACCAGGGCAGAGGTGGAGGCACGTTCTCGGCAGAAGATGTCGTCTCCTGCTTGGCGTCCTCGGCCAGCCGCTCCAGCACCTCGATAAGCCGTTCCAACGTCTGCGGACGTGTTGCCGGATGGAGGCGCAGTCCCGTTTCAATAAGCCCCACAAGGTCAGCGTCCTGAGCGTCCAGCAGCGAGCGAACATCGGGCAGGGGGTCTTCATCGCGCTGCGCGGTGGCAGCGAGGCGGTCCTTGGCGGACGGTGGCTTGTCGCCATAAAGAGCCCAGAACAGGAGGGCCGCCACGCTGAAAATGTCGCTGACCGGGCCGGCCTGGCGTTGTGCTGAGGCTGCGCCGGCCAGTTCGGGAGCCAGGCTTGCATCGAGATCCTCAGCGGCTTGTCCGCCTTCCAGGCGCATTGGCGCGAGAAGCCGGGTCTCACCACTCGGATCTACGATGATGTGCCCGGGAGAAACCATGCCATGGATCATGCCGCGTCCATGGAGCACCGAAAGAGCTTTAAGAACAGGGAGCAAGAGCCGTGCAACCAATGGCGCGTCCACCGGCGTGCGTCGGCCGAGCCAAACAGACAAGGTGACCCCAGAGAGCGGTGCGCCCTGTTCCTTACCGACGACAGCGGCCGAACCAATGCCGAAACGGACAATGGTGCGCGGCGCGATAAAACCGCCAACATCGAGCTGTTCGTAACTGCGCGCTACATCGAACAACGCCGATTGGTCCTGATCCTCAGAGAGGAGCAGCAACGTTACCGCTGCATCGCGGTCACGTGTGTCCTTGCCGCCAAAGGCAGCATCCAGCCCGTCCACAGAGCCAGGCCCGGTGACTTCATAGCCCTGTGCACGGTCGCCAGCAGGCAAGCCTGTGGTGCTGTCCTCAGCCATCACGCCTTTCCGTAACAGAGCGGTTTCGATACCGGTTCATGTGGCCCGTTTAAGCGGTCTTGTTCAAGTCAAAAGACGGCATGGTGATGGCTAATCCGAACGCCCATAAAACCTAGGTTCCACAAAACGTTGCATGCACAACTTCATCGGGTTGTGGTGGCTTGCTAAGCTCTATGGCTTCTCCATCCTTGCCAGGATCATCGAAGGGCTTAGACAGCGCCTCCACCATAGCGTGGAAGGGCGCGAAGTCACCCTCCAGTCCCGCAGCGATCATTGCCTCGACGCGGTGATTGCGTGCGATGATGGCTGGATTGGCGCTCTGCAGTCGAGCCGCCTTTTCAGAAACGTCGCCGCTTGATTCAGTCAGGCGCGCCTGCCAGCGATCCCACCAGTCACGGTCGTTCTTTCCAATCTGGAGGAGCAGCGGTTCAGCGCTGGCAACGGATCGTCCCAGGCTCCGGAACGTGTTGGTGAAGTCAGCCTCGTTTTCCGCCATCGCCTTTAAAAGAT
The DNA here is from genome assembly GCA_038749715.1 of Pseudomonadota bacterium. Taxonomy (GTDB): domain Bacteria; phylum Pseudomonadota; class Alphaproteobacteria; order Rhizobiales; family MH13; genus MH13. Next base: position 209,032 of record JBCDHR010000001.1, read on the forward strand.
CGCGGGAGAGCTGATCATCGGTCTCCTCCTTGGCGGGATCGGTATCCAGGCTAAGCTTGCGGCGCATCTCCGCCCGGTACGCCGTCTGGAAAGCTCGCGGAAACCGGTCGACCGCGGCCTGAGCCAGTTTGATCGCGTCCGCTTCGTCCTCGGCGATCAATGGCAGAAGCGCCTGTGCAAGCACGGCCATGTTCCAATGCGCGATCGGCGGTTGGTTGGAAAAGGCGTAGCGGCCCTGATGATCGATGGAGCTGTAGACCTGGGCGGGGTTGTACTGGTCCATGAAGGCGCAGGGGCCATAGTCGATGGTTTCCCCAGAGATGGTGCAGTTATCAGTGTTCATCACGCCGTGGATGAAACCGACACCCATCCAGCGCGCGATCAGAGCGGCCTGCGCCTCGATCACCGCCTCCAGTAGCATGAGACCGGACGGCCCCTGATCCACACGCTCTGGGTAGTGCCGCTTCAGCGCATAGTCGGTCAGTTTCGAAAGAACCTTCCGGTCGCTCAAAAAGGCGGCCAGTTCGAAGGTTCCCACGCGCAAATGGCTGGACGCCACGCGGGTCACCATGGCGCCAGGCAAAACCCGTTCGCGCAGCACTGGGTCGCCGGTTGTCACGGCCGCCAGCGCCCGGGTTGTCGGGATGCCGAGCGCGGCCATCGCCTCGCTCATCACATACTCACGCAAAACCGGACCGAGCGCCGCGCGACCGTCGCCCTGGCGCGAATAGGGTGTTTGACCCGAGCCCTTGAGCTGGATGTCGTAGCGCTTGCCATCGCGCCCACGAACCTCACCCAACAGCAGCGCGCGCCCATCGCCCAAACCTGGGTTGAACCCGCCGAACTGATGACCCGCATAGGCCATAGCGAGCGGTTGCGAGCCGTCCGCAAGATCATTGCCGGAAAACATCGCCGCTGCTTGCGCATCGCTCATCGCTTGACTGTTGAACCCCAAGACCTCCGCCAAGGCCTCATTCAGCTTCAGAAGTTGCGGTGAAGACGCACCATAAGGCTCCACCAGGCTGAACAGGGGCTTGGGCAGCGACAGATAGCTGGTATCGTAGGTCGGGAACGGCGAGGGGGCGTCGATGGCGGGCTGCGACATGCTCAAATCCGGGTTTTCAGACTGGCCAAATGGTGGTCATCGGGGGTTCTTGGATACTAACGACCGCAGTCGGTCCATGCCAGTGATGATGGTACGGGCAGGTACAGTCATCCTTCCATATAGGTTCGGAAAAGAACCTGGCGCTGTGCACCCATCGCATAGCGGCTATGCCAAACGCGCGCTTGTGCGATCACGCGCGAGCCATGATTGCGGGCGAATGGAAAACCGCGCTTCGCGTGCATCCACGCCTTTCAGGACACCGCAATGACCCGCCATCTTTTGCCTATCATGGCCTTGCTTCTAGGTTCCGGCTTTCTGTTCTTCGCCGGTGGCGTGAACTCGCTGCTTTTGCCGGTCCGCGGCGGGCAGGAAGGGTTTTCCACGTTCTCGCTCGGCCTCTTGGGTACCGGGTGGGCCGTCGGTTTTGTGACCGGCTGCCTTGTGGTCTCCAAACTGGTGGCCCGGGTTGGTCACATCCGCTCCTATTCTGTGATGGCCGCGCTCGCCTGTTTGGCGGTTCTTACCTCTCTGCTCCTGTTGACGCCGTATGCCTGGGTGCCTTTGCGCGCCCTATCCGGTTTCTGTTTCGCCGGTGCGGCCATGATCGTGGAGAGCTGGCTCAACGAGAAAGTCGGCAAGGAATCGCGCGGCAAAGTCTTCGGCGTCTACCAGATGGTGAACCTCACCGCCTCGACCGCTGGCCAGATGGTGCTGACGCTGGGCGACACGCGCGGCTACCTGTTTTTCGTCATTGCCGCGATGGTCTACGCCATGGCGCTGATCCCGACAGCCGTATCCTCCTCGCGCGCACCGCAGCCCCTCGTCTCAACCGGACTCAACATCAAAGAGCTTTGGGTCAACTCGCCGGTCGCCGTGTTCTCGGTCCTTTTGCTTGGCATTTCCAACTCGTCTTTTGGTACGTTGGGCGCCGTCTACGGCACGCAGATCGGCCTGCCGATCAGCATTCTGGCGCTGTTTGTTGCCTTGCCCGTTCTTGCCGGCGCGGTGATCCAGATCCCCATTGGCGCTTTGTCTGACCGGATTGATCGGCGCGTTGTGCTGATCGGCATGGCCTTTGTAGGTCTCCTTGCGGATGCGTTGTTCATCTTCGCCGGGGCTCGCGATGCATGGGTTCAGATCAGCTTCGCACTCCTGTTCGGCATGGCCATTTTCACCATGTTCCCCATCGCGATTGCGCACGCCAATGACCATGCGCCGCCTGAGGGCTATGTGCGTACCTCCGGCGGGTTGCTGCTGTTGTTCGGCATCGGCTCCATCATCGGGCCCCTCTTGGCCGGTTTTGCGATGCAGGAAGCGGGGCCGGAAGGGCTTTTCATGGTCACGCTTGTGACCCATGCCTTGATTGCTGGCTACGCCGTCTACCGTATCTCGCAGCGTGCGCCGGTGGCAGCGGAGGAGAAAACCCACTTCGTCGCAACGCCAACGGCTCGCAACACGACGACGCAAACCGCAGCACTTGCCGCCGATGCCCAAGGCATGCCGCCCATGGCCCAGGGCGCCGAAGCTCAGGCAGATCGCGAAGCTCAAACCGAACGCGAAGAAACCTCCAAGAGTGAGCCCGAAGAACCTGGCACCGGTTCCTGATCAATCGTGGCCGGAAAGGCTGGACAACACGCGCTTTCCGGCCCTAGCTGTCATCGACAGAACAGGGAGCCCCACCCATGAAAAAGACACTGATTGTTCTTGCCGCCTCGGCCTTTGCAATGTCGGCAGGCAGCGCCCTGGCGCACGAACACGGCACCTGCGCCGCCGGCAAAACGCTGGAAGATGGCGTTTTGACAATCGCGACCGGCAACCCGGCCTATTATCCGTGGGTGCTCAACGACGCGCCGGAAAGCGGTGAAGGTTTTGAGGCCGCTGTCGCCTACGCCATCGCCGATGCCATGGGCTTCGACGCCGACCATGTGCGTTGGGTTCGCACCTCCTTCGATGAGGCGATCCAGCCTGGCGCCAAGGACTTTGACTTCAACATGCAGCAATACTCCATCACGCCGGCGCGCGATGAGATGGTGGATTTCTCGCTGCCCTACTACACCTCCACCATGGCGGTTTTGACCACTCAAGCCGTCGTCGATGCCGGCCTCGCTGCCAACCTGGAAGACTTGCGCGGCGCCCTGTGGGGTGCCCATGCAACCACCACAGCCGTCCCGATGCTAAGTGAGGTCATCCAACCGGAAAACGACCCGCTTCTTTATGGTGACAGCACCGATGTCACGGCCGCTATGCAGGCCGGCCAGATCGATGCGGCGTTGTTCGACCTGCCAACTGCACTCTATCTGGCGGCCGTTGTGGTCAATGATGGCGTCATCCTCGGGCAGTTCCCGGCAGAACGTTCGGACGATCCTGATCAGTTCGGCCTGCTCATGGAAGACGGCAACCCGCTGAAAGAATGCGTCGATGCCGCCATTGCCGAGCTTACCGGCTCCGGCGCGCTTGCCGCCATCGAGGCTGAATGGTTGCAGGAAGCCACTGGCGTGCCCGTTATCGAGTAGATGGCAGACACCAGCCTTCCTCAAACACCGGCGTCTGAATCCGCATCTGCCGCGCCCACACGGCGGGAAGCCTACGAGGCTCGGCTAAGGCGCCGGTCCATTGCCATTGCTGCTGTTTCCAGCGTCGGTGTGCTGGCGTTGATCCTCCTTCTGGTGCCGCTGGCGCCGGGTTGGGATGCCGTTCAGCGAAGTTTTTTCAATGGCGATATCTTTGCGCGCACCTTTCCCGGACTGATCAACGCGTTCCTGTTGAACGTTGCGATCTTTGCCTGGTGCGCGCCCATCATAGCCTTTCTGGGACTCGCAATCGCCCTCTGCCGCGATGTCCGCGCACCCATACTGTTTCCGCTTCGCATGTTTGGCGCGGCTTACACCGATGTGTTTCGCGGCGTTCCAGTCATCCTGGTGATCTATCTCATCGGCTTCGGCGTGCCCGGCCTTGGCCTGCCGCGCCCGTGGAACTCACCCTATATCTGGGGCTCTCTGGCACTGGTCCTGGTGTATTCAGCCTATGTGGCAGAGGTATTCCGCTCTGGCATTGAGTCGATCCATGAAAGCCAGCGCGCCGCTGCGGCCTCGCTGGGTCTTTCAGGCAGCGACACCATGCGCTTCGTGGTTTTGCCGCAGGCGATCCGCAATGTCGTGCCAGCAAACATGAACCTCTTTATCGCCCTTCAGAAAGACGTGGCGCTGCTTTCGTTCATCGGGCCGGTGGAGATTTTTCGACAGGCCGGTGTCTACAAGAGCCTGTTTGCCAACTTCACACCCTATGTCGGCGCGGCACTGATCTTCTTGGCGATCACGATCCCTGCGACCCGCTATGCTGATTATCTGCTGCATCGGCAGACGAGGCGCCGCACGTGACACCTGAACCGACGGCGAAACTTTCCTTGCGCGGCGTGCGCAAGAGCTTCGGCACGAACCAGGTGTGTCGGGGGATCGATCTGGATGTCGCCGAAGGCCAGATGGTGTGCCTGATTGGCGCCTCCGGGTCCGGCAAGTCCACGCTGCTTCGCTGCATCAACCTTCTGGAACCCATCGATGATGGGGCGATCCATCTCGATGGTGTCGACATCGCCGAACCCGGTCTTGACCCGCAGCCCGTTCGCCAGCGCATCGGCATTGTCTTCCAGTCCTACAATCTCTTTCCGCACATGACGGCGTCTGAGAACGTCATGCTGGCCCCGCATCGGGTCCATGGGCGCTCAAAGTCCGACCTGAAGGCGCCGGTTACGGCGCTGTTCGAGCGCTTCGGTCTGGGTGGACATATGGAGCATTACCCAGACCAGCTTTCCGGTGGTCAGCAGCAGCGCGTGGCGATCATTCGCGCGCTCGCTATGGAGCCCGAAATCATGCTGTTTGATGAGATCACGTCGGCACTTGATCCGGAGCTCGTGGCCGAAGTGTTGGATGTTCTTCGCCAGCTTCACCGCGACGGCATGACGATGATCCTCGCGACCCACGAGATGGGCTTTGCTCGTGAACTGGCCGACAAGGTGTGTTTTCTGGACGGTGGCCGCATCTTGGAAGAAGGCCCGCCGTCGGAGCTTTTCTCCGACCCCAAGCAAGATCGCACCAAGGCTTTTCTGTCGCGCGTGCTTTAGCCCGCCAATCAAGAAGCACAAAAAAGGGCGGCTCCAAAGCCGCCCTTTCCTCATGTGCAGGCTGGGGCAGGATCCAGCTTACTGCGCCATGAAGGCTTCAAAACGGTCTTTGAATTCCGTCGCTTCGGGCTGGTCGGTCAGGATAACGTCCCAGCTTTGGCGAGCGGCTTCCATGAACGGACCAAGGTCCGGCTCGATGATTTCAACACCTGACGCGCGGGCTGTTTCCAGGCCCTCGTCGGCCAGGCGATCATGAGCTTCGATGCCGACAGCAATGGCATCATCGGCAGCTTCCTGGATCATCGCCTGAACGTCGGCAGGCAAACCGGCCCACCAGCTTTCGGACAGGACGAACACCGTGGTCGACTGGTGCGCGCGAGTCATCGTGTAGCTGTTGACCGCCTCGTAGAAGCCGTCTGCGACAATGGCATCCGGTGAGATCTCCAGAGCATCGACAACGTTGTTCTGGATCGCCATGAACAGCTCACCATAAGACATTGGCGTGGGCTGTGTGCCCATGGCGTTATAGGCCTCAACGAAGCCAGGCGTCGGCAGAACGCGGATCTTCAGACCTTCCATATCGTCAATGGTTTCAACGCGGGCCGGTTCCTTGGAGGCAACGGAGCGCTCATAGATGGAGCCGAAGCCAAGGCCGTACATGTCGAAGTCGCCCAGAAGGTCGAGCATCTCACGGCCCATCTCGCTTTGCAGAACCTCATAGGCCTGCGACTTGTCTTCAAACAGGTAAGGCAGCGACAGGACCCGGTAAGCAGGCACCACGTTTTCCAGCGTTGAGCCGCCGACGAAGCCGCCGGTCAGGATGCCGGTGCGCATGGACTGGATGGCGCGGGTTTCGTTGCCGGCCTGGCCGCAACATTGGACTTCAACGGCGATATCGCCGCCCGAGCGCTCTTCGATCAGGCTTTTGAACTCTTCAAGAATGACCTGGTATGGGCTCGTGTCGCTGAGCACATGGGCCAAGGTCATTGTGTAGGTCTGCGCGTGCGCCGACCCGGCTGTCAGCGTCAGTGCGACTGCTGCCCCTGTGAGTGTTTTTGTAAGTGTCATGCGTACTGGTCTCCCTTGTCATTGAGCATTAGAGCAGGGCAAGTGAGATGCCCGGAACATAGGTGATGATCAGCAGGTTGATGATGAGCACACCTAGGAAAATCGCGAGCGGACGCATCAGTTGCTCCATACTGATGCGCGCTATCCCACAGGCGATAAACAGGTTGACGCCGACCGGCGGGGTCACCATGCCCACCGCCAGATTGACGATCATGATCAGGCCGAAATGAACCGGGTCGATACCGTAACTGACGGCGATCGGCGACAGGATCGAGCCCAGGATCACAATGGCTGCGAACGTTTCCATGAACATGCCAACGATCAGCAGGAAGATGTTGACCAGCAGCAGAAAGAGGATGGGGTTGTCGGTGATCGTCGTCAGCAGCAGACCCAGTTGCTGAGGCGCCCTTAGGAGGTGAAGGGCAAAGGCAAACATGGCCGCAAACGCTACGATGATCATGACCACCGAGGACGTGACGGCAGCGCTTGCAAAGATGCGGGGCAGGTCGCGGAAAGAGATTTCCCGATAAACGATCAAGCTCAAAAGCAGCGCGTAGAAGACCGCCACCACCGCCGCTTCGGTGGCCGTGAAAATGCCACCGAAGATGCCGCCAAGAATGATCACCGGCATGATCAGCGACAGGGAGGCCCGCCAAAAGGCGCGTGCTACATCGCCCGTCCATTGGCGCAGGACAAAGGGTTCGCGTTCGCCGTAACCCTTGATCCAGGCAATCAGGATGGCTGTCGTCATCAGTGACGCGGCGATCATCAGTCCCGGCAGGAAACCGGCGATGAAGAGATCGGTGATCGAAACACCGGTGATGACCCCATAGATCACCATGGCCACCGACGGTGGGATGATCACGCCGAGCTCGCCGGAAGAAGCGGTCACCGCCGCGCTGAAGGGGCGAGGGTACTTTTGTTTCTCCATCTCCGGGATCAGCATCGAGCCAATGGCAGCAGCCGTGGCTGCCGAGGAGCCGGAAATGGTCGCGAACAGCATGGAGGTCATCACGACCGCAGCGGCCAGGCCGCCTCGCGCCCAGCTCACTAGCGCTTTGGCGAAATCGACCAGGCGGGCTGCAATGCCGCCATGCTGCATCAGCCGTCCGGCCAGGATGTAGAGCGGCAGTGCCATCAGTGCGAAGCTATCGAGCGCCTCGAAGATAACCTGCGGGATGGCAATGAACGGTATGCCGCGATCGACCAGGGTGGGGATCGCAGCCATGCCCAAGGCCATCGCGATGGGCACGCTGGCAACAAACAACCCAAGAAGAACAATGACCAGCAGCCCCATACCAATCAGTCCTCTGGTGCCAGATCGGAGGCAAAGCGTATGTCGCGGCCCTCAAGGATGGTTTCTGCAATAAGCGCCAATGAATTCAGGATCATGAGCACCATGCCAACCGGCATCGCCCAGTAGACATAGTCGCGGGTGATGCCGAGGACCGGGCTGCGCTCGGACCGACCAAGCTCCAGAAAGTCGAGCCCGACCCAGAACAGCAGACCGAAAAAGGCGATGCTCATGATCATCACGGCGTAGCGGACTGGGACGCCGACGCCTTTGGGCAGCTTCCGCACGCCGAATTCCAACGCAATCATGCGGGCGTGCCGCACGCCGATGGCGGCACCCAGAAATACCATCCAGATGAGGAGGTAGCGGGCGAGCTCTTCGGTCCAGGGTGCTGAGATGTTGATGCCGAAGGCAGTCAGGATGAAGCGAACGGTTACCTGGCCCATCACGGCGATGGCCACACCCGCCAAGAGCGCCGCGACCACAAGCGTGGCAAAGCGGTTCACCTGATCCATGGTTGTGACAAACGCTCGCAAGTTGGCCTCCCGACTGATGTCGCCGCAGAGGTCAACCCGCGTACTTCCCCTAATGATGGTTTACTTTTGAATTGTGCGCAAGATAAATTTTTGTGCGTGATACGCACATATCTCATGCTGCTGCGATCAGCCTATGCGGCGCGACGCACCCAATCGGCCAGTTCGGCATGGCTGCAGAACCACACTGAGCCGGATGCTTTGGCATGCTCGATGAACTGGTCGAGAATCCAGATTCGTGAGCGATATCCGATGACAAAGGGGTGGAAGACCAATTGACAGACACCGCCCTCGGCGAGCGCCATGTCGAATTCGCGTTTGAAGATGTCGAGTACATCTGTCGGGGGTGTCCAAGGGCGTGTCGCAGGCTCTCGATTGAACAAAAGATAGACAGCGTCATCGCGAACCCAGTCGACCGGTATTTCCACAAGCCCGGTCGGATTGCCGTCGGTCAGGAGCTCATAACAACCGTCATCTGCCATCATGCTGCTGTCGTAGGAAAACCCGGCCTTGGCGACGAGATCTATCGTGTTCGTGCTCAAATCCCAGTTGGCCGCGCGGTGACCGACTGGACGAATGCCGGTGATGTTTTCCAGCGTGTCCCGGGCACGCAAAAGCAGGTCCTGCTCGGTTTCACGATCGAGCACACTGGTGTTCTCGTGAATCCATCCATGAACCCCGATCTCATGCCCGGCATCGGTTACGGGTAACAGGGCATCGGGGTCGATCAGGGCCGCAACCGCTGGAACAAAGAAGCTCGCCTTGACCTCATGCTTGGCTAAGACACTGAGGACGCGCGGCATGCCGCGGCGGCGGCCATACTCGCCCCAGGCCAAACGGCCCACCGCTGCCTTGCCCGCGCCGAGCTCGAAGGTTTCATGATCACAATCAAACGACAGCGCGACTGCACACGCCGCACCATTCGGCCATGATGTTGGAGCAAGCTCACGCCCGGCGCGCACACGATTGACCAGTTTGCGCCACGTCGCCTCATCGGTTCGCCAGGGCTCACGCCTGTTCAATGTGTCGTCCATGCGTCTGCTCGTGCTTCAAGAAAACAACCTCCGCCAAAGGGTTGTTCGGCATTGGTGCCCGTGTTCAATAGACGCACAATTGTTACGATATCGCACGACCTGAGGGCAAGGATGATCAAGTTTTTCTACAATGCGGCACCCAACCCGATGAAGGTCGCGCTGTTCTTGGAAGAAAGTGGTGTGGCCTATGAGCCGATACCCATCGACTCCAAACGCGGTCAGCAGCACACCGATACCTACAAACAGATCAATCCGAACGCGAAGGTGCCGGCGATCATTGATGGCGATGTGCCGGTCTTCGATAGCAATGCGATCCTGCTTTATCTGGCCGAAAGAACGGGGCAGTTCCTCCCGCCTCATGAGCGCGCCGAGCGCGCAGCCTTGCTGTCCTGGTTGATGTTCATCGCATCGGGTGTTGGGCCGTACTCCGGCCAGGCCGTGCATTTCCGCAAGTTCGCACCCGAGCACATTCCCTATGCTGTGAAGCGCTACGACTTCGAAGCCCGTCGCCATTGGCAGATCATCGACGATCGGCTCGCCAAGGGCCAGTACATGATGGGTGACACTTACACGATCCTCGACATGGCCGTCTGGGGTTGGGGTGACCGCCTGACCTATATGCTCGCCGACGACAACATCATGGCCAAATACCCCAATCTCGATCGTCTGATGAAGGAGATCGATGCGCGCCCTGCCGGTCAGCGCGCCCGCGCCCTGCCAACGCAACATGAGTTCAAGCAGGAATTTGACGAAGAGGCGATGCGGTTCATGTATCCGCAGATTTTCGCGCCGGACCCGGTCTAGGTCGGCGCCATGCAGCCTGGTCTAAGGGAAGGCCAAACGGCCATCGTCACGGGCGCTGCCTCCGGCATTGGCAGGGCAGTAGCCATACGACTGGCGGCGGATGGCGTGGCAGTGATGTGCGCGGACATCAATGAAGCTGGTGCAGAAGAGACCGTTGCCTCCATCCAGTCTGATGGCGGCACAGCCAAAGCCATTCTGGCTGACGTGACCGATGAGACATCAGTGGCGGCGATGGTGGACGCGACCCTGGCCGAGACTGGCCGTCTTGATGCGGTCGTCGCCAATGCTGGCTCCATGGTTGAAGGCGATATCTTGTCGCTCTCCCTGGCCGATTGGGAGCGCGCCTTACTGTTCAACGCGACGGCGGCTTTTTTGACCGCGCGGGCAACCCTGCCGCATCTGGTCGAAAGCGGCGATGGCGCTTTGGTTTTCACGTCCTCCACGGTTGCTTTGTCGGGCATGAAGGGTGTTGCCGGCTACTCCGCCGCAAAGGGAGCAGTCGCTGCGCTGACACGCCAGCTTGCCGCTGATTTCGCCGACAGAAAGGTGCGCGTGAACGCCATTGCGCCCGGCGCCGTGCGCACACCTTTGTCGGAATCGCAGTTTCGCGTGCGTGCCAGGGATGAGGCGCATTTCGAGGAGCTCTTGGACGGTGTCATCCAGCGCTACCCGATTGCACGCTGGGGCATGCCGGAAGAAATCGCCGAACTGGCGGCCTTCCTGACGGGGCCTGGCAGCCGCTGGATGACCGGTCAGATCATTCCGGTCGATGGCGGTTTGTTGGAGCTGCGGTAGGCCGTATCCGGGGCGGCAGGCGCGAGGCTAGTGCCGCAGGATTTTCCCGAAGAAGTCGCGAGCGCGTTCGGTTGTCGGCGCATCAAACATGATGTCGGGTGGCGCTTCCTCAACCACTTCGCCTTCATCCATGAAGATCACCTTGTCGGCGACCTCGCGGATGAAAGCCATCTCGTGGCTGACCAGGATCATGCTGATCCCTTCGCCTGCAAGACGTCGGATGGTGTCCAGCACTTCATTGACCAGTTCCGGGTCGAGCGCCGACGTCACCTCGTCCAGCAGCAGGATTTCCGGATGAAGGGCGAGCGCGCGCGCAATTGCTACGCGCTGCTGCTGACCGCCTGAAAGCTGGTCGGGATAGGCGGCCAGTTTGTCGGCAAGGCCGACCATGGCGAGCAGTTTCTCAGCCTCCTGGCGGACCTGGCCTTCCGGCCATTTCTTAATCTTGGTCGGGGCAACCGTAACGTTCTGAAGAACGCTCATGTTCTGAAACAGATTGTACTGCTGAAACACGATGGCCATCTGGTCGCGCGCCAGGCGCACGGACGCCGCATTTGAAAAATCGATCACCGTCTCGTTGATGGTGACGGTTCCGGCGCTCGCCGTCGTGAGGCCCACAAGGGTGCGCAGGACCGTCGACTTGCCCGAGCCGGATGGACCGACCAAGCCTATGACCTCTCCCTTCTCCATGGAGAAGGACACGCCTTTGAGAACGTCAACCGTTCCGTATCGAGCGTGCAGATCGCTGACCGCGAGGTGTGCCAAGGCGCTTCTCCAGGTATTGGCCCAGCATGCTGAGCGGGAAGGACATCAAAAAATAACAAAAGGCGATGGTGCCGAAGACAAGCAGGGCTGAAAAACCCTGATTGTTCAGCTCTTTGCCTCGGAAGGTCAGCTCAAAGACGCCGATCTGGCTCACCAGGGCTGTGTCCTTGATGAACGATACGGCAAAGGCGATGGCGGGTGGCACGATGACCGGCCAGGCCTGAGGCAGGACAACTGTCACCATGGTCCGAAGCCGGCTGAAATTCATGGCCGTTGCTGCCTCGACCTGTGTCTGCGCAACAGATTCAATGCCGCCTCGGATGATGTCGGCGGTGTAGGCCACCGCGTAGATGCAGATAGCGATGACAGCGATGGTGAAAAGCGAGGCATCGGTCGTGACGGTCTGGATGAAGAACAGCACCAGATAGATCACCACAATGAAGGGGATGCGCCGGAAAATTTCGACATAGGCAATGCAGACCATCCGCAAGGGCAAGGCCCACAGGCCGGGGGTCTGGCGCAAATAGACCAGCACAAAGGCCAGACCAAAGCCGATGAGGCAGCCCATGGCCGTCATGGCGAGCGTGAGGCCGGCCGACTGGGCAAGGAGAGCCATGTTGTCGAGTGTGAAGAACCGCGGAAGCTGCTCGATGATCCGTTCCATCAGAAGATCCTCGCCCGAACGCGGAACGCCCATCGGCCCAAAAGGGCCAGCCCAATGGAGGCAACAAAGGTCAGAACAACATAAAGGGCCGCGACAACCGAGAAGTACTCCAGCCACCGATAGTTGATGGTCGAAAGGTTGATGGCTTGCCCGGTGAGTTCATCAACGCCAATCAGCGCGCCGATCGACGTCCCCATAACCAGGACAACGATGAAGAAGTTGGCGAGCGCCGGGTAAACCGACTTCGCGATATGCGGGACGATGATGTAGCGGATCTGCTGTACCAGCGAGAAACCGAGCGTCTGACCTGCTTCCAGTTCTGTCTTGCGCACGGAAAGAAACCCAGCCCGCAGTATCATGGTGAGGTAAGCGCCGGCGTTCAGGATCAGCCCGATTAGAACACACGCCTCGTTCGACCAGCGAAGACCGACTTCCGGCAGTCCGAAATAAAGAAAGTAGATTTGGATCAGCGCCGGCGTGTTGGTGATGAAAACGACATAGGTATCAACGAGGAGGCGAAGTGGTCGCGGTCCATAGGTTTTGATCGCCGCGCCGATCAGACCAATGATGGCGCCACCGCCAAAGGCGATAACGCCGAGTTGAAAGGTCAGCCAGGCGCCTTCCATCAGGACATCGAAATTGTCCCAGACAACGCCGTATTGGAACGTGTAGTTCATACCGTTCGGCTATCCTGATGCTGGGGTCGCGCGATACTCGGCCCCGCCGTCAGACGGCGAGGCCGATTGAGCTGCTAGCCGGAGCTCAGAAATAGGGGTTGGGTATGACCTCGCGCAGCATCGGTGATCCGTAATGCGCTTCCCAGGTCTCATTGACCATGCCTGAGGAATGAAGGCCGTAGAGAAGGATGTTGAGGACTTCCTTCAGATTGTCATTGCCTTGGGCAACGCCTATCGCGCAGTAAGCGACAAAGATCGGGTTTTCGACCACGCGCCAGTCGGTATCGGGATGGTTCTCGGTGAAGGCCATGAAGAAGTCGATGTTCTCGACAATGGCATCGGCCCGGCCTTGCGCGACAAGGCGCACAGTGTCGGCGAGCGTATCGACCAGTTCCAACTCGACGTTCGGCATGTTGTCTTCAATCCAGCCGACCGTCCAGTTGCCACGCATGTTGGCGAGCGTGACGCCGTCGCGGTTGAAGTCTTGCCAGCTATTACCGTCGATCTCTGACGTTGCCAGAACGGCGAGAACTTCGGTGTGCAAAGGCACCGTGTAGTCAATCAGCATGGCGCGGGAGGCGTTGCGTGTCAGCGCGCCAAGGGAAACATCGATACGGTCGGAGACCAGAAACGGCACACGTTGCGGGGTCTCGGTTGGTACCCATTCGACTTCTACACCCAGCCCCTCGGCCAAGGCGTTGGCGACATCAATGTCAAAGCCTTCCCAGTCGCCAGCATCGTTGCGGGTACTCATATTGGGGAAGTTGGGATTGATCCCGACACGGATAACGCCTTCGGAAAGAATTTCGTCGAGCGTGCGTGCTTCGGCAACGGCCAAAGGCGCGCTGACGATGGCAAGGCCAGCAACAGCCGCCGCGATGGTGCGTTTGAGCATGGATAGGGTCCTCCTCGTTGGATCGACACGGATGAAGAGCGTGCCTGCGTCGAAAGCTCGCGTTTTTCATTGTGTTCGCATAACGAACTTTCGTGCGAACAATGCACTCCCGCTGCGCGAAGGTGTCAATGGCGCATCCATACGTGCAAACCGCTACTTTGCCGGGTTAGTTGCCGGATTTTGGGCGGATTGCGCGAAATTGGGAGAGGTTTGGTCGTTGGGTTCGATGTCAGGGTCGGCTGCCAGCGATGATCGGTTTCAACGAAACTGCCACTTCTCACGCCGATGAAAACGAACATATGTGCGTGGTAAGTACACTAGCCTTCGTCAGCCAATTGGGATGAAAAGGTATCAGAAGCGGTGATGGGGATGCGCCTCGGACTTGTCGTCAATCCAATTGCTGGCCTCGGCGGACGTGTCGGCCTGAAAGGTACTGATGGGCCGGGCACGGTAGCTGAAGCACTGGAGCGCGGCGCGGAGCCTCAGGCAGGGCTGCGGACGCGACGCGCGCTCGCACGTTTGGCGGAACGTGTGCCGGGCACCCAGCTAATTGCAGCACCCGGCCAACTCGGGATGGATTGGACCGAGGGTTTGGATCTGTCTGTAACCCGTTTAGGTCTTCAGGCAACGACCCAAACTGCCCGCGACACGCGCCTGGCGGTGGAGGCGATGCAAGATGTCGATCTGATCCTGTTTGCCGGCGGGGACGGGACGGCGCGTGACGTCAGCGGCGCTCTTTCACCAGGGCAGGCCATCCTCGGCATCCCTTGCGGTGTGAAGATGCACTCCGGCGTTTTTGCCATCTCGCCCGAGGCTGCTGGCAGTCTGGTCGCCGACATCCTGCAATCGCCTGACCGGGTGAGCTGGCGCGACGATGCCGAAGTTATGGACATTGACGAAGAGGCGCTACGAGCCGGTCACATCGCGCCGGAGCTTTTTGGTCATGCCCGGGTTCCCATGGCGCGCACGCGCATGCAGGCATCCAAAGGCGGTCCGCGCCGCAACTGGGGCGCTGCTCTCAATGCCGCTGCAGCCGAAGTGGTGTCCGAGATGGAGCCGAACACTCTCTATGTGATTGGTCCAGGAACCAGTGCCGGGGCTGTTATGCGCGCTGCCGGTCATAATCCGACCGTCCTTGGTACCGATGCCTTGCGGGACGGTGCGGTCGTTGGGCGCGATCTGTCAGCCTATGAACTCGGCGCACTGGCCGGCGAGGAGCCTGTTCGCATCGTCCTTGGCGTGACCGGCCAACAGGGTTTCCTTATTGGGCGCGGCAACCAACAGATTGGCCCTGAGCTATTGGAGCGCGCCGGGCGCGATGGGCTCATCGTACTGGCTGCCGAAGACAAGCTGATGGGGCTTGCCCAGCCGCGTCTGTGGCTCGACAGCGGCGACCCGGACCTTGATGCAGCATTGGAGGGTTTTGTTCGCGTTCGCACAGCGCCGGGTCGGGAAACAATGATGCGCCTTTCTGCCGGCTGAAAACGGTTCAAATTGGCTTGATTTCGAATGTGCGTTATGTGAACTTTTGTGCACAATAACTTATATCCCCACAAGCTGCCCTGACCCGAGGAGTTCTGGATGCCAACCGAACCGAGGCTCGCCTCTTCCCAATCACACCCCTGGATGGCGCTCTCGGCGCCTGGTGCGATTGATGACATGCTGGAATATATCGGCGCGCCATCCGTCGAGGCTCTGTTTGAGCAGATTCCGGCCGATCATTTTCGCAAGACCCCGCTCGACCTCCCCCCGGCTCTGACGAGCGAAGTTGAGCTGAAGCGTGATCTGGTCACCCGGCTGAAGAAGAACGGAAACTGCGAAGACAATCTGAGCTTCCTGGGTGCCGGCGTCTGGCAGCACCATGTTCCAGCGATTGTCGACGAGATTGTCGGTCGAACCGAGTTCGCCACCAATGTCTGGGGCAGCTACCAGTCCGACCACGGACGCAACCAGACCTGGTTTGAATTCTCCTCGCAGCTGGGCGCGCTGCTCAATCTCGATGTCGTTCAGTTGCCGGTTTACTCGTGGGGCTGCGCCAGCGGGCATGCCATTCGCATGGCGGCCAAGATCACCGGGCGCAAAAAGGTTCTCATCCCGCAGCTTTCCGATCCTGAGCGGCTGTCGGTCATCCGCACCTATTGCCAGCCACAGGAGATGGAGAGCGCCATCGAGGTTGTGATGGTCGCCGCTGATCCGACGTCAGGCAGGCTTGATCTCAACGATCTGAAATCGAAGCTCGGTTCGGATGTTGCTGCGGTCTACTTCGAGAACCCCGCTTATCTGGGCACCATCGAGACCGGGGCAGCCGAAATCGCTAGGCTGGCGCGCGCTGCTGGCGCAGAGACCATTGTCGGCGTCGACCCAATCAGCCTGGGCGTGATGACAGCGCCCGGCGACTATGGAGCCGACATTGTCACCGGTCCAGTCCAGCCTCTCGGTGTTCATATGCACTGTGGCGGCGGGGCAGGCGGCTACATCGCTTCGCGCGATGAGGAAGCCTATGTGCGCAGCTACAATGGTTTCCTCGTTTCCATCGCGCAGACCTTGGAGCCCGGCCAGCACGCGTTCGGTCTCGCCTGTCCGCACCAGAATTCCTACGGCATGCGCGAGGATGGCAATGATTGGACTGGCAACTCCACCTATCTGTGGGCGATTGCCGGCGCCGTTTACATGAGCCTGCTCGGCCCTGAAGGCTTTGCTGAAGTCGGGCGCCTGATCGTTTCGCGCGCCCGGTACGCCGCCAGATTGCTGGATGCTATTCCTGGTGTTCGGGTTGTTTGGCCGGACACGCAGTTCAAAGAGTTTGTCGTGAACTTCGACGAAACGGGCAAAAGTGTCGCCGCCATCAATGATGCCCTGCGAGAAAAGCGTATCTTCGGCGGAAAGGACATTTCCGGTGAAGGGTTGGGTGTTGGTCAATCCGCGCTTTACTGCGTTACCGAGGTTCATACTGCCGCTGACATCCAGCGCCTTTCTGCAAGCATGAAGGAGGTGCTGTCATGAGCCGGTTGCCGAGCTTCCAAGCCGCCAAATGGGATGAACCCGTTGTCATGGAAATGGGCCGTCCCGGCGGTCGCGGTCAGATTTTTCCAACGCCCGAGGACGATGTTCTGGCCAGTGTCGGCGATGATCTCATCCCAAGCGCAATGGCCCGAAAGGATCGTCCGGTTCTTCCTGAGATCACCGAGTTTGAGGCGCAGCGCCACTATCTGCACTTAAGCCAGATGACGCTGGGCATGATGGGTGTCAGCCTGTTTGGCACCTGCACCATGAAGTACAATTCCAAGACCTCGGAATACGCAACGCTGCGACCCGAGCTTGCAGATGTGCACCCCTACCAGCACGAAGACACGCTTCAGGGTGTTTTAAGCATCATGCATGAGTTTGACGGCATCCTGCGGTCGCTGTCGGGCATGGACCAGTTCATCTTCCAGGCCGGTGGCGGAGCCGACGCGGCCTACACCATGGTGGCGCTCGCCCGAGCCTACTGGAAAGACCGTGGCATGCTCGGCCAGCGTACCGAGATGGTGACCTCTGCCCAGTCGCACCCCTGCAACCCGGCAACGGCGGCCGCCGCAGGCTTCAAGGTTGTGAACCTGCCGCTGGAAGAGAACGGGTATCCGTCGCTCGATGCGTTGAAGGCCGCGGTGAGCGACAAGACCGCGCTCATCATGCTCAACAATCCGGATGATATGGGCATTTACAATCCTGAGATTAAGGAGTGGGTGCGCGTTGCCAAGGAAGCCGGTGCGCTGTGCTTTTACGATCATGCCAATTTCAACGGCGTGATGAGCAAGCTTTCAGCCCGCGAGCTTGGCTTTGATGCCTGCATGTTCATGCTGCACAAGACCTTTGGCGCGCCCAAGGCTGGCGGCGGTCCTGCTGTTGGAGCCTTTGGGTGTTCCGACGATCTGGCGCCCTACCTGCCCACACCCGTGGTGGTGAAGGAAGGTGAGCGCTACCGGCTCGATGACAACCGTCCGAAATCAGCAGGCAAGGTGCGCGAGTTCTGGGGCAACGTTCCCCAGGTCGTCAAAGCCTATGCGTGGGCGCGCGGCATGGGTTCCGAAGGCATCAAGCTCGCGTCCGACATCTCGGTTGTCGCCAACAACTATATGGATAAGCGTCTTTCGGAGATTTCCGGCATCGCCATCTCCAATCCGGATGTGAAGTCCTACCGCATGGAGATGACGCGCTGGTCCCTCGGTCCGCTGGCCGAGGAGACCGGCATCGGCACCGTCGATTTCGCCAATCGCATGGCCGACTATGGCATCGATCCCTGGTGGATGAGCCATGAGCCTTGGATCGTGGCCGAACCCTTCACGCCGGAGGCGGGTGAACTGTGGTCCAAGGAAGACATTGATCTATGGATCGACGTCGTGGCCAAGATCGTCGAGGAGGCGCGCACCGATCCAGAGATGGTGAAGACTGCCCCGCACAACCAGCCGGTCGCGCAGGTGAAAGGCGATGTCTTCGAAGACCCAACCCAGTGGGCGATGACATGGCGTGCCTATCAGCGCAAAGTGATGGGTGATGAGAAAGCCGAACGGGGCGCGGCCTAGCCGCCGTGTCCTGTCCGACCCGATCAGTCAGCCAATACGGAAATGCCCTTCAAGCTGGTGCTTGGCGTTTGCCCGAGCACCAGTTCGGCTATCGTCTGCGCTGTCATGGGCGCGGCACTGAACCCGACCCAAGGGAACAGGGCAAGGTAGAACCCCGGCATATTTGGCACTTCGCCGAGGATGGGGCGCCAGTCCGGGGTTCCGTTCACCCATGCGGTCCAACTACGCACGGCGCGCATCTGACCAAGCTGGGGCACCACGCCGGCCGCCACGCCCATGTTGCCGGTCAGGCTGGACGGGTCGATGGCGAGCGAGCCGTCCGGCCGCAACGCTGCCGGCCACCCGCCTCCGATGATGCAGCTTCCGTTGGCGGCCTGCTTCAAGGACAGTTTGCCCGCCGCCGAATAGACAAGGTGCGGCACCAACGGAGCAACCGGCTCGGTGACCGTGACTTGGAGAGGAAAGCCATCGATCTCGATGGCAAGGCCAAGCATGGCGGCGATCTCACCGGCGCGTGCACCGGCCGCGTTGACGAGGCGCGCGGCCTGCAACGTCCCAGCCGAGGTCTGGATATCAAAACGGCCATTGTCTTGGCTGATCGCCGTCACCACGGTTTTCCGATGGATCGTCACGCCGCTTTTTTCAGCAGCCAAGGCGACCGCTGGCGTCGCACGCAACGGATTGGCCTTGCCTTCCATGGCACAAAAACCGCCGCCAATGGCTTTGTCGGAAAGGTAGGGGGCAAGCTCGCGCAATTGGGTCTTGTCGAGGAGGACGGTTTCGACACCGTTCGCCCGCTCAATGTCGGCCTTGCGCTCAAGAACGCCCATCTGGGCGTCCGTCTGCGCAACCATGATGCCGCCGCGCAGTTTAACGTCGAGGTCTTCGCCGACGCGCTGCGAAAGCTCCTGCCAGAGCCCAAGCGACTGTTTCAGGAAGCCAAGGCACGGGCCATAGGCGCGCGCCCAGTCTTCGCCATAGAGAGCAAACTCCGGGTATTGAATTTGCAGATGAAGCGAGCCCGCATTGGCGCCCGAAGCCTGCGCGCCAAGCTCTCCAGCCTCGACCAACCCAACAGAGGCTCCCCCCTCTGCAAGGTTCAAGGCGGTCAACAGTCCGGTGATACCGCCACCAATGACAACAACATCAAAAACACCCGCCATCAGTGGATCATTCCCGTTGGCGTCCAACCTTTGAGGACACTATGAGCAAGAGTTTTTCTGGAAGTCACACGGTCACGATCACGCCGTTCACCGAGGGTGGGGAGGCCATCGACTTCGCCGCTTGGGAACGGTTTCTGGACTGGCAGATGGCGTGCGGTGTGCCTGGCATCATCATCCTGGGCACGACCGGCGAGTTCCTGACTATGACCGATGAGGAACGCGAAGCGTTTGTTCGCCACACGGTGCACTACGTCGATGGCCGCATGACTGTCTGGGTCGGCTCCATGAACGCCTATACGCCCAATGCAGTGCGCTATTCGCGGCAGGCGCAGGACCTTGGCGCGGACGGGCTGATGATCATCCCGCCCTACTACTACACGCCCACCGATGATGAGATCTTCGGCTACTACGAGGCCATCTGCGGCGGCTGCGACCTCCCGATCATGCTCTACAACAACCCGTTCACCTCGAACGTCGACATGAGTGCCAAGCTTGTCGGTCGCCTCACCAAAAGCTTCGATCAGATCCGCTACATTAAGGAAGCCAGCCAGCGTATCGAGCGCATCCACGACATCATCATCGAGAGCGATGGCCTGATGAATGTCTGGGCCGGCCAGCGGGTTCTGGAAAGCTACAAGATGGGCGCCAAGGGTTACGTGAACCCCTATGGCAACTACATTCCGCGCGCTTCGGTGAAGTTCGTTGAATGGGCCGAACAGGGTCGCTGGGATGATGTCCAGGCTGTCCAGTCGGTCATTTCCAAGTTCGATGCGATCATCACCGAAGGGCACCCGCTTTACGGCCACCAGTGCTACTCGAAGGCGTTGGCTGCCGCTGCCGGCTACCCGGTCGGCGATGTGCGTGCCCCAATCACGACCTTCGAAAGCCTGGGCGTCGAAGGTCGCGAGCGGGTCGCCAAGATGAAGCCGCTGATGCAGGAACTGGACCGGATCGTTGATGCCGTCGAAGGCAGGCAGGTGGCCGCTGAGTGACATCAGCGGATGTAGGCCGCGCCATTGAGATCGATGGTCGCGCCCGTCAGATGACGCGCGCGGCCACTGGCCAGAAACACCGCTGTTTCAGCGATGTCCTCCGGCGGCACCCATTCCCCCATCGGAAGGGTTGCTGTCACCGCGTCTTCGCCGCCCACCTTGGCTGCGGTTTCCACCGACATGCGGGTGCGCACAACGCCGGGTGCAATGACATAGGCCAAAATACCCTGTGCTGCATAGTTGCGAGCGACCGTTTTGGTCGCCGCTGAAATGGCCGCTTTGGAAGCAGCATAGGCGATGGCACCCGGGTTGGACGTCCCACGGGTGGTGACCCAGCTGCCAATACCGATGATGGCGCCGGTCTCGCCTGCATCCAACCATCCAGCGACCGCGTGGCGCATAAGCCTGGCGGGCGCATACACGTTCACGGCCATGGCCTCCGTCCAGACCGCGTCCCACTCATCGATGGGATCTGTGATGCCGCCGCTCTGACGCATAATGCCGGCATTGTTGACCAGCACATCGACCCGGCCTCCGGCAAGTTCGATAGCTTCCTGCCAGAACTGATCAACGGCTGACAGGTCCGCAAAGTTTGCCTGAAGAAGATGCGCCTTGCCGGCGGTCGCTCCCTCCGCGCCCGCTCTGTCACCGCTGTAATGGGCAATGACATTGGCACCAGCTGCAATCATGGCCTTGGCTGTTGCCGCCCCGATGCCCTTGGAGGCGCCGGTCACGACGACAGTTTTTCCCGCAAGGTCGCTCATCGTTCGCTCCTTTTGACGAAAGGTGTCGCCGCAAGGGCCGGGTTGCAACGCGCATAGGGCGCGGGGAGGGGAAGCTCCGCGCGTAGTTCAACCGCCGCCTTCCACGTCCAGCGCGGGTCCCACAGCATACCACGCGCAAGGGCCACCAGATCAGCCTGCCCGGTCGCCACAATGGTCTCTGCCTGAATGGGCTGGGTGATTTGACCCACTGCCATCACAGGCATGCCAACCTCGTTGCGGATGGTTTCAGCAAAACCCACCTGATAGCCGGGGCCGGTTGTTATCTCCTGGCGTTGGTCAAGGCCGCCGGAGGTGACGTCCACCATGTCGCATCCAGCTTCCTTGAGCGCCTGGCAAAACGCCAGTGAGCCTTCCATATCCCAGCCGCCCTCAATCCAATCGGTGGCTGACAGGCGAACGATCACGGATTTGTCGGCGGGGAAGGCCGCCCGCACGGCCTTAAATACCTCCAGCGGGTAGCGAATCCGGTTTTCCAACGAGCCGCCATACTGATCGGTGCGCGTGTTGGTGATCGGCGAGAGAAACTCATGCAGAAGATAGCCATGGGCAGCATGCAGCTCGATCAGGTCGAACCCAGCCCGATCGGCGCGCTGGGTCGCATCGACAAAGCCGTTGCGCACACGCTCAAGCGCGGCATCGTCCATGGCACGCGGTTCGGGCCAACCAGGCAGGTAAGGAACGGCCGACGGCGCATCGGTGATCCAAGCGCCTTCGCCTTCGATGAGCCCTCCGCCTTCCCAAGGGGCGACCGTGCTGCCTTTGCGCCCAGCATGGCTGAGCTGGATGCCGACGCGCACATCGCTGACCGACTTCATGAAGTCGATGATCCGCGCAAAGGCCTGTTCTGTCGCATCATCATATAGGCCGGTACAGCCCGGCGTGATCCGGCCCTGCGGTTCGACGCCGGTCGCCTCGACAATGACCGTGCCAGGCCCGGACATGGCGAATTGGCCAAGATGAACAAAATGCCAGTCACCGGGCACGCCATTCTCGGCGGCGTATTGGCACATGGGGGAGACGACAACACGGTTAGAAACCGTAAGCCCTCGCATGGAGAAGGGCGTGAACAATTGAGCGGGCATTGCTGATTTGAACCTGTTGGAAAAGGCGATTGATCGCGATGGATCGTGCGTTATAGTAACATGTGTGCGCTATTTGAACATGGCGCAGGAACCCAGACAAGCCGAAAGGTCCGTTCATGTCGTCGCTTCGTGTTGCTGCCAGCACCTTCCCGTTTCTTTATTCGCACGGTGGGCTTGATGCCCTGAAACATCTCAAGTCGCTGGGCTACGACACCTATGAGTTGATGATCTTCCCGCCTCATTGCTGGCCGCGGGAGCTGACCGTTGCCGACCGGAAGGACTACAAGGCTTGGCTGAACGGCGAGGGCGGGCACGTAAGCAGCTTCTGCTATCCGCTCTTGGACAACAATCCCAACGGCGTCGACCGCCTGATGCGTAGCTACACGCTCGACCGGTACAAGGAGGCCATCGATTTTGCTGCCGAACTGGAGTGTCCCTATGTTGTGGCCATTCCCGGCCCGGTGAACAGCCTGATCAACCCTCCGCATCAGTGGATGCTGGATTGGTTTGTCGAAGGCATGAAGGAGCTTGTTGCCTACGCCAGGGGCACCGGCGTTCAACTGCTTCTGGAAAATGTCCCCTTCACCTATTTGCCGACGGCCAAGGACATGGCCGATACAGCAGCGCTGATTGGGCCGGAAGTTGCCGTCAATTTTGACGTCTGCAACAGCGCCTTCATCAAGGAAGACCCGGCGGAAGCCATTCGCATGCTCGGCAGTCTCGTAAAGAACGTGCACATTTCCGATTCAGGCTACGACGATTTCAAGCATGACAAGCTGGGAACCGGCATAGTCGAGCCGGGCGCGACCGCGCAGGCTCTCCAGGACATCGGCTATGATGGCGTGACCGTGCTTGAGATCATCACAGATGCACTGGCCGACGGCGCTGACCCCGATGGCGACATCAAGGCCAGCCATGACATCTTGGCATCGCACGGCTGGAAGCCGCTCGGTTAGGACAACCCCGCCTCGACCGGCAGCACCACGCCGGTCATTCCCCCCGATGCTTCCGAAGCAAGGAAAAGAGCCGCATTGGCCACATCCGCTTCGGTGGCAATCCGTCCTAGAGCAGCTTCTGCCTGCAAGGCGGCCATCGCCTCTTCTGGCGATGGCCCCCCCTGTTCATGGCGCGTGGAGAGGCGACCCATCAGAGCATCAGTGGCAATCGGCCCCGGTGCCAGCGCATTGACGCGTATGTTGCGGGCGCCAAGGTCCAGGGCAGCGGCACGAATCACACCGATCACGGCGTGTTTGGAGGCGGTGTAGAGCACCTGTTTGGGGTGGGCTCTGTAGCCATTTATGGAGGCCATCGCGACGACCGCGCCATGGCCAGACCGTTCCAAGGCCCCGGTGAAGGCGCCGATGGTCGCGGCCATGCCCCACACATTGATCCGCATGACCCTTTCCCATTCGACAAGGTCCAGGCTATCCACCCCTCGCCAGGGCGGCACGACACCGGCATTGGCGACGACGATGTCCACCTTGTGCAGCCGCTCAGCGAGCGCGCCCAACGCATCTGCGGCCTCATCTTGCCCTAAATCGACCGGCTCAGCACGCCAATTGGTTGGCATGTGATCAAGCGCAGCAGGCAACTCGATGGCGACGATGTCGGCTCCCGCATCAGACAGTTTCGTCGCGATGGCGCGGCCAAGGCCGCTGGCGGCGCCGGTGACCACCGCAAGTCTACCGGAAAGCGGTTTGTTGTGTTCCATCCAATAACCCTCCACTTATGCGACACCGGCCCGCAGGACGGGGTCAGAATTCGCAATTGCCTAGTGCGCACACTTGTGCGTTATGTGAACTCATGCAAGATCAAACTCAAAAATCGCGACGGGTGACGATCCTGGGAGCCGGCTCGATTGGCCTTTCTTTCGCAGCTGCCTTCCGCGACGCAGGCGCCGCCGTGACACTGGTTGACCCCGACGCTGAGCGCCGGGCAGCGGTTCTAGATGGGCTGGCAGGCCAACAGTCAGCCATCGAACTGGCCGGGCTTGCGAGAGGCAAGCACGGGTCCGTGGATGTGGTGGACCAACCCGCCGATTCGGTCTCCTTGTCCGACATGGTCCTGGAGTGCGGTCCAGAGAACGTCGACGCCAAACGCGCCATCTTTCAGGACCTCTTGGCACGAACAGATAAGCGCACCGTGCTGGCCACGGCGTCCTCTGCCATCACCATGTCCCAGATCGTTCCGGATGAAGCCGAACAGCAACGCTGCCTTGTTGCGCATCCGGTCAATCCGCCTGCCATTCTTCGGATCATAGAGCTCGTCCCAGCGCCGGGGACAGCACCTGAGGCCGTCAGCGCGGCTGCCAAGCTCTTCCAAGGCTTTGGGTTTGAAACGGTCGAGCTTGGCCAAGAGATTGAGGGATTTGTGCTCAACCGTCTGCAAAGCGCTGTTCTGCGTGAGGCCTATCGCCTGGTTGATGAAGGCGTAACCGATGCCGATGGCATCGATGCCATCATGCGCATGGGGCTCGGCCCAAGATGGGCGCTGTCCGGCCCATTCGAGACGGCAGAACTCAACACACCAGGCGGAATCAAAGCCCATGCTGCCCGCATGGGCCCGGCGTACAAACGCATTGGCGAGGCGCGCGGCGAAATCGTCGATTGGAACGCAGCCCTGGTGGATAGCATCGATGCACAGCGCCGCCAGCACATCGCTGTTGACGAGTTGCCCAAGCGCGCCAAATGGCGTGCCGGTGCGGTCGCTAAACTTGTCGCTGAGCGCGACAAGCTTCTTCGGGATGATGGCTGATGGGCGTCAAACGCTTCCATTTTGAAGGGCAGGAGATCACGGCGCCTGAAGGCAAAAGCCTTGCGGCTGCTTTGACCGAGGTTGGCGTTCGCGCATTTCGTGACACCGCCAAGGAGGCTGAGCGCGGGATCTTCTGCGGCATGGGGGTCTGCCAGGACTGTTTGGTCACCGTCAATGGCGCGCCCAACAAACGCGCCTGCATGACCCGCGTGGAAGAGGGAATTGAGGTCGAGCGTCAGGTGGCCTTGCCGGCGTTCGGAGCGCTTGATCAGCAAGAGACCAGCGATCCGCTCCACCTATCCCCCGACGTGTTGGTGATCGGAGGTGGCGCCGGTGGTCTGTCAGCCGCCGCTGCTGCTGCCGAGGCAGGCGCCAGCGTTGTCCTGCTCGATGAGCGAAAGGTGGCCGGCGGGCAATATTACAAGCAGGCGGCTGACCACACGATTCTCGATCAACAGCAGGCCGATGGCGCAAAGTTGGTGGCGCAGGCCCGGGCCTCCGGCGCAGACCTAATCTCCGGCGTTGAGCTGTGGGGCGCTTTTGATGGGCTGGTATTCCTTGGCCACCGCGATGGTCAGCCGGTCATCGTCAAGCCGAAAACCGCCATCGTTGCCACCGGCGCTTATGAGCGGCCAGTGACGGTGCCGGGTTGGACGCTGCCCGGTGTGATGACCACCGGTGCCGCACAGACGTTGTGGCGCAGCTATCAGACACTGCCGGGCAAGCGAATTGCCGTGTGCGGGTCAGGTCCACTCAACGTTCAGGTTGCCCTGGAGCTTGCCAAAGGTGGCGCCGAGATCGTGTTCATTGCCGAGCGCGCTCCCGCCGCCATCAGCAAGCCGTTCAACGCCCTGGCAATGGCGCTTGCCGATCCAAAGCTGACAATCCAGGGTCTTCGGATGCTGGCGGACCTGCGTAAGCGCGGTATCAAGGTCCATAACGCAACGGAGCTGACCGAGATCGCCCAGGAGCGTGATGGGCTGGCCGCCACCTTTGTTGGCAGGGTTGGGCGCAAGCAGACGGTTCAGATCGACGCGCTGTGCATGAATGCCGGCTTTGAACCACAGAATGAAATTCTGCGTCTGCTGGGTGCCCGAATGCACTACGATCCGGCGATGGGGCATCTGCGCTGCGATAAAAGCAAGGTGATGGAGACCTGCGTTCCGGGACTTTACGCCATTGGCGATTGCACCGGTCTTGGCGGTGCGCCGGCCGCTCGACTGGAAGGTGAAATCGCCGGCAGCCATGCTGCGTCTGCCTGCGGGTATGCATCCGAGTCCGATCTGGAAACTAAGCAAAGCGGGCTCACCAAGCACCGGGCCTTCCAGAAAAACCTATGGACGCTTTACGACATCGCGCCCGCCGACACGACCGCGCTGCCCAGCGATACTGTTATCTGCCGCTGCGAGGAACTGACGCTCGGCGATGTCCGCGCTGGCCTGGCCACCAAGCCGGGTCATGTAGGGACACTCAAGCGGGCAACGCGGGTTGGCATGGGCCGTTGTCAGGGTCGGTATTGCGGACCGGTCGCGGCCCGTATCGTGTCTCAGGCCACGGACCAGGCCATTGATGATCTCAGCTTCTTTGCACCGCGCGTGCCGATCAAGCCGGTGCCCATCTCCGCTATCTTGGCCGCAGAGGAGGCCATGGCGGCTGAGGACACGGATGTGACCGAGGTGGCGGATGCCGCCCAGTGACATTTTGGTCATTGGCGGTGGCGTCACCGGCACGGTGGCAGCCATTCGCCTGGCCGAACAGGGCGCCCAGGTGACCGTGTTGGACGCCGCAACCAATGCTGGTTCCGATGCCAATGCCGGATCCTTGCATGTGCAGATGCAAAGCCGGTTTATGCGGCTTTACCCCGACCAGGTGCCCAATGTTGAGGCCTCACTGCCCTTCTACAAACTGGCCGCTGACACCTGGGTGGAGATCGATGGGAAGCTGGGCGGCGTTGAATTGGTCCGCAAAGGCGGGCTGATGCTGGCAGAAAGCGAGGAGCAACTCGCCTTTCTCGCTCAGAAGGCCGAGCGAGAAACGGCGCAGGGCCTATCGGTCGATATCCTGCAACGCGCAGAGCTTGAACGGCTTGCGCCTTGGCTTGGGCCACACATTGTTGGGGCTGAAATCTGCCACGATGAAGGCAAGCTCAATCCGCTGATTGCCAATCAGCGCCTGCGCCAACTGGCTGAGGCCAGCGGGGTTCATCGCCGCAAAGTGTTTGTAGAAGCTCTTGAAGAGGACGACGATGGCGTCACCGCCCACACATCAGATGGCAGCTTTCGCGCCGATCAGGCTCTGATTGCGGCTGCCTGGGGCAGCGCAGATCTGACAGCACCGTTTGGCATGACGGTCCCGTCGGCCGCCGAGCCGCTTCACATGAACATCACCGAGCCATCGACCCTTGCGATCTCACATCTGGTCCAGCATGCGGAACGCTCGATCACGCTGAAACAGTTTGGGACCGGGCAGATCGTCATCGGAGGTGGCTGGGCAGCAAGCGATCAGGGCCAAGGCGCTCCGCCAAAAGTGCGGGCAGAATCAATGTTGGGCAATGTGGCCTTGGCGGCCAAACTGGCGCCAGCAATCAGCGGTCTGCGCGTTATTCGCACCTGGGCTGGCATGAACACCACAACCGATGGCGCGTCGATCATCGGTCGGTTGCCCAAAACCGAGCGTGTCGTCATGGCACTGCCCGGAGACGCCGGTTACACGCTTGGTCCGCTGGTCGGTCGTTTGGCGGCCGATATCGCCCTTGGGCGTGTTCCCAACATCGATATTGAGCGGTTCTCGCCCGACAGGTTTGCTGGCTCAGCCTAACGCCGCAATGCGAGGGTGATGTTGGTCACCGTTTCCTGAAGTTTGGGCAGAAGGTCCTCGACCATCTCCTCCGGCGACATGCGCAGCGTGGGAACGCCGACGTTCACCGCACCGACCATCAGGCCCGATGAGAGGTAAAGCGGGACGGCAATCGACATCAAACCCGTCTCAAGCTCCTGATCGACGAGCGACCAGCCTTGCTCGCGCACGCCCTGAAGGATTTTGCGGAACTGCGAGCGATCGGTCACCGTGCGTTCCGTCACCGGCTCAAGCGGGATGACGCGCAGCATTTCCGGCCATTGCTCTTCCGGCAGACCTGCCAGCAAGACGCGCCCCGTCGCTGTGGCGTGGGCCGGGAAGCGCCGACCAACAGTGATCCCGACGGAAATCACACGGTGGGCCTGCGTACCGCTGACATAGACCACGTCATATTTGTCCAGAATGGCGGCGGAAACACTCTCGCGTGTTTCTTCAGACAGATGCTCAATGAAGGGGCGCGCAATGTCCCACGTGCCTTTGGAGGACAGAACCGAGAAGCCCAGTTCCAGCACCTTTGGCGTGAGATCGAATAACCGTCCATCAGCGACGGCGTAACCTTCGCGCACAAGCGTCAACAGGATGCGGCGAGCGCCCGCGCGGGTGTTACCTGTTTCCGCGGCGACCTCCGAAAGGGTCATTTTCCGGCGAGTCTGGTTGAAGGCACGCAGCACGTCGAGCCCGCGCGCCAATGAGCTCACATAATCGCGGGAGTTCGTGGCATTGTTGTCATCCACCTCATCGGGTGAGGCGGTCATAAGACCGATGGGTGCCTCGGCAAGCTTGGACTTTTCACCAGCATCCTCAACGTTCTCGCCAGATTGTTTTGCTTTCGACTTCGCCGCCATCAACCCCTCCAGTCTCGTTGGTTCGCCATTTAATCCAAAGCCCCGCCAGTGACTCGGTCGGTCCTCCTAGCACACCTCCCAACAGCATGTGAGATGAAGAAATGCGGAAAACCACTTGCACTCCTCCCAGCTTATGTGAATTATCGCACAATCGTTCGCTATGTGAACTTTTGGCAAGATGGGAGAGGTCATCATGATCAATAATAGGACGACGAAGAGGGGAATTTCGCGTCGCACCGCACTGAAGGGGTTGGCCGCGTCAACAGCTTTTGCAGCCGCGCCGTTTAGCATCGCTCGCGCACAGAGCGACGTGACACTGCGCTGGTGGTCGCCACAGGCCGCACCGGCCCAGGTGGAAGCTTATGAGTTGCAGATTGCCAATTTCAAGGCAGCGACCGGGATCGACGTTCAGTTCGAAACAACGTCGGATGAAGGCTACGCGCCGCAGCTTGCTGCCGCCTTCTCATCTGGTGAAGTGCCGGACATCGTGACTCACCTGCCGTCTTTTGCAGTTCAGTCTTATTACGCGAACGGTCTGCTTGAGCCGTTCAACGACGTCATTGAGGCCATTGGTTCTGATGACTACTTCCCCGGCGCGAACAATGTGTACCGCGCTGCCGACGGCAATTATTGCGGTACTGGCATCGGAAACTCTGCGGCCAACATGCTGTGGCTACGCCGCGACCTGATGGAAGAAGCCGGTATCGATAGGGCGCCGGAAACATGGGACGAGTTGCGCGCTGCCGTTTCCGCCATGCAGACAGGTGGTCTGTTTGGGGCACCCCTTCCTTATGGGCGCAACTCCATGACGTCGCTGATCTTTATCGGCTTCATCCATCAGGCCGGTGGCCAGGTCTTCTCGCCGGACCTTGAGGTTGCCATCGACAATGAAGGCACCCGCAACGCGCTGGAATTCTACCGCGAGATGCGTGAGTTCTGCCCACCTGGTGCCACCAACTACTCCTGGGGCGAAAGCCTGACGGCGTTTGTGTCAGGCGCCACGGCAACCGGCATCTACACCGGCCGTGTCCTGGCCAACGTTAATGCGCAGAACCCGGGCATCGCTGACCATGTGACTTGTGTGCGTTATCCGCGCATCTCCACAGATGTGGCGCCCTGGACCTTCAACGACTTCCCGTCGGTCTTCATCCCGGCGCAGTCGCAGAACATCGATGCGGCCAAGCAATTTGCCGCCTTCCTGTTTGATCCGGAAGGTTACATCAAACAGCTGCACGCGGCACCGGGTCACGTTCTGCCGGTCCTTCAGTCGATCAACAACAATCCGATGTATCAGGACAATGATATCATCCAGAGCTACTCTGACGAAGTGGCGCTGATGGCTGAATCGGCCGCTGGTGGTTTCAATCTTGGCTATGAAAGCGCCGAACATCAGTCGAATGAAAAAGCTGGTGAGATCATCGGATCAAATGTGATCTCCGAACTGGTTCAGAAGGTGGTGATCAACGGCGACAATGTTGACACCGCGCTGAGCGATGCTTCGATGGCCATCGAAGCAATTGTCAACGGCTAACGCCTCGATCCAACACCCAAGTTTTCACCGCCCCTTACGCGTGAGCGTGAGGGGCGGTGGACCCTTCTGAAAGCGAATTATGGCCACCACCTCCGGAACACTTCTCGAACGGCGCTACGCCATGCTCGGCGTGATGCTGATTGCGCCGACGGTTGTCGTGTTTTGCGCGGTCATCGTTTATCCGCTGCTCTCGGCCATCTACCTGTCATTCTTTTCCATCTTCACGCCAACCTTGCAGGGCGATTTCGTCGGCCTGGGCAATTATGCCGAACTGCTCGCGACAGGCACCTTCTGGTCCTCACTCGCGACCACTCTGATTTGGACGATTGGGACGCTAAGCCTGCAAATACTGTTCGGTGTCGGCATGGCACTGGTGCTGCATCAGAACATGTGGTTCCGCAGTCTGGCCCGCTCGCTGATCCTTTTTCCCTACTTCATCTCCACCGTTGTGGCCGTGCTCGTATGGAAATGGCTGTTCAACGATCTCTACGGGATCATGAACCACTTCCTGATCAGCCTTGGGATCATTGAGCTGCCGCTGGACTATCTGGGCACCATGCCCAATGCCATGATCTCGGTGATCCTGGTCGGCGCCTGGAAGTACTTCCCCTTTGTGGTGATCGCCGTTTTGGCGCGGCTTCAGACCATTCCAGACCAGCTTTATGAGGCGGCGAAAATCGACGGTGCTGGGCCGATTGCGCGCTTTTTCGATGTGACGTTGCCGCAGCTGCGCGAGGTTCTGGTCGTCATCATTCTTCTGCGGGCGATCTGGGATTTCAAAGAATTTGATCTCATCTTCCTCCTCACCGGAGGTGGCCCGCTCGACGACACCCAGACCCTGCCTTTGCTCGTCTACCAGGAAGCATTTGCCCTCAATGATATGGGCAACGCCTCGGCCTACGCCGTCATGATGATGCTGATCATGCTGGTCTTCATGGTCGTCTACATCAGACGAACACGCAGTGAGGAGGGCACCTGATGGCGTTCATCAAGAAGCTTGGCTTCAACCTGTTTGCCTGGGCGATTGTTCTGGCCGTTGCCTTCCCGCTGTTCTGGATGCTGGTCACATCGGTCAAGCCGGCCTTTGAGCTGTTCCGTCGTCCGCCAACCATGCTGCCGGAGACGTTCACCTTTGAGCACTATCTCCATCTGATTGAGCGCACGAACTTCCTCACCTATTTCCGCAACTCGGTGATCCTGTCGACGGCAACAACCATTGTGGTCGTCGCGATCGGAACGCTCGGTGCCTACAGCCTGGTGCGCTTCAGGTTCCGCGGGCGCGAAAGCCTCGCCTTCCTGGTGCTGTTCACCTATCTGCTGCCCTCGGTCGTGCTGATTATTCCGCTTTACCTTCTGCTGGTTCAGATCGGTCTGGCGAACAACATCTTCAGCCTGGTGATCGCCTACACCACCTTTGCTTTGCCCTATGCGCTTTGGCTGCTGCGGTCCTTCATGGCCGGCATTCCTGAGGATTTGGAAAGCGCGGCTCTGGTGGATGGCGCATCGCGCATGGGCGCGTTTGTGGATGTGATCCTCCCGCAGCTTCTGCCGGGCATCATCTCAACGGCGCTCTTCACCTTCATTCTGAGTTGGAACGAGTACCTCTATGCCCTCGTTCTGGTGAATTCAGACAATGCCCGCCCGCTGACAACGGGCGTGATGAACATGCTGGTCTCATCCTTCAACATCGAATGGTCACTGCTGATGGCCGCCTCGGTCATGATGAGCGTGCCGCTGATCATCGTCTTCGCCTTCCTACAAAGTTATCTGACCCGCGGCTTCGGCGCTGGCGGCGTGAAAGGTTAGTTTATGGCCGCTGTTGTCTTCTCCAAGGTCCGCAAAGAGTTCGGCAGTTTTACCGCTGTTCACGGGCTGGATCTGAACATTGAAGAAGGAGAGTTTGTATCTCTGCTCGGACCGTCGGGCTGCGGCAAGACAACCACGCTGCGGATGCTGGCCGGTCTTGAGTTCCCGACATCCGGCTCCATCGAGATTGGTGACCGCCTGGTTAATGATCTGGCTCCGGGCCAGCGCGACATCGCCATGGTGTTTCAATCCTATGCGCTCTATCCGCATATGTCGGTCGCGCAGAACATTGCCTATCCGCTGAAAAAACGCGGTGTACCGGCGGCCGAACAGCGCAAGAGCGTCGAGGCCACGGCAACGCTGTTGCAGCTAACCGAACTGTTGGAACGCAAGCCCCGGCAATTGTCCGGTGGTCAGCAGCAGCGCGTCGCTCTGGGTCGTGCCTTGGTGCGTGACCCCAAGGTCTTTCTGCTTGATGAGCCGCTTTCCAACCTGGATGCCAAGCTGCGCGGCTACATGCGCGTGGAGCTGGTGGAGCTTCACCGCCGCCTTGGTCGCACCATGGTCTACGTCACCCACGACCAGTTGGAAGCGATGACCATGTCGGACCGCATCGCCGTCATGGACGGCGGTGAGTTACAGCAGTTCGCACCGCCAACTGAGGTATATGCCGAGCCGGCCAATCGCTTTGTGGCGAGTTTCATTGGCACACCGGCCATGACTCTGATCGACGGCGAATTAGCCCGTGAAGGTGATAGCTGGACCTTCAACACTGATGGTCTGTCGCTCGGCGTGGGCACGCTCGCCGATGCCGCTGAGGCCGGCCCTGCCTGCCTTGGCGTGCGTCCAGAAAATGTGCGCATCGGCCAAGGTTCGATCCCGGCCACCGTGAAGGTGGTTGAGAAAACGGGCCACGAGAACATCGTGTTGCTGGAACTCACCGGCGGCCACAGGCTGACGGCCAGAACCTCGGCGCAAGAGGTCTGGCAACCCGGAGAGACCGTCAAGATCGCGCTGGATGCCGATCACGTCCATATCTTTGGGCCGGGCTCTCGTGGACCACGATGGAACCTGCCAGCGGGTGCCTTTGAAGCACCTTCCCAGGCGCAAAGCACCAGCAAGACACCCCCCACAAGAAAGACCGGCTCAACGGTTCAAGAGGCAACGCCATGAACAGAAACAGCGTCGATTGGTCTGGGCCGATGCCCGCCGTCACCACACCTTTTCATGGCGATATGTCGCTCGATGAGGAAGGCTTTGCCGCCAACATCGACAGCCTCTATGGCGCTGGCGCCACGGGTATCGTTGCCACCGGATGCACTGGTGAATTCTGGTCGCTCTCCATGAAAGAACGCGAGCGACTGGCCAAGCTGACGGTTGATGCCTGTAAGGGGCGAGGTCCGGCGATTGTTGGAACCGGGTCAATCCGTGAAGGCGAGGTGATCGAGCAGATCGATGCGGCCAAATCCGCCGGGGCGGACGCCGTGCTCGTGCTACCGGCCTATTTTGTGCGGCTGTCGGATAGCGAGGTGATTGAGCACTTTGCCGCCATCGATGCGAAGGCCAGTCTGCCCATCGTTCTCTACAATATTCCTGGCAATGCCGGGAACGCCATCACGCCCGCCATCGCCGACAAACTGGCTGATCTCGACAATGTCGTGGCGATCAAGGAAAGCAGCGGCCAGTGGCAGAATTTCCACCAGACGCTCATCCGGGTCGGTGACAGGATCCGCGTCTTCTGCGGCCCGTCCTCAACCATTGGCGTTGCTGCCGCGCTGGCAGGAGCCGACGGCCACATCGACTGCTTCCCCAATGTTTGGCACGACTGCATTCAGCTTTGGTACAAAACCAAGGCCGGGCAGTTGAACGAGGCATGGGCGCTGCAAGCCACCGGTCAGGCGATGACGGAGCTTTTCACCACCGAAGGCCGCACGCTTTATCCGGCCACCAAGGCGGCTATGGATGGTTTGGGTCTGCCGGGCGGTGGCGCGCCGCGTCCGCCGCTGCGGCCGCTTGCTGGATCAGCGCTAGCTGGCCTTTTCGCCGGCATGGAAACGCTGATCGGCGAGAACAAAAAAGTAGCCTGATCCCCAAAAAAGGGGACAGCACAGGAGACAGGAAGAATGGATCTCGGTTTGAACGGCCGGCGGGCGATTGTGACGGCTGCCAGCCGTGGCTTGGGCTTGGCGACGGCACGGTCACTGGCACGCGAAGGTGTGTCGGTGGTGATGAATGCGCGCAGCGAAGGACCTCTGGCTGAGGCAGCCAAGGCGGTCGAGGATGAGTTCGGCGTGTCCGCAACACCGGTGGCGGCGGATTTCAACACCGATGAGGGGCGCGAGGCGATCCTCGATGCCGCCGGCGGATCGACCGACATTCTCGTCAACAATCCCGGCGTGCGGCAGGTGCCAACCCGCTATGACGAGATAACCGCGGAGGATTGGCGCTACTGGCTGGAAGTCCACTTCCTGTCATCGGTACAGATGATGCAGGCCGTTGCGCCAGCCATGAAGGCGCAAGGTTTCGGGCGCATCGTCAACATGTCGGTGAGCTTCATCAAGTTTCCGCAGGTCGGCTTCGCCCACAGCCATGCCGCCCGTCTGGCCCTGTCTGGCGCTTCCGCCGCGATGGTGCGTGAGCTGATCGGCCACAACGTGACGATCAACACGGTGTGCCCTGGATTGTTCGACACCGACGCACTGCACACCAACCTTCACGGTCATGCCAAGCGCGGTAACACGACCTATGAGGCCATCGTGCAAGACCGCAAGGACAACTGCCCGGCTGGCCGGTTTGCCGACCCATCCGAGTGCGGTGATCTCATCGCCTATATCTGTTCGGCCCAAGCAGGCTTCATGTCAGGCCAGAACATCGTCAACGACGGCGGTGTCTACCAAGGTCTCTTCTGATGGCAGGTAGCGCCGACGCGAAGGTCGTCATGGTGTCCGGTGGCGGGCGCGGCCTGGGAGCCGCAATCACGCAGCGGCTGCTGGACGATGGCTGGACGGTGTCACTCGGCTTGCGCGACGTCTCTCAGGCCGAAGCCTTTTCCGGTGCCCTGTCTGCCCATGCCTTCGACGCAACGGACCCACCGGCTGCTGCCTCTTGGGTGGATGGCACGATCGCTCGCCATGGTCGGATCGATGCGCTGGTGAACAATGCTGGCATCCTGCGCATGGTCGATTTCGATCAGGGCGATGAGGACGATCTCGATGCCATGTGGGCCATCAATGTGAAAGCGCCCTTTCGGGTCTTGAAGGCCGCTCTGCCTCACCTGCGCAAAGGCGGGCAAGGCCGGGTGGTCAACATTGCGTCGACCGATGGGAAGCGTTTTCGAGCTGGAACCTCCATCGGCTATTCCATGACCAAGCATGCTGTGCTGGCGCTCACCCAGGCGGTCCGTCAGGCCGCCTATGACGATGGCGTGCGTGCAACGGCCATATGCCCCGGGGCCATCGACACAGACTTGCTGGCAGGCCTGCCTGCCGTGACCCCCAGAACGGACCGCCTTTCGCCTGACACCGTTGCGGACATGGTTGCCACCGTGCTGGCACTGCCCAATCAGGCAAGCGTGCCCGAAATCGTTATGAACACCCGCCTAGAGACCATCATATGAGCCTCGACAACCGCATCAACGATGAACTTGCCGCCTGGGACAGGGACTACCTGCTGCATCCCACCACCCACACCGCGAACCATGCGCGCGGCGATGTGCCGGGCCGGATCGTGACCGGCGGCGAAGGCGTTTACATCAACGACCGCGATGGCAATCGGCTGCTGGATGCCTTTGCCGCGCTTTACTGCGTCAATGCTGGATATGG
This sequence comes from Pseudomonadota bacterium, assembly GCA_038749715.1. Lineage (GTDB taxonomy): Bacteria > Pseudomonadota > Alphaproteobacteria > Rhizobiales > MH13 > MH13. The sequence continues at coordinate 244,980 of JBCDHR010000001.1, forward strand.
CCGTACGGAGATTGCCGACGCTATCTCAGAGCAGGCGCACAAGCTCGCCTTTTTCCACTCCTTTGCGGGACAGGGCAACGAACCTGCCATTCGCCTGGCCAAGATGATCATGGACCGTGCACCCGAGCACATGTCACGGGTCTATTTCGGGCTGTCGGGTTCAGATGCCAACGAGACCAATGTGAAGCTCGCCTGGCACTACAACATTCTGCGCGGGAAGCCGGAGAAGCGGAAAATCATCAGCCGCTGGCGCGCTTACCACGGGTCGGGGCTGGTCTCGGGCTCCATGACGGGGCTGAAGTCCTATCACGCGCGGTTCCACCTGCCGCTTGATGGGTTCCTGCACACCCATTGCCCGCAATATCTCATGCGTCCCGACCCGGATATGAGCGAAGCCGATTTCGTTGCCTATCTGCTCGCCGATCTTGAGGCGCTGATCGAGCGCGAGGGGCCAGAAACGATCTGTGCGTTTATCGGCGAACCGGCCATGGGAACCGGCGGCATCATGCCGCCGCCGGACGGCTATTGGGCCGGCGTCCAGGACATACTCGCGCGCCATGACATCTTGTTGATGGCTGACGAGGTCGTCACCGGCTTTGGCCGGACCGGCGCGATGTTTGGCTCTGATTACTACGGCCTCAAACCGGATTTCATGACCATCGCCAAAGGCCTTACCTCGGCTTATGCGCCCCTATCCGGCTCCATCATCTCAAAGGACGTCTTTGAGGTCCTGATGCAAGGCACAGACGACTTCGGTCCACTTGCCCATGGCTGGACCTATTCAGCCCACCCGGTCGGCGCAGCAGCAGGGATCGCAACACTCAACCTCATCGACGAGATGGGTTTGGTCGATAACGCCAAAGCGATGGGCCCTGTCTTCCAGGATGCGCTCAACGAGGCCATGGACGGCCAGCCCCAAGTGGCTGAAGTACGCGGCGTCGGCCTGATGGCAGCTGTCGAGTTCGCCGCCGATCCGGCCAAGCGTGAATGGTTCGCGCCTATGACCGTTGGACCAAAAATTGCCGAGGCGATGGCCCGGCGCGGCGTTATTGCGCGCGCCATGCCCGAAGCCAACACGATTGGCTTCGCGCCGCCGCTTTGCATCACCGCTGAAGAAATCTCCATCGTCGCCAAAACGCTTCGCGCCGCGGCTGACGACGTTCTGCTCGATTAAGGCACGCACATGACCAGCTTTGCATCCCTCGTTCGCGAGGCAAACCTTATTGATGGCCAATGGGTTGGCGCCGATAGCGGCCAGATCATTGACGTGACGGACCCGGCGACGGGCAAGACCATCGCCACCGTTCCAAGTTCCGGTCAGGCCGAAACGCAGCGCGCCATTGAGGCCGCACATGAGGCCTTTCCAGCCTATGCCGGCCTTACCTTAAACGAGCGCGTGGGTCTGCTGCGCAAGCTGCATGATGCCATTCAGGACAATCTGGAGCCGATGGCCCGGATGCTGACCGCAGAGCAGGGCAAACCGCTTGCGGAATCACGCGCAGAGGTCGGGTCGTCTGCCGCCTACGTTCTTTGGTTCGCCGAAGAGGCGCGGCGCACCAATGGCGCGATCATTCCCTCGCCCATTGCCGGCCGCAAGCTGATGACCACCCGGCACCCGGTCGGCGTGGTCGCGGCCATCACGCCCTGGAACTTCCCTTCCTCCATGCTGGCGCGCAAGCTGGGTCCGGCTTTGGCGGCTGGGTGCACCGTCATCGTCAAGCCGGCAACCGCAACGCCGCTCTCCGGCCTGGTGTGGGGTCACCTTGCTGAGGCGTGCGGCTTCCCCAAAGGCGTCGTGAACGTTCTGACAGGCAGCGCGCGCGCCATTGGCGGTGAGATCACCTCCAACCCCAAGGTGCGCAAGATCACCTTCACCGGATCGACGGAGATCGGCAAACAGCTGCTTGCCGAAGCGGCCGGCACCGTGAAGCGCATGTCGATGGAATTGGGCGGCAACGCCCCGTTCATCGTGTTCGACGATGCTGACCTCGATAAGGCCGTTGATGGCGCGATCATCGCCAAGTTCCGCAATGCCGGCCAGACCTGCATCTGCACCAACCGGCTGTTTGTTCAGGCCGGCATCTATGACCGCTTCATGGAAGCCTTCGGAAAGCGCGTCGCTTCGCTGAAGGTTGCGCCAGGCGCTGAAGAGGGTTCCGAACAGGGTCCTTTGGTCGACGCGGCGGCGCTTTCTAAGATCGAAGAACTGGTGGCCGATGCGCTCTCCAAGGGTGGTGATCTGGTCACCGGTGGTGGCCGACATGATCGCGGTGGGCTGTTCTTCCAGCCGACGGTGATCGGAAATGCCACCTCGTCCATGCGGGTGACCGATGAAGAGATTTTCGGCCCCATTGCGCCAGTCTACCGGTTTGAAACAGAAGATGAGGCCATCCAGGCCGCCAATGACACCGTCTATGGCCTTGCCTCCTACGCCTTCACCACCGATCTCGCCCGTGCCTTCCGCCTTCAGGACAAGCTTGAGTATGGCCTAATCGGCATCAACGAGGTGCTCATCGTGGCGCCGGAAATCCCGTTCGGTGGCCTGAAAGAGTCCGGCCTGGGCAAGGAAGGGTCCTGGCAGGGCATCGATGACTATCTGGAGACCAAATACACCTGTATCGGCGGCCTTTAGGTCGCCATAGCGGGACGAGGATCATAAAGCGGAGGGCAGCAAGCATGGATCACACAAAAGGCCTGCAAACGCTGCTCGACAAGGCGGCGATCACCGATGTGCTTCACGCCTATTGCTTCCACTTTGATCGCGCGGAGGCCGAGGGCGTCCTTGGGCTCTTCACCGAGGAAGCGGTCGTTGATTACGGCCCCGATGTACCGACCATGCGGGGTCTTGATGATATCCGTCCCATGGTCGAGCGGGGGCTTGCCAGTTTCTTTGCGGCGACCAGCCACCACATCTCCAATGTCACCATCAGCCTTGAAGGAGCCGATGCGGCAAGCAGCATCTGCTATCTTTATGCGTGGCATCGCTATCAGGATGGGCGTCCCAACAGCGAATTGTGGGGCCAATACCATCATGATTTTCAGCGAACCTCAGACGGTTGGAAGATAACGCGGCTCTATCTCTGTGCTGCCGGGATGGAGGGCTTCCATCGCGACGCCATGCATCCCATCGGACGAAGAGCGCCTGCACCCTCAACTTGACGATTCAAGGTAGCGGTTAAAGCACTGCCGCGACAGGCATTTTGCAAAACTGAGGGAATGGTGAGCCGGCTGGGATTCGAACCCAGGACCGTTCGATTAAAAGTCGAATGCTCTACCAGCTGAGCTACCGGCTCTCACCAAGCGCGTGCCTAACAGCCTTGTGGGCGGACCTCAAGAGCCTCGCGGCCTTGTGACCACAGCTTCTGCACGGCTAGGTAATTCTTCTAAGGGTAAAGTGTTACTCAGAGGAGAACGGAACCGCAGAACCCCTCAGAAACTCAGCGTAAAGCGAGCTGCTGGCCGTCAAAGATAGCCGGCAAACAACGTTGCATACCCGAGGCGACAAGCTGGGCGCAGAGCATCGCGGCATCGGCTGCATCAGGGATCGGTCCGACGACCAGACGCAGGTCAAGCGCGCCATTGCTGGTCTGTTGCAACAGGATGCGCGGTTCATAGCCATTAAGGGTGCTGTCGAACGCGCTCTGATGCTCCTGCCAAAGCCGATCGATGCCTTCCAGCGTTTCCGATCCGCCAATGTCGACGGCAAAGGGCGTGGCCGACAGCATAACGTCCATGTCGGGGTTTTGCGGGATCGCGCCGAGATTGGCGCCGTCTTCCAGCGCTGTTTCGGCTTCAGCCTCAATCTCAACGTCAGCCAATGCCTCCGCCGGCACAGTGTCGGTCTCGGCGGCCTCAACTGTCATCTCATCATCCGGCAAGTCCTCATCGGCGTCCAAGTCGATAGAGCCTGTCTCGGTTGGGTCGTCGCTTGGCTCACCAATGGCCATCGGCCGCATGCGCACAGCGATTTCGCCGCCTTCCACGGGGATGGGCGCGGGCAAGACCACGCGCGGCGCCGGCACGAACGCCACCTCGCCGTCGATCCGGGCGGGCAGAGGCTGGTCACTGGCGGCACCGCTTGACTGGCCGACACTCGCGGTAAAGAGCGTGAGATTGCGCTCCAGATCACCCACCCGGCGCAGTGTGCTGCGATTGGCAGCCTGCGAGGCCGCCAGCGTGTCGCGTAGCGCCGCCATCTCGATTTTGAGATCATCAAGCTGGCCTTGCATGGAAAGGCCGGGCAGGGCGGTTTCAACTGTGCGGCTGGGCAAAACCTGCGGTTGGTTGATCGATCCGGTGATGATGGGGTCGACATCGCCCAACATATCGGCCGGTGCAGAAGCAAACTGAGAACCGGTGCCGGAGGGCATTGGCGCAAGCTGAAGCGCTGCCGCCAGCGCACCAATGGCCACAAAAGCGCCCGCGCCCCAGCCGTATACGGCAAGGCGTCTTTCTGGCGCTTCCTTTGGAGCCTTGACGGAAAATCCGCGTGCTGCCACCGCTTTATCCTGTTTTGTGAACGTGCGAAGGCGTGTTCAACCCATGCATGAGTCGCGTCATCGCGTCCAATTGCCCGCACGCTAGGCGCTCAATGGTTAACAACTGTTAAGCAAAGCCGTTTCATCAAGGCCTGGCGCCGATTTGCCCACTTCTCCCTGCTGCCGAGGACGTTTCCATGGCCCCGACCGATCCGAAAAACGCAACTGCCATCATTCTGGCCGCCGGGGAGGGCACGCGTATGCGCTCCGCCCTGCCCAAGGTTTTGCACCAGGTCGGCCATCTGCCGCTGATTGCCCATGTGATGAAGGCGGCGGGCGCTGCCGGGCTGGAACGTCCACGCCTTGTGCTTGGCCATGGCCGTGAGGCGGTGGAGGCGGATCTGACCAAGCGCGGGCTTGCCTTTGATGTCGCCGTGCAGGCTGAGCGGCTTGGCACCGGCCATGCGGCAAAGATGGTGCGCGATGCCGGGCTTATCCCAGATGGTCCGGTGATGGTGCTTCTGGGCGATGCACCACTAATCCGCCCGGAGCTTATCACCGGCGCTCTCGACAGGCTAAGCGACGGCGCTGATCTGGTCGTTGTCGGGTTCGAGGCTGCCGACCCCACCGGCTACGGCCGACTAATCGTTGAAGGCGAGCGCCTGAAAGCGATTGTGGAAGAGAAGGAAGCCGACCCGGCGCAAAAGGCTGTCACGTTGTGCAACTCCGGCCTCATGGCCTTTGGCCTCGGTGTGCTGGAGCCGCTGCTTGCCGGCCTCACCAACGACAATGCCAAGGGCGAATACTACCTCACCGACGCCATTGCGCTTGCCGGCGACAAGGGCCTCACCGTTACCTACACGCTCGCCGATGAGGCGGACCTTGCCGGCGTCAACACCAAGGTAGAGTTGGCCGAGGTGGAGGCAGAGTTCCAGGCCCGCCGCCGCGAAGAGCTGATGCTTGCCGGCGTCACCATGCAGGCCCCGGACACTGTGATGTTGGCGCACGACACCGAGATCGCGCCCGATGTCACGCTGGAACCCAATGTGGTGTTCGGCCCCGGTGTGAGCATCGAGACAGGAGCCACCATCCGCGCCTTCTCCCATCTTGAGGGCGCCAGGGTGGGTGAGGGCGCGCAGATCGGCCCGTTTGCAAGGCTGCGCCCTGGCGCGGACATCGGGACCGATGCCAAGGTCGGCAACTTCTCAGAGGTGAAGAAGGCGACGCTGGGCGAGGGCGCCAAGGTCAACCACCTCTCCTATGTCGGCGACGCAACCGTGGGCGCTGGTGCCAACATCGGGGCCGGCACCATCACCTGCAATTATGATGGGGTGAACAAGCACCAGACTGTGATCGGTGACGGCGCCTTCATCGGCTCCAACAGTTCCCTCGTCGCGCCTGTGACCGTCGAAGACGGCGCCTATGTCGGCTCCGGCAGCGTGATCACGAAAGACGTGCCCGCGGGCGACCTGGCGATTGGACGGGGCCGGCAGGTTAACTTGAAAGGAAGGGCGCCGAAGGGGGGGTAGGTGGGAAGGCCAGGTTAGGGCCTGACCTATTCATTGTTCATTCCGCAACGAATGGCTGCTCCGGCTTCGAAAGCGCGCACTCCGTCCGGCACGCGATCAAGATCCGCAACAGCGCGCTCTACCGCTTCGCCAAGTGAAAGATTTCAGGGATCCCCGCACAGGTATTGTAACCGCCGTACCCACTATTCAGCAGGTCCCTTTCTACTGGGAGAGACAGGACGGCTGACTGGAATGGTGTCAGTGATACGTCGACGCTTCAGGCGGTAATCGGCATATGGCCAGGATAGGCTGGATAAGAAAAGGCGCGCTCAAACGTTCATCTAATCTTTTGGCAGTATGAAATTCACCCGGTGCGCTGTAAGGATTCCGCAGAAATGCTGGTCGCCGTATTTGCTTATCAACACTTGACAAAAAAGAGTACAATCGTTCTTTGATACGACAATGCTGACTTGGAGATTTTGTTGAGTACATTTCAGACGTATGCGGTACGATTTGCAATTCCTTTGGCTTTTATCGGCATAGGAATATTGGCTGCGCGACTTGGTAGAAAAGACGGTGATCCGTCGCCTATGAAGAATACTCTTTGTGTAGGTACGTCAGTTATACTTATGTCGTTGTCAGTTCTTATCTCAGACGGAATTCTTACGGTAAGCGCTGGCACCTCTACACTAGCAGGTGGCTACTGGGGGTTTTTGATCGTTTTTATCGTATTGATTTTCTACTCGGTAGATAATGACAGGTATGGTTCTTGGGAACGGGATGGGAACGGGAAGCCAACAGAAGAAAAAAACAAATGGAAGGGAATAATCATTCCAAATTCATTGGCAGTGCTTACATTTGTAGGGTACCAAAGTTATGAGGAATGGTGGTAATGTCTATATTCGATTTAAAATCTGATATAGAAAAAGGCGATACAAAAGCAATTGTACATTCACTTTCAATACTTCGTAGTATAACTAATTTTGAGTTAATTGGAGTTGGTGCTGTCGGTATTTTGTTGTTATTTCCTGGTGTGTTAGACGAAATGTTAGCTGGAATTATAATGGTGAGTGCATTGATTTCTCTTGCTATTCTTCGGCGGTCGTTCCGTGCCAATCGCGGGAAAATACTAGAACTCATTGAGAAATCGAGAGTTAAAGGCGATCTTTCAGAAGAAGATCATAAGCAGGCGGTTGTAGACCTCAACACGTTGACTGTGGAAAAGTAGTTAAATGCTGAATACAGTTCAGTAATTCATCTCGTCAACAGGCGTCGCATTCATTATTCACTGGTACCTCTCGGGCGCTCTTCGTGGAGGTCAGGTTGATCTTGAATGGGACGTTAGCGCTGCCAATTGACCGATTGACTTGTGCCGCTCCACTCACCCCAACCTTCCCTTAACGATAGACTGTGAAAGGCCACGTGATTGGCACGCCACACGTCCGCCCGCTAACCGCAAAGCAACGGCTGGGCGGTAAGACAAACCCCCGGGCCAAGCGACGGACCGATCAAGGGGGCTTTCATGTGTGGCATCGTTGGAATTTTGGGCACCGCGCCCGTTGCCGATGACATTGTCGATGCGCTGCGCCGGCTGGAATATCGCGGCTACGATTCTGCCGGCATCGCAACGCTGGAATCCGGCGCGCTTTCCCGCGTTCGTGCCGAGGGCAAGCTGAAAAACCTTGCCGGCAAGCTGCACGACGCCAAGCCGGAGGGTCATGCCGGCATCGGCCACACGCGCTGGGCGACCCATGGTGCGCCGACCGAGCGCAACGCCCACCCGCATCAGGCGGGCAACGGCGCTGGCAAGGTGGCCGTTGTTCATAACGGCATTATCGAAAATTTCCGCGAACTGCGCGATGCGCTCACCGCCAAGGGCATTACGTTCGAGACCGAAACCGACACGGAAGTCGTCGCTCAGGCGGCCGCCGACAAGATGGGCGAGGGCCTTTCGCCGGAAGATGCCGTGCGCGCTGTTCTGCCGACGCTGGAAGGCGCGTTCGGCCTGGCGTTCCTGTTCGAAGGTCAGCCAGATCTGATGATCGCCGCGCGCAAGGGCTCGCCGCTCGCCGTCGGCCACGCCGAGGCCAAAGGCGCGATGTACATCGGGTCGGACGCCATCGCCCTGTCGCCCTTCACCAATGAGGTGACCTATCTGGAAGAGGGCGATGTCGCCTTCATTTCGCGCAAGGGCGTGACCATTGAAACCCAATGGGGCAAGCCGGTTGAGCGCGCCAAGGTGACGTCCGAAGCGCGCGCCTATGTGATCGACAAGGGCCATCACCGCCATTTCATGGCAAAGGAAATCGCCGAGCAGCCCGAAGTCGTCGGCCACACGCTCGCCCGCTACATCGATCTCACCCGTGATCGGTTGGCCCTGCCCGAAGCGCAGGCCATGCTGAAGGACGTCAACCGGCTGACCATGTCGGCCTGCGGCACGGCCTACCTGGCGGGCCTAACCGCAAAATACTGGTTCGAGCGCTTCGCCCGCATCCCGGTCGATATCGATGTCGCCTCGGAGTTCCGGTATCGCGAGATCCCGCTCGCGCGGGGTGGCATGAGCCTATTCATCTCGCAGTCGGGTGAGACCGCCGACACGCTGGCGAGCCTGCGCTACTGCAAGGAGGGCGAGCAGACCATCGCCTCCATCGTCAACGTGCCGGAGTCCTCAATCGCCCGGGAATCCGACCTGCTGCTACCGACGCTCGCCGGGCCTGAAGTCTCCGTCGCCTCCACCAAGGCCTTTACCTGCCAGCTGGCTGTGCTTGCCTGCCTGGCCGTCGCCGCTGGCCGGGCCAAGGGGAACCTTTCCGAGCAGGATGAGGACAAGTTGGTGAAGGCGCTGATCGAAGCGCCGCGCCTCATGAACGACGTACTGGCGCTGGGCAATGAGATTGAGGCCATCTGCCGCGAGGTGCTGCTCCATGCCTCCCATGCGCTTTTCCTTGGCCGGGGCACCAACTTCCCGCTCGCCATGGAAGGCGCCCTAAAGCTGAAGGAAATCAGCTACATCCACGCTGAAGGTTATGCAGCCGGTGAGCTGAAACATGGGCCTATTGCATTGGTCGACAAGGACATGCCCGTGCTCGTCGTCGCGCCCTATGACCGGGTGTTCGAGAAGACCGTCTCCAACATGGAAGAGGTCGCCGCGCGCGGTGGCAAGATTATCCTGATCACCGATCAAAAGGGCGCCGACGCCGTCTCGCTGGATGCCGTCTCCAAGATCGTCATGCCAGACATGCCGGCCACCATCACGCCGCTTGTCTATGCTGTGCCGTTGCAGCTCATCGCCTACCACACCGCCGTCATGCGCGGCACGGATGTCGATCAGCCGCGCAATTTGGCGAAGTCCGTCACGGTGGAGTAGCACGTTCGCGCGAAGGCCGGGGCCGGGACAGGACGTACCAGGCGGACCACCCCAACACGACGCCGGCAAGGGCGATCCAAAGCGGCTCGCCTGTGGCGATGATCGTGATCACCATCCCAAACGCCATGCCGATCACCGCGGCGATCTTGGCTCGCAAGCCAATCGCGCCTTCGTTGAACCAGTCCCGAAGCGGCGGGCCAAAGCGCTTATGCTGCAAAAGATAGCGGTTCAAGGCAGGCGTCGAGCGGGCAAAACAGGCTGCTGCCCCGATAAGAAAAATGGTCGTCGGCATCACCGGCACCCAGATGCCAACCAGACCCACCGCCAGCAAAAGACCGCCCAGCAAGCGGAAAAAGGTCACCTCCAGCCGGCCGCGTTGTCGGTTCGCATTCTGCGGTGTTGGGCGTTCGGGGGGCATCGCCGGGGAGCGCTCCACATGGGGTGAGGAACCGATTGGGCATGTAGACATTCAAACGCCGACGTCAAACCGCCTGGTGCCAATTCGTGAAAGCCGGCTTAGAACCTGTGCTTGCGCTGCGGCCTTCAAACCTTCACATAGAAGGAGAGCCAACCAATCCGCATTGACCGTCCCCCATGCAGCCTTCCGACGATGATGACCACCATGAACGCCACCGCCAGGCGCGGCCTGGCGCACGCCTGAGGAACTATTTCTTCACCGGCGTTATCGTGGTCGCGCCGGTGTCGATCACCGTCTACCTGATCTGGACGTTCGTCACCTGGGTGGACCGACTGGTGAAGCCGCTGATTCCAGCGGTCTACAATCCCGACACTTATCTGCCGTTCCCGGTCCCCGGTTTTGGCCTGGTTGCGGCGATGTTGGTGATCACGGTCACCGGTTTCTTCGCCGCCAATCTGGTCGGACGGTCGATTGTCAATTTCGGCGAGAACCTGCTCGACCGGATGCCGCTGGTGCGCACGCTCTATCGCGGGCTGAAGCAGATTTTCGAGACCGTGCTCAACGAGCGGGCCAACAATTTCCAGTCCGTCGGTCTCATTCAATATCCGCGTCCCGGCCTGTGGGCGGTCGTGTTTCAGTCGACGGAAACCAAGGGCGAGGTTGCCGCCAAACTGCACGATGACGGCCAGGACGATCTGGTCAGCGTGTTCCTGCCAACCACGCCCAACCCGACCTCCGGATTCCTGCTCTTCGTGCCGCGCAAAGATCTGATCCAGCTCGACATGAGCGTGGAGGACGGCGCGAAACTGGTGATTTCTGCCGGTCTCGTGGTGCCGGAACATCAGGCCGAACTTGCCAACTTGGCGGCCAAGGCAAAGGGTGCTTCCAAAGCTCAGTCCAAGCCCAAAACGACCCGTAGGCCCAAAGCCAAGCCCAAGGAAAGCGCTTGATCTGGGGTTAGACTAGCCCGACGCCATCAGACGGATGGCGCTATCGCGCCGGAACAGCTGCAACAAAAGCCGAAGCGCCTGCCCACGTTCAGAACGCAAATGCGGGTCTTGGGCGACGACCAGTCGCGCATCATCATGGGCAAGCGCGATCAAATCCTTGTCGAGCGTGGCATCGGCAACCTCAAAATCCTTGAAACCACTTTGCCGTGTGCCGAGCACTTCGCCAGCGCCGCGCAGCTCCAAATCGCGCTCGGCGAGCACAAACCCGTCATTGGTCTCGCGCATGGCTTCAAGTCGGGCTTTGGCCGTCTCGCCCAAGGGTGCCGTGTACATGAGAAGGCAGGTTGAGGCCTCGTCGCCTCGCCCGATACGCCCGCGTAACTGGTGAAGCTGGGAGAGGCCGAACCGCTCGGCCTGTTCGACCACCATGATCGTCGCATCGCGCACATCCACGCCAACCTCCACCACAGTTGTCGCTACGAGAAGACGCGTCTCACCAGCCTTGAAGGCGGCCATGGCGGCATCTTTCTCGTCAGACTTCATCTGACCGTGGACAAGGCCAATCTTGCTTGCAAGCGTCGGACCCACGGCCTCACGAAGCGCCTTATGCCGATCGATGGCAGCGGTGAGGTCCACCTCATCGCTTTCCTCCACCAGCGGGCAGATCCAATAGCCCTTGGTCCCGGTTTCGATGGCTGCCTTCAGACGCGCAACAACGTCTGAAAGGCGCTCCATGGGCACCGCACGGGTATCGATGGGTTTGCGCCCCGCCGGCTTCTCATCGAGCTTGGAAACGTCCAGATCGCCATACCAGGCCATGATCAGCGTGCGGGGTATGGGCGTTGCCGTCATCGCGAGCAGATCGACAGCGGCGCCCTTGCCAGCGAGCTTCAGCCGCTGGGCGACCCCGAAGCGATGCTGCTCGTCGATCACCGCAAGGCCAAGCTGGTGGAAGTCCACTTGATCCTGGATCAGCGCATGGGTTCCAACCACGATGTCGATGCTGCCATCGGCCAGCCCTTCTAAAATGGCGGCGCGCGTGCGGCCCTTCTCCCGGCCCGTCAGGATGGCGACCTTCAGGCCGGCCGGCTCGGCAAAGCCGGAAAGCGTCTCAAAGTGTTGGCGGGCCAGAACTTCCGTGGGCGCCATCAGCGCGCTTTGCGCCCCGCTTTCAGCGAGGTCGGCCATGGCAAGCAGGGCGACCAGCGTCTTGCCGGCACCAACATCGCCTTGCAGCAGACGCACCATCCGGTCGTTGGAGGCGATATCGGCTCTGATTTCAGCATGGGCGCGTTGCTGCGCGCCGGTCATCGCAAAGGGCAGGGCATCCACGACCTGCTGTGCCCGCGCACCTTGGAAGGATCGGGCTATGCCCTTTCCAGTTATCGAAAAGTGCCGGATGAGCGCCAGCGCCAATTGGCCGGAGAGTATCTCATCGAACGCGAGCCGCCGCCGAGACGACCCTGACATGGCGTGCTTGTCGTCAGACAGGTGGATCGCATGCAGCGCATCGGCAAAGGATGGCAGCTCGCTAAGGCCTGGATAGTCGTTCTCCAGCCATTCCGGCAGATCAGGCAGGGCCGGAAGCGCGCCGGCAATCGCCTTGCGCAGCGCCTTCGGCATGACCCCGGATGTCATGGGATAGATGCGCTCCAACGCCGGGATCGTGTCAGCTTTTGCGGTCGGCACCGCATAGTCCGGGTGCACCATCTGCCTGTGCCCGTTCCAAAGCTCCAACTTGCCAGAGATCGTGACGTCCGCGCCCACCTCATAAAGCGGGGCCAGCCAGTCGGCGCGCGCATTGAAATAGACAATCTCCAGATCGCCCGTCGCATCTTCGGCTGTAATGCGCACCGGCCGGCCATAGCGCGCGCCATCCAGCCCGCGCGCATCGGCAATAAGCACATCCAGCGTCGCAATCGTGCCGGGCTGCGCATCGCGCACCGGCACACGCTGGGTCCGGTCCACCACCGCTATCGGCAAATGCAGCAGAAGATCGATCAGCGTGGCTGGTGGCGTGGCTCCACCCGGCAGCACCAGACGCGACAGCGCGGCCTCCATTTTGGGGCCAACACCGGAGAGCACAGAAACGGGCCGAAACAGCGATTGCAGGCGTTCATCGCGCATCACAAAGCCATAGGCGCGAATGCTGTTCATTCCAACCGTCTAGGCAGCTTAGAAGGCCGGGTGACATGCCGCCAAAAGGCCGCTAGAAGGCGCGCCTGATCACCACAGGAAAAACGCCATGAGCGACGAGACAGGCCGCAGCGTCACCGGTATGGGTCGAACTTCCAACGGGCTGGATGCGCGCCGCAAGCGCATGATGTTCCGTGCCTGGCATCGCGGCACCAAGGAGTTGGACATTCTGCTCGGTTCGTTTGCCGACCAGCATCTGGGCGACATGAGCGACGATGAACTCGACGCCTTTGAAAAGCTGATGGAAGTGCCCGAGCCTGATCTTTACAACTGGATTGCCGGGCGCGAGGCCCTACCTGAGAATTATCAGGGCCCACTGATTGAGCGCCTCATCGCCTTCCACAAAAAGGGTGGTGCGGTGTTCATCGGCTAACCGATCCAACCGTCAAAAAACACGCATGTCTTCCCCCCTTTACACCCTTCCAAGCCTGCATCTTGATGAGGCAGGCACAAGCACCCTGTCGGCCATGCCCGATGGATTGCTGCCGCTTGCGCTGGCCGAAATGGCAGCTCAGCAGGACGGGGCCGTGTTATTCGTTGCGCGCGATGGGCCGCGTGCCCGCACGGTGGAAGAGGCGCTGACCTTCTACGCGCCCAAGCTGACGGTCTTGAACCTGCCGCCATGGGACTGTCTGCCCTATGACCGGGTATCGCCGTCTGCCCATGTGCTCGCCAAACGCCTATCGGTTCTGGCCAAGCTTTCCACGTATCGCGAAAGCCGAAAAAAGACGCCAATGGTCGTGCTGACCACGGTCAACGCCATCGTGCAAAAGCTGCCACCGGCAGAGGTTCTGGCGAGCCAGGCGCTTTCGCTGGCACCGGGGCAGGCGCGACCGATGGAAGGTGTGCTCGCCTATTTGGAAGCCAATGGCTACGACCGCACCTCCACGGTGCGCGATGCCGGCGAATACGCCGTGCGCGGGGGGATTGTCGATCTGTTCCCGCCGGGCACCATCGCGCCGCTGCGGCTCGATTTCTTCGGCGACACGCTGGAATCCATCCGCACCTTCAGCGTTGAAACGCAGCGTTCGGAAGAAACCCGAAGGTCGCTTGAGCTTCTGCCGATGAGCGAGGTGCGGCTGACGGATGAAACCATCCGCGCTTTCCGCCGCAACTACGCCATGCAGTTCGGCGCGCCGTCGCGCGATGACGTGCTCTACACCACTATCTCCTCTGGCCGCCGCGTGCAGGGCATGGAGCATTGGATAGGCCTGTTCGAGCCGGACATGGTGCCCTTAAGCGACCATCTGCCGGGTGCGCCGGTGGTGCTCGATCATCTGGCGATGCCGGCGCTTGGTGAACGGCTGGGGACAGTCGAGGATTATTATCAGGCGCGCATCGACGTTCTGGAACAGCAGGGCGAGAAGGCCGGCTACAAGCCAGCGCCGCCTAGCAGCCTCTATCTGGATGAAGAGGCTTTCAACGCAGCGCTGGACGGCCGCGCGCGGCTCGACGTTTCGCCATTCACCGAAGACACGGTTGAGGGTCGCAACCTTATCGACGGCGCAGCCAAGCAGGGCCACTCCTTCGCCGCCGAACGTGCAAGCAGCGAGCGCAACGTTTTCGATGCCGTGCGCGAGCAGGCTGCTTCCATGGTCGAGGCAGGCAAACGCGTCGCGATTGCCTGCTGGTCGGAAGGCTCGCGCGACCGCATGGCGCAGGTTCTGGCCGATCACGATCTGACCAATGCCCGGCCCATCGCTGATCTGAGCGAGCTGTCCGAGGCGCCCAAGGCGCTGGTCGGCCTGGCCGTCCTGCCGATTGAGAACGGCTTTGAGACCAATGAACTCGCCGTCATCACCGAGACCGACATTCTGGGCGAGCGCATGGTGCGCGGCACGACCCGCCGCACCAACAAGGACGCGCTGACCGAGGCCGCGACCCTTCAGCCGGGCGATCTGGTCGTCCATGTCGATCACGGCATCGGCAAGTTCGTCGCCATGAAGACGCTCGATGTCGCCAGCGCACCGGTGGAGTGTCTGGAACTGCACTATGCCGGCGGCGACAAGCTATTCCTGCCTGTCACCAACATTGAGCTTTTGACGCGTTACGGCGCGGACGGCTCGGAAGCCAATCTCGACAAGCTCGGCGGCGGTGCATGGCAGGCCCGCAAGGCCAAGTTGAAGCAGCGCATCCGCGATATGGCCGACAAGCTGATCCAGATCGCCGCCCAGCGCGCCATGCGCACGGCCCCGCTGATCGACCCACCTGAAGGGCTCTATGAGGAGTTCTCCGCCCGTTTCCCCTATGAGGAAACCGACGATCAGCTGCGCACCATCGAAGCGGTGATGGAAGACCTCTCGGCTGGCCAGCCCATGGACCGGCTGGTCTGCGGCGATGTTGGCTTTGGCAAGACCGAGGTCGCCTTGCGCGCGGCCTTCATGGTCGCGCTGTCCGGCCGTCAGGTGGCGGTCGTGGTTCCGACAACGCTACTCGCCCGCCAGCATTTTGCGACCTTCAAGGAGCGCTTCAAGGGCTTCCCGGTCAATGTCCGCCAGGCCTCGCGCTTTGTCGGCTCCAAGGAACTGGCTGAAACCAAGGCCGGCCTTAAGGACGGCACGGTCGATATCGTCGTTGGTACGCACGCTCTTCTCGGCAAGTCGGTCAACTTCAAGGATTTGGGCCTCCTCGTCATCGATGAGGAGCAGCATTTCGGCGTCGCCCACAAAGAGCGCCTGAAGGAGATGCGCGCCGACGTGCATGTGCTCACGCTGTCGGCTACGCCCATCCCTCGAACGCTGCAACTGGCGCTCACAGGGGTACGGGAACTGTCGCTCATCGCCACGCCGCCGGTTGACCGTCTCGCCGTGCGCACCTTCGTCTCGCCCTACGACCCGCTGATCATCCGCGAGACGCTGCTGCGCGAGCATTTCCGCGGCGGCCAGAGTTTTTATGTTGTGCCGCGCATCAAGGACCTGGAAGAGGTCCGCAGGTTCCTGGAAGAATCCGTGCCGGAGGTGAAGGTTGGCATCGGCCATGGGCAGATGTCCGCCACCATGCTGGAAGAGGTAATGGAGGGTTTCTACGATGGCAAATTCGATGTGCTCCTCTCTACCACCATTGTGGAATCCGGCCTCGACATTCCATCCGCCAACACGCTGATCGTCCACCGCGCTGATATGTTCGGTCTGGGTCAACTCTACCAGCTTAGAGGCCGTGTCGGTCGCTCCAAGACGCGGGCCTACTCGCTCTTCACCGTGCCGGCCGATCGCAAGATCACCGATGTTGCCGAGCGCCGCCTGAAGGTGCTGCAAAGCCTGGAAACGCTGGGCGCGGGCTTCCAACTGGCCAGCCACGACCTCGATATTCGCGGTGCCGGCAACCTGCTGGGTGAGGAACAGTCCGGCCATATCCGCGAAGTTGGCTACGAGCTTTACCAGCAAATGCTCGAAGAGGCCGTCGCATCGCTGAAGGAAGGCGCGGACGCGCTTGAAGATGACGGCCAGTGGTCACCCCAAATCACGCTCGGCACGCCGGTGATGATCCCCGAAGACTATGTGCCGGACCTGCAACTGCGCTTGCAGCTGTATCGCCGCCTGTCAGCGCTCGACAATGTCGATGAGATCGACGGTTTTGGCGCAGAGATGATCGACCGGTTCGGTCCACTGCCATCCTCGGTCGAGGGGCTTTTGAAGCTCGTCTACATCAAGGTTCTGTGCCGCCGCGCCCATATCGAAAAGCTCGATACCGGGCCGAAGGGCGCGGTCATTGGTTTCCGCAACAACGTCTTCCCCAATCCAGCCGGGCTGATGCGTTTCATCTCCGAGCAGGGCGGCCAGGCACGGGTGAAACCCGACCACAAGGTCGTGCTGACGCGCAACTGGGGGAGCCTTGACGCCCGCGTGAAGGGCGCCGCGGTGCTCGCATCAAAGCTTGCCAAGATCGCCGAGGAAGAACCGGTCGCAGCCTAGCCAAAAGGGCTGGGCAGCTTGAAGGTCAGGCAACTGCCTGATCGAGATCGCTTTCAACCGCCGCGTCGGCTTCTTCTTCAAGCTCGGGATAAAGCCGCAACGCCTCAATGCCATGTGGGTCGAAAGTGCCGCCGGGGGTGAGCGGTATCTCGCGGACCAGATGCATCTTCACCGGCAGGCCACCATCACCAATGCCGCTGTCGCGCAGCATGCCGCGCACATCGTCGAGCTCCGGCCAAGTGGCCGTACCATCCTGGCTTGGACGCGGCTCCACCGCCACCTCCACCCGGTGCCCGAGCATCGGATCATCAACCGGGAAAGCAATGGCATCGTTCCATCGGCCCGTCAGGCCAAGCGCTCGGTTGATCATGAAAAGCGAAACCGCCTGCCCACCGACGAACAGCGTTTCGCCACTGGCGAGCAACAGATAGACTGGTTTGCCATCATCGCCATCGCCCAGGCGAAGCGGCATTCCCGTCGGCACGTAGGCCGATGAACGATCGTTTTCGGCCTCGTCGGAGGAGCGCAGACCACGGCGCGCCGGTTTGGCCGCCAGCGCGCCTTCCAAGAGCAGCTCGCCGCTTGTCAGCTCGCCCGACTGGCTGTTTGGCTTGGCCGCGCCGGAGAGCTTCACGGTACCAAAGCGCATGGGCTCGCCGGTGCTCGATGACACCACGATGGGGCCAGGCTTGAGATAGCTTGCGCCATCCGCCCTGCAGAACGCCTGCACCAGCCCAAGCCCACCGCAATCGCACAGCACAGTGCCGCCGGTGGCCTCCGTGCCCTGTGGCATCGGTCCTTGCGCAATCCATGTGCCGCGGCGGCGGTTGGAGCTGGCCCCAACAGGATCAATGCCGGCCAGCGCTTGTTCTGTTACCAACGCCGCCGGCAAAACGAGGCGATTGTGCGCCTCTTCTTCCAGCCAAAGGCGCAGCATGGCGGCCAGATCGGGTTCCAGAGGATCAAACAAGCGCACCTGGCCGCCCACCATCAGGGTCGGCAGCATAGCCGCCATCAATCCATGAGGACTCACCGGATCATAGGCCGTGCCGATGACGTGGGCTGAGAGAAAGCCGCTCGCCATAGCGCAGGCCATCACCTGGCTTAGAAGTTGGCCCTGGGTGCGGCTGATCGACGTCACGCGACCGTCGGTTCCAATCCGCAGCATGTGCACGCGCCCATGCTGTTCTGGCCGGGCGGACTGCATGCGCGCATCGTTGGTTTCCAACACTTCTTTCTCGGGCTCAGACAGCGCACCTAGATCAATCGTGCCATCTGGCCCATCGCCAAACCGCCCAACCAGCCGCACCGTGAAAAGCCCGGCGGCGCTTTCCATCAATCGCGTGGGGTCACGGGTGGCCGCACCATCTTCTTCGACTTCACCACAAAAGCCCGCATCGATGGCAAGCTTTGGCGCATGGGCAACCGCACCATCGGTGATCTGCCGGGCGCTCAGGCCTTCCGCGACCAGGCACACATCAAGCCCGGCGCGCGCGGCCGCCAGCATCACATAAAGGCCTTCAATCCGCCGGCCGGCCCTCAATAAGATGCAGTCGCCAGGTCCATAGCCCGACTGGGTGAAAAACCCAGTCAGCCGATTCACCTCGCCATCAAGCTGGTCATAGGTTGTTGTTGTTCCGTCTGGCTGCTCGGCGAACAGGCTATCGGGACGTGAACGGGCAAACTTGGCCAGCAGGCTGCCAATGTTCATTTGGCCCCAGGCTGGGCAGGCACGCACGATGCCTCCGGCTGTATCGGCTGCCATCACTCCACCCAAATCGTGCTGGGTTGATAGAATTGGTAGCCGCGTACGGGCCTGGTTTCGGGGAAATGTACCTGCGATGCGTGCGCGATCCATTCCGCCGGTGCGTGGTAGTGCGGGATCATGTAGCTGCCTGAAATCAAAAGCCTGTCGAGCGCCCGTGCGGCAGTTACCAGTTCATCGCGTGTGGTGGCCGCGACCAGCGCATCAATTGCCACGCCGACGCCCGGCTCGCTGACGCCGGCCATGTTCCATGAGCCCTCCACGTCTGCGGTGGACGGACCAAAGCGGTTGCGCTGTTCATTGCCTGGCGACAGGCTCTGGTACCAGGCATAGGGGATCATGTCGTAATCAAAGATCTGCCGTCGCGCCTGATCCTGCGCCGAATCGACCACGCGAACGGTCATCTCGATCCCTAGCAATTCCAACGTCTGCGCATAGGAAAGCGCCACACGTTCGGCGCTGGCCGAGGCTGTCAAAAGCTCGAAGGTAAAGGGGTCACCGGCCTGATTAACCAGCGTGCCCTCGTTCAGCGTCCAGCCGGCTTCGCGCAAAAGGCCGAGCGCCTCGCGCAGCTTGGCGCGATCCTGGCCGGATCCGTCTGAGACTGGTGCACGCCATGCGCCATCCATGACGTCGGGCAGAACAGCCTCTTCATAGCCCGCTAAGATGGCCCGTTCGGCATCGCTCGCCGGTTCGCCAATGGCGGAGAGGTCGGAACCGAAAAAGTAGCCCTCGGTGCGGGCATACTGGTCAACGAACAGCGACTGGTTGATGCGCTGGAAATCGAACAGCAAGGTCAGCGCCTGGCGCACCCGGACGTCGGCGAAAATCTCCCGGCGCGTGTTGAACACATAGCCAATAGCCGGCTTGGGGTTCTGATCGGTCAGCGCACTTTGAACGATCCGACCATCAAGGGCTGCCGGGAAATCATAGTCGCGAACCCAGCGCACTGGATCGCCTTCTGAGTAGAGATGCACGGTGCCGCGCTTGAACGATTCAAACAGAGCCGTCTCATCACGAAAATACTCGTAAGCGACCTCATCCACATTGTACTGGCCGCGCATGGAAGGAAGGTCTGCCCCCCAATAACTCTCGTTGCGCTCAAAAACGGCAAGCCTGCCAACATCGACCCGAGATAAACGGTAGGGGCCGCTGCCGACAGGAGGTTCAAGGCTTGTCTCGGTGAACACCTCCGCCGTCATGGCGTGCTCAGGCAGGATCGGCATCAGCGCCAGGATCAGCGGCAGTTCCTTGTTCGACCCGTCGCCCAGCTCAAACCGCACGGCATGGCCGCCGATGCGCTCAATGCCAGTGATCTGGCCATAGGTGCGGCGCTGCGAGGGGCGACCATGCTCGCGCAACAGCTCCATGGAAAAGATGACGTCATCAACAGTCAGCGCCTCGCCGTCAGAAAAGGCGGCATCCGGGTTGAGAACGAAGGTGACCGAGGCGCGGTCTTCCGGCAGGATCATCTGCTCGGCCAGCAGCCCATACATGGTGAAGGCTTCATTGCGCGTTCGGTACCCAAGGCTCTCATAGATCAGGCCACGGACCCACCAGACCGGCGTGCCGCGCGGAATAAGCGGATTGACGCTGTCAAAGCTGCTCTGCAGACCAAAACGAATAGCACCGCCCTGCGGCGCGTCCGGGTTCACATAGTCAAAATGCGCAAAGTCGGGAGGATAGGCGGGCGACCCATGCATGGCCATGGCATGGGTTTGGCCGTCCGCATCCTCGGCAATGAGCTCAGCCAAGCGAGCCGCATCATCGGCCTGCGCTGTGCTGCCTGCCAGAACGGCAAAGCAAATCGCCGCCAGCGTAAGCGATGCGCGCCGCAGGGCCGGGGCGCAGGAGAATGAAAACGTCCGTGATGTGAGGCTGACATGTGCGACCATAACGGTTCCCTGACTGTTGCGGTCGATGCCCAATTTCCGGCGGCGATTCGACCGATAGTTAAGTAGAAAGCTATGGATTTCGCCTGTCCAGCACATGCAGGGTGCCAAACACGGCAAAACGGCCCAACGCCCCACGATTTCGCCAGCTTTTCGGGCTCTCGCGGCCATTTGATGGCTGGCCATGGACTGTCACTCGGGCTACAGGGTGCAGCGCATTGCAGCGATAACCACGCTGGTCGGTGGATCACCTTGTTCCGATTGCCGCGGCGTGGCCATCACTGTGCCGCATTTGGTCAACATCGCCTCTGCAGCCGACGGTCATGGAACAGTCTCCCCCAAATGATAGGAGAGGAGACGCGGGGCGTCGGCATTCCGCCAACCAGGCTGTGGCAGGGGCAAATGCAGGTAGGATCAACCCGGCAGCGGTCCAACGGGATACGCGGCCAAGGTTAGAAGGATTGAATGGTGCAAATGAAAACGACACGCGCCCTGGCAGCCGCACTGGCTTTGACGCTCGCGCCAACAGCCGTTTGGGCGCAGGCTGAGGCTCCCGCTGAGCAGCTGACGCCAGAACAACGGCTTCAGCAGATTATTGACAGCGTTGATCCGGCAGAGGCCGAGGCGCTGGCAGATATTCTCCCCGAAGCCAACTGGATCAAAGTCTGCGGCCTTGATCAGCGTGTCAATCAGCAGGTCTGCAACATTCGCGCCCGCGAGCTTCAGGTTGAAGGCGTGACGGTGGCGGCGCTTCAGATCATCGAGCAGGAGGGCGGCGAGCGCCAGATGGTGACGATCCTGCCGACCCGGCTGCAAATCCCCGATGGTGTGCGCGGCCAGGTCGATGATGGTGCGCAGATCACCGGCGTGTTCCGCATCTGCTACCCGCAGAACTGTTTTGTGGAGTTCGAGCCGGGCGACGCTGTCATCGAGTCCATGAAAGCTGGCGGTGAATTCACCGTCACCGCGCTTAATGAGGCCGGCCGCGCCGTGCCGTTCTCCTTCTCACTGTCGGGCTTTACCTCAGCCTATGACGGTGAAGGCTTTGACTCGTCGGTTCTGATCGCGGCTGAACAGGTTGTGCGTCGCCGGGCTGCCGAAGCGGCAGCATCCCAAGCCGACGCCCCGCCATCCGATGATCTGCAGAACGCCCTGGAGCAGCGCGCACGCGAACTGCGCGAGCGCATCCAAAGCGAATAGGCTTCAAGCGAGATCACCAAAAGAAAAGGCGGCCAGTGGCCGCCTTTTTTTGTCCGTCTTTGCAGGGCGCTGCGTTAATGGGCGACGCCTGCGAAGATCAAATCGCCGTCCGGCCCTTCATAGAAGAACTCGGCAATCTGCGCGTTGCGCAACGGCTGGTCGCTGTCATCTGGCAAAAGGTTCTGCTCGGAAACATAGGCGACATATTCCGTCTCCTCGTTCTCGGCCAGCAGATGGTAGAATGGCTGGTCTTTGGACGGTCGAACGTCGGCTGGGATCGCCTCCCACCACTCTTCGGTGTTGCTGAACACGGGGTCGACATCAAACACCACGCCCCGGAACGGATAAATGCGGTGTTTGACAACGTCCCCGATCGTGAATCGTGCTGTACGCATGGGCGTATCTCCTTCACGCACATAGCTAGGCTGGGTGTCGGTCAACTTCAAGCCGGCCAGCTTCACACCTTGTCACCATTCAGCCAGCGCCGTGTTTACAGACCGTAAACCTTGGCAAGCTGCGGATCGCGGTCGGCAAGTTGGCGGGCAAGATCGGCCAGCACCTTGGCCTGTTTCCAGGTCGCATCATCCTGCATTTTGCCATCGATCATCACAGCGCCAGTGCCGTCTGGCATGGCTTCGAGGATGCGCAGGGCAAAGGCGACCTCATCAGCAGGCGGGCTAAAGACCTCCCTGGCAATGTTGATCTGGCTGGGGTGTAGTGTCCAAGCGCCAGCACAGCCCAGCAGGAACGCATTGCGGAATTGCGCCCGGCAGGCATCCGGGTCGGAAAAGTCGCCGAACGGTCCATAGAACGCCTTGATCCCAGCCGACATGCAGGCATCCACCATCTTCGCCATCGTGTAGTGCCACAAATCTTGCTGGTAGACGGCGCGCGGGCCATCGGAGCTGTCCGGATCGGCCAGGACCGCATAGTCGGGATGACCGCCGCCGACCCGGGTGGTTTTCATGCCGCGTGAGGCTGCGAGGTCTGCCGGGCCAAGGCTCATGCCGTGCATGCGTGGGCTCGCGGTCGCGATGGCCTCGACGTTTTTTACGCCCTCTGCCGTTTCCAGGATGGCGTGAATTTGGATCGGACGGGTTAAGCCGGCTTTGGCTTCCAACTGCGCCAGAAGCTGATCGAGATAATGGATATCCCATGGCCCCTCGACTTTGGGCAGCATGATCACATCAAGCTTGTCACCGACCTCAAGCACCAGCCGCGTGACATCATCGAGTACCCAGGGCGAGTTCAGGCAGTTGATCCGCGACCAGAGGCCCCTCGCGCCGAACTCATGCTTGCGTGCCAGTGTGATAAACCCGTCCCGCGCCGTTTCCTTTTGGTCTGCCGGGATCGCATCTTCCAGATTGCCCAACATCACATCGACCTTGGGGATCATGTCACCCAGCTTGGCGGTTACCTTCTCGATATGGGGCGGGATGAAGTGGATCATCCGCTCCACGCGCGCCGGTGGCTCTCGAAAGGGCTCTGGCGCGCCGATGGCCAGCGGTCGGAAGAAAGCATGCGGAGTCTTGGTCATGGCCGGGTCTCAAATCAAAGAAGTTAGCCCACCTTGCCATGGTGCAGTGCACAAACCCAGCCACGCTTTGGTTGGACATGCTTTTGGGGCCTTCAGACCCGTCGAACCTCGCGCGACCATCGCCTGTGCGCCCACATCCATTCCTCGGGGCGCTCACGGATCCAAGCTTCGAACTGGCTATGGATCGCCTGCGTAACACGGGCCACATCGGCATCCTGATCGCCGGTGCGCTCAACCGGCAATTCAAGCGCCTCGAGCGTATACCGCACGCGGCCTATGCGTTTGCAGCGCATGACGACAAGCCTTGCGTCTGTCCGCAATGCCAGAAGGGCTGGGAGCGGCGTTGATGGCGCAAGCGCTCCAAAGAAATCGACGGTAACGCCTCGGTTGGCCTGTCGCTGGTCGGCAAGCATGCCGACGCCATACCCATCACGCAGAAGGCCGAACAGCCGTTTCATGGCGTGTGAACCTTTTGAGATCATACCAGCGCTGTAAATCTTTTCGCGCGACCGCAAGAGATCGGCCTCCAATCGGGCATTTTGCACCGATTGATAAAGGCCGGCGATCCGCATGCCGGCGTTGGAGGCTGCCAGGCCAAACACTTCCCAATTGGCTGAGTGCATGGAGACGAAAATTGCACCACGCTTGCCTTCATCGGCTTGCCAGGCAGCAACCATTTCCGGTGATTCCATCGTCACCCGATCTGGTTCTGCAACAAGCTGGTCGAGCAACAGCCCTTCGGCAAAGGTCTGCCCAAGCCCGTCCCACATTGCTCGAACAATGCGCTCACGCTGATTGGCATCGAGCTCTGGCAGGCTGACCTCGATCTGCGCCAGCGCACGCGGATGGCGTTTGGTCCAGGGCGCAAACACCCGCCAGGACCAGCCAATCAGGCCGGAAGCGCGTTCCAGTCCCAGCGGGCGCAAAGCAGCGCGCAACAGCCGAATGGCGCCATAGGCGGTCTCCCGCGCGAAAGCGCGTTGAAAGCGTCGAAATGAGTTGCGGAGGGTGGTCACGCGTTGGCGAAAGGCTGTGGTTACAGAGAGCGGGGCGGATTAGGCGGCACGTCCTACGTCGAGTTTGATCGCACCTCAAGCCGTGCTACCGCAAACAGGTTCCGCGGCTTCTTTCCCGACATGCAATGATCGAAATTCTGGCCCTCGTCGCTCCGTTCTTCGGGCTCATCTTTCTGGGGTACTTCTCCGGGCGCGCTGTAGCTATTCCTGAAGAGGGTCTGGGCTGGCTCAACTTCTTCGTTGTCTACATGGCGTTGCCCGCCCTTTTTTTCGACCTTCTATCATCAACACCACTCGATCAACTCGAGGGCATTTCCTTCATCGTCATCACCACGCTGTGCGCCTACATCGTTTACATGTTGGCGACGGTGATCGCGGTTGTCCGTGGTGCGCCCTTGCCTGAAGCGGCGATGCAAGGTGTCGCTGGGTCTTACTCCAACATCGGCTATATGGGCCCCGGGCTCACGCTTTCGGTCCTTGGTGCGCCCGCTGCGGTGCCCACAGCGCTGATCTTCTGCTTCGACAACGCCTTGCAATTCACGCTGACGCCGATCCTGATGGCGCTCGGCGGCACGGCAAGGGAAAAGCCTTTACAGCTTGCTTGGCTGGTGACGAAGAAGATCATCACCCACCCGTTCATTGTTGCCAGTGCACTTGGCATTGCAGCAGCGGCCATTGGGTTCCAAACACCTGGGCCGCTTCAGCGCGTTATCGATTTTTTGAGCGGAGCCGCCGCACCCTGCGCTCTGTTTGCCATGGGTGTCACCATTGCGCTTAGGCCGCTGACCCGCGTGCCGGTAGAGATTCCTTGGCTCTTGATCGTGAAGCTCGTTATTCACCCGCTTTTGATCTGGCTCGCCCTTTCCTGGGCCGGCAATTACGACCCAATCTGGGTTTACACCGCCATCCTCATGGCGTCGCTGCCGCCGGCCCTCAACGTGTTTGTCATGGCGCAGCAATACAATGTTTGGGTCGAGCGTGCCTCCTCCATGGTTCTCGTGGGCACGCTTGTGTCCGTCGGCACGCTAACGGTGATGATTTTGCTGGTGACTGGCGGGCATATCCCCGCCGACCTATTCCCTTAGGAGATTCTAGGCCGCTCGCTTGCGGAACGCGTCAGCCATCCGTCCAATGGAACCGCCAAGGCTGAAAGGCTCCAGCCCGGCGACCATAAGGCCCTTCTTCAAGGCCGGCGACATACGTGCCGCCGTCATCGCCACCGCCCGGCCAAGCTGAACGGCGGGATTGTTTGTCAGAAGCGAGCGGTTGAGCGCATCAACCCCATAGGTGCGCGCCCAGACATCGGCCCGCCGGCGGGCGCTGTAGCGCGAAGCGATCAGCATGGAGCGTGGGTCTTGGGCGCCCTTTAGAGCTTCGCCGATCACACTGGCGGCCTCGCGCGCATCACGGATGGAAAGGTTGAGGCCCTGCGCACCGATGGGTGGGAAGGCGTGCGCCGTTTCGCCGATCAAGAACACGCCCTTGGCGGCAAATGACTTGGCCACAAGGCTTTCCAGCGGCCAAAGCTGGACCGGCTCCTCAAGATCGAGTGCTCCCAATAGGAACTGACTACGCTCCTCCAGGAATCGGCTGACCTCCTCAAGCGTCATTTTGCCCAGCCGTTCAGCATCATCGGGAGCGAGGGCACAAACAAAGCTGGATCGGTGCCGGTCGTCCCTATCTTCCAGTGGCACGAAGGTGAAGGGACCGGTTTCGGTGTGAAACTCGGTCGAGATGAAATCGTGCGACTTCACATGCCGAACATGCCCGACGGCTGCCGTCTGCTGGTAGGCCCAGCGCCGAACGTCGATGCCAGCGGCCTGCCGAGCCGGGGAATTGCGCCCGTCAGCGGCGATCACCGTCTTGGTGTCCAGCACCGTGCCATCGCCGACCGTGACTTTGATTGTCTCGCCCGACAGATCATAGCCAGCGACCAGCCTTTCAACGCTCTCAATCTCGGGGCGATCCAGCACCGCGCCATGCAAAAGCGCGTTCAGCTTGGCATTGGGGCAGTTGAGCCCAAAGGCCGTCCGGCCGATCTCAGCCGCGTCAAAGGCGATCGCCGGCGCACGCAACAGGCGGCGTGTGCCATCGAGTAGTCGCATGGTCATCAGCGGCGTACCGATTTCCGCGAGGTTCTCGGCAAGCCCGAGCCCCTCCATCGCATCGATGGATGGGCCAAGCAGGGCCGTTGTGCGTTCATCATTCTCGTTGATCGGCGGGCCGATCAGCGCGACCTTCAAATCCGCATCGTGCGCCGCGAGGGCTGCGATCATGCCGGCCGGCCCGCGACCGGTGACGATGACATCGAAAACTGCTGTGCTGTCGGACATACGGTTGCTCCCGAACCTCTCTCGTCCTACCTGAAGCGCCAATCCTTTGCGGTCAATGCGGCATCATGCCGACCAGGCCGACACAACCCTTTCTGACGAGGTCCCAATGAGCACACCCACCGAACGCATTGTCATCCATCAGACCGGCGGGCCGGAGGTGCTGCAATGGGAATCCGCAACGCTGCCTGATCCGGGGCCGGACGAGATCGTGGTCGAGCACGCCGCGATTGGCCTCAACTACATCGATGTCTACTTCCGCACTGGCCTCTATCCGGCCCCAAGTGGCCTGCCGTTTACGCCTGGCCATGAGGGCGCAGGCAAGGTTGTGGCCATTGGCGGCCAGGTTGACAGTGCCTCGGTTGGCGACCGTGTCGCCTATGTCGGCCCGCTTGGCAGCTATGCCCGTCACCGCATTATCAAAGCCGCAATTGCGGTGAAGCTGCCCGACGCGATCAGCGACGAAACAGGCGCCGCGATGATGCTGAAGGGCATGACAGCGCGCTATCTGCTGCGCAAAAGCTTTCCCGTCACGGAGGGCACGGTCGCGCTCTTCCATGCCGCAGCCGGCGGCGTTGGCCTGATCGCCGGCCAATGGATGAAGCATCTGGGCGTCACCGCCATCGGCACGGCAGGCTCGGATGAGAAATGCGCGCTCGCCAAGCAGCACGGCTACACCCACTGCATCAATTACCAGATGCAGGACTTCGCTGAGGAAGTCGCGAAACTGACCGACGGCGCAAAATGCGACGTCGTCTATGATTCCGTTGGCAAATCGACCTTCATGGGCTCGCTCGATTGTCTGAAACCGTTTGGAACCTTCGTCTCCTTCGGCAATGCCTCCGGCCCGGTGGAAGCCTTTGATCTGGGGCTCCTCTCTCAGAAAGGCTCGCTCTACATCACACGGCCGACTTTGTTCGCCCACATCACGACCCGCGCCATGCTGGAAGAAACGGCGGGCGATCTGATCGACGTCATCACCTCCGGCGCCGTCACCATCCCGGTCTCACAGCGTTTCGCGCTCAAAGATGCCGCCGAGGCGCACCGCGCCCTGGAAGCCCGGGCCACCACCGGCGCGACCATTTTGTTGCCAAACACGTAAGCAGTGTGACCTGCCGAAGCGCCGTCCTGCACAGCTTTTAGGCGGATTTCGAGGGGGCAGACATTGCCGCCTCGATCATTCGCCTTTTAAAGTGCCAGATGTGGCGCGTGCCTGGGCATGCTCAACCTTTAGGCTCGGCAGTTTGTCGGCTCGGGGAGGGGTTGGAGCAAAACCCCGGCCAGCATGCAGGGTGACACGGACTTGCACACCGAATCGGGCAACACTGATCCACTCTTGGCCGTTGATGGCCTGACCAAATCGTTTGGCGCGCTGATCGCGGTCAACAGCGTCGATATGGCCATCGCCAAGGGCTCTATCCACGCGCTCCTGGGCGAGAACGGCGCCGGCAAGTCCACGCTGGTCAAGATGCTCTACGGCACGCTTCAGCCCGACGCTGGCCGCATCGTCATCGACGGCAAGCCTGAAACCGTTGCCTCGCCCAACCATGCCCGCGCGCTCGGCATCGGCATGGTGTTCCAGCATTTCTCGCTGTTTGAATCGATGACGGTGGCCGAGAACATCGCCCTTGCGCTCGACCACAAGCCGACGCCCGACCAGGTGAAGGCAGAACTGACCGATTTTGTGGCCCGATACGGCCTGGCGGTCGATCCTGACTCGACTGTCGGCGACTTGGATGTCGGTGTGCGCCAGCGGGTGGAAATCCTGCGCGTTCTCCTTCAAAAACCATCGCTCGTCATCCTGGATGAGCCGACATCCGTGCTGACCCCCCAGGAGGCCGAGCAACTGTTCGGCGTGCTGCGCCAGCTTGCGAGCGAAGGCAAAAGCATCCTCTACATTTCCCACAAACTCGATGAAGTACGCGCGCTGTGTGACGACGCCACCGTGATGCGCCACGGTAAAGTCGTCGCACGCACCGACCCGCGAGAGGAAAGTTCCGCCTCACTCGCACGCGCCATGGTCGGCTCTGACGTCACCGACGCGGTGCGCACCCACCGTGCGCTACCGGCGGACGCCCCGCTGATGCTGGAACTCAACCAGGTGAAGTATGAGCCGGGCTCTTTGTTCGGAATGGCGCTGAAAGACATCTCGCTGCGCGTCCATGCGGGCGAAATCCTCGGCATCGCCGGCGTTGCCGGAAACGGCCAGAAAGAACTGTTCGACGTTCTGTCCGGCGAGGCGCTGGTCGATCTGGATGCGGTGCGCATTGAGGGCCATCCGGTTGGCAGACTGCCCATCGCCAAGCGCCGGGAGCGCGGCGGCGCCTTTGTTCCCGAGGAGCGGGCAGGGCATGCCTCCGTGCCCGCTATGGCACTCAGTGAAAACGCCCTTATCACCCGCAAAGCCCCAGAAGATGGTACGTTGGGCTCGCTGGGCGTGATGAAGTTTGGCGCGATCCGCAAGCTCTCCGAGACCATTCGCGATGCGTTCGACGTGCGCTCGGCTAAGGGCGATCCGGCCGCATCTACCCTGTCAGGCGGCAATCTGCAGAAATTCGTGGTCGGCCGTGAGCTTTCGCGCAAGCCGCGCATTCTGGTCGTCAACCAGCCAACCTGGGGCGTCGATGCTGCCGCCGCGAGCTTTATCCGAACCGGCATCATGAACCTTGCCGATAAGGGCTCAGCGGTGATCGTCATTAGCCAGGACCTGGATGAACTCTTACAGATTTCCGACCGCATCGCTGTGTTGTCCCACGGCTATCTTTCCGAGCCGCTGGATGCCGCCAACGTCACGTTGGAACAGCTCGGCCTCTTGATGGGCGGCGACGGTAGCTCGACAGCATCTGATCCAGAAGCTGCCAACACACCTGGCATGGAGCGCTCCGATGCAGCTTGAACTCGTCAAGCGCGACGCTCCGTCAGGCACTATGCTGTTTGCCGCACCCTTTCTGGCCATCGGCCTAACGCTGCTGACGTCTGGCATCCTGTTCGCTCTCATGGGCTTCAACCCGTTTGAAGCGCTTTACGAGTATTTCGTCTCGCCGTTGACCGAGCTTTGGTCGGTTCATGAACTGCTCCTGAAGGCAGGGCCGCTGATCCTGATCGCGCTTGGGCTTGCCGTTTGCTACCGGGCCAATGTTTGGAACATCGGCGCTGAAGGCCAGTTCACGATGGGGGCGGTCTTCGGATCCATTCCGCCGATCCTCTTTCCTGAATGGACGGGCCCGCTGACGTTGCCGACCATGCTGGTGCTCGGCATCATTGGCGGCGCGCTCTATGGCAGCATTCCCGCGCTCTTAAAGGTGCGCTTCCGCGCCAATGAAATCCTCACGTCCTTGATGCTCGCCTATATCGCGCTCCTGATCTTGGACTATCTGGTGCGCGGACCCTGGCGCGATCCCGGTGGCTTCAACTTCCCTGAGTCGCGCAACTTCTCCGACGAGCAGTCCTTGCCCGTCATCGTGGAAGGTTCCCGCCTGCATCTCGGCATTCTGCTGTCTTTCTTGATGGTGCCAGTGATGTGGTTCTTCATGAGCCGCACGCTGGCCGGCCACGCGTTCAAAGTGGTCGGTGAAGCGCCTCGCGCAGCACGCTTTGCTGGCTTCTCATCCTCAGCGCTCGTCTACGGCTCTCTGATCCTGTCGGGTGCGCTGGCTGGTCTTGCGGGGATCATGGAGGTCGCTGGGCCAATTGGCGAACTGCGCCCCACCATTTCGCCCGGCTATGGCTTCACAGCCATCATTGTGGCCTTCCTGGGTCGCCTGAACCCTTGGGGTATCTTGATGGCTGGCCTCCTTTTGTCGCTGTCATTTCTAGGTGGCGAGGCAGCTCAAATCACCATCGGCCTCTCCGATAAAATGGCACGCGTGGTCCAAGGCTTACTTTTGTTCTTCGTGCTGGGCTGCGACACGCTGGTCCGTTACCAGATCCGCTTCTCTTTCGGCGCGCCCAAAACTGCCGAGCAGAGCGCCGCGCCCGCTGCACCTGTTACCCAGGGAGCTGGCGATGCTGCTTGAGGGCATTCTGATCACCATCGTCGGCGCGGCGACGCCGATTGTCTTGGCGGCCATCGGCGAACTGGTTGTCGAGCGCTCCGGCGTTCTCAACCTCGGCGTTGAGGGTATGATGATCATGGGCGCGGTCTGCGCCTTTGGCGCGGCACTGGCCACCGGCAACCCGTATGCCGGCATCGTTGTCGGCGCGGCCGCCGGCGTCGGCATGGCCCTGCTTTTCGGTTTGTTCACCATCTATCTGGCCTCCAACCAGGTGGCGACCGGCCTGGCGCTGACGCTGCTCGGCCTTGGTCTTGCCGGCCTCATCGGCGAGGACTTTGTCGGCACGCCGGGGGTTCGCTTGGAAGCGATCACCATCCCAGGGCTTTCGGCCATTCCGTTCATTGGGCCGGCGCTGTTTGATCGCGATATCCTGGTTTACCTGAGCTTCGCGATTGTCGCGGGCGTTGCCTATGTCATGTTCCGCACGCGCGCCGGGCTGGTGCTGCGGGCGACTGGCGAGAACGCGGAGGCTTCGCACGCTTTGGGCCGCGATGTTCGGCTGATCCGCTTGGCGGCAGTTGCCTTTGGCGGTGCCTGTGCCGGGCTGGGTGGTGCTTATCTGTCGCTTGCCCTGACCGCCCAATGGACGGAAGGGATGACCGCCGGTCGCGGCTGGATCGCGCTTGCTATCGTCGTCTTTGCGACATGGCTGCCCGGCCGTTTGCTCGTCGGTGCCTACCTATTCGGCGGTGTCATCATTCTACAACTTCACGGCCAGGCGCTTGGCATCAACGTGCCGCCGCAGGCCATGACCATGATGCCCTATCTCGCTACGATCATTGCGCTGGTCATTCTCTCACGCAATCAGGCGCTTATGCGCCGCAACACACCGGCCGCCCTTGGCCGGGCCTTTGTCCCCGACCGCTAAACTCGAATGGACCCGGCGGTGGTGATGGCTCCACCACCGGGTGCCCCCATCAACCCGCCATCACCACCATCTGAAAAGGATGCCACGATGAAAAAAGTGACGTCATCTTTGTTGGCGCTTGGTACCGCAGCTGCCCTGTCCTTGGGCGTCGTTGCCACAACCCAGGCCGACGACGAGACAATCCAGGCCGCCTTCGTCTATGTCGGCCCGGTCTCCGACCACGGTTGGAGCTACGCTCATGACCAAGCCCGTTTGGCCATGGAAGCCGAACTCGGCGACATGGTCGAGACGACCTATCTTGAAAGCGTGTCGGAAGGCGCCGATGCCGTGCGCGCGCTTGAGCGTCTGGCTCGTGCCGGCAACGACATCATCTTCGCTACCTCGTTCGGTTACATGGAATCGGTCGGCGAAGTCGCCGAGCGTTTCCCTGATGTGAAGTTCGAGCACGCAACCGGCTACCAGTCGGGGGAAAACTTCGCCAACTACAATGGCCACTTCTATGAAGGCCGTTACGTGCTGGGCAAAATCGCTGGCCTTGAAACCGAGAGCAACACCATCGGCTACATCGCATCCTACGCGATCCCTGAAGTTATCTCCGGCATCAACTCTTTCATGCTCGGCGCCCAGTCTGTGAACCCGGATGTGGAAGTGAAGATCATCTGGGTGAACACCTGGTACGATCCGCCGCGCGAAGCTGAAGCCGCCAACGCGTTGATGGATCAGGGCGCTGACATTCTTGTCCAGCACACCGACTCAACAGCGCAGCTCCAGGCTGCTCAGGAGCGTGGTCTGCGTGGCTTTGGCAACGACTCTGACATGGGTGCCTTCGCACCGGATGCGCAGCTCACGTCCATTGTGAACAACTGGGCACCCTACTATGTGGACCGGGTTCGCGCCGTCGCTGATGGCACCTGGGAAACCGGCTCGGCCATGGGTTCGATGGAGTCCGGTATGGTTCAGATGGCGCCGTTCGCCAACATGGCACCTGAGACCCAAGTCGTGGCCGAAGAGACCATGGCCGGCATCATCGCTGGTGAGATTCACCCGTTCACGGGCCCGATCTACAATCAGGATGGTGAGTTGGTTGTTGCCGAGGGCGAGCAGGCTCCGCTCGATATGATCCTGGGCATGAACTTTTACATCCAGGGCATCGACGACGCCTATCCTAACTAACCGGCCCGGATCGGTCCAGGGTGAGACCTACAAGGTCCGGAACCGGAACGGTCTGAGACGGAAACGAGACAAGACGAAACGGGCCGGGACGCATGTCCCGGCCCGTTTTTTGTGGCGATTTGTTTGCAATCAGTTGACGAGGAAGTCGCCGTAGCGACGCGCATAGCTGGTGCATAAGACATTGTTATCACAGGCAGACATGCCGCCTTGGCTGGCCATAAAGGCTTCCATCGCCGCCCGCAGATCGACGCCATAGCTCTCCAGAATACCGCTTGCCGTGGTGCAGAACCCGCCTGTCACCACACGTGGATCGAGCCGCAATTCACAGTCCGCAATCAGACCCAGCCAGTCACCATGCGCCTGCCGAAGTGGTTCATAGGCGTCCAAAAACCCTTGAGAACCAGTGCCTTGCGGCCAGGCGATGCGCGAGCCGACACCAAAATCATTGACGTTTCCAAAGATAACGTCATGATTGTAGGCGCGCTCATCACGTTCCGGAACGCCGGTGAAGTCGCCGCTAACCCATTCAAAATCATTGGAAAAATCACGCACGGCCTGCGGCGCCAGCGAGCCATGGCCGCGAAGGGAACTGACGATGGCTTCCACATAGCTCGCCGCGCGGATGTTCGCCGTATCGGCATCGGCGATCTGTCCCTGCCAGGCGCTTTGAACGTAAAAGTTAATGGCAATCAAAGGGATAAGGGAAGCAGCGGCGAACCAGAATCGCTTCTTGATCGACAGCCAGATCACCAGCGCTGTCAGCACCAGCATCGGGATTGCCATCCACCAAACGCCCGTCTGCAATACGACGGCATAGCTCTGGAAAAACCGGAACAGGAACAGCCCAGCCAGCGCGATCGCGCCCAAAATGAGAAAGCCGCGGAAGAAATACAAAACCGTGCCCGATGAGGGCAGGGGAGGAATGACGATCAACATGAAAAGCCCCACACATGACGCAAACGGCAGGCCTAATACCAACTGCGCCTTAAAGCCTATTCAAACCCTTGCGGACAATTTGATGGAAGGCGCTTGCGCATCGGTAAGACACCTTGCCAAGGGCGCGATTTAGCGCCAAAAGCACCGCACGCGGAGAGGTGGCCGAGCGGTTTAAGGCACCGGTCTTGAAAACCGGCGTGCGGGCAACCGCACCGTGGGTTCGAATCCCACCCTCTCCGCCATTTCTATCAATTGACTAATCAAAAAACCCGCTGAGCGGGATCGCAGCAGATTGAGCCAGTTCGCAGACCTGGCACGGACCAGTTCGGACCCAACCTATGGCGTTTCCCTTCCGCCCCTGTTGGCCCGGCCTGGTGCGCACTAACCCATCGCGGTGAAGCTGCTCTGCTGGCTGCCACAAAGCGCTCTCGTTCCACTGCCAATACCGTTGGTTAACTGGTTACTGTACAAACCTCTAAGCAGCTTTCGGTGACGACACAGCGGTTTGCTGCAGCACCGGTAGCTCAATCCTAAAGGCGCTGCCGTTTCCGAGCTTCGACGAAACAGACAAACGACCGTGGTGCTTGCCTTCGATGATTGAACGGCAGATCGCCAAACCCTGACCAGTGCCCTTACCAGGGGCCTTCGTTGTAAAAAACATGTCGAAGATACGACGCTGTATCTCTGGGTCTATTCCGCCGCCATTGTCAGCGACATCGATCATCAAACTCTGCGCAACACGGTCAACCGTAATGGCGATCGTTCCGCGGTCCGCTTCTTGATCTTTTTGGCCATCTACGATGGCGTCGGCGGCATTGACAATAAGATTGATGAGGACCTGAGAAAGGTCTCCTGGATAGCAAGGCACGACGGTATCTTCCGTTCGGCACTCAACGCTCAGTTCAGCGCTGTGTCGCCACTGCGATCGTGAAACGGTCGCAGCGGTTTCGATGAGATTTCGGATATCGGTTTCCTGGCATTCTCCATCATCGGGATGGGAGAACTCTTTGATCGATCGCACGATTTTCCCGATGGACTCAACGCCATTGGCCGCTTCGCTGAGTGCTGCTGGAACCTCCTCACGCAGAAAGTCCCAATCAATCGCCTCAAGCTGCGGCCCGATCTGCGCGTCTTCTTTCTCGCTCAGCTCTGACACCAGTGCGACAAGATCATCAAACGATCCGCTGAGAAACCGAATGTTATCACCGATGAACTGAGTGGGTGTGTTGATCTCATGTGCCACGCCACTGGCGAGCGTTCCAAGCGATTCCAGCTTGTGGGCCTGAAGCAGTTCAAGTTCCAACTTCTGGTTTTTCTCCAGAGCCTCATACTGCTCGGTGATATCGGTATCGACGAGCACGGCACCACCGTTTGACATAGTGTGTTGGGTGCTGACGATGACCGTCCCATCCTTCAAACGGCTTTGCCAGCTGTGCCCCTTCGACTTAAGCGACAAACGTTGCATACGCTCATCGACAAACCGCACCACATTCTGGTCAGTGCCGGCTACCGTGGCTTCCGCGATTGGCAACAGCACGTCCTCGAACGGTGTGCCGGCAACCGTTTGCTCTTTGGAGATCGGGTACATCCGCAATGCCGCTCTGTTGGCGAACTCCAGGCGTCCGTTTGGATCTACGATGAATATGCTTTGTGAGACACTGTTCATCGCATCACGAAGCAGCGTTTCGGCATAAGCCCTGCCAGCTTCGGCTCGTTCACGAGCCTCTTGAGCCTCTTTGGCGTATTCGGCCAGAGAGCTGGACATTTTGTTGAAGCTGTCGGCCGTATCAGCCAGCTCATCTCGGCCGGTGACGTTCATTTGATAACCAAACTCGCCTCCTGCCACGCGTTTTGCGCTGCGTCTCAATCGAGCAAGTTGACGTGTCAGCACGGTTCCTAGCGCGAAGCCAAACAAGGCCACAAGAACGATTTCCACGCCTGCGATCGTAAGCATGCGCTTGGTGCCGTCGGCCAAAACCGTATCCAGAAGATGTGTCGAAAGGCCTGTCTCAACGGAACCGAACTCATTGCCACCGACCACAATCGGTGCGGACAGGTCGATTCTCTGGTCGTCCGCATCTCTGGCGCTTTGATCGCTGATGAACGGTGCATTCAAGGCCTCGGTGTCACCGCCTTGGGACAGCACCAGGCCTTCCCTGTTGCGAATGCGGATATAGACCAACCCCTCATTCCGCAGCGTTTGTTGAACCAACGAGTCCAGCGTTGCCAGGTCGAAGGAGATTGTGGCGTCACTCGTCATCGTCGCCAAGAGTTGCGTCGTCACCTTCGCGCGGGTGAAGAGTTCCTGTTCATTGGTCGTCTTCAAGTGGTGAAGGCTGTTGCCAACCAAGGTAGCCAGAACGATGACCTCAATGAGCGCAATGCCCAGGATTGTCTTCAGCCGGAAAGACATTGCAGCTCTCCGTCATCGGCAATCTCAGTTTGCCGATCCGTCAAGTTCAGCGAACGCACATCATCCCAATCAGCATCGGCTGCGGCCTCAAATCCTGTCATGCCCAGAGGGCTCAGCAGGGCTTCGTCTTCAACCGCAAGAAGAGCCGAGGCGAGCGCGTTTCTTGCCTCCGCCGGCAAATCTGAAGAGCTTGCAAAAGCATGCGGAGTGTACTCAGCGGTCTGGTAGATCACGCGCAGCTGCGAGCGCAGATCCTCGGGAATGTTGCCCAGTGTTCGGCCGACGCCACCGCCTGCAGAGAACAGCCCAAGAGCCACCGATCGGTAAACGGAGTCATGCGAGTTGACATAATGAGGCGTGAAGCTGATCTGCTCACCGCGAAGCTCGGCGCGCGGTATGACGCTGGCGCCGAAGGCTGCCGGCGAGGGAAAGGCGAGGTCGCTCCCTTCAAGATCACGCAGATCATCAATGTCGCTATCGATCCTGGCCACCAGAACGCCACGAAGGCGCTTCTCAGCTTGGAAAGCGAAAGCCTCGTAGCCGGCCGATGAATGAAACACCGTGTAGTGGTAGGGATTCATATAGGCGACGTCGTAGGCGCCGCGCGCGAGGCAGGCCTCAAAGGTTGGAATGTCCTTGGCCGTCGCAAATTCCACGGCGTACCCGGAATCCTCGCTGAGCCTATCGAGCAGTGGAACCCAAACCTCGGCAAGACGCGTTGCGGACTGCTGTGGGACGATGCCAAAGACGATCTTCTCCGCGTCGGCGCTGAACGCGCGCTGAACGGCGGGGAATTGAGCTATGCAAGAAGCAACCAAAACTGCAAAGCTCGCTCTCAAAACACCAGTTAACCCGGCACGAAAGCGTAGTTCTTTGTCCATGACGCAGTCCTCCTCTAGACTGCTTCATGATAGAACGATCAGTATTATTATTGAGGTCCCCATTTAGGGACATCTGCCCTTTGTATTGCCGTTATTTCGCATAAATATAAATTGTGTAAAATGAATTATTAACTGGACGAAAGCAGTTTTAATCTATGCAGCAGTGGGTAGGCGCCAAACCTCAACCTGCCCAGGCATCTGCCCGATTCCCTCAATGTTCTTAAGACGCTTGATCGTAAGACTTGTCAGCGAGCTGCCAGATACGAGCAGGCGCGTTCCTTCCAGATCAGATATGTCGGTTGCAGTAACATCACCTTCGAGCAGTGCATTTACATCAACATTTTTGCGCACCATGCCTGATCGAACCGCGAACAACTGGTCAGTTGCCAGGTTCGCCTCAACGGCCCCGAGAATCTGCGGATCGTACTGCTCTGCATTCCGATTAAGCGACTCGATGGCCTCAGCAAACGACACCTCTTCATCCACTGTGGCTTCTGCCAGATCCAGAAGCACCTTTAACAGTCGACCGATGACGGGAATTGTCTCGCCGCTGACATCGTCGCTGGGAAAGCCTGAGCCATCGAACCCTTTTTGAGAGTAGTAGATTGCCTCTGCGATACCTTCCATGCGCGGAACATTGCGGAGTAGGTCGCGTCCATTGGCCGGAACGCGTTCCAGGAGAAGCTGCTCCTTCTCGCTAAGAGCTTCACCAGTATAGTGTTTTCTGGTGACAGAGTCGGGGATTGTCACTGCCCCCAGCGTGCAAAGCATGGCAGCAAGATCAAGCTCCCAAGGTCTCTCGATTCCGATTTCGTCTGCGAGCCGCTTAGCCCAGCGGTGGACATCGGAGGACCGTTTGAACGCATTTGGCTTGGAGAGCGCCAAGACATCGGTGAGAACTTTGACGCTCCCAGAAAGGGTTTCCTCCAAAAGCGCCTTTTCTGCCAACAGATACTGATGATGTTTGCTGGCCGCTGTTATCGCCGTCAGCAGGTCTTCCGGCCCGCACGGTTTGTTGATGAACCGATAGATCTGGCCTTCGTTCACCGCTTTGATCGCCGTTTGCTGATCATCATTTCCGGTGAGCATTACTCGCACAGTTGTGGGCCATCTTTTGGCGACATGAGCCAGTAGCTCAACGCCCTTCATGTCCGGCATGTTCTGATCGCTCACGATAACTTCGAACGGACCGTTGTTCTGAAGGTAATCAAGAGCGTTTTTTCCACCTTCAGCCGTTACAAGTTCAATCTCCTTGCGCAACACGCGTCTGGCGGCGTTCAGAAGCCGCTCATCGTCGTCCACCAGAAGAACCCGCATGCGACTAGACATTGGCTTGGCCTCCCAGATGAGCAGCGTAGCTTTGAAAAACACTTGAGCAGATTGGATCGATAAGATCGGTTGAATCCAGATTTGCCGGCAAGTCTCGTAACCTCCCAAGGGCATCAATCAGTTTCCGAGGGAAGCCGAGAAGCGTTGCGGGGAATGCGGCGGAAGCGACAGAAGCATCGGTCTGCTTGTTCCTGACGATTGAACCAAGGCCGCAAAACAGAGCAGTCGCATAGATCGTGTCCAAAACCTCTTGGTTCTCGGTCTTGCGCGCACCGTGAGCGCGAGCCTCTTTGGCAAGCGAGCCGTAGAACCTGTCCAATCCTTTTTCGTCCGTATCGTTGGTTGCCTTGCCCAGCCGGCCCTGCTCCAGCAAAGCGCGTAGATGATCAAGACCGAACGACTTGATGGCCCTTTCAATGCTGGCCGTTTCAATGGCGCGGCCAAAATAGGCAGAGTTGGCCAACTGCAAGACCCGCGCCGACAGGCCAGGGTCGGTTGAAATGATCTCTGCCACGACAGCCGAAGAACAATCCTCGTCGTGCAGGCAATGCGCGAGCGTCAAGTACACGACTCTATCGGTCCTCAGACGATCAAGAAACGAAGCGGTTTCAAACTCAGCGAGATCACCTGGAGTCCAACGGCTGGTCAAAACGTTCGCAATTGAATCCGCGAGCTTTTCCGGCGTGCATGGCTTGGCAAGAAACTGATGACTGCGTCCGACGATCCGATAGGTCTCACCAATGTTGGCGTCGCCAGAAAGCACGAAACGTATCGTTCCGGGCTGCCGAAGGGATATCCATTCCAGCAGTTGCGCACCATCGATGCCCGGCATGCGCATGTCGGTGACCACCAGGTCCGCGCCGCTTTCGCTCAGCGCCTCAATGGCCTCAGCGCCGCCACATGCAAACCTGGATGTCCAAGAATCGCCCCTGCTTCGCATGAACCTGCGCAGTCCTTTCAGAACACACACGTCATCATCCACGAAAAGGACAGTAGGCATGGGGGTCGACTGTACGCTGCTCGGCAGCTCATGGCCGCTTGACAGTTCGTGATCGCCTCTCATGCCTACTGCCCTTCTCTTCGTGTGTGGTGCGGTCTGGAGTCAGGGTCTTGGAAACCCAACGCACGACGACCTTCTAGCCAGCAGTTAAAGCTGCAAATATCCTCAATTGAGGACAAAATTACCGATAGGCGATCTAGTAATCGTCAACGTTATTAGAAGATCATATTCTTCATTAAATATTTATGTAACTTGTATTCTCAACAGCTGGCGTTGTATTGGGGGCTTTTAAATGCTGAACGGGAGGCCGGCACCGGCGTCGACAGCAACAATTGCACTAGCTCGGCCTGCTTGCTGACGCCTGTTTTGGAGAATACGCGCTTGAGATAGGTCCGGGCGCTCGACATGGTGATGCCGCCCGCAACACAGGCATGCTCAAGCGACCCGCCAGCTGCCAGAGCGTGTGCAACTGTCGCCTCGGCCTTTGTCAAGCCAAACAACGCCTGAAGAGCCTCAAGAGGTGGCACGGCAACCCGTCCGGGGTCGGCCAGGAACAAGGCAACATGATCGTTCGATATCGCTTCGATCACCACCTGCAAGTCGCGCTGATCGGAAGCCGTCGGAAGGCTCAAAAAGCCGATCGCATCGCTATCGTCAAACTCCGCCTCTTGCACCAATTGGCGAAGCTCCTGCGTCCCTTCAGGGGCAAGCGCTCTGAAAGCGCCGGTTCGATCAATGGCGATGCCGTTCTTTGCTGCAACCAGATCGCTGGCGCTGCCATTGAGGTACACCACCTGGCATGACCGATCGACAACCACGACGGCCGTTGAGAGCCGGCTCAAGGCAGTATCTGCGAGGTCACGATGTCCGAGCGTATCACGACTGGCTTCTCTGCCCTGCCAACTCAAACCTTCCTCTATTGCCTTTGTTAGATCGTCGATCGAACAAGGTTTGGTGAGGAAACGAAAAAGGCGGACATCGTTGATGGCGGCAATGGCAGACTGCAAATCACCCGCGCCGGTCAATAGGATGAAGACCGTATTCGCGGGAGCCGTCTTACGCATCTCCAAGATCATTTCGATCCCGGTCAGCGCCGGCATGTTCAGATCGGAAACGACGACATCCGGCGGTGCATCGATAACCCGTTGAACGGCCAGCTCCGCATGAGGCTCGAATGTCATTTCCCAACGCGTTCGATGCCGATGCAACCCGCGGCGTAGTGAGTTGAGCACCTGGACTTCGTCATCAACGAAGAGGACTTGAGGCGAGATGTGAGCAGACCCGTTCATACTGGGAAACTGACAGACCGAGCTTAACGATTCCCTCGTGTTGGCTCCCCTGCCAACCATCGACACGCAGCTTTGCTGCAAGACTTGGTCTTCCAAAGCCAGAACGGCGGCCCTGATAAGTCTTTAGCGCACGGCCCGGGAACCCAGGTCGACGCTCACAACCACCGCCTGTAGCCAATGGCAAAAGGCGAGCTAACGACTGACCTTAGACTGTAGCCTGGCGATCCAAGCGGGCTACATCTCACCCCAATTTTGACAGACACTAGCGTCAGTCAGCGAGCTAAGAGTTTGATCCGATTCATTGAAAAGATAACCAATGAGTTTCGGGCTTTCTCCCAGACAGCTCATCGCCTTTCTGTATCGCCGATGCAATTCCAGTGAACCGCCCCATCAGTCGCGGAACTCCGCTACCCAATCAAACAGGGCTGATCGCTCAAAGTTCTCCGGCCAGTGGCTGAAATGGCCCGGAACAGTCACTCTCGCCACACGGTCTGAGGCGGGGAAATAGGGCTTCAGATCAAGCAGTGGCGTGCCGTCAAGCATGTCGAAATAGGGCGTGGTCACCAACCCGGCCGCAAAATCGACGGTCTTAATCTCAAAGACGCTCATGCCAACTGGGTTGGGGCGCGCCTCCGAGCGTGTCGCGAATACGCCAAAATCGTCCGGGCTCGCCGTGTATGGCTGCCTGATTGTCAAAGCATCCAGGCCCTTGGTGGGCTCCGTCTCAGGCGCCCACCATACGGCGATGGCGTGGCTGAACGCGTCCAGGCCGACGAGACCTGGACGATAGTCTGGCGCTAGCTGCAGGGCAAAGTCTCCCGCGCTTGCCTTGCAGATTCCAATGGGTTGAAGGGTGAAGGGGGTTGTCATCATGGCGCTCCGTTTGGTGTACGTTTGAGGGACCGGCAAGGCGTGACGGTGCGGCCGTCCGGAAAAGGACGGGCGAGGAGTTTTTTGTAGTTTTGGGGCATCAAGCTCCGGTCTGGCTCACGCCATGCCGTACGTTCAAAACTGCACACAGCGGGCCGCACTAGCCAGTCCGGTAAAGCACCTGTGACGTTCAAAATTCACGCTATAGGACTAAAAAGACTGGAAAATTCGGGACCTAAGGACGGAGCTGACCCGAACGAAAACAGCGCTAATCACCATCGTTGCCCCAGCGATTTCTCGAGATGGCGTCAGCAGCATCACCCAGTGTCGGGGCAGAGCGGTCCAGCGCGAGTTGGCTGCGTGAGAAACGCAATGGTGAGCGCAGGGCCGCGACCCCTTCAGGCTCGATGATCATGCCCCGCGCCGCAATCTGCTCGTCCCTCAGCACGTCTTCCACCGAGTTGATTGGTGCTGCCGGCACGGTGGCCGCTTCCAAGGCGGCGAGCAGTGCGTCCCGGGTCCAGAGGATGATTTCCTGTTGCAGGGCAGGGACAAGATCGGCGCGCCGCGCGACCCGGTCGCCATTGGTGGCGTAAGCCGGGTCCTTGCCGATCTCGATGCATCCCAACACCTGGCACAACCGCCGGAACTGGCCATCATTGCCGGCTGCGATCACCAAGGCCCCATCGCTGACCTCAAACACCTGGTAGGGCACGATGTTGGGGTGTGCATTGCCAAGCCGTGTCGGTGCTGTACCGCTGGCGAGATAGTTTGTCGCCTGGTTGGCCAGCATTGCCGTGGCCGCATCGAAGAGCGACAGATCGATACGCTGCCCTTTGCCGGATTGGGCTCGTTCGGCAAGTGCGGCTTGAATGCCAATGACAGCATAAAGCCCGGTGAAAAGGTCAGTGACCGCGATCCCAACCTTCTGTGGCTCCCTGTCCGGCTCACCGGTGACTGACATGATGCCAGACATGGCCTGCAGAAGGTAATCGTACCCAGCCCGTGAGGCATACGGCCCGTCCTGCCCAAAGCCGGTGATGGAGGCGTAGACAATGCCGGGATTGCGCGCGGACACGGCCTCGTAGTCGAGGCAAAAGGCTTTGAGCCCGCCGACCTTGAAGTTCTCGATCAGAACGTCGGCTTCATCGGCAAGCTCCTGCACGAATTGCTGACCGTCTTGCGTTTTCAGATCAACGGCTATCGACTGTTTGCCGCGGTTGCAGGAATAGAAGTAGGCCGCCGAGCGGTCGCCTTCGCGCTCCACGAAGGGCGGCCCCCAGGTGCGGGTGTCATCGCCCTTGGGGCTTTCCACCTTGATGACGGTGGCGCCAAGGTCTCCCAGCACCTGCCCGGCCCATGGGCCTGCCAGAATGCGCGCCAGTTCCAGGACCTTGAGGCCCTTGAGGGGAGTGTCAGCCATGGAACGCCCACACTCGAGCGGTCGTTCCTTTAGGAACGGAGCGAGAGTGCATCATCTCAAAAGAATGCCTGAAGACCCGTCTGCGCACGGCCGAGGATCAGCGCGTGGATGTCATGCGTGCCTTCATAGGTGTTCACGGTCTCAAGGTTCTGCGCATGCCGCATCACATGGTACTCGCCCATGATGCCGTTGCCGCCATGCATGTCGCGGGCAATGCGTGCGATGTCGAGCGCCTTGCCGCAATTGTTGCGCTTCATCATGGAGATGATCTCCGGCGCGGCGATGCCATCATCAAGCAT
Organism: Pseudomonadota bacterium; assembly: GCA_038749715.1. Classification (GTDB taxonomy): domain Bacteria; phylum Pseudomonadota; class Alphaproteobacteria; order Rhizobiales; family MH13; genus MH13. Next base: position 288,084 of record JBCDHR010000001.1, read on the forward strand.
CCGGCCAAGCCGCAGCGCGCCTTGCAGGCCGAGCGCGATCTCTGTCTGCATGTCGGCGAGCTTCTTCTGGAAGAGCTGCGTCTGCGCAATCGGGCGATTGAACTGAACCCGCTCCAGCCCATAGCTCCTTGCGCGATGCCAGCAATCCTCGGCGGCGCCCATCACGCCCCAGGCGATGCCGTAGCGCGCGCGATTGAGGCAGCCGAACGGTCCTTTGAGGCCTTGAACTCCAGGCAGCAGTGCATCCTCACCGACTTCCACCTCGTCCATGACGATTTCACCGGTCACGGAGGCGCGCAAAGATAGCTTGCCCTTGGTTGTCGGCGCGGAGAGGCCCTTCATGCCCTTTTCTAGAACAAAGCCACGGATCTTACCGTCATGGGCATCGGACTTAGCCCAAACGACAAACACATCCGCGATGGGGCTGTTTGAGATCCACATCTTGGCGCCGTTCAGAACGTATCCGCCATCGACTTTCTTGGCGGTCGTCTTCATGCCGGCGGGGTCTGATCCGGCGTCCGGCTCGGTCAGCCCAAAGCACCCGATCAGCTCGCCAGCAGCCAGCTTCGGCAGGTACTTTTGCTTCTGCTCTTCAGAGCCATAGGCATAGATCGGATACATCACGAGGCTGGACTGGACGCTCATCATAGAGCGGTAACCGGAATCCACGCGTTCGATTTCGCGGGTCACCAGGCCATAGGTGACGTACCCGGCGCCCAATCCGCCATAGGCTTCCGGGATCGTAACGCCGAGGAGGCCCATCTCGCCCATTTCGGCGAAGACCTCAGGCGTCACCTCTTCGTTTTGATAAGCATGTTCGGCGCGCGGCATCAGCTTGTCTTTGGCGAAAGCCTCAGCACTCTCGGCGACGAGCCGCTCATCCTCCTGCAACTGATCGGACAGATGAAACGGATCGGCCCAATCGAACGCGGCTAGATCGGGACCGTGACCGGTTGGTCGTCCATCAAGCATGGTCATGCACTCCATTGTTCGGCGCGGGCGATGGGCCAGCGCTCAAACGTTCTAAAGAAAAGTGGCCCGCTTTGCGGCCCAGAACAGCGGCCGACAAAAGCCCATTGCCGGAAAGATACCCGCTATCGCCGCGTCCCGAAACGCCAACGGCGGCACCGCCGGTCGCAAAAAGGTTGGAAAGGGTGGCGCCGGTGGTTTTCAATACGCGTCCATTACCGTCCACCTTTAGGCCGCCCTGTGTGTGAAACAGAGCGCCGGTGACTTTCACGGCGCAATAGGGTGGGGACAGGTTATTGGCTGGCGCAAAGGTGCGGCCGAAAGGGTCTGTGCCGGTTGCGGTTTCGAAACTTGCCTGCAATGCGCCGGCATCCAGGCCAAGGGTGGCGGCAAGGTCATCAACACTATCGGCCTGCTTCACCGCGCCTTGGGCTTCAGCGTCCTGAAAGTCTTTAAACTGCCGGGCGATGTCAGCGATCCGTGCATCGAAGACGGCAAATGCGATGCCGTCGGGCTGCGCGAGCACATGTCTCGCCGCTTCTGAATAGCCCTGGGACTCGTCCCAGAACCGCTCACCGTTGGCATTTACCTGGAAACCACCCTCAGTGATGACAGCCCAAGTGACGAGAATGCCATGCGGGTGGGCGACATTGCCATGGCCTTGATAGGCTCCCAGATCAGCGGTTACCGCGCCAAGTTCCTCTCCCAGACGGATCGCATCGCCGCGATTGCCGTCATGGCCAAAATAGAGCGCATCTGCGATGGCCGGGATGAAGGACCGAACCATCTCTGCGTTGCCGCCGAAGCCGTTGCAGGCCAGCACCAGCTTGCTGCAGCCAATCGCCTCCTGCGACCCATCGGGTAGCCTCGCCAGAACGCCCGTTACCCGGTCGCCTCCGGCAAACAGCGTCTGCATCACGCGCTCGGTCGCAATGAGGATGCCGCGTGTCTCGCAGGCGTCTCGCAGGGCGTTGATCAGTTCCTCGCCGGACCGCGATGGCAGTCCATGCATGCGGCGGTTGGTGTGGCCTGGATAATCGAAATTGTCGACCAGCGTGAAGGGCAAGCCGATGGTATCGGTCAGCCAGCCGATGACCTCGCCGGCGCCTTTGGACAGCGCTTCAACCAGATGATGGTTAGGCTCGTCGGCCGCCTTGCGCATGATGTCGGCGGCGAAAATCTCAGGTGTATCGGTGATGCCGGCAGCCCTTTGCTGTTCGGTGCCTGCCGCCGGGATCAGCCCGGCGCTGAGCGCCGTCGATCCTGTTGGAACGGCATCGCGTTCCAAAACCAGCACATCCTGCCCCGCCTCATGAGCCGCCAAGGCAGTCACAAGCCCTGCGCACCCGGCGCCAACAATCAGCGTTTCCACCTCAAGGTCGAAACCGGTTGATGGGCGCGGGGCAAAGCTCATCCTTCGCGCTCATCGTAGCGCTGGCCGCTTTCCAGCAGACCATCAAGGCCCAGCCGGTCATTGAGCCCGGCAAAATCGAGCATCCGCTCCTTGAAAGGCGTGTTGGTGCCATGGGTTTTGAGCGAGGCGTAGTACTCCTCGGCCGTACGGGCCAGGGCACGCACAATACCGCCGGGGAAGATGACAATCGAATAGCCCAGCGCTTCCAGGTCGGCGGCGGCATGGATGGGTGTCGTGCCGCCTTCCACCATGTTCGCCATCAGGGGTACACGCCCGTTGAAGCGGGAGGCGATGGCCTGGAGCTGGTCGAGCGACTGCGGCGCCTCGATGAAGAGGACATCGGCGCCAGCCTCCACATAGGCTTCTGAGCGGTCCAGAGCGTATTCAAATCCTTCAACGGCGATGGCGTCAGTGCGTGCGATGATCAGTGTTTCTTCGCTGGCCCGCGCATCGGCCATGGCGCGAACCTTGCCGGCCATCTCTTGAGTCGAGATCAGCGATTTATTGGCGAGGTGCCCGCAGCGCTTGGGATAGGTCTGATCTTCGATCTGAAGCGCGTTGGCGCCTGCGCGCTCATAAAGGCGCATGGTGCGCTGGGCGTTGAGCGCGTTGCCGAAGCCTGTATCGGCATCGATGATGACGGGCAGGGCAGTCTTGTCACGCACCAGCGCCATCGTCTCAACCATCTCGCTCACCGAGGCGAGGCCGATGTCTGGCCGCCCGAGCCGGGTATAGGAGACAGCGGCACCGGAGAGGTAAAGCGCTTCAAAACCGGCAGCTTCCGCAAGAGTCGCCGTCAACGCATCATAAATGCCCGGTGTCAGCAGGATGGAGGGTTCGGCGAGGCGCTGGCGCAAGCTCATGCTTCACCCCCGCCAATCAAGGTCAGCGCATCGGCGCACGACATCACGTTGGTCACCGTGCCGAGCGAAACCAGGGTCGCATCATGCACCTCACGGCTGAAGGCCGCGCACCCGTCTGACAGCAGGACGGTGTCGATGTTGCGCAGATGGGCATCTCGCACCGTCGAGGCGACTCCGCCATTGGTGACGATGCCACCGATGATCAGCGTTTCGATCCTGGCTGCGCGCATGATGTATTCCAGCCGTGTCTGATAGAAGGCCGAGTAGGCGACCTTCTCCACCACATAGTCGGCGGGCTTGAGGGTATCGACGAGCGTGTGTCCCCAAGCACCAGGCTCAAAATCGCCCTTGGTCAGGAACGGCCGCAGCTTCTTCAAATGCGGTGCAATGAGTGGCTCGCCACCAGGTCCGGGCACGAGGGTAAACTGGGCGGAAATGTAAGAGCCACCAGCGTCTCGAAGAGCTTTTGCAAGGGGCGCGACGCGCTCGGGCAGCACCGCAATGGCTTCCGCCGACTGGCCGGCCCGCCCATACGCCCCGTCGGGGTGCAGAAAATCGTTCTGCAAATCGATGGTCAAAAGCGCCGTGCGCGAAGGATCAAAGGCGGAAAGATCGCTCATTGCGCCACCTGTTTCTCAAGGATCAGATTGCCAAGCCCATCAACGGTGCCTGAAAAGCCCGGTTCCACCAGGATTGTGGTGTCCGGCTGGGTCAGGATCGCCGGGCCTTCAATTGCGGTGTCGACAGGCAGCGCGAGCCGTTCGTAAAGCGGCGTGTCGTGCCATTGGCCACCCATGCGCACCTTCCGCGAGCCATAGGGTTCTGCCGGCGCAGCATCCGGGTCGGGCGCCAGCGTCGACAGATCGAACTTCGGCCTCCGACCGATGACGCTGGTGCGCACATTGAGAATACGGCGGACGCCGCCATCCAAAAGCCGCTCAAAGGCTGCCTTGTAGGCGGCGTCGAAGGCGGCTCCGATAGCATCGGCTGTCGGTGGGACGGCCTTGCCGTCCTCGATCATGACGGGCAGTGGCACGGCTACGGTGTGGGTCTGGCCTGCATAGGCCATGTCGAGTTCCACCAGCACATCGCGCGCTTCGAAGGTGACGCCCGAGGCATCGAGCAAGCCCATGCCCTCATCGATATGCTGCTGAACGGTTTTTGCAAGATCGTTCGGATCGAGCGCGGCAACTGTCGTGTTCACCGTCTGCACGAAGTCCTGCCGCATATCGGCGATCACGCAGCCGAGGGCCGAGGTGACCCCCGGGAAACGCGGGACAAGCGCGCGGGCGAGGCCGCATTCCTCCACCAAAGCGCAGGCGTGCAAAGCCCCGCCGCCGCCGAAGGGCATGTAGCAAAAGCGATGAGGATCGTGCCCGCGTTCAATGCTCACCAGGCGGATTGCACCGGCCATCCTGGCATTGGCAACGGTCAGGATCGCTTCCGCTGCATCATCAACCGAGAGCCCGAGAGGCTTGCCAACATGGGCATCGATGGCCTGCCGGGCGGCCTTCACATCCAACCGGTCACGACCACCCAGTGGCTGGTCAGGGTCGATGCGGCCGAGAACAATATTAGCGTCGGTAACTGTGGGTCGATCGTTGCCGCCGCCATAGGCCACAGGACCTGGGTCGGACCCTGCGCTTTCCGGCCCTATATTGAGCAGGCCGCCCTTATCGACCCATGCGATGGAACCGCCGCCTGCACCAATGGTGGTGATCTCGATCATCGGCGTGCGCACGACCATCCCAAAATCGATGCTGGTCTGCGCGGAAAGCGCCGACTGGCCATCTGCAATCAGCGACACATCGAAACTCGTGCCACCGACGTCGCCGGTGATGACGTCGTCATAGCCGGCCGTGGCGGCAATATAGCCTGCGGCGATGACGCCAGCCGCCGGACCTGACAGTGCCGTGCGCACCGGCAGGCGACAGGCTGTCCCGACGGCCATGACGCCGCCGTTTGATTGTACGAGCAGGAACTCGCCTTTCAGTCCGCCGGCGCGCAGACCGTCCTCCAGTCGTTGCAGGTAACCAGCCACTTCAGGCTGCAAATAGGCGTTGAGCGTGGTGGTCGACGTACGCTCGAACTCGCGGATCTCAGGCAGGATATCGGTCGACACGGAAACATGTGGGTTGGGCCAAAGCGCCCGCAGAGCTTCAGCAGCCCTCATTTCATTGGCTGGGTTCGCATAGGCATTGATGAAGACCAGCGCCACCGCATCGCAGCCCATGGCGAGCAAATCATGTGCTGCCTGTTCAACAGCAGCGATTTCAACCGACCTCTCGACGGTCCCATCAGCCAGTGTCCGCTCGGGCACCTCCAGGCGCCGGTCACGCGGAACGACCGGGTCAAAATCGCCGCGAAGGCCCCAGGTCGCGCGCCGGTCGCGCCGGCGCATCTCCAGTGTGTCCCGAAAACCCTCGGTCGTGATAACGCCGATCTTGGCGCCTTTACGCTCAAGCAAAGCGTTGGTCCCGGCGGTGGTGCCATGAACGACGGTACGAACAGAATCAAGATCGCTGCCGGCGCATTCAACACCCTTCAGGAACCCGGCCGACTGGTCAGGCCTGCTTGTGGGAACCTTGGCGACTCGCGCCTCGCCAGTCGCCTCGTCGAGGGTGAAGATATCCGTGAAGGTGCCGCCAACGTCGACGCCAATAATGCTCATGCGGCGTCATCCTTCGGCTGTGCCTCACGCCAGGCTGGGCCGTGGGTTTGGTCGGCCAGCGCTTCGCTTAGGAAGCCCAGTGCAACATCACGGGCCACAGCGTCCGCCGATCGGTGTTCAGGTAGGCCGTAGCCGCCGCCGCCCGGCGTCTCGAGCCGCACACGCTGACCGCGTTTAAGCGGAATGCCGACCATCTTGGAGGTGAGGACGGGTTCATCCCAGCCATCATCGGTTTGGTAAGTGAAATGGTTCTTGGCCGCCTCGCCGCCGCCATGGATGCCTTGCGGAGCAAAGCGACCTCGTTCCCCGAACAGAAACGCTTCGGCCTGTTCTTCCAGAAGCTCAATCTCGTAGACAGCGCCAAGCCCGCCGCGATGCATGCCCGCGCCGGCACTATCGGGTCGCAGCGCCCATTGGCGGAAGGCCACCGGATAGGCTGCTTCGAGGATCTCGGCCGGGGGTATCGTTGCTGTGGAGATGGGCGCATTGCCATGGTTGAGGCCATCGCTCTCCGGCGAGCCGCCATGACCGCCGCCATAGAAGGAAAACATCACCCAGCGCTGCCCGTTCGCCTTTGTGCCGGCTATAGAAAGCGCATTGATGGTGCCATAGGCGTTAGCGACCACGCGGTCCGGCATCGCCTGCGCGGCGGCGGAGAAGATCACATCGATCATCCGCAGGATCGTCTCGGTGTAACCACCTGTCGGCGCGGGGAAATCGGCTGAGAGCAGAGAATTCTCTGGCACGTTGACGGTGATCGGGCGCATTACGCCCGCATTGGCTGGCAGTGACGGGAAGACGTGTTTCATCGCCACATAGCAACAGGCGATGGTCGTCGGCAGCGCGATGTTCACCGGTCCGGCGGTCACTGGGGCGGTACCGGAAAAGTCGATGGTGAGCTCTTCGCCTGAAATCTCCAGCGCCACCTTGATCGGCAGCGCATCATTGGTGATGCCGTCATTGTCGAGATAGTCGACAGCCTCCCAGCGCCCGTCGGGCAGGGCGGCAAGCTCGGCCCGCATCAGCGTTTCGGCGCGCGTTCCAAGCTGCGCGAAGGCCGAAGAGACGGTTGGCGCGCCATAGACATCGAGCAGCGCGTCCATGCGCTTCACGCCGAGATCGAGCGCGGAAAGCTGACCGTTGAGATCACCGCGTGCGGATTGGGGGAGACGCGTGTTGCGCAGGATGATGTCGATAATGTCGGTCTGGACGACCCCGCCGCGTACGAGTTTCACAGGCGGCAGAACGACCGCCTCCTGAAAGACTTCGCGTGCCGAGGGGTTGTAGTTGCCCGGCACAGCGCCGCCTAGGTCGTGCCAGTGACCGACCGATGCAAGGAAACAGAACAGCTTGCCATCGCGGAAATAGGGGCGGACCAGACGCATGTCAGACAGGTGCGTGCCACCGATATGCGCATCGTTAAAGATGTAAACGTCGCCATCGGCCAGATCGCCATCGCGATTGGCTTTCTCGATCACCGCTTTCACAGCAAAGGCCATGACGCCGACGAAGATCGGAAGGCCCGACTTGCCCTGGATCAGCGTATCGCCCGTCTGTGCATCGTAAAGGCCGTGGGATGCGTCGTGTGCCTCGGCGATGATGGGGTTAAACGCACTGCGGAACAGCGTTGCATCCATTTCATCGGCGATCTGCTCCATCCGCCCGGCGAGAACCGCAAGCGTGATCGGATCGACGGTCGGCTGGTCGTTTGACGGGTCAGACACGGCGCATTTCACCAATATCGTTCCAGACGTCTTGGCGGATGAGCTTGCCGTCCTCCGTCTCGAACCTGTCGATGAAGCGGATGCCATCGAATGGGTCGCCGTCCAGCCACTCGCCGTTCAGCGTGCCATAACAGTAAACGATCGGCCCTTTGTCGCCGGAGGCCGCGTCAAACCGCTCATAAGTCTTGCGGACAAAACGATAGCGGGTTGAGGCCCAGTCTACGAGTTCAGCCAGCTTGGTCATGGTAACGTTTCCGGGAAAGGTCATGGTGAACCCGTCGCCAAGCATAGCAGAGGCTGAATTGAGGTCACGCGCTTCCATATGGGCGAGAAACTGGCGAACCATGGCTTCAGCATCGGGCAGGGCTGGGGCGGGCGTTCGCGCAACACCGCCGCGCATGTATCCAGCCGGGGAAACTTCATTCAAGGCGATGGTGATGGCATCAAGGTTGGCGGGGACAACCTGTCGGACCGCTCCGGTAAGAGCGTGACATAGGCGCTCCATGGCGTCCTCATCATAACCCTCAATCAGCGTGACCGAAACGAACGGCATCGCAGCGCCTCCTCAACCTGTATTATTAATAGAACAGGTATTGAGCATCTTATACGACCGATTTTTTGCTTTTTTCAACCGCAATTCGTTGCAATTGAAAAAACAGGCGCTACAGTTAGGCTACCCAACCTGGAGTTTTGTCGATGGCTTTCAAGGTGCCACCTGACATGCCCAATAGCGTTCCGGAAGGCGGGAAAGCCCGGCGGGTTTATCTGCTTTTAAAGGACGATATTGCTCGCGGCGTTCTCGCCGACGGGGAAGGTTTGCCCAGCGAGCACAAGCTGGCCGAGCAGTACCAAGTATCTCGCGTCACCATCCGCCGCGCGCTTGATGCCTTGCTTAAAGATGGGCTCATCGAGAAGCGCGCCGGCAGTGGATCGCGCATCCGCGCCAATGGCATCAGCCAGCAGTTGGTAAAGGCCGACATTGCAACGCTGATGCCGCATCTGGAACAAATGGCCGGCAAGACCGAAGCGCGTCTATTGGAGTTCGGCTACTGCGAGGCGAGCGCCAGCATCGCCGGTGCTCTGGATCTTGACGAAAACGCCCGTGTTCAGCGAGCCGTGCGCGTGCGTTTCATGAACGGCCAGCCCTTTTCTTACCTCATTACGCATGTGCCCGAGGACGTGGCGCTCTCCTACTCGGAAGCCGATCTGGCAACCCGGCCGCTCTACGCACTGCTTGAATTGGGTGGCGTGCAAATTGGGAGTGCCAACCAGTCTGTCTCGGCAACCTTGGCAACCCCCGACGTTGCTAAATCACTCAATGTGCCGGCTGGTTCTGCGCTCCTTACACTCGACCGCGTGGTGCGCGATGAACGCGGACGCGGCGTGGAACATCTCGCAGCTTTGTATCGGCCAGACCGCTTTCAACTCTCCATGTCGCTTGAGCGAGTTGGCGACAGCGAAAACCGCCACTGGGAACCCATTGTTGGTCTGCAAGCTGATATGGGCGTTCTTGAAGAGGTATCGTCGTGATCGCGCAGACGCTCTTCGATCGGCTTTGGTCGACCCATGAGGTGTTGCGCCGCGATGATGGTGCCTCGCTCCTCTGGGTCGATAGGCATCTGGTCCATGAGGGCTCGCATCACGCTTTTGGCAAACTTGCCGCGCGTAAGCTGCCCGTCGCGCGCCCGGACCTCACCATCGCTGTCAGCGATCACTATGTGCCCACGCGCGATCGCCATGAAGGCGGTGCGAACGACACAATCCGACGGATGATCACGACCCTGGCGCAAAACGCCGGCGCGCATGGCATCCGTCATTTTGGCCTGTTCGATCCCCGCCAGGGCATCGTCCACGTGACAGGTCCAGAGCAGGGACTGACCTTGCCGGGGCTTATGGTCGTGTGCGGCGACAGCCATACTTCGACCCACGGAGCGTTTGGCGCCTACGCCTTCGGCATTGGAGCGACAGAGGTCGCGCACGTGCTGGCAACTCAGACCCTTTGGCAGGTTCGACCCAAGCAGATGAGGCTGACCTTCACCGGTGCCTTGCCACTGGGCGTAACAGCCAAGGACATGGCGCTCCACTGGATTGCCAAGCTTGGCTCCGATGGTGCGCGCGGTCACGTTGTTGAATATGCTGGCAGCGCAGTCGAAAAGCTGACGATGGAAGAGCGTATGACGCTCTGCAACCTGTCCATTGAAGGCGGAGCGAAATGCGGCATCATCGCGCCGGACGAGACCACAATCACCTATGTCAAAGGCCGGCCCTTCGCCCCCAAAGGTGATGACTGGCAGTCCGCACTCAACGCCTGGTCCAAGCTCCGCACCGATCCTGATGCCCAGTTTGACCGCGAGTTTGAAATCGATGCTGGCACCATTGCGCCCACTGTGACCTGGGGCATCGTGCCGGAGCAGGCTGCGCCCATCAGCAGCCGCGTCCCCTTGAATGCCTCGGTTGAAGCGCTCCACTATATGGGATTGAAGCGCGGCGATATGCTGGCCGGCCTTCCCATCGATGAGGTGTTTATCGGCTCCTGCACCAATGCCCGCATTGAGGATCTGCGCGCTGCTGCTGCCGTTCTTTCTGGTCGCAAGGCGAAGGTGCCGGGCACCGTCTCGGCCGGCTCCATGCTTGTAAAACGCATGGCCGAGGCTGAAGGGCTCGACCGGACGTTCATCGACGCAGGGCTGGACTGGGTCGATGCCGGGTGCTCCATGTGCGTCGGTATGAACGGCGACCAGGTCGCATCAGGCCAGCGCTGTGCCTCCACGACCAACCGCAATTTCCGCGGCCGTCAGGGACCAGGCGCGCGCACCCATCTCATGTCGCCAGCGATGGCCGCAGCCGCAGCTGTAACAGGCAAACTCACCGACGTTCGAGACCTCGTTCCCGAGGGTGCAATTCACAAGGTAGGGGCAGCTTGATGGCCGGTTGGACCGCCCACACCGGACAAGCCGTTGCCCTGCCGATGGCAGGCATCGACACCGACCAACTGCTGCCTGCGCGATTCATGTCGACACCGCGCGGCGAAGGCTATGGCCACTTTCTCCTATACGATATGAGGTTTGGTGAGGACGGCGAACCGCGTCCTGCGTTCCCGCTCAACAAGTACTCAGATGTTTCCATCATCGTAGCCGGTCGCAATTTCGGTGGTGGATCGTCGCGCGAGGCGGCGGTCTACGGTCTGGTTGACTATGGCGTTCGGGCAGTCATCGCCCCGAGTTTCGGTGACATCTTTGCAAGCAATGCCGTCAACAACGGGTTGCTGCCCGCCGCAGTGACCGATGCCGACAGTGAAGCGCTTTTGGCGAGCCTGGGCGAGGGTGCCCGAAAACTGACGGTTTCGCTCGACACCTGCCAGATCCAGATGGGCGATCGCGCTGTTCCGTTCGCGCTGGACCCTGTCTGGCGCACCAAACTCCTCGAAGGCTGGGACGACATCGATCTCACCGCCAGCCATGCCGCAACCATTTCTGCATTCACCCAGCGTGACCAATCCGAACGCTCCTGGGCCTATCTCAGGGCGCAAGGAGACGAGCCACGCTGATTTCCAAGGGCAGATGCCCGCAACCAATTGGGGACCATCGCTCCAGACGGCAGAAAGGAAAGCCGCGGGAGCTCAAAAGGAGAGGACCATGAAGAAAACACTCATCGCCGGCGCTCTTGCCGGAACCGTCGCGCTGCCAATGGCGGCCATGGCGCAAGATACCATAACGGCTGTCCATGCGTTCCCTGAAACGCTGATCTACACGCAGAGCTTCCTGTCATTCGTGGACCTGGTCAATGAGCGCGGCGAAGGCGTGATCCAGATCGACGTTCTTGGCGGACCGGAAGCCATCGGCATGTTCCAGCAGCCCGATGCGGTACGCGATGGCGTGGTCGACATGGTCTATACGCCAGGTTCTTTCTACGGCGGCGCGCTGCCAGAAAAGGACGCCATGGTGGCCTCCAATCTCACCGCGGTTGAGACGCGTGAAAATGGTGGCATCGATCTGATCAATGAGATCCATCAGGAGAAGATGGGACTCTACTATCTCGGCTGGTTTGACTCAGGCGTCACCTACAATCTTTGGACCGTGAACGAGCCCAGCGTCGATGACGAAGGCAACCTCGTGGTTGATGGTATCCGCCTGCGCGGCAACGCCGTCTACAACGCCTTCTTCACCGACTATCTGCAGGCGCAGGTGATCGACCTTCCAACCGGCGATGTCTATTCGGCGCTGGAGCGTGGCACCGTCGATGCAACCGGTTGGACCCAAATCGGCCTGATCGATCTACGGTGGAACGAGTTCCTGAACTGGCGCATTGAGCCGAACTTCTTCTCAACCGATCTCGGCGTGATCATCAATATGGATGCTTGGAACGGTCTGTCGGAGGAGTCGCAAACGATCCTTCAGGAAGTAGCCATCGAGCATGAGCGCATGAGCGTCGAAGCTCTTCGTGCCAAACGCGATGAGGACTTCGCGGCCCTCGAAGATAGCGGCATGCAGGTTTTTGAACTCGAAGGGGAAGCCCGCGCCGCCTATCTGGCTGCTGCTCGCAGCACCACATGGAACCGGATGCGCACGCTGATGGGAGAAAGCCCGCAGGGTGATGGGAATTATGATCGCCTGATCGAGCTGTTCTACGACCCTGCGATGGACTAACCCATCCTCAGGATCAACAACGCCCGGCACTTCTAGGCATGTGCCGGGCGTTTGCTTGAAGGCTCGCCATCATGGGGTTTGCGCGCACCCTCTACAACGGATTGGTCAATCTCTTGGCGCTGGTTGCAGCTGCCATGCTGGTGTGGCTCATGGTGTCGGTTGTTGTGTCAGTCGGCATGCGCAATGCCGGCCTGCAACCCTTTGCCTGGCTTTTCACCTCAGCCGAATATGCACTCCTTTACATGACCATGCTCGGGGCGCCCTGGCTGGTCCGCGAGAAGGGCCATGTGCACATTGAACTGGTCACCGCTGTTCTGCCGTCGAACCTGCGTAGGATTCTCAGCCGCACAATCGCCGGTGCCTGTGTGCTGGTCTGCGTAATTCTCGCCTGGAAGGGTGTGGATCTCGTCACTACCAACCTGGAACGCAACGATTTTGATGTGCGCGCCTATTTCTACCCGCGCTGGTTGCTCACCATCGCTTTTCCAATCTCATTCGGCCTAATGGCCATTGAATTTGCCCGCTTCACGGTCGGGCCGCAGATCTTACATTCCGGCGAGGCCGGCATTCATGACTGATTTCAGCCTGCCCTCCGATCTCAAAACGCGAGCACCGCTCTGATGGAGTGGTACGAGGCACTTGCTCTGCTCCTCGGCATCATTGTCGTGTTGATGGCGCTTGGCATGCCCATCGCGCTTGCCTTTCTTGCCACCAACATTATTGGCGCCTGGATCTTCATGGGCGGCGAGCGCGGTGTGTCGCTGCTTCTCAACAACGGTCTGGGGGCGCTCACCAAGTTCGCGCTGGTGCCGATCCCGTTGTTCCTCCTGATGGGAGAAATCTTCTTCCACACCGGTCTAGGCAGGCGAATGTTCAACGCCATCGACCAGCTTCTGGGTCGCGTGCCCGGGCGCCTCAGCTACGTCACAGTTCTTGGCGGGACGGGCTTCTCCACCCTTTCTGGCTCCTCAATGGGATCAACCGCGCTCCTTGGCTCCTTGATGGTGCCTGAGATGACGCAGCGCGGTTACAAGAAGAAGATGTCGATCGGGCCGATCCTAGGAACCGGCGGGCTCGCCATCATTATCCCACCGTCGGCGCTCGCGGTTCTGCTGGCGACGCTTGCCCAGATCGATGTCGCCGGCTTGCTGATTGCCGGCGTAATCCCAGGGCTGATCCTCGCCGGGCTCTATCTTCTCACCATCTTCATGATGACCAAGGCCGACCCGGATGCTGCTCCGGCCTATGAGGTCGAGCGCCGAACCATCGGGCAAAAGCTCAGCCTCTTTCTGACCGACGTCGTACCGATGGTCGGCCTGATGGTCGTGATCGTCATCATGATGATCGCCGGCATCGTTACCCCGTCGGAAGCAGCTGCCTTCGGCGCGCTCGGCGTTATCATCCTCTCGGTCATCTTCCGCTGCTTCTCCTGGGAAGCAATGAAGCGTTCGGTGAAGGGCGCGCTACGCGTCACGCTGATGGCCTATCTCATCGTGTTTGGGTCAGCGACATTTTCCCAAATTCTCGCGTTTTCCGGCGCATCGCGCGGGCTGATCACTTGGGCGACCGGCTTCGATGTCGATCCGCTCTTCATGCTGGTCATCATGTTCGGTGTGCTTTTGATCCTCGGCATGTTCATGGAGCAGATTTCGATCATGCTGCTGACGGTGCCGATCTTCTTCCCGCTGGCCGCAAGCCTTGGGTTTGAGCCGATCTGGTTTGCTCTCATCATGCTGTTGGCGCTCGAAATCAGCTTCACAACACCGCCGTTCGGGCTGTTGCTCTTCGTAATGAAGGGCGTGGCGCCGGCCGACACGACGATGCGTGAAATCTATCTTGCAGCAATCCCCTTTATCGTCTGCTCGCTTCTCTTGGTCGCGCTGCTCATTGCATTTCCAAACCTTGCGCTTTGGCTCCCTTCGCTTGGATAGCAGCACGCTGTCATCGCGCGCAGACCCGCAAAACTCCGCCCTTTTAAAGACAACGTGTCGGTCTTAGTTTTCCGCTGTGACGATCGATGCCAACCGCCTTGAGACCTGCCGCCTGGAAGACGGTGGTGTTGCCCTCTCGCTGTTGAACTATGGCGCGATCACCCATGGCTGGTGGGTGCCGCAGGGCTCCACAATAGTCCCAGTGGTGCTGGGGTATCGCGATCCGACGATTTACCTGAGCGATGAGGCTTATCTTGGCGCGATTGTCGGCCGCATCGCCAATCGCACCGGCGGCGGCAAGCTGGTGTTTGACGGCCAGTCCTTTCAGCTGACGCAGAATGAGGGAGCCAACCATCTGCATGGCGGCCGTAACGGGCTAAACCGGAAACTCTGGACGATGGAAAAGGACTCCACCAATCGCGCGGTCCGCTTGTCCGTGGTTAGCCCGGATGGCGATGAGGGTTACCCGGGCGAGGCTCGCATCAGTGTCACCGTCACTTTACAAGGCAACACGGTGACCTATGACATGCAGGCGATGGTGGATCGTCCAACGCCCATCAACCTCGCTCAGCACAATTACTACAATCTCATGGGGCAAGGGACCATGTGGCTGCACGTTCTGACCAGCCCGGCAGATAGAATGACGCCGACTGAAAAGGACGGCATCCCGACCGGGCGGCTTGCTCTTGTTCGCGGGTCCTGCCTAGATTTCACAGAAGAGATCACCTTTGGCGTCACGGACCCAGGCCACAAGGGCATCGATGTGAATCTGGTACTGCCGGACATTCATGATCCCAATGAGCCGGTCGCCGAGGTGAGGGCGCACAATGGTTTGCAGCTGCGCATGTGGTCTGACCAGCCAGGCTTCCAGCTTTACACCGGAGCGGCGCTTCAAGGATCGACCGGTGCTCATGGCGACCAAACGATCAAACCGTTCGCAGGTTTCTGCCTGGAACCGCAGGGTTATCCCAACGCCGTGAACACGCCGGCCTTTCCATCCATTATGGTAACGCCCGAGATGCCTTACCGGCAGACAACGCGGGTCGAGATCATGGAGGTCCCGGTATGAGATGGCTGATGATACCACTGATGTTGGCGCCGTTGGCCGCATTACCCGCCTTGGGGCTTGCCAACCAACCGCCTGCCGCGCCGCCTGACATTGAGATGCGGCGGATCCAGCTGGGGCAACTGCTGTTCTATGATCCCATTATCTCCGGCAGCAAGGAGGTTTCCTGCGCGACCTGCCATCACCCGCGTTTTGGAACGAGCGATGGTGTTTCGCTTTCCCTTGGAGATGGGGCAATTGGCCTTGGACCTGAACGTGTCGCCGACCCCGACAATATGCCCGAGCAACGTCTGCCGCGAAACGCGCCCGCTCTGTTCAACCTCGGGGAACCCGAGTTTCAGGTGATGTTCCACGACGGACGGCTTGAAGCTGACGAGACCCGCCCCAACGGCATCCGCACGCCCTTGGGCGATGCTATGGCAGAAGGCTTTGACTCGGTGTTGGCCGCGCAGGCCATGTTCCCAGTGCTGTCATCGGATGAAATGGCCGGCCACTATTCGGAGAATGCCATCGCGCAAGCCGTGCGCATGGGGCATCTCTCGCTGTCCGGCGGTGCGTGGGATCAGATCGCCGAACGGGTGGCCAACATTCCCGCCTATAAAGGGGACTTTGCCTTTGTCCTCGGCCCGGATGCTCCCATCACCTTTGCTGACATCGGCAATGTTATTGCGGACTTCATCCGCTTTGAGTGGCGCGCCAACGATAGCCCTTACGACAGATACCTCGCTGGCGACGATTCCCTGACGCCTGCCCAACAACGTGGGATGGATTTGTTCTACGGTGACGCCGGCTGTGGCACCTGCCACGCCGGTACGTTCCAGACCGATCATGGATTTCATGCGATCGCAATGCCGCAGATCGGTCCTGGCAAAACGGCGCGGTTTGAAAGCCATGCGCGCGATGAAGGACGACTGCGCGTAACAGGAACGTCGGAAGATGCCTATGCGTTCCGCACCCCATCTCTGCGCAATGTTGCTCACACCGCACCCTATGGTCATGCCGGTGCCTATGCCACGCTGGAAGCGGTAGTGCGCCACCACCTTGATCCGGTTGGTTCACTATACGCCTACGACCGAAGCCAGGCGATCCTGCCGGTCCTCGCAAGCGCTGACGATTGGCGTGTGATGGACGATCCTCGAGAACTGGCAGCCATTGCCGAGGCTAATGTCTTGGATCCGCGTGATCTGAACAACAGCGAAGTGGCGGATATTTTGGCCTTTTTGGATGCACTTACCGACCAGACTGCCCTTGATGGCCGTCTTGGTGTTCCAGACAGCGTCCCCAGCGGGTTGCCGGTTGATCGCTAATCCCGCGTGATCGTGAAGCGCTGATTGGCATCCATAGCCTGCCAGGCGCCAGTCTCGCCGCCGGGCCAGTGGATGCGCACCTCAACCTGGTCAGCTGAACCAAGGCCAAAGTGCAGTGCCCCCGCCGTTCCGCCCGCATGACCGCCACCGACAGTTATTTCCTGGGTCCACAGCCTCTCGCCGGCGCGAACTTCGACAAAGGCCCCGACCGCGAAACGGTTCACCTCCGGCTGCTGGAGTGTAACCTGCAGCCAATTACCAGCGTCGGGCGTTACGTTCTCATAGAGCTCCATCGGCGCACCGCGATTGATGACCGCGAGGTCCTCGCGGCCATCGAGATTGAGGTCCATCAGCGCCGCTCCTCGGCTTCGATGAAGGCTCGCGATCCCGGCTTCCAGACCTGCCTCTGAAAACTGAACGCCGTCGGCGCCACCGACGAGCAAATTGTTTGGATCATCCATCGCACTGCCGGGCATCTGTTCCACATTGCCCTTGGCGACGAAGAGGTCCGCGAACCCGTCATTCTGAACGTCACCGAAAACGGCATGCCATCCTGTTGAGGGCCTCCCATCGCCACCGGTGTAGGGACGGTGCGCCGTCGCGCCTGCTTCAAACGGCGCATCAATGAAGGTCGGTGCTTGGGCCGCGGGGTCGATCAACTGCAGACGCTGGTCGCCCATGGAGGTCAGATAAACCTCCGACAGGCCATCACCATCAAGATCCCGTGACGCGATGCCCATGCCCCAAAGCTGGTGGCTTTGCCAGCCATCGTCGGGACCGTAGAGGCGCGGGCTATCCTCCATCGACCACATCTGTTCTTCGCCGCCGCGCACATAGTAGTGGCGGTCATTGGAGACCCGAAGGTCAGCGCGACCCTGCCGCCCCCAGTCGGTGAAGAGCATGGAGAGCGCGCAAAAGCCGGGCGTAAGATCGATGGCGGCGTACAGACCGCCATCTGGTCGGAAAAGCCGGTTTACATCGCACGCCTCGAACGGGCCGTCCGGATTGCCGCGATCAACGTAATTACCGACCGCCAGCGTCGGCAGCTCTTCGCCTGTTTCCCAAGTCGCAGAAAAGGCCGTGCTCCAACGCTCGCCGCCTTCGAAGGCTAGATCGGTAAAGGGCGCGAAGCGACATCCGCCAAAACCCTGCAAGAGGTGGTTTTCACCGACCCTCAAAATCGCGAGGTCGAGGTGTCCATCACTATCGATGTCGAGCGGATAGGCGCCGATGACGCCTGTCAGCGCCAGTTCATCGGGGGTTTCGGCCGCAAAGGTCAAAGGGCCACCGGTTTCTGTGTTGTTCAGAAACAGTTGCGCCGGGTTCTCCCCGCCTGCTGCATACAGTTCTGGCAAGTCATCGCCGTTACAGTCGAACGCCGCCAGACCACCGCCGACAAAATGCTCCCAGCCGCCATCATAGACATGCTCGGCGATAGGGCGTGGCTCGAACCGAGGTGATGCCCAACTGCCAGACGTGCCAGCCACAACCAATGTTGCCGACAGAAAAACGACATAGCTAGGCTGCATGAGCAGCAAGCCTCTGGATGGTCGTATTGGAGACCTGTTCAATGGCATAGGCGGCCGCGCCTTTAGCCCACATAAGGTCGCCCCACTTATGAACGCGGATCTGCGGCCGCTCGGTGTCGACGTGAACGATAGAAGCCCAAACGCGCTCCAGCACGTCATCGGAATAAAGAAAGTCGTAGGCCATCTGCTCACCTGACAGGATGATCAGCTTGGGGTCGAAAATGTTGATGACATTGGCCAGCCCCATGGCGAACATACGGCCCGCGCGATCAAACACCGAACGGGCCATTTCATCCCCATTCTGTGCCTGTCTATGCAGTTCAGCCAGATCGTTTTCCGGCTGTACGCTGTTGCGAATGCTCGCCTCGCGCAGCAACGCATAATCGCCGACATAGGCTTCAAGACAGCCGCGCTGACCGCACCGGCAGAGCGCGCCGTCCAGCTGAACTTTGGCGTGACCGAACTCCGCCCCGCAGCCGCGTTCACCGCGGTAGATGGCGTTGTTGATCACGATGCCCATACCGACACCCTGCTCGATGGTGATGACGATGAAATCCGACTCACCGCGCCCGAGACCGAATTGCTGTTCGGCCATGGCGACAAGGTTTGCATCATTGTCGACAAAGGAGGGAAAGGGCAGCGCTCGATTGAGGGCGAGACCCAGTTCAACGTTTCGCTCGCTGAGCGAGGGTGACCAATGGACGAAGTTCCTTTTGGCATCGACCAGACCGGCTAGGCCGATCCCCAGACCCGATATGTCCGAAAGCCGGCGACCCTCCTTCTTGGTGGCTTCATCCAGAACTCGGCGGATCAACTCGACGAATGCGTCAGGCTCAAGCACCGGCGAGGGTAGGGGCGTCTCCAAGTGGCCGACCGTGTTGCCGTCGAAATCAACAAGGATGGCAATTGCAGCTTTGTCGGAAATCTTGATGCCGGCAATCAGATGCGCGTTACCGCAAATGCGAAGCGCGACGCGCGGACGTCCACGCTTGACAGCAACCCGCCCGACCTCCGGTTCGATCTCTTCAATCAGTCCCGCGCCCAGCAACTCTGACGTTATGGCCGTTACGGTCGCCGGGCTCACTTGCGTCCGCTTGGCGATATCAATCCGCGCGATGCGGCCGGCGTTGCGAATAGCGTCGAGAACTTGATGGCGACTTGTCTCGCGCTGGTCTGAGCTGCTTGAAAGGCGGACAGTATCGGCCAAAGGAACCTCCAGCCCGGTATAATTCACCAAAGAAAATAAATCGGCAAGCCGCACTGGCTTGATGGCCGGCAGCGTTCCTGAGCCTTCAGGATTGTTGCAGGCGGATATTTAATTTGCGGATCAAAAAAAAGCTGCTACGCTCAAAAGTGCACGATGCTCCGGCCAACGGAGCACACGATGGAAATCTGGGAGACCCATCCATGAAGCTATTGAAACTCATGGCTGCGACGATGTTCGCCGCCTTTTTCGCTACGGCCGCCTACGCGCAGATCACTGTTGGCGTCAGCTGGTCGAACTTCCAGGAAGAGCGTTGGAAAACAGACGAGGCAGCCATTGTTGCGGCACTCGATGCCGCTGGCGCGACATACGTTTCGACGGACGCCCAGTCGTCGTCGGCCAAGCAGCTTTCCGACATTGAAAGCCTCATTGCTCAAGGCGTGGACGCTCTGATCATCCTCGCGCAGGACGCACAGGCCATTGGCCCTGCCGTCCAGGCCGCTGCCGATGAGGGCATTCCGGTTGTTGCCTATGACCGCCTGATCGAAGACCCGCGGGCCTTCTACCTGACCTTTGACAATGTGGAAGTCGGCCGCATGCAGGCTCGTGCTGTGTTCGCAGCCCAGCCAGAGGGTCGCTATGTGATGATCAAGGGTTCGCCGACCGATCCGAACGCCGACTTCTTACGCGGTGGTCAGCAGGAAGTCCTTCAGGACGCCATTGATTCCGGCGCCATCGAGATTGTGGGCGAGGCCTACACCGATGGCTGGTTGCCGGCCAATGCCCAGCGCAACATGGAGCAGATCCTGACCGCGACCGATAATGGCGTCGATGCCGTTGTCGCGTCCAATGACGGTACCGCAGGTGGTGTTGTGGCAGCCCTGACGGCTCAGGGCATGGACGGCATTCCGGTCTCTGGCCAGGATGGCGACCACGCAGCCCTCAACCGTGTTGCCCTCGGTACGCAGACTGTCTCGGTCTGGAAAGACGCCCGCGACCTAGGTCGGGCAGCCGGTGAGATCGCTGTCGCCCTGGCTGGCGGCACCATGATGGACGCTGTGGACGGTGCTATCGAGTGGACCTCGCCGGGTGGCACCACGATGACATCCATGTTCCTGGCACCGCAGCCCATCACAGCCGACAACCTGTCCTTGGTCGTCGACGCCGGCTGGATCGAGCAAGATGCCCTTTGCCAGGGCGTTACCGATGGTCCGGCTCCCTGCAACTGATGGGTAGACGGACTTGAACGTCAAAAAATGTAAAAATGCGCCCCGCTCTTCCGGGGCGCATTTTTTCTGACAACTGCCGACAGTTGGAGGTCGGATATGACGGATGTGGCCAACCAACCACTAGCCCAGAAAAAGAACCCCATTCAGCAGCTTGAACTCGATATGCGACTGCTTGGCATGGTGGGCGCGTTTGTCATTTTGTGCGTCGGGTTCGATCTCATAACCGATGGCCGGTTCCTGACACCTCGCAACATCTTCAACCTGACCATTCAAACTGTGTCGGTCGCCATAATGGCCTGCGGCATGGTGTTTGTTATCGTCACCCGACACATTGATCTTTCGGTTGGCGCGCTGTTGGCAACGTGCTCGGCCATCATGGCGATGACGCAAACCGCCATCCTGCCAGACATGTTGGGCCTTGGTCTCAATCACCCGCTGACAGCACCCATTACCATTGTGGTTGGTCTTCTTGCCGGCACGCTCATCGGCGCGTTTCACGGCTGGATGATTGGCTATCTCACCATTCCGGCGTTTATCGTGACGCTTGGTGGGCTGCTTGTCTGGCGCAATGTTGGCTGGTTTCTGACCGACGGCCAGACCATAGGTCCCCTCGATCAAAACTTCATGATTTTCGGCGGCATCAACGGGACGCTTGGCCCGACCATCTCCTGGATTTTGGGAGCGCTGGCTGCGCTGGCCGCCGTCGCGACGCAGTGGAACGGCAGACGCGCCAAGGAAAAACACGGGTTCTCTGCCAAGCCGATGTGGGCCGAACTGACCCTTTCGGGGATCATGGTCGCAACGATCATGGGCTTCATCTGGATTCTCAACAGCTACCAGATACCGGCTGCCCGGTTGCGCCGCCTGTTCGAAGCGCGCGGCGAGGTGATGCCGGAGGGTTTCACCGCCACCTATGGCCTGCCGATCTCAGTTCTGCTGCTCATCGCCGTTGCTATCGGCATGACGATCATCGCCAAGCGCACGCGTCTTGGTCGCTATATCTTTGCTACCGGCGGCAACCCGGACGCGGCCGAACTCTCCGGCATCAACACCCGTATGCTGACGGTGAAGGTTTTCGCCCTGATGGGTGCTCTGACGGCTCTTTCGGCGGTCGTGGCATCCTCACGTCTTGCCAACCACACCAACGACATCGGCACGCTTGATGAACTGCGGGTGATCGCTGCTGCTGTGATCGGCGGAACCGCGCTTGCCGGCGGTATCGGCACGATCTTTGGCGCCATTCTCGGTGCCTTGATCATGCAGTCCCTCCAGTCGGGCATGGCGATGGTTGGCGTCGATGCGCCCTATCAGAACATCGTCGTCGGCGCGGTGCTGGTTTTCGCAGTCTGGATTGACATCGTTTATCGCAAGCGCGCGGGGATCAACTGACATGGCAACACCGCTCGTAGAAATGCGCGACATGTCGATCTCCTTCGGGGGGATCAAGGCTGTCGACCATGTCACCGTCGATCTGCACCCAGGCGAAGTGGTAGGCCTTCTGGGCCACAACGGCGCTGGCAAATCGACATTGATCAAGATGCTGTCGGGCGCCTACCAGCCCGATGGCGGCGAGATCTTCATCAATGGCGAGAAGGTCACCATCACCAATCCGCGTGATGCCCGCGCCCACAACATTGAGACGATCTACCAGACGCTCGCGCTGGCCGATAATCTTGATGCCGCGTCCAACCTCTTCCTGGGCCGCGAGATCGTTTCACCCCTTGGTCTTGTCGATGACGCGGCCATGGAAGCTGAAACGCGACAGATCATGGGCCGCCTCAACCCGAATTTTCAAAAGTTTTCAGCACCGGTTTCGGCGCTTTCAGGCGGTCAAAGGCAGTCCGTCGCCATTGCGCGGGCGGTCTATTTCAATGCCCGCATCCTCATCATGGATGAGCCAACCGCAGCGCTCGGCCCGCACGAGACGCAGATGGTGTCCGAACTCATCGCTCAGCTCAAAGCGGAAGGAATCGGTATCTTCCTCATCGACCATGATGTGCACCAGGTGATGGAGCTGTGCGACCGCGCCAGCGTCATGAAAAACGGTAAGCTGGTCGGGACGGTGAACGTGTCGGAGGTGACCGATGATGATCTGCTGGGCATGATCATTCTCGGCAAACATCCACACAAGGATGCCGCCTGATCCGGTAAGGCAAGCCGGTAGCGCTTTCGATATGCACATTAATCGGGCGCGCCCGATGTTTATGCAGCCAATAGCTCGCAACGGATTGACTTGCTCCGCCGACTAGCGCCACCTTGTCGGCCTGATGCCCATACGACCACCTGCTGACCGCGTGCCCTGCCAACCAAACCACGCCGGTTTCTCATGTTTGATCTGATCATCCGCAACGCCAGCCTCCACACGCCGGTGAGCGGGCTGGCATCTGCCGGAACACCAGCTGTTCAGGATGTTGGGCTGCAGGGCGGTCAGATCACAGCCATCGAATCCAAATTGGACGCGTCTGCGGGCCAGGAGATTGATGCCGCTGGCCACCTTGTTGCTCCACCCTTTGTCGATCCGCACTTCCACATGGATGCAACGCTGAGCCTAGGCCTGCCCCGGCTCAATATGTCCGGCACACTTCTGGAAGGTATTGGCCTCTGGGGTGAGCTAAAACCGCTGCTCACGCATGAAGCGGTGATGGAACGCGCCTTGCGCTATTGCGACTTGGCGGTCTCGCAGGGCCTTCTCGCCATACGCTCTCATGTCGATGTTTGCGATGACCGATTGCTGGCTGCTGAAGCACTTTTGGAGGTCCGTAAGAAGGTCGCGCCCTACATCGACCTCCAGCTCGTGGCCTTCCCGCAAGATGGCCTCTACCGATCCAAGAACGCGGAGAAGAATTTGCTGCGGGCGCTCGATATGGGCGTCGATGTCGTCGGGGGCATCCCACATTTTGAGCGGACGATGGCGGATGGCGCGGCTTCGGTCACACGCCTTTGCGAGATCGCGGCTGAGCGTGGCCTGATGGTCGATCTGCACTGCGATGAGAGCGATGATCCGATGTCGCGCCATGTGGAAACTCTGGCGGCGGAAACGACACGTCTGGGTCTGCGTAGGCGCGTTGTCGGCTCGCACGTCACCGCGATGCATTCCTATGACAATTACTACGCGACCAAGCTCGTTCCGCTGATTGCCGAAAGCGGCATGCATATCGTTCCAAATCCGCTCATCAACATCACCCTGCAAGGCCGGTCAGACACCTATCCCAAGCGTCGCGGCCTCACCCGCGTGCCGGAGCTTCGTGGCGCAGGGGTCAATGTCGGCTTCGGCCAAGATTGCTGCATGGACCCCTGGTACCCGCTTGGGTCTGCCGACATGCTGGAGGTCGCTCATATGGCCGTCCATGCTCTGCCCATGACCAGCCGCAGCGATATGCGTTGGGCATTTGACGCCGTCACCATCAACAGCGCCAAGGCCATGAACCTGCCCGACCCGACGCTCCGGGTTGGCGGGCCAGCGTCCATGGTTGTGCTTCAGGCCGCCGACCCGATTGAAGCCGTTCGGCTGAAGGCAACGCGCCTTCATGTGATCCGAAACGGCAAGCTGATCGCCCAAACGCCGCCGCGTTTGGCGACTCTCCACATCGACGGCCGACCGCCGGCAGTCGATCCCGCATCTTACAACCCGCCGGCTTCTGGGGATGCCGGCTCCACCCCGTCTGCATGAGCAATGCCCTCCAGGCGGGCAATCGCAAAAGAAGAGAGGACCCTCCCATGACGATCAAGATCAACCGCCGCCACATGATGGTTGGCACAGCTGCGACACTGGCCATGCCCGCGATCCTGCGTGGGGCCTATGCGATGGACGCTGTGAAGGTCGCCGGTGTTCACAACAGCCCGGTCGAGAACGCCTGGAACTCGCGTATCCATCTGGCGCTTCAGGAAGCGGCCGAGGCGGGCAAGATCAGCTACGAGTTCTCTGAATCCGTCGCGCCAAGCGATTATCCGCGTGCCATGCGTGAGTATGCTGAAGCCGGCGTCCAGCTAATCTGGGGCGAGAGCTATGCGGTTGAGAATGAAGCGCGCGAGGTGGCGGCCGACTATCCAGACGTCGCTTTCCTGATGGGGTCATCTGGTGGCCCGGAAGGCGACAATTTCGGCGTGTTTGGCACCCGTAACCACGAGGCGGCTTATCTTGCCGGTATGCTTGCGGCGGAGATGTCTGAATCAGGCACATTCGGCTCCGTCGGCGGGTTCCCGATCCCAGAGGTCAACCTCCTTATCAATGCCTTCCGGATGGGCGTGAGCGAGGTGAACCCAGACGCGACCTTCCTCAATGGGTTCATCGGCGCATGGTTCGATCCGGCGCGCGCAAAGGAAGCGGCCATCGCTCAGATTGATGCAGGCGCCGACATCCTGTTCGGCGAGCGTATCGGAACGGCGGACGCAGCCCAGGAGCGCGGCATCAAAGCCATCGGTTCCCTGATCGACTACACCCCACGCTATCCCGAAACGGTGTTCGCCAACGCGATCTGGAACTACGGGCCGACCATTGACGCAATTGTCGCCGACGTCGTTGCCGGAAACGCGGTGGGCAAGGACTACACCGAGTTCTCCTTCATGAAGCACGGAGGCAACGAGCTGGTCTATGTGCCGGAGATGGTGCCCGCTTCGGCCATCCCCGCCATGGAAACCAAGCAGGCCATGATTGAGTCCGGCGATTGGGACGTGCCGATTGACGCCTCTGAGCCGGCCTAAGGCCCGGACTCTTGGACGATGCAACATCCCTCGCCGCAGCCATTGCGGCGGGGCACCTGACATCTCTTGAGGCAATGCGAGCGTCGCTCGCCGCCGCTGAAGCACGCAACGATCTCGGCGCGCTTGCGCGCATCGAACCGGAACTCGGCTTGGCGCGGGCGACCGACGCCGACGCTCAGCCCATGGCTGGTCGCGGCCTATTTCACGGTGTTCCGTTCCTTGCCAAGGATCTGGGAAGCTATGGGCAGGGGTTGGCGCCGCTTGCCGGATCGCCGGCGCTGGCCTCCCGCTATGCCGATCCAGAGGAAGACGACGATCTGTTCCAGGCCTTTCGGACCTCAGGCCTGCTGCCCTTTGGGCTTACAAAGGTTCCCGAGTTTGGCTTGGCACTAACCTCAGAGCCGCCGAGCGGCCCGCCGGCACGCAACCCCTGGAACGCTGACTTCTCGCCTGGAGGATCGTCCGGCGGGGCTGCCGCTGCCGTTGCCAGCGGTATCGTTGCCATTGCGCACGCCACTGATGCTGCCGGCTCAACGCGAGTGCCTGCAGCCTGCTGTGGTCTTGTCGGCCTGAAACCGTCGCGCGGACGCATTCCTGGCGGTCCGCATTTCAACAACCACTTGATGGGCATCGCCGCCGAACTAGTCCTGGCGCGCAGTGTCCGCGATGTTCGCACCGCCTTTAAGGCGGTCAAAACCCTAGCCGCCGGCAACGACCGACCGATCAAACGCATTGGCCTGGCCTTGTCACCCAGATGCTCGAACGCGACCAATGCTCAGACTGAGAAGGCGGCCGAACAGCTTTCCACGCTTGGCTATGAGCTGACGGAGATCAGCAGCTTGGACGCCATGGGATTGGAAGCCCATAAACTGGCCCGGATCGTCTTTCGTGTTGGTCTGGCGAATTGGCTTGGCATGGAGGGTCTGGGCGCTGACGATGTCACGCCGATTGCCTTTGCCATTGCCGAAGAGGGCAGGGTACTCTCACCGATGGCGGTTTACACTGCCAGCAAGGAGATGGCCCGTCTGACCCATGAGGCTGGAATGCTCTTTGATGACGTCGATGCCATCCTGTGCCCCGTGCTGGCGTCTGGCCCGCCCAAGGTTGGCGCGTTTGATCCGACCCAAACCGATCCCGAAGCCCGCTTCGACCAAATGGAAGCTGTGGCACCCAATGTCGCGCTGGCCAATGTTGCAGGCCTGCCGGCCTTATCGGTCCCGTTTGGCATAATGGATGACTTGCCCTTCGGCGTGCAGCTTATGGGGCCGCAGGGGGCCGACGAAACGATCCTGGAGGTTGCGCAGGAGCTTCGGGCCTCACAGCCACCGCTTTCCTTTCCTTACCCGGTTGCAGGTCTGTCATGACGAGCAAGATCGGCAAGCACGTTCTGGAACTGGACGGTATCACCATCTGCTTCGGCTCCCTTGTCGCCAACGACAGTGTGACGATCGCCCTGGAAGAAGGGGAGGTCATGGCGCTTCTGGGTGAGAACGGCGCCGGCAAGACCACTTTGATGAACATCCTTTTTGGCCACTACACCGCCGATGAAGGGGAGGTGCGGGTGTTCGGCAAGGCTCTCCCGCCCGGCAGACCCCGCGCCGCGATTGAGGCTGGCGTTGGCATGGTTCACCAACATTTCACGCTGGCGCACAATCTCTCAGTGCTCGACAATGTCATGCTCGGATCGGAACCCTTGTCCCGGCTTGCAAGCAAGCGATCCGAGGCCCGCCGCAAGCTTCTAGAACTTTCCGAACAGTTCGGCCTGCCGGTCAATCCCAAGGCACGTGTCGGTGATCTATCCGTCGGTGAGCGCCAGCGGGTTGAGATTCTCAAAGCCCTTTACCGCGATGCGCGTATCTTGATCCTGGACGAGCCCACCGCAGTCCTTGCCAAGCCTGAAGCGGAACAACTTTTCAAAACCCTGCGCGGCATGGCCGCCAACGGGCTTTCCATCATCTTCATCTCCCACAAGCTTGGGGAGGTCATGGCGGGCTCAGACCGCGTCACGGTCCTGCGCGGTGGCAAGGTTGTGGCGGAACGCGCCACCAGCGACACCAATCCTGCCGAACTCGCCGCGCTTATGGTTGGTCGGCAGGTCACACGTCCCAAAAGGGATGCGCAAGCCGCAGGCGCGCCGGTGGTTTCAGCTTTCAAGGTAAGCGTTGGACCATCCGATGAACGCGCGCTCGATGACGTGAGTTTCGAGGTTTGCTCCGGTGAGGTCTTGGGCATCGTGGGGGTATCAGGCAATGGGCAGGCGGCCCTCGGCGCTCTTCTGAGCGGTTTAAAACGGCCGAGCGCCGGGCAACTGACTTTGGCGGGCGAGGGTCCTGACCCAATCGATATGGCCGCTCTGGCACCGCGCGATTTGGTGAAGGCAGGCATCGGCAGGGTTCCGGAGGACCGCCATGCCGAAGGCGCCGTCGGCGAACTGCCCGTTTGGGAAAACGCGGTGCTCGAACAGGTCACCTCGGACCAATTCTCCGCCCGAGGTTTTGTCCGAGCCAGCGCCGGACAAAGCCATGCTGCTGAGCTGATTGAGCGTTTCGACATTCGCGGTGCTGGACCGACGACGCGCACGCGGCTTCTGTCCGGCGGCAACATGCAAAAGCTGATTCTGGCCCGTGTTTTGGCCGCCGGGCCGCGCTTCATCCTGGCCAACCAGCCAACGCGCGGCCTTGATGAAGGGGCCATCGCCGCCGTGCATGAACATCTCCTGGCCGCTCGCCGCGATGGGAAAGCAATCCTCTTGATCTCCGAAGAACTGGAAGAGGCACTTGCCCTCTCAGATCGCGTCCAGGCCATTGTCAAAGGCCGGCTCTCCGACCCGATCCCCGCTGAGGAGGCAACGCCGGAAACGATCGGTCTGATGATGGCTGGTCATTGGGAGGTGGCCGCCCAGCCCACATCCGGGGAGCCGACCCATGCGGCTTGAACGGCGCAGCAACACGCCCTTGATGCTGGTTCTGACCGCACCGCTCTTGGCGGTTCTGGCTGCTTTGGTGCTTGGATCAGGACTCATCGCGCTTGCCGATGTGAACCCGTTCACGGCCTATGGTCATCTCGTTGACGGCGCGTTTGGCTCACGGCTCGCCATCACCGAGACGCTGACACGCGCCACGCCGCTGATCCTCACAGGCCTAGCGGCGGCGGTCGCGTTCCGCGCCAAGCTCTGGAACATTGGCGGCGAGGGGCAGTTTTACGTTGGCGCCCTGATGACCGCCTGGCTGGGGCACTCAATCGTCACCTTCCTGCCTGCACCTCTCGCCATCGCCGTTCTTATTGCCGCTGGTATGTTTGTAGGTGCTTTGCTGCTGGCCGGTCCGGCCTATCTTCGCCTGCGCTTTGGGGTCGATGAAGTCGTCACCACGCTTCTCCTCAACTTCGTAGTCCTCCTTTTCATTGGCCTGATGATTGAAGGGCCGCTGCGCGATCCGCTTGCGTTCGGCTGGCCGCAATCGGTGCCGGTTGATCGCGATCTGCGCTTGCCGGACCTCGTTGAGCGCTCGCGCCTTCATGTTGGATTGCTGGTTGCGATTGCCGCCGCCGGAATTGTCTGGCTCGTCCTGGCACGCACCGTGTTTGGGATGGAAAGCAAAGCGGCCGGCCTTAACCCAAGCGCGGCTGCTTTTGCTGGCGTGTCACTGCCAAAGACCTTGATGATGACGGCCTTTCTGTCCGGTGGACTGGCCGGCCTTGCCGGTACCGTTGAGGTTCTCGGCGTCACCGGAAATGTCACAACAACCCTGTCACCTGGATTCGGATACTCCGGCATTGTGGTTGCCATGCTGGCCGCCCTCCATCCAGCAGGCGTGGTGGTCGCAGCGATCTTCGTGGCCACCATCTTCGTCGGCGCGGATGCCATGGCACGGGCCACTGGCGTCCCGAGTTTCATCGCCGACGTGATCATGTCCGTCAGCTTGCTGTGCATGCTCGTAGCATTGTTGTTCACCAGCTACAGGATCAGGCGTTAGGACGAGCGATGGGCGAGACGATAGACATCCTGACGAGCGCCAGCCTTTGGGCTGCCGTGCTGCGCATCGCAACGCCACTCATTTTCGGTGTTCTGGGTGCGCTCCTTTGCGAGCGGGCAGGGGTCCTCAACCTTGGCATCGAAGGCATCATGACCATGGGTGCCATGGTCGGTTGGCTGACGGTGTTTCTGGGCGCCGATCTTTGGACAGGGCTCTTTATGGCGGCGATGTCCGGCCTGGTGATGGGGCTGCTGCACGCCATGCTGACGGTGCCGCTGGGCCTCTCTCAGCATGTGTCCGGTCTCGGTATCACGCTGTTCGCGGCGTCACTGTCCTACTATCTCTATCGGCTTTTGGTGGAGGTCGGTGACCTGCCGCCGACCATCGAGCCATTTCAGGCCTTGAGCATTCCTGGGCTATCAGACCTGCCGTTCATCGGCCCGGTGATGTTCTCCCAGAGCGCGCCGACCTATCTGGCGCTCCTCTGCGTGCTCATCATGGCTTACGTTTTGACCAGGACACCGCTTGGCCTTGCCATCCGGATGACAGGTGAGAACCCTGAAGCCGTCGATGCACAGGGGCTCGACCCCATCACCATCCGCATCGGCGCGGTGATGGCGGGGTCGGCGTTGATGGCGATGGGAGGGGCATTCCTCACCATGGCAGCGTTCAACAGCTTCTTCCCCGAAATGGTTCAGGGCCGTGGCTGGATCTGCATCGCGCTGGTGGTGTTCGCCTCGTGGCGCCCTGGCAAGGCATTGCTGGGCGCGCTGCTATTCGCCTTCTTCGACGCCTTCCAATTGCGCCTTCAGACTGTCGTGGAGGGCGTGCCCTATCAGCTGTTCCTGATGGCGCCATACATCCTGTCCATCGTTGCTCTCATTCTGGTCGCGCGCCGGGCGCAGGTGCCCGCAGCCCTCATGACGCCCTATCGGCGTGGCGAACGGTAACGGGCCGGCCTAACCGGGAGCTTTGCCCAACGTCTCGCGTGAGACGATATCCGTCGGCAGTTCGAACTGCAGTGGCGTATCCGTTCCCTCAATGAGTTTCACCAGAAGTTTGGCGGCCTGCCGTCCCATCTTTCGATGCGGTACATGCACCGTCGTCAGCGGCGGCGAGGATATCTGAGCCAACTCGATGTCATCAAAGCCTGTGATCGAAACATCGCCTGGCACGCTGAGCCCAAGCTGCTTGGCTTTGCCGAGCGCCCCCACGGCCAGAACGTCGTTGCCGCAGATGACGGCAGTCGGCGGCTGGGAGCCTTGCATCAGTTCGGCAAAAGCCTCCGCGCCATTGCCGATGGAGTAATTTACTTCAAGGATCGGAACGTCGCCGGCCGAGAGACCGGCACTTTTGGTGGCCTCAAGCACCCCTTCAACGCGCTCGCGCGCACGGTCATTGTGCTGGCGCGGCGCTGAGATGACCCCAAGCGACCGATGACCGTTCGCCAAAATCTCCTTGGTCAGGACGCGCATGGCAGCGCGGTTGTCAAAGCCGACAGATGCCACGTCGTGTTCTGGATTGAATGTCCAGGCATTCACAAAGGGAAGGCTGCGGGATTGTAGCATCTGGTAGATATCGGGATGTCGGTCATGGCCGATCAGAAGCAAGGCATCGACACCGCGGGCAATAAGGTTGCGAACTTGCTGCGCCTCAAGGTCAGGCTGGTAGGAGGAACTGGCAACAAGCAGCGTGTAGCCATCGTCCCCCAACTGTTCTTGAAATGCCTGTAAGCCTCTGGCGAAAATGGCATTATCCATGGTCGGGATGATGGCGCCAACAGTGCCGCTCTTGTTGGCCGCAAGCGCCTTGGCGCTGAAGTTGGGCTGATATCCAAGACGCTCAACGGTGGCCATCACGCGCGCGCGTGTTTTATCGCTCACACGGTGTGGTTCGTTCAAAGTTCGCGAAATTGTCGCCGTGGAAACACCGGCAGCATCGGCCACATCATCAATCGTCGGCTGTGACCGCCGCCTGGCGTCCCCGGGAACAGAACTCTTTGAATCCATGTGTTATTCTGACGGCTCCCGCACCGTGTGTGCACTGCAACATCTAACAGCAAGCACTAAGCCCTAGCAAAATCTACAAAAAAAGTCCCGTTGGAGGGCTTTACATCGCAAAATGTAAGCGCTTACATAATGGCGTTGGTGCATCCAAGGATAACAAAAATGTTTTTTGCGCTCGCGGGACTTCTGTTCCTAGCCTTTGTCGGAAACGTGGTTTCTGGATCCATCAACGGCACAGCCATTTTAAGCAACGTTCAAGAGATGCTGCTGCTTTTCGCGGCCGCGATCAGCTTTTCGGCTGCAATCCTCATCGCCGAGACCAAGGCGAAATCGAAAAACCAAGAATCTGAATGATCCCTAGGGAGGACATGATGGACACCAAGAAAGAGATCGAGTCGATCGAGCGACGCAATTTTATGCGCTTGGCCGCCAAGGGCGGTTTCACCGCAGCGGTTGTAGCCGGCGCCGGCAGCATGCTGCTGTCCGAAGAAGCCATGGCGCAAACCGCCGCTGAAGAGCGCGAGCGTGAAGCAGCTGCCGACCACATTATGACGTTGGCCACCGCCTACGTTCTTGGCGCGTCACGCAGCTATCCCATCATGCAGCTGGACCTCAAAGAGAACATCCAGAACATGACCAACGGTAAGGTCTATGTGCGCCTTGCTCCTGGCGGCCAGCTAGGGGCAGGTGGTGCTCTGGCGCAGGCCGTGCAGGGTGGCACTATTCAGTGCGCGCAGCACAGCCTTTCCAACTTTGCGCCGTTCGCATCGGTCGTGGACCTGATCAACCTGCCGTACTTCTGCGGCTCCAATCAGCGGTTCACAAACCTGACCTCGTCGACAGCCTGGAAAGAGGAAGTTGATCCGAAGATCGCAGCCTCGGGCTTCAAGGCGCTGTTCTACATCGTCATCGATCCGCGCGTTGTGGCTGTCCGTCAGGGCGGCAATGCCGTGATCACACCTGGTGACCTTTCAGGCGTAAAGTTCCGCGTTCCTGGTTCGGCCATGCTTCAGCAGTACTACCGCATGGTTGGCGCCAACCCGACGCCAGTGGCCTGGGGCGAAACGCCATCAGCCATCCGTCAGGGGGTTGCCGATGCGCTTGATCCCTCCGTCGGTGCGTTGCACGTGTTCGGCTTCGGCGAAATCCTCAGCCACGTCACGTTCACGCAGGCTGTACCGGACAGCCAAGTCTACTCGATCAATCTGGAGTGGTTCAACGGCCTGCCGTCCGACGTCCAGGAAGGCATCGAGTTCGCCGGTGAAGTGACACAGCACCAAAACCTTTCGAAGGTTCCGTCTGCGCGCTCCTATGCGATGTCGCAGCTGATCGCCAATGGCGTGGAGTTCCACAGCCTGTCGGATGATCAGTTGGCCGAGTGGCAGGATGCCGGCGGCTATCAGAACAGCGATTGGGACACGTTCAAAACAGACCTTGCTGGCGACATGGACACGTTCTCGCGCCTAGAAGAGGCAGCTGGGACGCAGGCGCGCTACTACGTCCACGACGCCTAGTTTCGGTCGGGTCGGCGCTCACAAGACGCCGGCCCGTCCCACCTACCGACAAAACCGAACGCAGCCCGACAAGGGCCAGCGGCTCCGGCCGCACGGGAGGACTCCATGACTGCGCTCTATAAGGCGATAGACAAGAACGGCGAGCGTTGGCTCCTGCTCATGTTCTACGTGATGCTCGTCGGCACCATGTTCATCGAAGTGGTGCGGCGCGAGTTGTTCTCCTACTCCTCGATCTGGGGCGAAGAGATCGTACGCTACTGCTTCATCTACCTTGCGTGGATTGGCGCCGCCGCGGCTGTCAGAGAACGCGGCCACATCCGCATCGACGTGATCATGAATTATGTCGGCCCGCGGGTGAAAGCACTCCTCTACATGTTCGGCGACATCGTCATGTTCGTCATCGCTGTCATCGCGCTCTACTGGTCCTGGGAGTCAGTCCACGTCTCCTGGAAATTCCAGTCGGTGAGCCATGGCCTGCGCGTCGGCATGTACTTCTTCCTGTTCGCGGTTCCCTTCGGATTTGCGCTGGTGATCTTCCGCCTCGTGCAATCCTTCGTGCGCGACCTCAACGACCTTCGTAACGGCAAGCCCGTCTACGAAGGCGACAAATTGTTCGATTAGGGAGGGCGCAGACCATGATGTGGCAACAGCTTGGCACAGCCGAACTCATTCTCGGCTGGGATTTCTACGCCCCCGTTATCTTGTTTGTGGTTCTTGTGGCCTTGGCCATCCCGGTTTGGGCGGCCATCGGCGCGGCAACTATTTTGATGCTGGTGTGGTCACAAGCGCTCCCGCTCAGCCTTGTCGGTGAGAAGCTCTTCTCAGGCATTGATGCCTTTGCACTGACCGCCGTGCCCTTGTTTATTCTGACCGGCGACGTGCTTGTGCGAACGGGGCTCAGTCGAAAATTCTTGGACGTCGCTGAGGCGCTCACCTGTTGGGCCAAAGGCGGCTTCGGGTCGGCCACGGTGCTGGTGTGCGGTATGTTCGCGGCCATCTCGGGCTCGGACGCTGCGGGTGCAGCAGCGGTGGGTCGGATGACCATCGATCGCCTCGTCGAAAGCGGATACCCCCGGCCATACGCCTGCGCGCTTGTCGCTGCTGGCGCCTGTACGGGCATCCTTATCCCGCCATCCATCGCCTACATCATCATCGGCCTTGTTTTGGGCGTCGCAGTCTCGACGCTATTCCTCGCCGCGGTGATCCCGGGCCTTCTGATCCTCTTCTCCATTCTCGTGACCAACATCGTCATGAACCGACTGAACCTCTGGGAGGGCGGCGGCATCATGACGACGGCCGAATGGGGGGCAAACCTCTGGCAGACGATCAAATCAGGTTGGTATGCCTTCCTGGTGCCCGGCATCATCTTCTACGGCATCTTCTCAGGTCGCCTGACACCCACTGAAGCTGGCGCTGTCGCAGTTGTCGTCACCATCGCCATCGGCTTCATTATTGGCACGCTAAAATTCTCCGATTTCCCCGCGATGCTGGTCTCTTCGGCCAAAGTGAACGGTGTGATCTTGCCGATCATCGCCTTCTCCATCCCGCTGGCTGAGGCCCTCGCCATTATCGGCGTGCCTCAAGGGTTTGTCGGCGCGCTGACATCGGTCAGCGAAAACGAATACATCCTCATCTTGATGATGGTGATCATCCTGATCGCAGCTGGCTGCGTGATGGAAACCACCCCGAACATCGTGATCCTGGCACCGATCCTCTGGCCGCTCGCGCAGGAGATCGAGATGAACCAGGTTCAGTTCTGCATCATGATGATCACAGCGCTGGGTGTGGGCTTCATCACGCCGCCCCTTGGGCTCAACCTCTTTGTGGTGTCGGGCATAACCGGGGAGTCGATACTCAAAATCGCCTACCGCGCCATCCCCTTCGTTTTCTTCATGCTGATCGTGACGTTGATGATCGCCTACATCCCTGCGTTTTCCACGTCGCTGCTTCCAGAGATTAACCGATAGGACCGCTCAGAATGACCGTTGAGTACCTCAAGAAAGCAACGCTGACGTCTGAGAGCGATGCAAGCGACACGCACAAGATCGTGCAGTCGATCCTCGATGACATCGAGGCCGGGGGCGATGAGAAGGCGCGCGAGTACGCGGCGAAGTTCGACAAGTATGACGGGGCGGTTTTGCTCAGTGAGGCTGAAATCGCCGAAGCGAGCGCTAAGGTCCCGGAGAAGCTGAAACGCGACATCGAGTTTGCCCACGCCAATGTGAAGAAATTCGCCGAGGCCCAAAAGGCGACCATCACCGATGTTGAGGTGGAGATCGTTCCCGGTCTCACCGCGGGTCAGAAGAGCATCCCGATTGATGCTGCCGGTTGCTACATTCCTGGCGGGCGTTACAGCCACATTGCCAGCGCGATTATGACGGTGACCACCGCCAAGGTCGCCGGCTGCGACCACATCGTGGCCTGCTCGCCGCCGCGTTCTGGGGTCGGCGTCAATCCGGCCATTGTCTATACGGCGCACGTCTGTGGAGCGGACAAGATCCTCGCCATGGGCGGAGTCCAGGGCGTCGCCGCGATGACGTTCGGTCTATTCGGTCTCCCGAAGGCCAACATTCTTGTTGGCCCTGGCAACCAGTTTGTCGCCGAGGCCAAGCGTATCCTGTTCGGCCGTGTCGGCATTGATATGTTCGCCGGCCCGACTGACAGCCTCATCCTTGCCGACAAGACCGCCGATCCAATGATTGTTGCTGCCGACCTGGTCGGTCAGGCTGAGCATGGCTACAACTCACCGGTTTGGCTGGTCACGGATGACCGTCCACTGGCCGAGGAGGTCATGCGGCTGGTGCCAACGCTTATTGATGCGCTGCCGCAGGTCAATCGCGACAATGCGACAGCTGCTTGGCGTGACTATGCCGAGGTCATCCTTTGCGCGGACCGCGAGGAGATGGCCGCGACGTCTGATGCCTATGCACCGGAACATTTGACGGTGCAGGCCGATGACCTGGACTGGTGGCTGGAACGTCTCGCCTGTTACGGCTCGCTGTTCCTGGGCGAGGAAACAACGGTGGCCTTTGGCGATAAGGCGTCCGGCACCAACCATGTGCTGCCGACGTCAGGCGCTGCGTCCTACACCGGTGGTCTGTCAGTTCATAAGTTCATGAAGATCGTCACTTGGCAGCGGGCGACGCGCGATGGTGCGCGCCCTATTGCAGAAGCGACAGCCCGCATCTCCCGCCTAGAAGGCATGGAAGGCCATGCGCGCACGGCCGATATCCGGCTGAAGAAGTATTTCCCAGACCAAGAGTTCGACCTCACAGCTGATGTCTGATGGCGCCGCCCTTTTCAGTGTTTCTGGGCGAGTGGCGTGCGTTACCGGCGCCAGCTCTGGCCTCGGTCGCCGCGCAGCCACTGTCTTGGCAGAAGCTGGCGCCAAGGTTGTTGGCCTTGCTCGTCGCAAAGAGGCGCTGGATGCCTGGCAGCACGAGACGGAGGGCGAAACGCATGCGCTCGTCGGTGATGTGGCCGACCGCGATGGCCTTTCCGATCTGGCTGAAAGAGCCGCAGAGCCATTCGGAGCGCCCGACATTGTCGTCCATGCAGCTGGACTTAACACCCGCGAACCGGCCGACGATGTGACGTTTGAAGGGTGGGACCGCACGCTTGCGATCAACCTCTCGGCACCATTCTTTTTCAGCCAGTTGCTGGTTCCCGCCATGCGTTCCTCCGGGTGGGGTCGGATCGTCCTGTTCGCCTCCCTTCAGACGTTCCGCGCCTTTCCCGGCGGGATCGCATACGGCGCATCCAAAGGCGGCATTGGGCAGCTAACGCGCGCAATGGCCGAGGCCTGGTCGGGGGCTGGAATCACGACCAATGCTATTGGGCCTGGTTTCTTTAAAACCGAGCTGACGGCCCAAGTGTTTGGTGATCCAGAGCGCGCCAAGCGCAATGCCGATCAGACCTGTATTGGCCGCAATGGCGAGCCGGAGGATCTAGACGGCCCGCTGCTTTTCCTGTGCTCACGGGCGTCTGACTATGTGACCGGACAGACCCTCATGTTGGATGGGGGCTACACGGCGAAATGAAAGCCCTTGTCTACACCGCCCCAGAAAGCCTGGACTATCGTGACGCTGATGACCCCGTTTTGGGGGAAGGCGAAGCGCTCATCCGGGTTGAGAGCGTTGGCATCTGCGGATCGGATATGCACGCCTTTCTGGGCCACGATGAACGTCGTCCGGCGCCGCTAATCTTGGGGCACGAGGCGGCTGGGACAGTGGTGGCGGGCCCGAATGTCGGTCGACGGGTGACGATCAACCCGCTCGTCACCGACCCCACAAGCCATGCAAGCCAATCAGGCCGCGAAAACCTCTGTCCCGCACGCCAGATCATTTCCATGCCGCCCCGCGAAGGTGCATTCGCAGGTTATGTGGCGATGCCGCTGACGAACCTTGTAACGGTGCCCGACGATGTAAGCCTTGATAAAGCTGCTTTGGCTGAGCCGATCGCGGTCAGCTGGCATGCAGCGCGGCTGGGACTTGAGGCGCTTCACCCAGCTGATGAACGCCGCGCGCACGTCATCGGCGGCGGAGCCATTGGTTTGGCTGCTGTGCTGGCCTTGCGCGCCATGGGCGTCGAGCAAGTGACATTGGCCGAACCCAATGCTGAACGCGCTACCTATCTGACCGAGACGTGTAACATCACGATCAACAATGTCCCCGTAGATGGCACCGTCCCGCTCGTTGTCGATGCGGTCGGTTATACCGCGACGCGCGCGGCCGCTTCTGCCCTGGTGAGTCCGGGCGGGGTCATCATGCACATCGGTCTGGGTAGCTCTGATGGTGGCCTCGATATCCGCCGCATCACGCTGCAGGAGATCACCTTCATTGGCACCTACACCTACACAATGCAGGACTTCCGCGACACGTGCGCTGCGATCTTCGATGGTCGCCTCGGGCCACTCGACTGGACTGAAATGCGTGCACTTTCGGATGGCGCACGTGCCTTTCAAGACATCCGTGAGGGGCGCGTTGCCGCTCCCAAAATCATTCTCAAACCTGTCCATTAGGAGACCAAAATGTCCGAAATCCCCCATCTGCTTGTCCACGAAAAGGCCGACAATGTCGGAGTGGTCGTGGTTGAGGGGCTCAAGGCAGGCACGGACATGCTGTGCTGCATTACCCACGACAACTCCACCTTCCGCCTCACTGCGAAACACGATGTGCCCATCGGCCACAAGATCGCGCTCGTCGATCTGAAGGACGGCGACACGGCGATGAAGTATGGCGAGGACATCGGCAAGATCATCGCGGACATTGGGCAGGGCGAGCACTTGCACACCCACAACTGCAAAACCAAGCGCTGGTAAGGAACCGCGACGATGGCATCGAAATACTCCAACATCACTTTCCACGGCTACCGGCGGGAGAACGGCCGTGTGGGCGTGCGCAACCATGTGCTCATTCTGCCGGTTGACGACATCTCCAACGCGGCTTGCGAGGCGGTGGCGAACAACATCAAGGGCACGTTGGCGATCCCACACGCCTATGGCCGCTTGCAGTTTGGTGAAGACCTTGAGCTTCATTTCCGCACGATCATCGGCACCGGCGCGAACCCGAACGTCCACTCGGTTGTCGTCATCGGCATTGAACCGGGCTGGACCAAACGCATCGCTGACGGCATACGCGAAACCGGCAAGCCCGTGGCTGAGTTCTCCATCGAGCAGAAAGGCGATCTGGAAACGATCCGCGCCGCCTCCTGGGCTGCCAAAGAGTTCGTCCATCAGGCCTCGGAGATCCAACGCGAAGAGTGCTCGATCAAGGAGCTTTGGGTTTCCACCAAGTGCGGCGAGAGCGACACCACCACCGGTCTGGGCTCCTGCCCGACGGTTGGAAACATGTACGACAAGCTCCTGCCGGAAGGCATCACCGGTTTCTTTGGTGAAACATCGGAGATCACCGGTGCTGAGCACATCTGCCAGAAGCGCGCGATCAACGAAGAAGTTGGTGAGCGCTGGTACGCCATGTGGAAGTCCTACCAGGATGACGTGATCTTCGCCCACCAGACCGACGATCTGTCCGATAGCCAGCCGACAAAGGGCAACATTGAAGGCGGCCTGACGACGATCGAAGAAAAGGCCCTCGGCAATCTGGAAAAGATCGGTCGCACCTCACAGTACATCGACATTTTGGAACCTGCTGAGCCGCCAAAATCAGGCTATGGACTCTACTTCATGGACTCCTCGTCCGCGGCCGCAGAATGCGTAACCCTGATGGCCGCTGGCGGTGCCGTCATCCACACCTTCCCAACCGGGCAGGGCAATGTGGTCGGCAACCCGATTGTCCCGGTCATCAAGATCACCGCCAACCCGCGCACCGTGCGCACAATGGGTGAGCATGTGGATGTGGATGTCTCGGGCATTTTGCGACGCGAGCAGACCATCGATGAGGCCGGCGACGCGCTGATCGAAATGATCCGTCGCACTGCCAATGGCCGCAACACGGCTGCCGAAGCGCTGGGCCATCGGGAATTCTCGATGACCAAGCTCTATCGCAGCGCCTAAAGAAAGGATGGCGCGCGACCTCTCGCTCTTGGTTGCGCGCCCTCTTTGGTCTCACGCTTCATGTCGGCAACCGTACAGCTTTCCATTGATGGCGCCAAAACGCTTCTGATCGATGCGTTCTCGGCCAATGGCGTGTCACATGGCGCTGCATTGAGCGTGAGCGACGCTCTTGTTGAAGCGGAGATGGAAGGCCAGGCAGGCCACGGGTTTTCGCGCGTCGACGACTACATCGCGCAGGTGCGCAGCGGCAAAATCAATCCCTCCGCCGAGCCAAAGACCCGCCAGACGGCTCCCGCCGTGCTTCAAGTCGACGCTGAACACGGTTTTGCCTATCCCGCCCTTGATGCGGCAATCGAGCAAGGCAGTGCGCTGGCCGCCGAGATGGGCGTGGCTTCAGTGGCGGTCGCTCATTCCCACCATTGTGGAGCCCTGTCAGTCCAGGTGCGCCGGATCGCCGAACACGGGCTTGTTGGTTTCATGGTTGCCAATGCGCCAGCGGCCATCGCGCCGTGGGGGGCAAGTCAGCCACTCTACGGTACCAACCCGATTGCTTTCGCCGCCCCATGTTCAGGACGAGCGCCGCTCGTCATCGATTTGTCCCTGAGCAAAGTGGCGCGTGGGAAGGTCATGCATGCCCACAAAACTGGTCAACTGATCCCGGAAGGCTGGGCGGTCGATCGGGCGGGGCAGCCAACAACCGACCCAGCCAAGGGCCTGGCCGGCACCATGGTGCCCATTGGAGAAGCCAAAGGCACATCGCTGGCCCTGATGGTGGAAATCTTGGCGGCGCTGATGACAGGTTCATCGCTGAGCAAAGACGTGTCGAGCTTTTTTACACCAGACGGACCGCCGCCGGATGTCGGTCAGTTCTTGCTGCTGTTGAAGCCACCTCATGATGTGGATTTTGCCGCTAGGCTGGAAGGCTTGCTCTCCTTGCTTGATGGATTTGAGGGGGCACGCGTGCCGGGCGACCGGCGGGAAGGTCTGCGCGCAAAGGCCGAGCGTGACGGAATTGCTGTTCCAAGAGCCTATGTCGATCGTGTTATCGAGCTTGCCTCATCGTCGGATAACTTGCCGGCTGCGAGGCAAGCGGCACGATGACTGGCGATGTCTCATCCGATCAAACCGTTGACGAGCGTTCCCAACTTCGCACGCTGGTTGAGCAGGCGATATCCGGGTCCCAACATGCTCTAGGCGTTGTCCCGGGTCTGGCCTTGGCCGTGCTGGTGGCTGCTATCAGCCAACTGGTCGCCGACAACAGCATTTTTCCAGCCATGTTGCTGGCCCTTGTCTTCGGGCTCGCCATCAATCGGGTGAACACGGTGCCCGCGCTCAAGCCCGGGATCGCGTTTGGCGCCAAACCGGTGCTGCGCATCGGTGTGGCCCTCCTCGGTGCGCGTATCAGCTTCGAAATGGTGGCCGAATTGGGTTGGGCAATGGTCTCGCTTCTTGCCATCAGCATCGCGGCGACAATCGGCTTCGGCCTGCTTCTGGCAAGGATGACCAATGCTAAGGCGCGTTTCGCGGTGCTCTCCTCAGGCGCGGTGGCGATCTGCGGAGCGTCGGCGGCCATCGCCATCGCATCTGTACTGCCGAAGGATGAGAAGTCGGAGGACCGGCTTGTCTTCACCATTGTTGGTGTGACGGTTCTCTCGACGGTCGCGATGGTGCTCTATCCGCTCATCACGGGGGCCATGGGCCTTGATGACAGAACGGCGGGCATCTTCTTCGGGGCGGCCATTCATGATGTCGCTCAGGTGGTCGGTGCGGGCTTCTCGGTTTCCGACGAGACTGGAGAGATCGCCACATTGGTCAAGCTTCTGCGCGTCTCCATGCTCGCCCCGACGGTCCTGTGCATTGCGTTGCTCGCACGGAGGTTCGCCCCAGGGGAGGTGGATGCCAGCGGCAAACGTACGCCGCTCCTTCCAACCTTCGTGATCGCCTTCATTGTGCTGGCAGCGATCAACTCCTTCTTTGATGTTCCAGAGGTTCTTCAAAGCGTGCTGGCAACAGCATCCGGCTGGATGCTCCTGATTGCAATCGCCGCTGTCGGCATCAAAACCAACCTGTCCGATGTCACCCAGGTGGGTGGCGCGGCGGTCGCTGCCATCACCGCGCAAACGGTCTTTATCGCCCTTTTCATCGCTGGCGGAATGGCTCTGCTGGCCCACTGGTTCTCCTAAACAGGCAATCCCGCATAGACGGAGGAAAGCATGTACAAGAATATTCTCATCCCCGTGGCTCTCGACCATGAAACGCTGATCGCGCCGAAACTCGCTAAGGCGCGCGAAATGCTCGCGCCGGGTGGGCGGATCACTCTGCTAACGGTCCTGGAGAGCATTCCAGGCTTTGTTGCTGAGTTCGTCACCGTCAAATCAGAAAACCATCTAAGCGATGCCATCCGAAAGAAGTTGGAGGCCGTCGCTGAAGGTGCCGATGATGTTGATTGCGTGGTCACGAACGGCAAGCCAGGCCTGGAGATCGTGAACTTCGCCAAAGCCAACGGGCACGATCTTATCCTTATTGGATCGCAGGCTCCCGGCGCGGTGGACTATGCACTCGGCTCGACGACCAGTCGCGTTGTTCGGCGCTCAACCTGCTCGGTGCTTGTGCTGCGCTAGAGACCTAGCGCGGTTTCGGCCATCGCAAGCCGGCCACACGACAATCTCGCAAAATGAACGTCGCTGGGGCATCACCAGAGTGTCTGACGTGCGCTGAGACGCACGCGGCAATGATTTCCAGTTCCCTGGCAACCGGCGACCTCTCGTGGTTGCCTCCAGGCGGACACATGATCGGCAGGCTGGACAATGGCCAGCCCTCTATGGTCGATGGGCCCATAAGATTAAGGGCCCAAGGAAACTTCCATGCTGCCGCTGCTCGATACCCACCAACATCTGCTCTATCCCGACAAGCTGCCCTATGGCTGGGCCGCCGGTGTTGACGCGCTTGCTGGCCGTGCCTTCACGCTGGATGACTACAAGGCGCTGACCAAGGGACTAGGTATCGAGCGCACGCTTTTCATGGAGGTCGCCGTCGATGATGATCGGTGGCGCGAGGAAGCCCCTTTCATCGCCGGCTTGGCACGCCAGTCCGGCAGTAATATCGCTGGCCTGATCGCCACCGTTCGCCCGGAAAGCGACGATGGGTTCCAGGCTAATCTGGAATCCGCCGATTCGCTTGGCATCGTGGGCTTCAGACGCATTCTTCACGAAATCGAAGATGGGGTTTCCCAGACACAAACCTTTCGGGCGAATGTCCGCAGGATTGGCGATGCGGGCAAGACATTCGACATGTGTTTTCTCGCCCGTCAGCTGCCCATCGCGCGCGACCTGGCCATGGCCTGTGACAACACAACTCTGGTTCTGGACCATTGCGGCGTGCCGGACATCGCTGGCGGCGCCATTGATCCCTGGCGTTCAGGCATGAAGGCACTGGCTGAACTACCCAACGTGCACTGCAAGCTTTCCGGCATCTTGGCTTACTGCGACCCGCAAAACGCCACGTTGGAAGCCATGCGGCCCTATGTGGATTACGTTCTTGAGGTTTTCGGCCCAGACCGCATGGTTTGGGGCAGTGATTGGCCAGTGGTGAACATCACCTCTGATCTCCCCCAATGGATCGCCATGACACGCACCATCCTGTCGGA
Source organism: Pseudomonadota bacterium (assembly GCA_038749715.1). Classification (GTDB taxonomy): domain Bacteria; phylum Pseudomonadota; class Alphaproteobacteria; order Rhizobiales; family MH13; genus MH13. The sequence continues at coordinate 330,992 of JBCDHR010000001.1, forward strand.
CCTGTCGCCTGATGAGCAGGCCAAGATCGCCTCACAGAACGCGGTGCGGCTCTACAAGTTGGATTAAAAGGCCATGGTGCCGTTCCTTTCAACACCGACCTCGTGCCGCAGAAAGACCGCCCTTTGAGCAGCCCGACGCACCCGGCCATTACCTGCATCGGCGGGGCAGTGATCAACCGTAAGTATCGGTCTAAGCGAGCGATCCTGCCGCGCACGTCCAACCCCGCATCGCTCACCGTGAGCTATGGCGGCGTTGCGCGTAATGTGGCTGAAAACCTCGCCCGGTTAGGGCATTCGGTGTCGCTTGTCTCAGCCCTTGGCGATGATGCCGCCGGACTGAGCATCCGCGATCACATGCGGTCCCTGGGCGTGGGTATGGATCAGGTCACGGTTTCACCAAGCCTGGCGACCGCGGAGTATGCTGCCATACTCAATGACGACGGTGAACTCTTCTCAGCTGCCGCGGCAATGGACATCTTGGACAGCCTGACCCCTGAAGGTCTGGAATCGGTTTGGCCTTCACTTTCTGACCAGGCATGGGTATTCGCCGAGTGCAATCTGCCGGCCGATACACTGCACCTGCTGCTTCAGTCCTGCCGGAACCTTTCCGTTCGCTTGGCCATCGACACCGTCTCCATGCCCAAAGCCAGACGGCTGCCCAAAGACCTGACGGGGATCGATGTGCTCTTCACCAATCTGGATGAGGCAGGGGCGATGTTGGGAACGCCTTCTGCGGTACCCAGCGAGCAGGTGCTGGACTTGCTCGCACGCGGAGCGGCGAACGTGGTTCTGACAATGGGTTCCGAGGGCCATCTCGTGGGAACACAGGGCAGCGTCAGCCATCATCCGGCGGTCAGCGCCAAACCTGTTGATGTCACTGGGGCTGGCGATGCATTGATATCAGCGACACTGCATGGATTGGTGCGCCGAGAAAGCCTAGAGAGTGCCGCTGAGATCGGCGCTTTGCTTGCCGGTCTGACTGTTCAATCGGTGCTAGATGTCCGCCCCGAACTCTCAGCCGATTGGCTGCACGAGCAGGCCAACAAACACGCCCAGAAGAAACCAGAAAGCTAGACCTGAATGACCACCAATGATCTCCCCGTCGCGTTTGATCTCCATCCCGATGTGGCGTCGGCCCTGAAGGAGGGGCGGCCGGTGGTCGCTCTGGAAAGCACCATCATCACCCATGGCATGCCGTTTCCGCAGAACCGTGAAATGGCGACTATGGTGGAAGGCGTCATCGCCGATGGCGGCGCGGTTCCCGCAACAATCGCCGTAATCGACGGGCGTGTGAAGGTCGGCCTTACAGAAAACGAGCGTGAGCAGCTTGCCCAGATCAAGTGCGCACGCAAGGTTTCACGAGCTGATCTTGCCTTCGCAGTGTCACAGGGCGAAAACGCCGGAACCACTGTGGCGGCCACCATGATGATCGCCGAGATGGCGGACATCCAGGTGTTCGCCACCGGGGGCATTGGCGGCGTGCACAAGGGTGCGTCAGAGAGCTTCGATATCTCCGCCGATCTGATGGAGCTTGGCCGTACCAGCGTCATCGTGGTAGCAGCAGGCGCCAAGGCGATCCTCGATATCCCGAAGACGTTGGAAGTTCTTGAAACGCAGGGCGTGCCGGTTGTGGGGTACCAGACGGACGCGATGCCGGCCTTCTGGTCACGGGAGTCGGGATTGGACGCGCCGCTGCGGGTCGACACCGCTGAGGCCATCGCGGCCTTTCAACAACAGCGTGATAGGCTTGGCATTGATGGCGGCATGCTCATCGCCAATCCAATCCCGCACGAAAGCGAAATCCCGCAGGCGGAGATGAACACATACATCGCAGCAGCGCAGACCGATATGGAGCGCGAGGGCGTTACCGGTAAAGGCGTCACGCCCTACCTGCTGGGCCGTATTGTCGAGCTAACCGAGGGACGAAGCCTTGAGAGCAACATTGCTCTGGTGAAGAACAACGCAAAGCTCGCCGCGGCCATCGCGCAGCACCTGGTTTAGCCACCGGATGGGCTGACGTCGCGCATCAGGGGACCACCGAACCGGCGCCTTCCTTACGGGCAGACACGATCTCGAAATCCCGTTCAACAGCTTCCACTAATTGTCGGATTCTGCCCCAGGCCACCGACAGTCTTAAAAGGAAGCCATGACCAAGCGCACCGTTTTTCGCTCGATATTTGTCGTCCTGCTTTGCCTCGGACTTGCGGCTGCCGGCGGCTACATCTGGTTGCGCAATAGCCCCTATTGGGCAGGCATCACCTTGTTCGCCGAAGACTACCGGGTTGAGAACTTCCGCAACATGGATGCGGTCTTTCCCTACGAGCTGATTGCCCAGTCGGGCGAGGTCTGGGAACTGCCACGAAACGAACGGAGGCTCACCGAAACGTATCCCTTCAACGGCGAGCGACGGAATCTGGCAGCCTTTTTGGAGCTCACGCAGACCACCGGACTTTTGGTTCTCCACAATGGGGAGATCGCTCATGAAACCTACCATCTCGGGGCCGAAGAAAGCGCGCGTTTGACATCTTGGTCGGTGGCAAAGTCGGTGTTGTCGGCATTGGTGGGCATTGCCGTCAGCGATGGGCTTATCGAGGATATTGAAGCGCCGATAGCAACCTTCGCGCCGGAGCTTGAAGGCACAGCCTATGGGGCCGTCCCACTGATCGACGTCTTGACCATGTCGTCGGGCATCGGGTTCGATGAGGACTATGACAGCCCAATGTCCGATGTGAATCAGTTGTTTTTCGGCTTTGCGACGGGGACGACGCTTGTCGAAACACTTGCCGATCAGGAAGCCATACGGACGCCGGGGATTTACAATGAGTACATCAGTTCAGACAGCATAGCCCTGGGCCTGGCACTCGAAGGCGCGACTGGCACGACCATCGACGCGTTTTTGGAAGAGCGGCTGTGGGGTCCGATGGGCGCTGAGGCCGACGCCTACTGGAGCACCGGTCGCAGCGGTGAGGTTCTACCGCTTTGCTGCCTCAATGCCACGCTGCGCGATTATGGCCGATTCGGGCAACTCTACCTGCAAGGCGGCGCACGAGACGGCGTTCAGATCATCCCGGCAGATTGGATCAACGACACCATCACGCCCGAAGGACCGCACCTCCAACCCGGCGAAAACCCACATTCCTTCTGGACGTTTGGCTATGGCTATCACTGGTGGATCCCTGAGAACCCGCAAGGCGACTACCTCGCGATCGGCATTTGGGGGCAGTACATCTACATCCATCCCCGGCATCAGGTTGTGATCGTCAAGACGAGCGCTGACCCGGATTTTGACCTCCATGACCATGAGACTGTTGAGGTCTTTCGTGCGATCGCGGAATCACTTTCCAGCGGTTAAAAGCCAGTGTTCGACCCGCTGGCCAGGTTTTCCGAGGAAAAGGCTTGAACCTTACGCGATGTGAGGTTGCAAAAGGCCTGCCATGGCACGCCTAAAGCTTCTTTCGGTTGGCGAGGTAGCCCGTATCTCTGGCGTTTCGGTGCGCAGTCTGCACCATTACGACGAGATCGACCTCCTATCGCCGGCGACCCGCTCAGAAAGCGGGCGACGGCTCTATGACAGCGACAGCCTTCAGCGCTTGCACACGATCCTTGTGCACCGCGCGATGGGCCTACCGCTGTCTGACATTCGCCGCCTCCTCGAAGATCCCGACTTCGATCGCCGCACCGCGCTCATTAAACAGCGCGACGGGCTGAAGAAGGCGATCAAGGAGCACGAAGCTTTGGTGGCCAGCATCGATCGGGCACTTGCGGAGATCGAGAATCCAAATCCAAAGGAGATGGCCATGGCAGATTTGTTTGACGGCTTTGAAGCGAAAGCCCTGGAAAAAGAAGCGCGTGATCGCTGGGGGAGCACCGACATTTGGTCCATCGCGCAGGATCGGACGAAAGCGTACTCACCGAAGGAGTGGGAGACCTATAAGGGCGAAAATGCCGCCGCCTTAGATGACCTGGCAGACGCCATGCGTTCTGGTCGGGAGTTTGATCATCCAGAGGCCCGGTCAGCGATTGAGGGTTACCGCGACCTCATAGATCGTTGGTTTTACCCCTGCGATGCCGAACATCTTGGTCGATTGGCGGCGCTTTATGAAGCCGACCCGCGCTATCAGGTGAGCTTCGACAAGCACACCGAAGGTCTGGCTGCCTACGTGATCACAGTCTTCCAGGCATTTGCGGATGCCTCAGCCAAAGACACGCCCTAGCCATTGTCCAATGCGACCACTCGGCTCTCCTGCTGGGCGGTTGTTGCCGCGTCGGCGATCATCTGGGCACGCAACCCGTCCTCAATGGTGGGTGAGGGCGGCGCGCCTTTTTCGATGGCCGTGATGAAGGCCGCCATCTCAAGACGGTAGGCTTCCGCGTAGCGTTCCAAAAAGAAGTGCTGGGTCGGTGAGCGGCGGAAGCCGTCACCGGTGGCAAGTTCCACCGTCGATTCCAATTGGTTGTCGGCTCGGAGCAGGCCTTTGGAGCCGTGAACTTCCACTCGCTGGTCGTAGCCGTAGGGCGCCCGCCGGGAATTGGAAATCTGACAGATGGTGCCGGACGCTGTGGTGAGAATTGCCGCCGCCGTATCCACATCGCCCGCCGCACCAATGGCTGGATCAACCAAAGAGGAGCCGCTTGCTGAGACCGAGACGACCTCGTCACCGAGCAGGAACCGAGCCATGTCAAAGTCATGGATCATCATGTCCCGGAACAGACCGCCGGAGCGCTCAATGTAAGAGACAGGCGGTGGGGAGGGGTCGCGTGACAGGATCGTTACTAGCTCGACGTTCCCAATAACGCCGTCACGGATCTGTCGGGCCATTGATGCGAAGTTGGGGTCAAACCGACGGTTGAAGCCGGCCATGAAAAGCACGCCAGCTGCCTCAACTGCTGCAACGCACTCGCGAATACGGTCGGTATCGAGATCAACTGGCTTTTCGCAGAAAATCGCTTTGCCGCTAGCCGCTGCTTGATGAATGAGGGTGTAGTGCGTGTCCGTCGGCGTGCCGATGACCACCGCGTCCACTTCACCGGAGGTCAGGACAGCATCGATGGATCGAACGGCCGCACCGTATGACGCAGCAACCGCCTCGGCGGCTTGGGGCACGGCGTCGGCGACTGCAACCAATTGCGCACCACCCACTTGCCCTATCGATAGCGCGTGCACTTGCCCAATCCGGCCACATCCCAACAATCCGATCCGTACCATGTCAGGCTGCCTTTCCATGCGCGCCAACCGACCGGATTGCGGCGCGCGCCGCTTCAAAAACCGGTTGATGCGTGTCCTTTAGGATTTGCACGCGGTCAAAACGTTCAGCATCGCTGTTGACGGCCTCGCGAAGTGCCTGGCCGAACGCCATGCGCAACTCGGTGCCGATATTGAACTTGGCAATCGCGGAGCCTTGGGCGAGTGCGAAGCGCTGCGCGTGCGGCACGCCCGATCCGCCATGGATGACAAGCGGGATGTTCGTTACGGCTTCTATTGAGCGGATGCGCGGCTCATCGAGGCCGCCTTCATGGTCCTGCTGCAAATGCACATTGCCAACGGAGATGGCCACGGCATCGACGCCGGTATCGCGGGCGAAATGCGCCGCTTCATCGGGATCGGTTCCGGCCGATGCCTCACCGCCGGAGTAGCCCACGAAACCAATCTCTCCCTCGCAGGAGATGCCGGCACGATGCGCCCTATCCGCAATCGCTTTCGTCTCAGAAATGTTGTCAGCGAGTGGTTTGCGCGATCCGTCATACATGACCGAGGAAAAGCCACTGTCGATGGCCTCGCGGCATTCCTCAGCGCTGTAGCCATGGTCCAGATGGGCTACCACCGGCACGCTGACGTTTTCTGCCAGATAGCGAAACATCGCGCCCAGAACGGGTAGGGGCGTGTGCTCACGGCAACTCGGCCCAGCTTGCAGGATCACCGGTGCCTTTTCGGCCTCAGCCGCCATGGCATAGGCGCGCATATCCTCCCAGCCAAGACACACCATGCCGGGCACAGCGTAGCCTCCCACCATGGCCGGTTGGAGGACCTCCGACAGCGTCGCAAGCGTCATTGATCGACACCGGTCATTTGAATTTCGCGACCATATCCATGATGCCAGGAATGGTGTGAAGCTGGTGCGCATGAACGGGCTGAAAGTATTGCTTTAGGCTACGCTGTGAGAGCCCACCAAGAATGGTAAAGTAGTACATCTCATAACCCGGCATCACCGCGCATGGGTGGTAGCCCTTGTCGATCAGGAAGGTCGAACCGTCGACAATGTGGAAGGCTTCTCCGGGCTTGTTTTCGTCCTTTTGAAGGATCTGAACGCCGGAGCCGAAGTTTGGCCGGAAGCGGAAATTGTAGGTCTCATCATGCCGCGTTTCATCCGGCAAGCGATCCGTATCGTGCTTATGGGCCGGGAAGCCTGACCAGCCGCCCTGACCGACGGTGTAAAGCTCAGAAACCAAAAGCCGGCCCACACGATCATGGTACTGGCCACCCAGAATGTGCTTGATCTTGCGGTGGGTCTTTGTGTCATCGGACCCGTATTGCACGATATCCAATTCATGCGAGCGCACGGCAAACGGTTCGAGCGTTTGATCGAACTTGGCACCGGCAATGAAGACTTCCGCCACATCGCTGTCGCAGGTGAAACTGACCTCCATGCCGGTCGGAACATAAACGCCCTCCGGCTCGCCATCCCAGACGTCGATGGAGCGCTTGCCAATATCGGCGTAGGCGACGCTGCCGACCTCGACTGTGATGGTCCCGGTCGCTGGTACGATGCACGTTTCGTAGCCCGGCACCTGATAGGAAAAGCTCTCGCCCTTCTTAAGCTTCACGATGTTGAAGTAGTTGAGCGGCACTACCGCGTCGCCGGCATCGACGATCGGTTTGTTGTGGTTCTCAAAGGGTGGGATATGCATCGCTCTTGTCCTTTCAGGCCGCCGTCTGGTCCGCCTGGGCGGCATCGGGAACTGTGGGGCCGGGGTGATCGCGCAAGAACGCGTCCAGCTCTTCTGTTGTTGGCATGGCCGGTGCGCAGCCAACGCGTGCAACAACCATCGAGGCGGAGGCAGAACCACGCAGCACAGCCTCTTTCACGCTATTGCCGGCGGCCAGTGCAGCGATAAAGCCGCCCATGAAACTGTCTCCAGCGCCCGTCGGTTTCAGAGCGTTCGCCGGGTAAATGCCGGTCGCAATGTCGCCATCCTGTGTGTAGGTGATCGCGCCGTTCTCGCCCATCTTGTAAACGGCGATCTGCGCGCCGCCATCGACAAGGGCCTTGGCTTTTGCCCGGCCTTTGGCGTAGTCGCCAGCCATGAAACCGAATTCGACATCATTACCGATGATGACATCGCACATCGCGCCAGCGCGAGAGTAAACCTCCGCAGCGACCTCCGGCGATGGCCAGCTGTACGGGCGGTAGTCGATATCGAAAATGAGTGGCAGGCCGGCGGCTTTGGCAAGTTCGAACGCCCGAAAAGCCGCAGTGCGCGACGGTTCTGCGGCGAACACGGTTCCTGTGGTGATGAGCGCGGTGTAGGCACTGTAGTCCACCGCCTCGACATCCTGGACAGCCATCTGAAAGTCGGCGGCGCCATTGCGATAGATGACCGACTGATGATCCTCCACCCGGCTTTCTACGACCGCGAGCGAGGTCCGCGTTTCCCCACCAACAGGCGTCACATGCTTGTGGTCGATGCCGTACTTCTTGAGTTCATTGACGGCAAAACGCCCGACGGCATCATCTGACACACGCGTCACAAGTGAGGCGCTGCCACCCTGTTTTGTGATGGCCACCGCGATGTTGGCCGACGATCCGCCAAGGCAGGTGAAGAAATGCGTTGCCTCTTCGGTCTTGGTGCCGGGAGGATCGGGATAGATGTCCATCCCGGCGCGGCCGACAATGACAAAATTGTTGCCCGAAAGGTCGATCATGCCCGCACACGCCCTTCGGTGTTGCCGGCATCGGCCTGATCAAGAACTTCTGGATAGGGGTAGTTCAGCCCCAGCAATTGACGAAGGTCCGGGCTTGCCTGCTCCAAGACGGAGGCGGGCAGGGCGGCCGGCATATCCTCCATCGGCTTCACCCATTTGGGCAGATACTGAATGAGGATGGCGCTGCGTTCATGGTCGGACCGGTTGGGCATAGCGCAATGCCAGGCCGCTCCAAAGAAGAGCGCCACATCGCCAGGTTCGCCCAGCATGCGCTCGCAGCGCTCGAAGAAGCGGTCGCCCTCGCCGGGGTAGCGCAATTCCTTCTGGCTGCCTGGCATGTAGGCTGTTGCGCCACTTTCTTTGGTGAAGGGGTCAAGCAGGATCGAGACTTGGGCATTCATCGGAAACGAGCTGTTGAGGCCCACAGGATGCGTTTCGGGCGCATGGAAATCCCAATAGGGGTAATCAACATGCGGTTCCTGACCTGGGCCGCCCGGCAAAATGCGGTTCGCCGCGATGGAACCCATGATAAACTCGGTGCCAAGGAACTCACGCAGGATGGCCATCAGAACCGGATGGGCCGCCATGCGACCGAAGACATCGCCCTTGGCAAGCAGGTTCCAGACGCGCCGCTGTAAGTTCAGCTTACCGCTCTCTTCGGCAGCGCCCTGAAAGTGCGTGACCTTCTCCGCCTCTGCCTGCGAGTGCTCCATGATAATCGCGCGCGCTTCAGCGATATCCTCAGCCGAGAAAAGACCGGTGAGTCGCACAGCGCCGCCGCCCTGAAGCAGTTCTTCGACGACGCTTTTTGGATCAGCGGATTGGGCGGAAAAGCTTCTCATCACACACCTTTGCGCTGTTTGGGGCGAGTGGATTCCCAATCTGTGTGGGCGGCGCGGACCTTTTCGCTCTCCGACACTTCAGGTGTCCCGACTTCCCACCAAGTGTGCCCTTCGGTGGTCCAGCCTTCATAGGCATCGACTTTCATGACGATGACGTGGGTCTTGTCGCCCGCCTTCGCGCGCTTGAACGCCTCGCCAAGCTCCGCAGGGTTCGACACGGTTTCAGCAACCGCGCCCATGGAGGCTGCATGGGCCTCAAAGTCGACGTAAACAGGTTCTGGCACCGTCGGGCAGTCGGCAATCAGATTGTTGAAGCTCTCATTGCCGGTGTTGTTTTGCAGCTTGTTGATGACGGCAAAACCACCATTGTCGAGCACCAGAATGATCAGCTTTTTGCCCGTTAGGACCGACGAGTAGATGTCGGAATTCAAAAGCAGATAGGAGCCATCGCCCACGAAGACGATGGTGTCTTTGTCTGCCTCGCCTTCTGATTGGGCGATGCGAGCGCCCCAGCCGCCGGCGATCTCATAACCCATGCAGGAGAAGCCAAACTCCACATCCACGGTTCCGATGTCGAGCGTGCGCCAGTTGGCGGTCACTTCGGCCGGCAGACCGCCTGCGGCGGTGACCACACGATCGCGCGGGTCGCACAGCTCGTTCACGACGCCGATAGCTTGCGCGTAGGAGTTGGGTCTGTTGTCGCCATGGGAAACATTGTCAGCGACGTAAGTGTCCCATCTGGCGCGTTCCGACTTGGCCTGCTCGGTCCAAACCTCTGGCGTCTTGTATCCGCCGAGAGCATCGCCGAGAGCCAACAGCCCAAGCTTGGCATCGCCGACGACCGGCCGGGAAAGATGCTTGCCAGCATCGTGTCGAGCCGCATTGAGGCCGATGAATTTGGCGTCATGGGCAAAAGCGGTCCAAGAGCCTGTCGTGAAATCCTGAAGGCGTGTGCCGACCGCCAAAACAACGTCAGCCTGTTCAGCAATCGTATTGGCGCTGTCAGATCCTGTCACGCCCAGCGGGCCGATGTTCAGCGGGTGGGTTGCCAGCATGTTGGCCCGCCCGGCGATGGTCTCAACCACCGGAATTTGATGCGCTTCGGCGAACAGTGTCAGCTCGGCAACCGCGCCGGAATATTGCACCCCGCCGCCAGCAATGATCATTGGCCGACTCGCACCTTCAAGAATCGCCGCAGCGTCGGCGATCTCTGCGGTATCGGGCGCCTGCCGACGGATGCGGTGCACCCTCTTCTCAAACAGCGCCTCGGGATAATCATAGGCCCAACCCTGCACATCCTGCGGCAGCCCCAGAAAGGCTGGCCCGCAGTCGGCCGGGTCGAGCATTGTCGCCACAGCGGCGGGAAGCGACTGGATGATCTGCGCCGGATGGGTAATGCGATCCCAATAGCGGGTGACGGCCTTAAAGGCGTCATTGAGCCCAAGCGCCGGATTGCCGAAATGCTCCAACTGCTGGAGCACCGGGTCCGGCAATCGGGTCAGGAATGTGTCGCCGCATAGCATCAGCATCGGCAGCCGGTTGGCATGGGCGAGGGCGGACGCTGTCAACAGGTTGGCAGTACCTGGGCCGGCAGACGCTGTGCAGAACATGAAACGCTGACGAAAATGGTACTTTGCATAGGCAGCGGCCGCGAAGCCCATGCTCTGCTCGTTCTGACCACGATAGAGCGGCAGGATATCCTGAACGGGATAAAGCGCCTCCCCGAGGCAGGGCACATTGCCGTGCCCGAAAATGCCGAAGCCGCCACCGCACAAGCGGGTTTCAACGCCATCAATGTCGATAAACTGGTTGGCCAGAAAGCGGACGATGGCCTGTGCCGTGGTCAGCCGTACCGTGCGCGGACCCGAACTGGTTGGGCTGGCGGTCATTGATCTCCCCCGGGTAGGCGAAACGGGTCTTCATGCCCTTTTGCCCATTGCGTCTTGTTGCATCTCACGATACTGGATTTGCAACCGGTTGCAAATAGTAAATTCGACGACCGGACGGTTTGCAGGGGGTGCCTATGCCGGATATCGGCGTTGGAATTGTCGGCGGTGGTTATATGGGCAAGGCCCATGCCGTGGCGATGGCGGCGGTTGGCGCGGTTTTCAACACGCCTTTGCGCCCGGTGCTGGAAATGGTTTGTGCAACGACGCCGGCATCGGCCGAGCGCTACCGCGCCGCCTTTGGCTTCAAACGCGCGACCGCCGACTGGCAGGAGCTTGTGGACGATGCGTCCGTTGAGGCCATAGTCATTGCTTCGCCCCAATCCACCCATCGCCAGATCGCTGAGCGCGCCTTTGCGCTTGGCAAGCCTGTACTCTGCGAAAAGCCTCTTGGTGCCTCGCTTGATGACAGCCGCGCGATGGTTGCTGCAGCGGAGAAGGCGGGCGTCGCCAACATGGTCGGCTTCAATTATGTCCGCACCCCAGCAACGCAATATGCACGCCAATTGGTCGCAGATGGTGCCATTGGCAAGGTGACATGGTTCCGTGGCGAGCACACTGAAGATTTCCTCGCCGATCCTGAGCTGGCAGCCAATTGGCGCACGCGCGGCATGGCGAACGGCACCATGGGCGATCTTGCACCGCACATGATCAACTGCGCGCTGGCCTTGCTTGGCCCCATCGCAGAGGTGATGGCCGAGGTCGAGACCGTCCACAAAACAAGGCTTGGTGACACTGGCCCGGAGCAAGTCACCAATGACGATCAGGCCCAACTCATGTGCCGGTTTGAAAGCGGTGTGATGGGTCAGATGCATTTCAGCCGCATCGCGACGGGCCGCAAAATGGGCTACGCTTACGAGATCCACGGCACAAAAGGCGCGATCCGGTTCGATCAGGAAGATCAGAACGCACTTTGGCTGTACCGGGCTGAAGGGCCAGGCGCCGAGCGGGGATTCACCAAGATTCTGACCGGGCCAGATCACCCGGACTATGAGCCCTTTTGCCAAGGCCCGGGCCATGGCACGGGCTATCAAGACCAGATCACTATCGAAGCGCGTGACTTTCTCGCCGCCATACACTCCGGAGAGGCCGTGTGGCCGACTTTCCGGGATGGCATGGTGGTCAACCAGATCATTGCCGCTGCCATCGCGTCGTCCGAGGCGCGCAGCTGGCAAAAAGTTTCCACCTTTTGACAAAGGACGTCCTTACATGACCATCCGCATTGGCAATGCGCCCTGTTCATGGGGTGTGGAGTTTGCCGACGATCCGCGCAATCCGCCCTGGCGCAGCGTGCTGAAAGAGTGTGCCGAGGCTGGCTATAAAGGGATCGAGCTTGGACCTGTCGGTTTCATGCCGGAGGATCCTGCCATGCTGCGCGAGGCGCTGGCAGAGCATGCATTGACCTTGATTGGTGGCGTCGTGTTTCGCCCATTCCATGATCCGGCGGCGTGGGATGATGTGCTGGATGGTTCCGTGCGCACCTGCAAAGCGCTGAAGGCGCATGGCGCTCAGCACCTGGTGCTGATCGATTCGATCTCACCGCGCCGTGCGCCGACGGCCGGGCGGGTTGATGCTGCAGAACAGATGGATCAGGCAGAATGGTCCGCCTACCGTGATCGGATCGCCCATGTCGCCAAAATGGGCACGGAAGAGTATGGGCTGACAGTTGGTATCCATGCGCACGCCGCTGGCTTCATGGACTTCGAACCAGAGCTTGAGCGTCTGCTGAATGAGGTGGACGAGAGCATCCTCAAAATCTGCTTTGACACCGGCCACCATTCCTATGCCGGCTTTGATCCGGTTGCCTTCATGAAACGCCACATTGATCGCATTTCCTATATGCATTTCAAAGACATCGACCCCATTGTGAAGGCTGATGTTATCGCCAAAGGCACTGGATTTTATGAGGCGTGCGGGCAGGGCATCTTCTGCAATCTGGGCGATGGCGATGTTGATTTCCCAGCCGTCAGGCAGGTCCTTTTGGACGCCGGCTTTGAGGGCTGGTGCACAGTCGAACAGGACTGCGATCCAACGCTGCCTGATACCGACGCCTTGGGCGATGCTCGGCTTAATCGCACCTACCTGCAGTCCATTGGATTCTAAGGAGCGCTGCCCATGAAACGCTTGTCTTGGGGTATGATCGGTGGCGGCGAAGGCAGCCAGATCGGTCCGGCGCATCGGCTGGGCGCACTTGCCGACGGTCTCTTCTCCTTCAACGCCGGTGCTTTGGATCATGATCCTGCGCGCGGCAAAGACTATGCCCAGCGTCTCGGCATCGCTGCTGACCGCGCCTACGGCAACTGGCAGGAGATGCTGGAAGGCGAAAAGAGCCGTCCGGACCGCATCGATCTGGTCACGGTCGCCACGCCCAACGCGACGCACTATGAGATCACAAAGGCGTTCCTTGATGCCGGGTTCCATGTACTGTGCGAGAAGCCCATGACGATGACCGTGGAAGAGGGCGAGGACATCGTGCGGACCGCCGATGCTTCTGGTCGCATCTGCGCGGTGAACTACGCCTATTCGGCCTATCCGATCATCCGGCACATGCGCCATATGGTGGCGTCTGGTGAACTGGGCGCGATCCGCTCGGTCGTTGCTAATTTCAGCCATGGTCACCATGCGGCCGGCGATGACGCCGACAACCCCCGGGTGCGTTGGCGCTATGACCCGGAACAAGCCGGGGTCTCAGGTCAAATGGCAGATTGCGGCATCCACGCACTGCATCTGGCGAGCTTTATTTTAGGTGATGAAGTCTCCAGCCTATCGGCCGACTTTGCGTCCACCGTTTCAGGCCGCGTGCTGGAGGACGATGCGATGGTCAACTTCCGCACGGAAAGGGGAACAGTTGGTCGGCTTTGGACATCCACCGTCGCCCTTGGTCGTCAGCATGGTCTCGACATCCAGGTCTTCGGGGAAAAGGGAGGTTTGCGCTGGGCGTCCGAGCAACCAAACCAGACATTCTGGACGCCGCTGGGCGGGCGCACGGAGATCATCGAGAAGGGCGAGGCCGGTATCTCAGACATGGCCGCACGCCTCAGCCGGGTGCCGATTGCGCATCCTGAAGGTTTCCCGCTGGCGGTCGCCAACATCTATCTGGATCTTGCCGATGCCATCCATGCATCAGCCAAGGGCGTTGCGGTAAAGGAGGCGGCAGCGCATTTGCCGCTGGCCGAGGATGGCCTGCGATCTATGGCGGCTGTGTACGCATCCGTTGGTTCGGCCAAGGATAAGGGTGCCTGGGTCGATGCCCGCCCGCCCATGTTCCGCACTCAGTGACTGCGATTGGTTAGTGTTTGACCGGGGGCAGGGCGCGTAATGTGCCCCGCTCAACCAACTTGCACGGGAAAAGCCGCGCTTCGGGATAACGGGTCGGCTCGTTGATGAGCGCCACCACAAGCTCAATCGACGAGTTGATAATTTCGCGGATCGGCTGACGGATCGTGGTCAGATTGATGTTCTGCCAGCCTGCCATCTCCATGTCGTTCAGCCCGATAATGGCGACATCATCGGGCACCGTGAGCCCGGCATCGCGCACCGCACTCAGCGCGCCAATTGACAATACATCATCACCGCAGAAGTAAGCATCGGCTACGTCGCCCTCAGCGATCAGGCGTCGCATTTCAGCCCGTCCGGCATCGAAAGAGTAGGCCTCGGCGAAGGTATGACTAACGTTAACGGAGGAACGTTCCTCCAGCACATCGAGGAAACCCGCCAGACGATCTTGTGTGGAAGTCGCGCTTTGCGGGCCGCCAAGAAAGGCGATCTTCTGATACCCACGCTCAATCAGCGCCGCCGCAGCCATCCGCCCACACATCACATTGTCAATGCCCACCACATGCACATCGGGCGAGGTCGACCAGCGCCCGAAGGAATGCACCACCGGCATTCCGGCAGCCTTGAAGGCTTCGGCAAAGCTCGGAGGGAGGGTGGAAGAGGCAACCACCACGCCGTCCACCGAGTATTGCCGTAACATCTGCAGCGAATGGGCGGGGTCTGTTTCATTGGTCAGATTGACCAGAAGTGGACGCAATCCACGCTCCTGCAGGCCTTGCGTGAACAGGTCGAACACTTCCAAAAAGATCGGGTTATGAAAGTTGTTGGAGACGAGCCCGATCAGTTTAGTACGCCCGGTCGTCAAGCTCGAGGCAAGCGCATTGGGGCTGTAACCCATTTCAGCGGCAGCCTTTTCGACCTTGCGCCGCGTTTTGTCAGAGACCGAGGCCCCTTGGGTAAAGGTACGTGAGACCGCCGAGCGCGAAACACCAGCGCGCTCTGCAACCTCTTTCAATGTCACTGGCATTTATCGTCCGGCCTTTTGGTGGTGAAGGCCCTCCCGCGATTGGACATGCTTGTCAAATAAGCATGCGCCGGCTGTGCGCATTTTGCAAGCGGTTGCAAAATTCGATGATTCATGATTACCCTTTGAGGTGAGGCGGTAGATCGCAACCAAAAGCAAACCGCCCATGGAGCAAATCTGGGAGGAATAACAATGAATGCATTGCTGAAATCGGTCGCCGTTGCAGCCATGGTGGTGTCAGCACCGTTTATGGTGGCTGGTGCGGCACAGGCTGAAGGCGAACGCTATGTTCTCGTCAGCCACGCGCCTGATTCCGACAGCTGGTGGAACACCATCAAAAACGGCATTGCGCTTGCTGGTGAACAGGTTGGCGTTGAAGTCGAGTACCGCAACCCGCCTACCGGCGACATCGCCGACATGGCCCGCATCATCGAGCAGGCCGCTGCTTCCGGCCCCAATGGCATTATCACCACGCTCGCTGACTTCGACGTGCTCCAGGGCCCAATTTCCGAAGCTGTCGATCAGGGCATCAACGTCATCATCATGAACACCGGCACGCCTGAGCAGGCTCGCGAAGTCGGCGCCCTGATGTATGTCGGTCAGCCAGAATATGATGCTGGCTATGCAGCCGGTCTGCGCGCCGCGTCTGAAGGCGTCACCAACTTCCTGTGTGTCAACCACGCGATCCAGCAGCCGACAGTTGGTGAGCGCTGCCGCGGCTACGCCGACGGTCTTGGCGTGGAACTCGGTGATTCCATGATGGATTCAGGCACCGATCCGGCAGAAATCAAAAACCGCGTTCTGGCTTACCTGTCGGCAAATCCTGACGTCGACGGCATCCTGACCCTTGGCCCGGTATCGGCAAACCCGACCATCCAGGCTTTGGAAGAGAACGGCATGGCCGGTGACATCCACTTCGGCACCTTCGATCTTGGCGACGAAATCGTGCAAGCCATCAAGGACGGCACGATTGCTTGGGGTATCGACCAACAACCATTCCTGCAGGCCTACCTGCCGGTTGTTGTTCTAGCCAACTTTGATCGCTACGGCGTTCTGCCCGGCAACAACATCAACTCCGGCCCTGGCTTCGTGACTGCCGATGGGCTTGAGAAGATTGAGCAGTATGCCGGTGAGTTCCGGTAAGATCTAGCTACGATACACATACGGGGGCGCCACTTGGTGCCCCCACTTCGTTTGGGGCAGCCAGAGTGCACCCCCCCCCCCCAAACACTCCCACGCATGGCCAGTGCGGTGACCGACCGCGCTCAGCATTTCACTCCGCTGGAATTCGGCAGGCCGAATCCGTCGCATTGAGGGGAAGACCATGACCGAGGCAACTCAGACACCCGGTTCTCCATCCGACGCTGCCGATGAGCGCGTCAAAGAAATTTCCGCCGTCCGCAGGGCCCTGATCCGCCCGGAGCTTGGCGGTATTGTCGGCACCATTGCGGTGTTCACCTTCTTCCTGCTCTTCGCCTTCGACAGCGGCATGTTCGCAGCGCAAGGTGTCATGAACTGGTCGATCGTTTCGGCGCAGTTCATGATCATCGCCGTTGGCGCCTGCCTGTTGATGATCGCCGGCGAATTCGACCTGTCCGTCGGCTCAATGATCGGCTTTGCTGGCATGATCACCGCCATCATGTCGGTGACCTTCGGTTGGCCGATGTGGCTGGTCATTATCCTCACCTTCGCCATTTGCCTCGCAATTGGCGCGCTCAACGGCTTCATCGTCATCCGAACCGGTCTGCCGAGCTTCATCGTCACGCTGGCATTCCTGTTCATTCTGCGCGGCTTCACGATTTACCTGCCGCAGACAATCGAAAACAAAACCATCATTGGCGGCATCCGCGAGGCGGCCGAAGGCGACTGGCTAGCCGGCCTGTTTGGCGGCAATGTCGGCGAGTGGTTCTTTGTCTGGCTGGGCAACAATGAGCTCATCGATACGTTCGAACGCGGCAGCCGTCAGGGCCAGCCTGTTGTCGATGGCATCCCGGCACTGATCGTCTGGGCGATTGTTCTGGTCATCTTTGGCCATGTGCTTCTGACCAAAACACGGTTCGGCAACTGGATCTTCGCGGCGGGCGGTGATGCGGAGTCCGCCCGCAACTCGGGTGTTCCGGTGAACCGGGTGAAGATCCTGATGTTCATGTTCACCGCGTTCTGCGCGACCGTGTTTGCGATGTGTCAGATCTTTGAGTTTGGCTCAGCGGGCGCTGACCGCGGCCTGCTGAAAGAGTTCGAGGCCATTATCGCGGTGGTGATCGGTGGTGCGCTCCTTACGGGCGGCTACGGCTCGGTGTTGGGGGCGGCGCTCGGCGCACTCATCTTCGGGGTGGTCCAGCAGGGCTTGTTCTTCGCTGGTGTTGAAAGCTCGCTCTTCCGGGTCTTCCTCGGCGTCATCCTGCTCGGCGCTGTGATCCTCAACACCTACATCCGTCGCCTCATCACAGGGGAGCGTTGATATGAACACTCGTACAACCCACGCGCCCATCATCCAGATGAAGAACATCGAGAAGCATTTCGGCTCGGTGATCGCGCTCGCCGGTGTCTCGGTCGATGTCTACCCAGGTGAATGTCACTGCCTGCTCGGCGACAATGGTGCCGGCAAGTCGACCTTCATCAAGACGATGTCTGGCGTTCACAAGCCGACGAAGGGGGAAATCCACTTCGAAGGCAAACCAATGAACTTCGAGAACCCTCGCGACGCCATGGATGCCGGCATCGCAACGGTGCACCAGCACTTGGCGATGATCCCGCTGATGAGCGTCAGCCGTAACTTCTTCATGGGTAACGAGCCGGTGAAGAAGGTTGTGGGCGTGCCTTTCTTCGACCATGAAAAGGCAAATGCCATAACCATGGAACAAATGCGCAAGATGGGTATCAATCTGCGCGGGCCGGACCAGGCGGTCGGCACGCTGTCAGGCGGCGAGCGTCAGACGGTTGCGATCTCCCGCGCGGTGCATTTCGGGGCGAAGGTGCTCATCCTCGACGAGCCGACGTCGGCCTTGGGTGTACGCCAGACGTCCAATGTGCTCGCCACCATCGATAAGGTGCGCAAGCAGGATGTGGCCGTGGTCTTCATCACCCACAATGTGCGCCACGCCATGGCCGTGGGTGACCGGTTCACGGTGCTTAACCGCGGCCAGACGCTCGGCACCGCCCAACGCGGTCAGATCACACCTGAAGAGCTTCAGGACCTTATGGCCGGCGGCCAAGAGCTAGCAACGCTGGAAGGGTCGCTCGGCGGCACGGTTTGACCGGTCTGGACACTTATGGCACTGACATTAGACCAACGATCGCCGGGGATAAAGGATCGCTTGACATTCAATGCTAGCGGTTCGCTGGCTAACGGACATCAAATGGATGTATTCGCTGGGTCAAGACGTGGATTGAACATGCACGTTCTAGCCTGCCACGATTGCGCATCCTCGCATGGAAAAGTTTTATGGCAGTGTAATGAAGAGAATTTCTAGCGCAAAGAAGATAAGAATTTCAATAAAAAGAAAAATAGATAAGTACAAAATTGGCAAGTTTGCAAGCAAAAATAAATTTTTGATTAAGCCAGGTGAATTCAATAATATTTATTTTTTTCAACATAACGAGTTGAACATCAAATACATTGAAGAAAAGGGGTTGCCACCACTACCTCGAATATTGGATATGCCACATGTCCGGGCCGCACGTGATATGTTAAACAGAAAGGATTCGATAGGCATTGAAGAGTATAAATATTATTTGAAAAATTTCTCTCTTTTATCTCTCAAAAAGGACAAAAATAGACATATTACTGATCGGGTTGAGTCTTTTGAGAAACTTGTAATGTCAAATTCAATTCATAAAATCGATGAGCCTATTGTAACTATTGAGCCGAAAACGGAAAGAATACTAGTCTTAGACGGCAATCACAGAATAGCTCGCTATCTCGCACGAAATGAACCTTTCTCTGTAAAGTTCATTAGTTTAGATATGGCAATTGTTCGCTACCTTTCTTCGGATCACTACTATTCAACATCGGAAGACAACAAGCCATATCAGACTATTTATGTTCATCGGCAGCCAATTGTACAGGGCCGCCGCATGGATTGTTATAATCGATTAGACATGTTTCCGGACTATGTTTTCGATGGCAAGAATGTACTCGATGTTGGAAGTAATATTGGAATGAATGCAGTGGCCGTTCGGCAAAAGGGGGCGAATGCTGTTGTTGGTGTTGAGCCAATTAAAAAAAATATTTCTTTATCTTATAGAATTGCATCACTTAATGACTTGTTCACAAATATTAAATTTGTTGAAGAGACATTTAATTATAAACAAATATCAGATTATGACTATGAAACAGTAATATTGTTCTCAATTATAAAGCATTTAGACGATTTAAAGGATGTAAAAAGGCTGTTCAAATCTGAAAATTTGAAATATATATGCGTTGAAGGTCATCCTGGTCAATCAATTGATGAAATTATCCACATGATCAACCCTCCAGAGGATTTCTTGGTGACAGAGCTAGGGCGCCTCGATTACTCGCATGAAAGGCCAGATAAGGCTAGACGAGGCGTTTGGTTATTGGAGCGCAAATGAGTTCAGCTATTGTCGTAATGGGGCCGACTGCGTCTGGGAAAACTACATTGTCCCGGCAGTTGATCCGCGTCGCCAGGAGCGCAGGCGTAGAACGGCAAATTACGAGATACGATATCAAAAAAATAGTAAGAGAAGAATTATTCGTAGAAGAGGATCAGGTGGTTATAGTAGAGCTCTCAACCCATAGACTTAATAATTTTGCCATTAATAAAAAAGTAGAAATGCTTCTAGGGGAGATCGGGAAATTTGACGATGTAGTAGTAGTTACGTTAGAAATGTCCCGTTTGCGGTGGTTTGGAAGATATATACGGAGAATTGTTCAAAATAGAAGTGTTCTCAAGAAATTCAAAATCGTTCATCCTCGCATTGTTGGATTTTGGGTGGGTGCTCTATTTTTTGATAGATATAAAGAATGGGAGAAGAATAGAGATCAGTTAAAATCGAAAATTGTCAATTCATCCACAAATGTAGAGTGTTATTTTCAGAGTAAACTGGATGATAGTACATTGGCCGCCTTGATTAAGCCGTCCTGTAGTCGCGCGACGTCGGCAAGGGGAATGAGCTGTGCTTCTGAAGAAAGTTGACGAAGGCTGGCAATTTCCGATGTGTCCTGATGTGACATTCGGATTGCGTGGAATGCTGAGGTGAAGTCATCGAACTTCCAGTTTCCCCCTGCCACCTTGTCGCTGAGATTTATGTGGACGAACGGTTTGCCGAGTGCGGTTGCCAGGACGATCCCATGCAAGCTGGATGACGCAATGAACTCCGCCTGACTGGCGGTGTATATTACCTCCGTAACATCGGATTCCAGGTCAATGATCCTGCAATTGGGTGTGTTACCTAACAAAGCACGAACCTTCGGCAAATGCTGATCGGAAAGGTGAGGGATCAAAGCCCATTCATACGTCGTCTTGTTAGAGGTGGGGAAAAAGTGTGGGCACAATAGTGCTGGATCGCCGAGTGCAATTTCGGTTGGGACATTGGTTTCTAAAACGCGATTCAGTGTCATTCGTCCGCGTACGGCGTTAATGTTGACATTGCGCGTTGAGAGTTGGCCGCCGGGCCTTATCGTACCGGAGCCCCAAATCTCAATAGGTTGAAATCGAAAGCGAAGTGGTCGTTGCCAGCTTTTTCTAACAGTCGATTCCAA
This sequence comes from Pseudomonadota bacterium, assembly GCA_038749715.1. Lineage (GTDB taxonomy): Bacteria > Pseudomonadota > Alphaproteobacteria > Rhizobiales > MH13 > MH13. The sequence goes on from JBCDHR010000001.1 coordinate 351,729, forward strand.
AATGGACCCAATAGCGGCAATTTGACAGTCCCGTGGATGTGCCCATTGAACCGGCCTTTCGAGCACCCTCTCCAAAAGCAGCGGTGATAGCGCATCGCCGAAGTTTTGTTTTCTGTTCTTTTCCCGAAAATAGAAAAGGCGAATTGGCTTCATCCCAGTGGCCCATTTACGTTCTTTGTAAACCGCGATGCTTATTGGCATCGCAAAAAGGTCGCAGCCAGGGTGACGCCAAAAGGGCGTTCGTCGAAGACTGGCGCCGAACTGTCAACATCAGACGGTCCAGTCCACCAACTAGTCGGCTAGCCGCGCCTCAGTCACCGCTTTGACTTCAGCCTCGCTCACGCCTGGCGCGCATTCAACAATCTTCAGGCCGCCGTCGACCACATCCAGCACGCCCAGATTGGTGATCACGCGATCCACCACGCCTTTGCCGGTGAGGGGCAAAGTGCATTCCTTTAAAAGTTTGGATTCGCCGCGTTTGTTGGTGTGATCCATCACCACGACAACGCGGCCAACGCCGGCGACGAGGTCCATCGCGCCGCCCATGCCTTTGATCAGCTTGCCGGGGATCATCCAGTTGGCAAGGTCACCATTTTCGGCAACTTCCATGGCTCCGAGGATCGCCATGGCGATCTTCCCGCCGCGGATCATCGCAAAGCTTTGCGCCGAATCGAAATAGGCAGTGTGCGGCAGCTCAGTAATCGTCTGCTTGCCGGCATTGATCAGATCGGCGTCCTCTTCTCCCTCATAGGGAAAAGGGCCCTTGCCCAGCATGCCGTTTTCCGACTGCAGGGTCACGGACACGCCATCTGGGATGTAGTTGGCAACGAGCGTCGGAATACCGATGCCAAGATTCACATACATCCCGTCTTCAAGCTCTTGCGCGGCACGCGCTGCCATTTGGTTGCGGTTCCAACCGGACACTTGAACAGCTGCTTCAGCCATTAGGCGGCCTCCCTCTTGCGTGTGGTGCGCTGTTCGATGCGCTTTTCATGTTCGCCCTGGATCAGCCGGTGCACATAGATGCCTGGCAAGTGGATCAAATCCGGGTCGAGCGAGCCTATCGGCACAATTTCTTCTACCTCTAGCACGCAGACCTTGCCGCAGGTCGCTGCCGGCTGGTTGAAGTTGCGCGCCGTCTTGCGGAAGATCGCATTGCCCGTCTCGTCCGCCTTCCAGGCCTTCACAATGGAAAGGTCGGCAAAGATGCCGCGCTCCATAATGTAGGTCTCGCCGTCAAAGTCCTTGTGGTCCTTGCCCTCGGCGATCACCGTGCCAACGCCGGTCTTGGTGTAAAAGCCGGGGATCCCGGCGCCACCCGCGCGCATACGCTCGGCCAGCGTGCCCTGCGGGTTGAACTCAATCTCAAGCTCGTCGGCCAGATATTGCCGCATGAACTCGTCATTCTCACCGACATAGGACGACATCATTTTCTTGATCTGATGCGTGTCCAGCAGCTTGCCGAGCCCGAATCCGTCAACGCCGCAATTGTTGGAGGCGATGGAAAGGTCCTTCACACCGCTTTTCACGATTGAATCAATCAGAAGCTCTGGAATGCCGCAAAGTCCAAACCCGCCAGCGGCGATTAGCATGCCATCGCTCAAGAGCCCCTCCAGGGCGGCGTCGGCCGACTCATATATCTTGCGCATGCGCGCTCCCCTCATGCGTATGTATTGGCGTTGGCGCCGTCTCTCCCATGCCGCGCCGCACAATTCAACCCAGCGGTTTTTCCGCAGGACCAGAGCGAAGTGGGAAGGCGGTTGTTCCAGAGGAACAGAGCAAAGGGAACGGCGGTTGTTCCGCAGGAACAGAGCGAACGAAAACCCATAACCATCGATTCACCAAAACCGGGCGCCCCGCAGCCACACCGTGGCATCCGTGCAACACATCTCACCAATCCCATCATCGGAACCCTTGCGATGCCACTTCCCGCTTGCATGGGCACCGGCGACCCTGCATGCAAGTTTCACGAGAAGGGTCCGCCCGACTCGGCTTGTTTTGGTTGCCTTTGAATTCGGTTCCTCTTTTTCAAGCGGTTGTGCATCAGCACAGAGCGCGAAAAGCAAATGAACGGGCTCCCAGCATCCCAAGCAAGCTACACCGGGTCAAAATGGTCTGACACATTTTGATCTTTTGTTTGATGATTGGAGGTCTTTCATGACTAAGGCAAAAAGCCTTCTCCTCGGTTCGGCTGCGGCTCTCGCAACCGTTTCTGGGGCGCAAGCTGCCGATCTCGGTCTGCCAGTGGCAGCCGTGAACTACGTGCAGATTTGCTCGATCGGTTCTTTCACCGGTTTCCTTCTCCCAGGTTCTGATGTCTGCTTGGACATTGGTGGTTTCGCTCGCTTCGAAGTCAACATGACGGGTGAAGCGGGAAGCCTGCGTGATCTGCCGACTAACTATGATTTGCCGCTGGCTGCAGCCACCATTACCGCGCCGGATGCTCTTGGCACATTGAGCACTGACGGTGCCATCGGCTCATCGTCGACCGTTATTTCATCGGCCGCCCTCGCTGCTGCCTCTGCTAGCGCTGACGATTACGACATGGGCGCCGAAGCGAACATCACGCTTGATGCACGTACAATGACCGAATGGGGTCTTCTGCGTGGTTTCCTGTCGCTAGGCAGTGACAACTTCCAGGACGATGACGAGACGGCAGAGTTTGAGAAGGCTTTCCTTCAGATTGGTGGCTTGACCGCCGGTGTAACCGACTCTTTCTTTGATCCGATCTACACCGATTATGCTGTCGCACCGTTCGGTGATGTATCTGGTGCTGTTGATCATGCTTTGATCGGATACACCATGGCTTTCGGCAATGGTTTCACCTTCATGCTCTCGCTTGAGAATGATGAAGCTCGTCAGGGTGAGATTCTGTCTTACCATGACGTGAACTTCGGCCAGGATGGCGGTCAGGGCATTTTGAACACTGCTGTTGCAGATGCGACGTCATTGACGGCTGGTACAGTTGGTCAAGGTGGTTCTGTGTTCATGAACTTCACCGGGTACGACGACTCCGCTACCATGCCTGACATTGTTGCCGCTTTGCGTGTTGATCAAGCTTGGGGTTCTGCCAAGCTATCGGCTGCACTCCATGAGATCGACCCAGCTCAGGCTGCAGTTGATTCCGAGATTGGTTATGCTGTTGGAGCAAGTGCCGAGTTCAATCTGCCGGTTGGTACTGGCTCGACCTTTGGTATCTTCGGTAACTACGCCGTAGGTGCCGTTCAGTATGTTGGCTTTGACACGATTGTCGGTGGTCAACTGTTGCCATTCGCTGACGCGGTCTACAACGTTGACGAAAACGACCTTGATCTAACCACCGCTTATGGTTTGGGCGCTGGTGTCGATATTGGTCTGGGTTCGGGCTTCTCATGGCAGTTTGAAGGCTACTATACCGTTGTTGATCACGAAGATGTCCGTATGACTATCCTCGATGAGCAAAACAACAACGTCAACTTGGCCGCCGCTGGGGAAGCTTCCACCGTCAATATCGATCTTGACGGCAGCATCTTCTCGGTACGTTCGTCTGTGACCTATGTACCGTTTGCTGGCCTGACAATGTCTGCTGGTGTTTCTTACCAACAGTATGATTTCGACTCGGTCACCGGTAGCGATGACGACGAGTTTGGTGCACGTCTTCGCATCACCCTTTCTTTCTAATCTGATCGTTCAGATTTAGATCGAATACAGGAAGGGCCCGGTTCGCCGGGCCCTTCTTTTTGTCTGCGAGGCAGTGAACGGCAAAAGCAGGCCCTTGCCACCTCCTTCCATCCACGGCAGAGATAACTGAGTGTTCTGTTTGGAGGGGAGGCCGAACTCATGTGCAATTGGCGGGCGTGGCTTCTTCCAGGATTGGTGACCGTTGCCGTGATCACGGCGCTTGCGGTCATCCTGCGTGGCGGCGTTATGGAAGAGGACATTTCCTCGCGCGCTGCGAACCTTTTCCAAACCGATGGTATTCCATGGGCCGCGGCTAATCTCGATGGCCGCGATATGGTGCTTTCGGGCACGGCTCCAACGGAGCCCAGCTTCGATGCAGCCATCCAAGCCGCCAACCGCGTTTGGGGCGTCCGGACAGTTTCCAGCGATACGCTAACCCTTCTGCCACTCGCCGATCCCTACACGCTGAGCTTTGAACGCGCTGGCGACACGCTGACGGCGTCAGGTGTATTTCCCAATGCTGAGCTTCGTACCGCTTTCCTTGATAGTTTGCGTGCCGAGCTACCTAACGTCGCGATTGACGACCAATCGGAGCTGGCGCGTGGCGCACCATTAGACTGGGCTGATCAGATTGCATTTCTGGCACCGAGCCTGACGACCCTCTCGCCCGTGAGCGTCGGGCTGCAAGGGGGTGATCTTACCGTTGAAGGTGATGCACCGGACTTGGAGGCGTATGACAGCGAACTGGCCCGGCTGGCTGATCTCCCGCGTGATTTCAGCAGCGCTTCGATCACAATTAATCCCCCGATCATCGCTCCTTACATTTGGGAGGCGGCGACAGGCGAGGGTGGAGTAACTTTATCCGGCTTTGCACCAGACGATGACGCCCGCGCGGCTTTGGTCGATGCTGCTTCCAACCTCGGCCCGGTGGATGACCAAATGGAGCGCGGATTCGGCGCACCGGAGGGCTTTGTCGCGGCCGCGGCCGCGCTTTTGGGTCAGATGGCGAGTCTAGAGAACGCTTCAGCCGCCATCGAAGACCGTGCGCTTTCGCTATCCGGTGAAGCCGTCGACCACACTGCCTACGACAGCACAAACATGTTCCTGGGTTCGCTTCCAGAAGGGTTCGACAGCCTGTCGGGCCGCATCGCGCCTCCGCTGGCCGATCCATTCCAAACGAGCATAGTGTGGGACGGCACCGCCATGTCCTTGAGCGGAGCATTGCCGGACGAAACCAGTCGGGCGGTTTTTGCCAACGCCCTAGAGACAGCCGGCGTCGAGCTTTCCGACAGCGCGCGCGTTTCGCGCGGCGCGCCCGATGGCATCGAAATGCCGACTCTTCTGGAGACACTGGCACAGACCCTGACCAGCCTGGCGCAAGGCGAGGCCGCGCTCTCCGGTGATACGCTTTCGGTCGAAGGCATCGCAACCAGTTTCGATAGTGCAGCATCCGCAGAACAGGAACTCTCGGCGCTTTCTTCCGATGTATTGGCCGTCATGGCGTCGATCACGCCGGGGCCGGCGTCGCCCTACACCTTCAACGTTACGGTCGATAATGAGCGTCTGATCCTTTCGGGCTTTGCACCATCCGATGAGGTGCGAATGTCGCTTCTCTCGGACCTTGCCATTCTGTTCCCCGGCGCAGCCATAGGTGGCGATATCGCTATTGCTGACGGTGCACCAGATGGCTTTGTCGCGATGGTTGCCGCCGGATTGCGCAGCCTAGGGCGTCTTGCCAATGGTGCGCTCATGATCAGCGACAACCAGGCGGAGCTGACTGGCAATGCGCTCTACCGCCGATCCGCTTCGGTAATCGAAAGCAGTGTCGCAGCGCCAGAGGGTTTCAATCTATCAACGGACATCGGGGCGCTTCCTCTGCCGGCCATCATCGACGCCGCAACTTGCCAGGCGCGATTGGAGGAGACTCTCGGAGCGTCCACCATCCTGTTTGAGACCGGCAGCGCGTCCATCGATGGTCTCAGTCTTGGTTTGTTGGACCGTCTTGTCCGCACATTGCAGAGTTGCCCCGCTGTCGGTGTTGAGATCGGCGGACACACCGATTCTCAAGGCGCCGATACCGCCAACCAGACATTGTCGGAGGCGCGTGCGACGTCCGTTTTGGGCTACATAACAGGCGCCGGTATTAGGGCAAGCCGGATTACCGCAATTGGTTATGGCGAAACTCAACCCATCGCCGACAATGCGACCGAGGAGGGGCGGGCGCAGAACCGCCGCATTACCTTCACCGTTCAACAGTAAGACGCAAAGCTCAAAACGGGGTGGCGCGGCCCGTCCCCATGCTAAAGGCAAACCGATGTATTACCTGATTTCCCAGCTTTGGCTGTTTCTGCTGATCGCTTTCCTTATCGGCGTGGCGACAGGCTGGTTCACCAGCCGGTCTGGCACACAGCGCTAAGGGGAGGGCACCATGTTCTATCTGGTTATCCAGACTGGTCTTCTGGTCCTGGCCGCCTTTGTGTTGGGCGCAATGGTGGGCTGTCTTCTGAAGCGGTTCTTCACGGGTGGTAGTGTCTACAAAGCGGCCAGCGTAACGCCGGCGGCAGTTCCGTCGGAGCCAGAACCCGCCGAGGCGAGCCCGGCTCCCGTTGCCAAAAAGCGCAAACCGCGCCCCGCAGAATCCGCTGCTGCCGCAGCCGCTGCGACCGTTGCGGCCACCACAGCCCACCTCGACACGCCAGAAGAAAAGTCAGCCGTTCGCGATCCGGTGAGCCTGCCTGAGCCTGCCGAAGAAATGGATGAAACGGCGGTGGAAGCCGCGCTTGCAGCGCTGCCGTCCGACGCCAGCAATGAAGACAAGGCCAATGCCGTCGGCACCCGCCCGTCGGCACTCGCTGGTCCTACCGACGGTGCGAAGGATAATCTTCAACGCATCAAAGGAATCGGCAAGGTCAATGAGGGCAAGCTCAACGACCTCGGCATCTATCATTTCGGCCAGATAGCCGGTTGGACGGCATCCGAAGCGCGCTGGGTCGGCACCTATCTGGCGTTTGCTGGTCGCATCGAACGCGAGGATTGGATCGGTCAGGCCAAGGTGCTCGCCGAGGGCGGAGAGACAGACTTCGCCAAGCGGGTTGATGCCGGCAAGGTCGAAAGCTCATCGAGCAAGAAGAAGTAGTGCGCGCTAAAGCCCGTTGGCGCTAAGAAAGCTCTCCACGCGCTCTAACACCGGCCCGCGCAGCCAAGGCGCGTGGCCCTCATCTGGAACGGTATGCGTCTCGGCGCCTAACGAAGCGGCCTGATCGACAGTTGCCTCGTCCAACAAGTCTGAATGCTCGCCGCGTATCAAGAGCACCGGCCTGCGGATCAGTGCGCGGAAATAGATCGACAGATCAAGCGGTTGCGGAACATCCGGGATGTCTTTCAAGGCATCCCCGATGGTCGGATCGGCCAAAGGCGCGGGATAGCCATCTTTGTCGGCAAAGGTACGGCGGGCATACTCAGCCCAATCGGCCTCATCGAAAGATGGAAACTGCTCGCTCAGCCCCTTGGCGAGACGTAGAGCGGCTTCATCCCAGGTCGCTGGGAGAGACCGCCCACCCAGTTGGGCTTTGAGCCGCCCAATGCCCTTGGCCGCAATCACTGGACCGATGTCATTGAGAACCGCGCCAGCGATGAGGCCAGCCTGGCTGACGGCCAGCGCCATCGCCAGGATGCCGCCGCGCGACGTACCGACAATGACGGTGTTGTGCAGGCCCAGCGCAACGGCAACCTGCGTTACGTCCGCAGACTCACGGGGGACGCTGTAACGGGTAGGATCCTTGTCCCATTCCGATGCGCCACGCCCGCGCGTATCCATCATCACAACACGACGTGGTTCGGTGGGATGAAAGGCGAAATGGTCGCGTAGCTCGGTGAAGTCGCGCTTGGTCCGCGTCAGTCCCGCGAGGCATAGAAGCGGTGATCGCCCGGTATGGTGCGGTCCGCAGTCCTCGACTGCCAACCGCAGTCCATCATCGGCACGCACGGTAAGGTGCCGCACGCGCCCTGAGAGAGCGCTAGCCATTCGCGGTCAGCTGATTGTAAACAAAGATGTTTTCAAGCACCCGCTGAACATAGGAGCGGGTCTCGGAAAACGGGATGAGCTCGATCCAGTCGATTACGTCCACCTGACCACCACGCGGATCGCCAAAACGCTCAATCCACTGTGGCACGCGGCCCGGCCCTGCATTGTAAGCGATGAAGGTGAGAATGTAGGACCCGTTATACTCGGCGATCAGTTCATCAAGGTGATAGGCACCCAGCGTCACATTGTGGGCCGGGTCCGATGTGAGCCGAGCCGTTGAATGGGAAACCCCGGCGTCCCGGGCGATCCGTTGCGCCGTCGCTGGCATCAGCTGCATCAGGCCAAGAGCGCCGGCATGGCTGCGGGCGCGGGCATCGAAGCCACTTTCCTGGCGGGCAATGGCATAGGCGACGGCCGGCGGCAGGCGATCTGGGATACGCGCGTTCTGTGGAAACGCGCCGATTGGATAGCCCAACAAGGCAAGCGAGCGATGGCGGAGCGCGCCAATCTTGCCAAGCTGAACGACCGAAGTCGCATCGCCATGACGACCAGCAAGGTTGGCCATGGCCACGATTTGCGCCGGTTGGGCACCGTCACGGGCGAGGGCATAGAGAAAGATGCGCGCATCGGTGCGCCGGCCAAGCGTGTAGAGAATGTCGGCATAGGTGAAGAATGCGTGGCTGGGCGCCTGCGGTGCGGGCACCTGTTCAAAACGCACTTGCAGACCGGCCAAGGTCGAAGCCGCCTGGCCATAAAAGGTCTCACCATAGCTCATCGCCTGGGCAAAGGCCTGGTTGGCGCCAGTTGTGTCGCCGGTGGCCGACAGGGCTCGGCCCAGCCAATAATAGCCGCGCGCGCGGGTGATGGGCGTCGTGCCGATCTCCAGGATTTGCCGGAAATGCGGCTCAGCCCTGCCCGGATCGTTCAAGAAGCGCAGCGCGATCCAGCCAGCCACAAAGGCCGCGTCGACCCGGTCCCCAGCATCGCTTGCAGGCGCTGATTCCACCAATCGATAGGCAAGCTCTGGCTGCCTGGTTTCGATCAGGTCGCGCGCGACGATGTGCCGTTCGCGCCACCAATGGTCGGGCCGAATGAGGTCCGACCGGTCGCCGGAAACCGAAAGCAACAGCTCCGCGGCCTCTTGCGGGCGGTCCGCACGGCGATAGAGGCGGGCAAGATCGTAGGTGAGGTGGATGTTGCCGCGGTCGGCACGATGCGCCGCTGCCACGGCAGACAGTGCTTCCGTGCGCTCGCGAATGGCACGCCCGCGCGCCTCAACGGCAGTGCGCTCTGAGCGCGAAAGGGAGGAGGCCACACGTTCCGCTCCCGTCACCCGGTCACGATAAAGTAGCCAATGGGCCCGGTACCGATGGTCGTCCGCCGTTAAAAGATTGCCCAGCGACGACAGAAGCTGGCCTTCCAGCCCGTCATCAAGCACGTTACCGCGCCACAGGGCTGAAGCAATTTGCCGAGCTTGCTGTGTCTGGCCTGCCTGGGCGAGGGCACGGGCCTGCGCGAGCCGACCGCCTGTCGAGCGCGCGTCGCCGGACCCGAAGACGCTCGCAGGTGGAACCTGCGCGCCATACTGGGCCAGGATTGCTGTTTCTGTCTGCCGAGCGACAATGCCACCGCCCGGCCAGCCGCTAAAAGCGTCTCGCAGAGCCGCACGCATATCGACGGGTAGGTCGTCAGCACGCGTCCGCGCTATCAGCCAAAGACCAAGATCGCGGGTGATCGTGTCGCCGATACCCTGGGCGATCGAATAGGCGCGCTGCCCTTGATCAGATTCCAACGCATCGAGAACGGGTTGCAAAACTTGCGCTGCGCGCGAAGCGTCCGGTGTGCTTGCGGTCCCGATGCTGCCTGTATGGATAGGCGCGAAGGATGAGGCCGCGGTCGGCGCTGTCGCAGCACTTGCCGTCGCCAAGACAGGGGAGGCGACTGGATTGGGCGGTGAGAATCGTTGTTGGGCCTTGGTCGGCAAAACCATGGCGCCTGCAACCAAGAGCGTGATGCCCAAACGCGCAAGACCTGCACCAAGATTGGCGCCAAGACTGGCGCCCTGTGACGATGACGGAGGAACGGCGGTAAGATTGGTCACGGTACGTCGTCCACGAAAGACAGGTGAGTCGGGTCAAGCAGAGTTGGCGCGGCCTTGGACGGTTAGCCTCGCCTGCAAAATGGCAAAAGTCTGACCGCCAAAGGTGGGAACTGTTTCGGCAGCCTGCATCGGTTTTGGTGAAGGCCGGGTTTATGGCATGGAAGAACGATCAAAAACCCGCATTAGGCATACAGAAACCATACGCTGCCCGGTGCTTGCGGACAAAGCCGTCGCTCCCTATTGTCCGCCGCGACCGGCGGCGATAGGACGGGCCTCCCCACCGGTTCCACCATCGCATGAACAAGGAGAAACCTATGCTGACGTTGCGCGGCTCGATCCCAGCGCTTGTCACGCCTTTTGATGGCGATGCAGTCGATTACGATGCTCTGGATTCCCTGGTGGATTGGCAGATCGCTGAAGGGTCCACCGGTCTGGTCCCGGTCGGGACAACCGGCGAGTCACCGACCCTCAGCCACGATGAGCACAAGCTGGTGGTGGAGCGCGTAGTAAAACGAGCTGCGGGCCGCGTGCCGGTCGTGGCCGGTGCGGGTTCCAACAACACAGCGGAAGCCATTGATTTCGCGCGGCATGCTGAAAGTGTCGCCGCCGATGCGATCCTGGTCGTCACGCCTTATTACAACAAGCCTGGCCAAGAGAGCCTGTATGCCCATTACATGGCCATCGACGCCGCCGTGAACCTGCCGACCATCATCTACAACATTCCCGGCCGCTCGGTGATCGACATGAGCGTTGCCACGATGACACGCCTCAATAAGGATGGCCGCGCGATTGCCGGCGTGAAGGATGCCACCGCCAACATGGTGCGTGTCAGCGAACAGCGTGCCGCGATGGGGCAGGACTTCATCCAGCTTTCCGGCGAGGATGCGACCGCGCTCGCCTTCAATGCCCATGGCGGGCAGGGGTGCATCTCAGTCACTGCCAATGTCGCACCGCGCCTTTGCGCGGACATGCAGGCAGCCTGTGCTGCTGGCGATTATGCTGAGGCGCTGCGCATCCATGACACGCTCATGCCGCTTCACACGGCCCTGTTCGTGGAAACCAACCCGTCGCCCGTCAAAGCGGCATTGGCCATCCTTGGCAAATGCAAAGAGGATGTGCGCTTGCCCATGATCCCAGTGTCGGAAAGCACCCGTGAGCAGGTGGCTGATGCCATGCGTCATGCCGGGCTATTGAACAGCTAGGTTGAAGCCCAACGCCAATGGCACAGTCCAAAGCCAAACAGACGCCGCGCCGCACGGTTGCCGACAATCGCAAGGCGCGGTTCAATTATGAATTCGTGGAGACGTTCGAAGCGGGCCTGCAACTAACAGGCACCGAGGTGAAAAGCCTGCGCGAGGGCAAGGCGACCATCGCTGAAAGCTATGCCTCCGACGAAGGTGACGAGATCTATCTCATCAACGCCTATATCCCAGAATATTTGCAGGGCAACCGCTTCAACCATGAGCCGCGTCGTCCTCGACGGCTGTTGCTCCATCGCCGCCAGATCAACAGGTTGATCGGAGCAATCCAGCGCGATGGCATGACGCTGGTGCCCACCAAGATCTACTTCAATGATCGCGGTCGAGCGAAAATAGAAATCGCACTGGCACGCGGTAAGAAGCTGCATGACAAGCGCGCGACCGAACGCGCGCGAGACTGGCAGCGTGACAAAGCGCGACTTCTCCGCGACCGCGGCTAACCCGTCGCTTGCTCGTCCAGCGTTTCGCAAATGCTGGCGAACACAGACTCAAACATCTCCGTTGTGAGCCGGCCCGTGTTCGTGTTGTAGCGCGAGCAATGATAGCTATCGATCATCGTCAATCCGCCGGGCAGAGCGTGTATTGCGCCATGGCCAAAGGTGTGGGCCGCGCGGCGCACACCTAGCGCCTTGAGCGTTGCATCATGGGAGATGCGCCCCAGCGCCATAAGCACGGTGAGGCGTGGCATGCCATCGATCAGCTCAGTCAAAAAGGCGTTGCAGGTGTTGATCTCCGCGCCGACCGGCTTGTTCTGCGGTGGCACACAGCGCACCGCATTGGTGATCGCGGCATCATGCAGTTTCACGCCATCATCTGGCCTTGCTTCATAGCTGCCTGAGGCAAAACCAAACTTGCCAAGCGTGGCATAGAGAAGGTCGCCTGCCCAATCGCCTGTGAAGGGGCGCCCTGTGCGATTGGCACCGCGCAGACCCGGTGCCAGCCCGACGATCAAGAGCCGGGCGTCAGGATCGCCCCAACTGGGCACCGGACCATTGTGCCAGTCTGGATGCGCCGGCTTCTGATCTTCGATGAAAGCGTGAAGGCGCGGGCAGAGCGTGCAAGGATTGCCTGGCTCGCTGGCAGCGGGAAAGCCGCGAACAACAGGATCGACCGCGGTCACCGTCTGCCCAGCCTAGTCGTCATACTCGTAGTCATCGCTGTCGTCATAGTCGCGCCTTGGCGGACGCTCTGACGGGTCACGGCCCAGACGGTCGGTCAGATCGGAAAGGTCGAGAAAATGGTCAGCCTGCCGGCGCAACTCATCGGACACCATCGAAGGGTTGGTCTTCAGCGACGAGACCACGGTGACCTTGCGGCCCTTCCTCTGAACCGCTTCGACGAGCGGGCGATAATTCCCGTCGCCGGTAAACAGCACGATGTGATTGACCTCATCGCACAGGGTCAAGACGTCCACAGTTAGATCCACATCAAGGCCCGGACGTACCCGGCGGCGCTGACCGCTATTGTCGGTGAACTCCCGCATCGGTTTCGTGGTGACGTGGAAGCCGTTGTAATCGAGCCAGTCGATCAATGGGCGCAGCGACGAGAACTCCTGATCCTCAGCCATCGCTGTATAGTAATGAGCGCACAGCAGGTAAGCCTCGCCAACAAAGCTCGTCAGCATGCGCCGGTAGTCAATGTCGACGTTGAGCGCGCGCGCCGTTTGATAAAAGTTCGCGCCATCAATGAAGAAGGCGACGCGCTCCCTCATATCGAAGGGAAAGGAAGAAGACATGGCAAAGGGCTCCTTGAATTACGTCAGGCATGAAAAAGCATCAAAGATGGATCGACCGATCCCGCTCGGCCATGCTTTCTGGCTACGCAAGAACCGGACCGGGCACAAGACTGCCCATCGACCTGCTTGCGTTTCGCTGTGGGTATGCGTATAGCCAGATTAATCCACCTACTCTTGAGGAGGGCCGTATGGCTCGTGTGACTGTCGAAGATTGCGTCGACAAGGTCGAGAACCGCTTTGACCTGGTGCTTTTGGCCGCCCATCGCGCGCGGCTCATTTCTGCTGGCGCCGAACTGACCATTGATCGCGACCGCGATAAAAACCCGGTCGTAGCGCTGCGCGAAATCGCCGATGAAACAGTTTTGCCCGGCGATCTGGAAGAACAGCTCATCCATTCACTGCAAAAGCAGGTTGAGGTTGATGAGCCTGAGCCCGATGTGGTTCCGATGATCCCGTCGCCTGATGCGATGGCCGCTGGTCTGGACGCCGGTTCGCCTGACATGCCTGACGATGGCGCATCTTTTGAGCGTATGACCGAAGAAGAGCTTCTTGCCGGTCTAGAGGGCATCGTACCGCCCGAGCGCAAAGACGACATGTAAGAACAGGCAGGCGACGTCTCTTTCGCCCAAAGCCTTTTCATAAAGCGTTGTTCGCAAACATAGAACGCCGGCTTGTCGTCAAGCCGGCGTTTGCTTTTTTGCTTTAATGGCACCAGTTTAGGCCTGCCTGCCAAAGAAGCGACAGGCGATCCTGCCGGCACCCGTAAGCAAAGGGCCTCATCGCGCCATGATGCGCCAGTATGAGTTGGTTGAACGCGTTGCGCGCTACAATCCCAATGTGGATGAAGCGCTGCTCAACCGCGCCTATGTTTACGCCATGCGCGCCCATGGATCTCAGACGCGCGCCTCCGGCGATCCCTACTTCTCCCATCCGCTCGAAGTGGCCGGGATCCTCACCGATCTCAAGCTTGACGATGCAACGGTCGCGGTCGCGCTTCTGCACGACACGATTGAGGACACCGATGCAACGCGCGAGGAGATCGACCGTCTTTTCGGAGATGAGATCGGCAAACTTGTCGATGGCCTTACAAAGCTGAAAAAGCTGGACTTCATTACCTCCGAGGCGAAGCAGGGCGAGAACCTGCGCAAGCTTTTTCTGGCGATTTCCGATGATGTGCGTGTGTTGCTCGTCAAGCTCGCCGACCGCCTGCACAATATGCGCACGCTGGGCGCCATGCGGCTCGACAAGCGCCAGCGCATCGCCCGTGAGACTATGGAGATCTATGCGCCGCTGGCCGGCCGCATTGGGATGCAGTCCGTCCGCGATGAATTGGAGGATATAGCGTTCGAGATCCTCGACCCGGAAAACCGCGCCATGGTCATGGAGCGGCTGGCCGAACAGCTCGAACAGTCCGACGAAATTATCCGCACCATCATCGAGACGGTTCAGGCCAAGCTTGCCGAGTATGGGTTGGCCTCCGAGGTTACCGGACGGCAGAAGCGGCCCTATTCGATCTATCAGAAGATGCTGCGCAAGGGGCTCTCGTTCGAGCAACTGTCGGATCTTTATGGCTTCCGCATTCTGGTCGCCAATCCAGCCGCCTGTTACCGAGCGCTGGGTATCGTGCACACGACCTGGCAGTGCGTGCCGGAGCGCTTCAAGGACTACATTTCCGTCCCCAAACAGAACGACTATCAGTCACTGCACACCACGGTGATCGGCCCATTTTCCCGCCGTGTGGAGTTGCAAATCCGCACCCAATCCATGCACGCTGTGGCCGAGTACGGCATCGCCGGTCATGGCTTTTACAAGGATGGCGTGTCCGGTGGCTCGCATCTGGAGACGGTGAAGCGCGACAGCCGCGCTTTTGCCTGGATCAGACGCACCGTCGAACTCCTCGATGGCGACGACACGGCCGAAGAGTTCCTGGAAAACACCAAGCTGGAGCTCTTTCCTGACCAGGTCTTCTGCTTCACGCCCAAGGGACGGGTTATCTCACTACCACGCGGCGCAACGCCCATCGATTTTGCCTATGCCGTTCACACCGATATTGGCGACACCTGTGTTGGCGCCAAGATTGACGGCCAGCTTGCCCCACTCCTGACCGAGCTCAAGAACGGCAACCAAGTCGAGATCATCACCTCACGGGCACAGGTTCCGCCTCCGGCATGGGAGCAGATCGCTCGGACCGGTAAGGCCCGTGCTGCGATCCGACGTGCGACGAGGCAGGCAGTCCGCCGGCAATATCTAGGTCTTGGCCGGCAGGTGGTTCAGCGAGCGTTTGAGCGTGCTGACAAGACCTATGAAGATTCAGCGCTCGAAGCCGTTCTCACCCGGCTAGGCCACAAGACAATCGACGATGTCTTCACGGCGGTGGGCCGGGGCGAACTGGCCTCCAAAACCGTGCTTGCTGCCGTTTTCCCCGAAGCCCACCCGTTGGAGCCGGGGCCTGCGCCTTCATCGGCGGAAGGATGGTTCGGCCTATCGGAGATGACGTCGCTTCAGTTCCGCATACCTGGAGAAAAGGCCGGCGCCTTTCATCAGGGCGAGGCACCGGCTGCTGTCAACGGCGCCGACAAACACGCCCCGGTTCGCGGGCTTGACGCGTCCATGCCGGTGCGGTTCTCACCCGACAATCCGGCCATCCCCGGCGACCGGATTGTCGGCATCGTCACGCCGGGCGAGGGCGTGACGGTCTACCCAATTCATGCGCCGGCGCTGGCGGCCTATGAGAATGAGCCTGAACGCTGGCTCGATGTGCGTTGGGACATTGATCCAACAAGCACCCAACTCTTTGATGCAAAGATCAAGGTCACCGCGCTCAATGAGCCCGGATCGCTCGCCGCGATCTCAACCGTCATCGCCGACCATCGCGGCAACATCGACAATTTGATCATGACGCGCCGTGGCGTCGATTTTCATGACATCCTGATCGAACTTGAGGTCCAGGATGTGAAGCATTTGCATCGCATCCTGTCACAGCTGAAGTCCAATCCCGTCATCAACCAGGCTGACCGCGCCGAAAGCTGATCGGCATCTTTTTCGTACCGAACGCGACTGACACCAAAGCGTGAGCAAACCTCCCTTGCCGCCGTGCCAACTGGCAGGTACCAGTGAGTCGTTGGGAGCGCTTGCATGAGGGATATCGCCGGTCATGACGGATGAAGACGTGCTGGAGATATTCCGGTCCGAGAATGCAATTCTGGACGGCCACTTCATCCTCTCTTCCGGTCTGCACAGCCCCGTTTTTCTGCAGAAAGCACTGGTCTATCGTTCGCCGGCCAAAACCGAACGTTTGTGCCGTGCCCTTGCCGATAAGGTCCGCGACTCCAGTTTGGGACCGATAGACTGCATCATCGCGCCAGCGCTGGGCGCGATTGTTCCAGGCTATGAAACGGCACGGCATTTGGCTGTGCCGTTTATGTGGGTGGAGCGTGAGGATGGCGCTTTTGCGCTGCGCCGGGGTTTTTCCATTAAACCGGGAACGCGTGTGCTGATTGTGGAAGACATTATCACCACAGGGCTATCCGTCGGCGAGGCAGCCGAGGCCATTTCCGCCGCTGGTGGAGACGTTGTTGGCTGCGCCTGCTTGATCGATAGGTCCGCTGGTACGTCGGCGGTCGAGATACCGTTGGTCGCACTCGCCAACTACAAGGTCCCAGCTTATCCGGCCGACCAGTTGCCGCCTTCCTTGCAAGAGTTGCCAGCGATGAAGCCTGGTTCGCGCGGTCTGGCCTGAGGACTGTTGATCCGTGCTTTTCAAACGCCGTTCTGGACCGACCATTGTTGAACGCACCCGCGTGATGCTGTGGCCACGCCGCAGCTTCGGGCGCTCAACCCAGTACTATGTGAAACGGGTCAAGCGGGTGAACGCGACGCCTTATGCCATCGCCATGGGCGTGGCCTGCGGCGCCTTTTCCTCTTTTACGCCGCTGATTGGTTTTCACTTTTTGCTGGCTTTTGCGCTTGCCTATATCCTGCGCGCCAACCTGCTTGCAGCCGCCATTGGGACAGCCGTCGGCAACCCACTGACCTTCCCTCTGATCTGGGCGGTGACCTTCCGCGTCGGCCGAACGATTTTGGGTGAACCCGTGCGGCCGGACGCAGAACCGGTGATTGATGCACCCAGTGCCTACACGGTCGAGGCGCTAAGCGGCTTCTTTGAAAGCACCTGGCCGCTGATGAAACCGATGCTTGTCGGCGCTGTTCCTTTGGGACTGACAGCCGCCGTCGCGTGCTATTTCGTCGTGTACGGGACCGTCTACGGTTACCAGAGCGCCCGCCAGGCCAAGTTTGCGCGTGACGTCGAGGACGGCACAGCACCCGCGACCGCACAATCCTCGGTCGCCGGCGAATGATTGTTGGCCTGGGCAGCGACCTCTGCGACATCCGTCGCATCGAGGCGACGCTGGACCGGTTCGGCGACCGCTTCATTCAAAAGGTCTTTACCCAAACTGAGCGCGCGCGCTCAGAGCGCCGGAACCAGCGCGCCGCCTCCTACGCCAAGCGCTTCGCCGCAAAAGAAGCATGCGCCAAGGCACTCGGCACCGGGCTGCGGATGGGCGTTTTCTGGCGCGATATGGGTGTAGAAAATAGGCGTACCGGCCAGCCAACCATGGTTCTGACCGGCGGAGCGGGAGAGCGCCTGCGCGCCATCACGCCCGATGGTCATAGTGCGATCGTGCATCTCACCATCACCGACGATTTTCCCTACGCGCAGGCCTTCGTGGTGATCGAGGCGCGCCCGATCAACTAAGGGCACTCGTAACCCCGCCACGTTCCGGGCGCATTTGCCCGCCAAGTGCCGAAGCAAGCAGCGCCAAAGCTTGACTTGTGACGCCCAACCATCGACATGGGCGAACCAACTGCCGCGTGCAGAACGCGAACTTCCAAGGATGAAGGCAAACACCGGATGACCCAGGGCGATTCGGCCGACGACGCAACGGATGGCAAACCGTCCAAGAAGGAAGGCGCTAAGAAGAGCGAGCTTTGGGAGACGGTCATTGTTCTCCTGCAAGCCTTCGCCATCGCGCTGGTGATCCGCACCTTCCTGTTCCAGCCTTTCGTCATTCCATCCAGTTCGATGGTCGGCACGTTGCTCATCGGCGACTATCTGTTTGCCAACAAGTTTGCCTATGGCTTCTCGCGCCATTCCTTGCCCTTCAGCCCTGACCTTTTTGATGGCCGCATCTTGGGTTCAGATCCCGAGCGTGGCGATGTGGCGGTGTTCAAGCTGCCGGCCGATGGGTCGACCGATTACATCAAACGGGTGATCGGCCTGCCTGGCGACACGATTGAGCTGCGCGACGGCGTGGTGATCCTGAACGGCGAAGAGATTGAGCGCGAACGGATTGAAGATTTCGTTCATCCCGATACCGGACAGACTGTGGCGCAGTATCGCGAAACGCTGCCCAACGGTGTGAGCTATCAGGTTCTCGACCTCATCCAGACATCAATGCTCGACAACTCGCCCGAGCCCTTCATTGTGCCGGACGGCCACTACTTCATGATGGGCGATAACCGCGACAATTCCTCCGACAGCCGTACTGCACTCGTCGGCTACGTGCCGTTGGAGAATTTTGTCGGCCGCGCCGATGTGATCTTCTTCTCCATGGCAGAAGGCGCTTCGCCCTGGCAGGTTTGGCGCTGGCCGTCCGATGCGCGGTTCGACCGCATGTTCGATGGCATTTGAGGCTGTTGAAGCGGCGCTAAGTCACCAGTTTGCCGACCCGACTTTGCTGCGCCGCGCGCTGACCCATGCAAGCTATGGCGGCGGACAAACCGATGTGTCGGTGACTTATCAGCGTCTGGAGTTCCTGGGTGACCGCGTCCTGGCTCTGGTGATCGCGACCGCGCTCACCGCGCGTTTCCCCAATGCTGACGAGGGCGAGCTGGCCCGCCGTCTCAATCACCTGGTTCGCGCGGAAACCTGCGCGCTGGTTGCTCGGCGTCTGGGATTTGAGAAGCATATCCGCACCGATGATCTGGACGTCACCAAGCCGACCCGGGCGGCGCGTGCAGTGCTGGCCGATGTGTGTGAATCGCTCATCGCCGCGCTTTATCTCGATGCAGGATTGGAGAAGGCGCGGACTTTCATTCTCGCCAATTGGCAGGACCTTATGGAGGAGGAAGGGGCCGCCCGCCGTGACCCCAAGACCGCCCTTCAGGAATGGGCCCATGCCCGCAACAAGGCAACGCCGCTCTATCGCGAGATTGGCCGAGAGGGCCCAGATCACGCCCCGGTGTTCGACATCCGCGTGGAGGTCGATGGTGTGGAGCCGGTGACGGCGCGCGGCAAGTCCAAGCGCGATGCACAGCAATCCGCAGCTCAGCAGATGCTGGAGCGCGAAGGCGTTTGGAGCGCAAGCCCATGACCGAAGAGACCATGCCTCAGTCCCAAACCCGCTCCGGCTTCGTCGCACTGATGGGGCCGACCAATGCCGGCAAGTCGACGCTGCTCAACCGGCTGGTCGGGTCCAAGGTCGCCATCGTTTCCCATAAGGTGCAGACAACCCGCTCGCTGATCCGTGGCATCGGCATCTTCGATGAAACACAGGTGGTGTTCGTCGATACGCCTGGCCTTTTCGACCCGCGCCGCAAGCTTGATCGCGCGATGATCGATAGCGCTTGGTCCGGCGCCAAGGATGCTGAACTGGTTTGTTTCGTCATGGACGCCCGCAAGGGCCTTTCGGAGATCGTGGAAGCGGCGCTGGAGCAGCTCGCCGGTGTGCGTCACCCCAAGTGGCTGATCCTCAACAAAATCGACGAAATGGATCAGTCCGAGCTTTTGCCGCTGATTGCTGCAATCAACGAGAAGCTAAGCTTCGATGAAACCTTCCCGGTTTCCGCGCTGACGGGCGAGGGCTGCAATGTGTTGATCGAGGCTCTGAAGGGCGCCATGAGGCCGGGGCCATGGCTCTACCCTGAAGACCAGATCTCCGACATGCCGATGCGGATGCTGGCCGCCGAACTGACGCGCGAGAAGCTGTACGCCCGCCTGCACGAGGAACTGCCCTACGTCTCTCATGTTGTCACCGAAGACTGGAAGACCACACCCAAAGGTCACCGGGTGGAGCAGACCATCTATGTGGAGCGCGATAGCCAAAAGAAGATTGTGCTCGGCAAGGGTGGCCAGACCGTCAAGTGGATCTCCATGAACGCCCGCAAGGCGATCTCTGAGGCTGTTGGCGCGCCGGTGCATCTGTTTCTTTTTGTGAAGGTGCGCCCCAACTGGGCCTCCGACCCAGAGCGCTTCAACGAGATGGGGCTGGAGTTCCCAACTTAGCCCCCTTGCGAATTCAGCGCCAAGGCGCGACCTATCACCCATGGAATGGACAGAACGCGCCACCGTCCTCGGACACCGCAAGCACGGGGAATCAAGCCTCATCCTTGAGGTGATGACCCGCGAGCGCGGCCGTCATCTTGGTCTGGTGCGCGGCGGGCGATCACGCCGCATGGCCGCTGTTCTTCAGGTTGGCAATGCCGTCACCGTCACCTGGCGTGCACGGCTGGATGAGCATCTAGGGCTTTTTCAGGTGGAAGGCGAAACGCTGCGCGGCGCCAGCCTGTTCGAGCGCCCTGAGGCGTTGCTCGCCGTCCAGATGTGCGCCGCCCATCTGCGTCTTCTGGCTGAGCGAGACCCCCACGCCCGCCTCCACGACATGCTCGATCTGATCCTTAAGCATCACGAGGATCCACAAACCCTTGCGGCGTTGAGCGCGCGTTTCGAGGTACTGCTTCTGGAAGAGCTTGGCTTCGGTCTTGATCTGACTGCCTGCGCTGCAACCGGTGTCGAGACTGGCCTCATCTACGTCTCGCCCAAGTCGGGTCGGGCCGTCTCCGCGGATGCCGGCGCGCCCTACAAGGATAAGCTCTTGATGCTGCCTGCTTTTTTGACCGGCAGCCTCGATAAGGCGGATGAAGTCTCTCTTGCAAATGCCTTTCGCCTGTCGGGCTACTTCCTGGACCGTGATGTCTGGTCACCGCGCGGCGTGATGCCGCCGGAGGCGCGTGATGCACTCATCCGCAGGCTAGCCGGGTCCAAACCGCAGGCAAATGCAGGCCAGCCTTGAAGCGTTGAGGGCCGTTCGGTACCTCTTTTGCCATGAGCGATATGACGATTCGCCCCGGCGGCGGGGATGAGGATGGCGATGACGGTATCGAGGCGGTAGACCTCGAGGCGGCTCTGCGTGAGCGCTATCTGGCCTATGCCCTTTCCACGATCACCCAGCGCGCTCTGCCGGATGTGCGCGATGGGCTGAAGCCCGTCCATCGCCGGCTGCTTTACGCCATGCGCCAGCTTCGGCTGGATCCGGCGCAAGGCTTCAAGAAATCCGCCCGCGTCGTCGGCGACGTCATCGGTAAGTACCACCCGCATGGCGATCAGGCTGTCTACGATGCGCTGGTGCGCCTGGCGCAGGATTTCGCCGTTCGCTATCCGCTCGTTGAGGGGCAGGGCAATTTCGGCAACATTGACGGCGATAGCGCCGCTGCCATGCGCTACACCGAAGCGCGGATGACCGACGTCGCCTCTCGGCTTCTCGATGGCATCGATGAAGACGCGGTCGATTTTCGCGAGACCTATGATGGGTCAGAAGAAGAACCGGTAGTTCTGCCGTCGGACTTCCCTAATCTTCTGGCCAACGGTTCCACAGGCATCGCTGTCGGCATGGCGACCTCCATCCCGCCGCACAATGTCGCCGAACTCTGCGATGCCTCGCTGGCGCTGATCGACAACCGCCAGATGGAAACAACCGACCTCGTCAAGCTGGTCCCGGGACCGGATTTCCCTACCGGCGGCGTGATGGTGGAGCATGAGGCAAGCCGCATTCAGGCCTATGAAACGGGCCGTGGCGGCTTCCGCGTGCGCGCACGCTGGCAAAAGGAAGAGCAGGGCCGGGGCACTTGGGTCATCGTCGTAACCGAAATCCCCTATCAGGTCGTCAAAAGCCGGCTGGTAGAACGCATCGCTGATCTGCTGCTCGCCAAAAAGCTACCGCTTCTGGGCGATGTGCGTGATGAGTCCGCTGAGGACATGCGCCTTGTGCTGGAGCCTAAGAACCGCAACGTCGATCCTGAATTGATGATGGAATCGCTGTTCCGGCTCACCGAGCTGGAATCGCGCATTTCCCTCAATATGAACGTGCTTGATGGCGGGCTGACGCCGCGCGTCATGGGCCTTCGCGAGGTACTGGTTGCCTGGCTCGATCACCGCCGCGAGGTGCTGATCCGCCGGTCGAACTACCGTCTTGGAAAGATCGCCGCGCGGCTGGAGCTTCTAGAAGGCTTCATCATTGCCTACCTCAACCTTGATGAGGTGATCCGCATCATCCGCTACGAGGATGAGCCCAAGCAGGAACTCATCAAGGCTTTCGACCTCACCGATACCCAGGCCGATGCTATCCTCAACATGCGCCTGCGCGCCCTGCGCAAGCTGGAGGAGATGGAAATCCGCAAGGAGCGCGACGCGCTTCTGGAGGAGCAGGCCGGGCTGGAAGCGTTGGTCGGCTCCAACGCACGGCAATGGACGCGCATTGGCAAAGATATCAAGACGCTGCGCAAGGCCTATGGCCCCGACACCGAGCTTGGTCGCCGCCGTACGACCTTTGGCGCCGCCCCGGACCGTGATCTTGATGAGATTGATGCGGCCATGGTTGAGCGCGAGCCGATCACGGTGGTCCTTTCCCAAAAGGGGTGGGTCCGTGCGCTTAAGGGCCACAATGCCGACCTTTCGCGCCTCGATTTCAAGCAGGGCGACCGTCTGAAACTGACGCTCGAAGCGATGACCACCGATAAGCTGGTGGCCGTTTCCACCGGCGGACGCGTCTTCACGCTGGGTGCCGGCAAGCTTCCCGGTGGGCGCGGTCACGGTGAGCCGTTGCGCATCATGGTCGATCTGGAAGCCGGGCACGATATCGTCGCGCTCTTCGTCCACGATCCGGCTCGCAAGCTGATGATGGTCAACACGCAAGGCTATGGCTTCGTTGCGCCCGAGAAAGAAATCGTCGCCAACACCCGCAAGGGCAAGCAGGTGATGAACCTTTCCGAGCCCGCCGAACTCCAAATGGCGGTGCCAGTCGCTGGCGACATGGTCGCCGTTATCGGTGCGAACCGGAAGCTTTTGCTCTTTCCGCTCGAACAGGTGGCGGAGATGGCACGCGGCAAGGGCGTGCGCTTACAACGCTACAAGGATGGCGGGGTAAGCGACCTTGTGACCTTTAAGGCCGAAGAGGGCCTCACCTGGTCTGACAGTGCTGGCCGGCAATACACCCGCTCGCTCGACGAGCTTGCCGAATGGCGCGGCGAACGCGCCCAGGCTGGCCGCCTGGCACCGCAGGGCTTCCCGAGGACGAACAAGTTCGGCGGGTAGCTAGCAGCTAGCTTCACCAACGGCGCGCGGCATTTCCTCATGGCGCGCATTGGCGGTTTTTAGCACGCGGCCTTTGGCATCCCTTAACCCGAGATATCACCTCGAAACGCGACATGGACCTTGTTGCCGTCTGGATCGCGAAGGTAGGCGCCATAGTAGCCCTCGCCATAGCGATCGCGCGGACCAGGCTCGCCCTCGCTGGATCCGCCTGCTGCAAGGCCTGCCTTGTAGGCCGTGTCGACAGCTGCAGGCGAAGGCGCGGTGAAGGCGACCATACTGCCATTGCCGGCGCTTGCGGGCTGCCGGTCAAAGGGGAGGTAGACATAGAAGCGCGGCAATTGCCGCTCGGGAACGATCCAGCAAGCCGCTGCCGGGCCACCATCAGGAATCACTGGGCGCCGGACCAGGCCAATGGGAATCAACACCGCATCATAGAAGGTCGCGGCGCGATCCAGATCGCTGCACCCGACGGTCACATGGCTGAGCATTGGCGGGGAAGCCTCTTAAATCGGTCAGTCGCGCCTTTGCGGATCGTTGCAAAGTCCAACTGTTCTGGTGATGAACGCGAGATTTAGCAGTCCATCCTAAGGACGAAGCGGGCGGTGAACGGCGCCTGACGCGTCAGCCAGCCGCCGACTTCCAACCACCTGGTGTCAGATGCTCTTGCGGCTGGAAGCGGGCCTTGTAGGTCATCTTCGGCGACCCTTCGACCCAATAGCCAAGATAGAGATAGGGCAGGCCGCGTTTGCGGGCACGCTCGATGTGATCAAGGATGATGTAGGTACCAAGCGACCGCTTCACCATCTCCGGGCTGGGGTCGAAAAACGAATAGACCATCGACAGGCCGTCTGAGAGCTGGTCGGTCAGGCACAGGCCAACCAGCGGTCCGCCGTCCTGATGGGCAAGGTCGCCGGGCTGCCGCATCCGGTACCCGACCACCTGTGTATCGATATGGCTATCCTCGATCATCATCGCGTAGTCGAGCACGCTCATCTGCGCCATGCCGCCATCTTCGTGCCGGGCGTCGAGATAATCCCGGAAGAGCGCATACTGTTCCGAGCTTGCCTGATTGGCTTCCTCAATCGCGGCAAGGTCGCGGTTGCGCTCAATCACGCGCTTCATCGATTTAGTCGGCTTGAACTCATCCACCCGCACCCGCACCGAGACGCAGGCCTGACATCCCTCGCAGGCCGGTCGGTAGACGATGTTTTGCGACCGACGAAAGCCGCCCACCGACAGCATGGCGTGCAGGTCGCGGGCGCCCGATCCAACCAGATGGGTAAATATCTTTCGCTCCCGCCGTCCCGGCAAATAGGGGCATGGCGAGGAAGCCGTTAGGTAGAAAGTCGGCGCATCAATTGGATGGCGGGTCATTGAGCCGAAACACTTTCCTGGGTGATCGTGCTCACAGCAGCAATCACAAATTGAAGAACCATGGTGCCAGAACCGAGAAGGCCAGCCAATAGAGCAGCACCAAGGGCGCGCCGGTTTTCATATAGTCCGCAAAACTGTAATGGCCCGGGCCCATAACCAAAAGATTGGTCTGATAGCCAATTGGGGTCGCAAAGGAACAGTTGGCAGCCAACAACACGGCCATGACGAACGGCTCAGGTGGCAACGATAGATCACCGGCAAGCTGCAAGGCAATCGGCGTAAACAGCACAGCCGTTGCGTTGTTGGATAAAATATTCGTCAGTACTGCCACAACGAGGAAGAACGCCGACAGAATGACGGTCGGCCCGGCATCAGCGGCAAGCACCATCACGCCATCGGCGATGGCCCTGTCGCCGCCGGTCACTTGCATGGCGGCACCCATCGCGAGCGCGGTTCCAATCATCATGACAATGCGCGAGTCAATGGCGCGCGTCGCCTGGCGGATGTTGAGACAGCCTGTTGCAACCATCCCGAACGCTGCCGCAACGGTGGCCACCATAAGGTCAGCGAAGCCGAAGATGACGGCCAGCAGCGCTGCGGTGAACAGGCCAATGGCCATAGGGGCCCGCTCCCGATTGCCGATCTCCGTGCGCGTTTCCTCCAGGATCAGCACCTCGCGTTGGCCGCGAAGCTGTTCCAGCCCCTCCTCGGTGCTGGCGAGCAGGAACACGTCGCCCGCTTCCAGACGCAGCGCGTCAAGCGCAACGCGTGGCATACGCGCCCGGCGCTCAATGCCAATCAACCGATGTTCACCGCCCATATAGACCGACAGTGCATCGACGCTTTGCCCAACGAACCGGGCGCCTGGGGCAAGCATGGCCTCGCTGACATTCATGGAAAGGATGCTGCGGCGCTCGCCATCATCGCTGCCGGCCGAAGCCGTAAAGGCTTTGATCAGCTCATCACGCTTGGCGGCTACCACAACAAGGTCTCCGGGCGACAGCTCTAGATCGTCAAAAGGCGGCAGGTATAGCCGGGGTCCTCGCCGCACCGACCGGATGGTGATGTCTTTGAGTTGCGCGAACATGCCGGCCTGTGACTGTGCGCCCACCAGCGCGTGGCCTTCGGTCAACAGCTGTTCGGCAATGAACTGCTTGCCCCTGAGCGCCGTCATGGGTGAGGGGGCATCATCATTGCGCAGGATGCGCGGCAGGATGAACAGAATGTAGGGCAGCATGACCGCGACCAGGAGCAGCGCAAACGGCGTCTGGTCGAACAAATCGAGCTGGTAGGTGCCAGCCTGTGAGGCCGTCGACGCCACCAGCAGATTTGTCGAGGAACCGATCAGCGTCGTCGTCCCGCCCAGGATACTGGCAAAGGAGAGCGGGATGAGGAAAGGCCGCGTCCCATCGGGCAGGCGCAATGCCATCGCGCCGATGACGGGAAGCAGCATCACCACCACCGGCGTGTTGTTCAAAAAGGCACTCGAGGCGCCAGCGGCCAGAATGATGATCACAATGGCCAGCGTCTCTCGCTTGCCACCCACGCGGGTCGCAAGCCGGGCAACGGGTGCCAACGCATCGGTCTGGTAGAGCGCCTGCCCGATGACCAGCAGCGCCAGAATCGTAAAGAGAACGGGGCTGGCAAACCCATTGAGAAGGAAGGCGACGTCTATAGCGCCATAGAGAACGGCATCGCCAAGGGGAACGCCAAACGCTTCAGCAAGCGTCGGTCCAACAACAGGCAGAAGCGTGAACAGCAGCAGAAGCGCTGCCAGAACGCCTAGCGAGACAAACTCAATCGACCAGCGATCCGATGCATAGGCGATGATCGCAAACCCGATCACCCCATACACCAGCCACACATCCAGTCCGATCAAATGCCGATCCCCATGCGGCCTCAAGTGCGGCCAGCATGGGGTGTCAGGAGGTCACTTGCAAGTTGAAGGTTGAAGGAGCGCCCGCCCTAACGTCACATACGCACAGCGCTTTCCGGCACAGAGCCCTTGTGTCTAGAGCTTTTTGCGTTAGCCGCGCAGGCTCGCTGCACGGTCAGCATTATTGACCGCCACCGTGCCCAGAATGACATCATGCAGGCAGCGCTTTGTGGACGAGAACAGGCTTGCGCCCAGAACGATCATCCACAAAATGCCGGTACCAAGCGAGAAGTAGAAGATGAGGGCGTGGACAATGGCCACCAGCCCATCCATGCGCCCGCCATGCCACATGCGCATTTCGATACCCATGGCCTGCATGCCCGGGGTCGCGGACTTCGGCCCGCCCATGGTGAGGCCGATATAGGCAATGGCCACCAGCGGTGCGAGCACGGCGTAAAGCAGCCAGCCCAGGCCGAAGGTCAATATGCCCAGAAACCCGACCACAACGGCGCCAAGGCCAATAAAAATGCCAAGGACGATAACATCAAGCAGGAATGCCATGATGCGGCGTGTCCTCACACCGTCGAACAGCCACGGCTCGGCCATTGGATCGAAGGCAAAGCGATCATGCTGGCCGCCGTCACGTTCAAGAGGAATGAGTGGTGGTCGCGGCGACGACGAGGCAGTCATGGTCCTGGGTCTCCCTGTATGAGCCGCCCTCAGATGGGCAGCCGATACGTAGTTTTCAACGGCTGGCGACCCATCTAGGCGATGAAGACAGCAGGTTATGCACGGCTAAAAGATGCGCCGAAGGAAGCATTTTCCTTCCTGTCTAGCCTTCCAACGCCTCTCGCAGATTGGTTTCTAGCAGTTGCTTGAGTGCCATACGTTCCTGCCCGTCCAATGGGATCTGCGGCATGATACGAAAGCGAAGGACAAGCCCCGCCAATTGCGTTGCAATGAGCGTGGCCCTTGCTTCTTTGTTGGGGCCTTCGAGCCTGTCGATGAGAGGCCGCAAGGCGTGATCTTCCAACCGCCTTATTAGAAGCGGCCCGGCCTCTGGATTGGCGATTGAGCGAACCAGAACGACGAAGGCGTCGAAGCCTTCCTTTGGACCGGTGTCGACATAGAGTTCGGCCAGGCGTTGCGCGACATCTGATGGCGTTCCGCTGAGCAGCGGTTCCAAATCCAAATGCGGCAATACGGCCTTCTCGAAGAGCCCGAGTTTTGAGCCAAAATACCGGTTGATCAGGGTGAGGTTTATCCCGGCGCGGTCTGCGATCTCGCGTGTCGTTGCGCCATCATACCCCTTTTCATGAAAGACTTTCTGAGCAGCCAGAAGAATGCGCTCGGCGGTGGCTTGGGCATTGCGGCTGCCATTGGATGCGTTCTTCAAGGCTAATCTCTAAGTAATCACTTGTTGACTTCTAGTGGGACATCAATTTGTAATCAATTGATTACAGAGCGACTCCCAAGGGGAATTTCGCCTGGGATATCGCCACGCGACCGGAGCCTGATCAACCATGACTGATGAGAACCCTACGTCCACCCCAACACGCCGGTCGATTTTGGCCGGAGCCGCAGGCATCGGAATGGCGACCGCCGCAATAACTGCGCAGCGCGCTGAAGCGCAAGCAGCAGGCGACTTTACCGGCAAGACAGCATTTGTCACCGGAGCGGCGCGCGGCATCGGTTTGGCCTGTGCAGAAGAACTCGCCAAAGGCGGGGCCAACGTCGTGCTTTACGACATTGCCTCACAGCCTGCCGAAGTTCCTTATCCCCTCGCGACAGCTGAGGATTTGGCTGCCGCAAAGGCCACGATTGAAGGGTATGGCGTGGGATGCCTGGCGATCGCCGGCGATGTGCGCGACGCGCCTGCGCTTGCCTCAGCGATTGAACAAACGATCACCGAGTTTAGGTCGCTGGATTTTCTGATTGTGAACGCCGGCATCACCCAGCCCGGCCGGTTGGGTGGCTTTTCGCAAGAGCAGATCAAGACGATCATGGACATCAACCTGGTTGGCTCCGTCCACACCCTGCAGGCGGCCCTCCCACAGATGCAGAGCCAAAACGCCGGCCGGATTATCATGATGGCCTCTGTGACAGGCCGGCAGGGCAGCGAGAACTTTCCGCTCTATGGCGCCACCAAGTGGGCGATGATCGGTCTAACCAAGAGCACGGCCCTCTCTGTTGCCCCCAACAACATCACCGTGAATGCGCTTTGCCCGACGCTCGTGAACACCAAGCTTCTCGACAATGACTATGTTCTGGATGCTCTGGCGCCAGGGCAGGGCGTCACCTTCGAGCAGTTCGATGAGATCGCTCGATCCATCCATCCTATGCCTGTCGGATTCTATGAACCGATTGAGATCGGCCAGGCGGCAGCGTTTTTGTGCAGCGACGCGGCCCGGTACATCTCCGGTGAAGTGATGGATGTCGGCGCAGCAGCCAACGCCCGTTTCCCGGCCTGACGGGCGCTCTCCATAGATTCGACAGGGACTGTGAATGGTGCTCGCGGAACGCCGTCAGCCGGCTTCTGACAGCTTCACAGCCACCTCGGGCGCGAAATAGGTCAGGATCGCATCGGCGCCGGCGCGTTTGAACGCAATCAGGCTTTCCATCATAACCTTGTCGCGGTCGATCCATCCACGCTCGCCGGCTGCCTGGATCATCGCGAACTCACCGGACACTTGATAAACCGCCACTGGCACTTCAAAGCGCGTCTTCGCCCGATAGACAATGTCGAGATAGGGCATGCCGGGCTTCACCATCACCACGTCGGCACCCTCATCAAGATCGAGCGCGATCTCTGCTTCCGCTTCATCGCCGTTGGCAGGGTCCATCTGGTAGGTGCGCTTGTCACCGACCAAAGTGGAGGAGGCACCCACCGCATCGCGGAACGGGCCGTAAAAGGCTGAGGCGTATTTGGCCGCATAGGCCATGATCGGCAAATCAGTGTGTCCGTGATCGTCCAGGCTGGAGCGGATCGCGCCGATACGCCCATCCATCATATCCGATGGTGCGATCATGTCAGAGCCGGCATCCGCCAAGACCTTGGCTTGAAGCACAAGCTGGGCAACGGAGGCGTCATTGTCGATGTGCTGGCCGTTGCCGGTAAACACGCCGTCATGGCCGTGGCTGGTGTAGGGGTCGAGCGCAACATCGGTGATGAGCCCCACATCAATGTCGGCTGCTTTGATCGCGCGAACCGCCGTGCACACCAGATTGTTCGGGTTCAGCGCCTCAGTGCCGGTCTCATCGCGCAAGGCCGGGTCCGTGTTGGGGAAAAGCGCAAGCGCTCGGATACCAAGATCAGCGGCCTTTTTGGCCATATCGACAGCAAGATCAGGCGAAACACGCTCAACGCCGGGCATAGAGGCCACCGGTTCGCGGTGCGCAGTACCATCGGTCAGGAAGATCGGCCAGATGAGATCGTGCGCGGTCAGCGCGTTCTCGCGCACCATATCGCGCAGCCAACCATGCATACGCCGACGCCTCATACGTCGTCCCCCGGTCGCCATGGTAACAAGATCGGATGCTTGATCGCGGTTCATGAACGGGTGCCCCTTGGCCAGAATTGAAACCATCTGCTAGCAGTGGCCGACCTGGCCCGCAATGCGGCGAGAGGCGCATGCCGACAACGCGTAGACGTTCAATCCGGGTTGCTTGCTTCTCTTGCTCATCAGCACCCTTGGTCATAGAACCGCAGACCAACACCCCACATCCACGGACTGTCACACCGCAGAATGGCGCCCTCGACGCGACCCCAGCCCATTTCCCCCATCCGAGTGACGCCGGAGAAGAACGCGCGCCTGGAGCCGGTGGAGCGCTGGCTCCTGGTCGTGCTGCGCGTCATCGGCCTGCTCCTTATTCTAAGGGCACTGTTTGGCTGGTTCATTCTGGTAGGCATGGCACAGTTCGAGGAAGGGCTCGCTGTTGAGCAACTGACCTCATTTGAGATGTCGCTCTTCATCGTCATGTCCTTGGTCGCCGTTATCGCCGGCGTCGGGTTGTGGTTGCTTGCCGCATGGGGCGCGGTGCTTTGGCTGGCGCTGGTTGCGGTCGATGCCATTTTGTTTTTCGTCGCACCTCACCTGCCATTCTCTGACCTGCTCGTCGTGTTGATGAATGCCGGCCTCATCATGGTCTATCTGGGTATGGTGCTTCAGGTGCGCCGCCTGGTGCGCAGCGCTCGGACGCTTTGAACCACCCGCAGATCGCCAAGCTCCAGAACGCCAGAGTCAACGGCTCGCCAACAGGTCTGGTAACCCGTTCCTGATCGGAATTGGTGAACGGGTTCTTGATGTGCTCGCAGAAGAAATATGAAATTAATCAAAGACTTTAAGCGGGGTTTTAGAGCCACTTGGTAAGGTCATGCCATCACCGGAGAGACATCCGGACAAACAGTGAGGCATATCGATGACCAAGACCAGCGCAGCCCGACGCGGCGAGTCGCTTGCCGCCTACCTCGGTGAGGCGGAAGAGGAAAAGGGGTTGGAGCCGCTCTACATGGAAGCGCTCCACCTGGTGGAGCGACTGCATCGTCGTCTCCTGGATGTAATCAAGGATGAGTTCGACCGTCAGGGTCGCTCCGACATCAACGCCGTGCAGGCTTTGCTTCTGTTCAACATCGGCGACTCAGAGCTAACTGCCGGCGAGCTGCGCACGCGCGGCTACTATCTGGGCTCCAATGTTTCTTACAATTTGAAGAAGCTCGTTGATCTCGGCTTTGTCTCCCACCAGCGCTCGCGGATGGACCGCCGCTCGGTGCGGGTCAGCCTGACCGACAAGGGCAAAGAGGTGGCCGGCATCGTCGGCGAACTCTACCAACGTCATCTTCTGTCGATCGAAAAAGTCGGCGGCCTGGGCGAGGGTGAGTTCCAGTCGCTCAACAAGTCGCTGCAGCGCCTAGAGCGTTTCTGGACCGACCAGATTCTTTATCGCCTCTAGCCATCACCTCGCGGCCCAAGCGGCGACCTCCCGAACAACCAAGTTTCTGGCCCGCGCCTTCCACATGGAGGGCGCGGGTTTTGGTGTGTTATATATGCCCCAGTGGACACAAATGTGTGAGCCGACACGTGAGGGCTTTACCGGGCGGCAATGGCATCACAAAACAGCCACATTAGATTGGAGACACCGAACGTACATAAGTTGGCGTGCATGTAGGAGCACGTCGCCCGTTTTGGCCCTCCGATGGCCCTCTGAGGATATGCAATGACCGGTTCGAACCGATCTTCTCGTCTGTCACGCCGCCAGTTTCTGGCCGCAGGTCTGGGTGCTGGTGCCTCGACCCTCGCGCTGAAAGCTGCCAATGCGCAGCAGTCCGCGCTTGATGCGCTGCTCAACCAGCGCCTGCAGGAGCACAACTCCGGCTGGGGTGACAGCTTTGACGCGACCGCGCAGGGCCAAGCACCGGTGGTCTCCCCGGAGCCGATGTTCTCGCCGGCAAGTGCCGTCAATCTGGAAACCGCGCTGCGTCAGCATACCGACATGCTGAACCGCGGCGGATGGCCGACCGTGCCGGGTGATGTTGTTCTGCGCCTGGGCGTGCGCCACTCCAACGTGCAGGTGCTGCGTGAGCGCCTGATCATGGGCGGCGACCTCTCCCAGCAATGGGGCATCTCCGATATCTTCGACTCGTATGTCGATTCCGCCGTGCGCCGCTTCCAAGCGCGCCATGGCCTGGTGGTCGATGGCATCATGGGCGGCGAAGGCTATGCCGCCATGAACGTGCCGATCGGTGTTCGCTTGCGGCAGTTGGAAACGAACCTAGTGCGCGTGCGCTCCATGTCTGGCTTCCTGGGCGAGCGCTATGTAATGGTGAACATCCCAGCTGCCTCGCTTGAGGCCATCAATGCCGGCCAGGTGACGACCCGCCACACGGCGATTGTCGGTAAGGTGGACCGGCCGACGCCGATCCTCGACAGCCGCATCCATGAGCTGAACTTCAACCCCTACTGGACGGTGCCGGTCTCCATTATTCGCCGTGACTTGATCCCGCTGATGCAGGAAAACCCGCAATATCTGGCGGAAAACAACATCCGTATCTTCTCTAGCTGGGGCAGTGGCGGTCAGGAGCTCTTGCCAGAGCAAGTGGACTGGAACACCGAGGAAGCCACCCGCTACATGTTCCGCCAGGACCCAGGCGAGATCAATTCGCTGGGCTCGGTGAAGATCAACTTCCACAATGAGCATCAGGTCTATCTGCACGACACGCCGGATAAGTCTCTGTTTGGCGATGACTACCGGTTCCTTTCGTCGGGCTGTGTGCGCGTGCAGAATGTCCGCGAGCTGGTCACATGGCTTTTGACCAGCACCGAAGGCTGGTCGCGTCAGCGCATCGATCAGGTGATCCAGACCGGCGAGCGCCTGGATGTGCGTATCCCCGATCCAGCACCGCTCTACATCAACTATGTCACGGCCTGGGCTGCGACCGACGGAACGGTCAACTTCCGCGAAGACATCTACAACCGCGACGGTCTGCCGACCTTCGCCTCTGGCGGATAAGCACACTGACGACGGGGTGACGATGGGCGAGATCTATCTTGAAATCGTGCCTGTCGACAAAGCGCTGCGGATCACAGCGGTCGATCCGGGAACCGGGCTGGAGGTTGTGTTCACTGCGCCCGCCAGCGCCTCGCGTGAGCGCATCGACCGTGTCGCAACGGCCAAGCTAAAAGCGCGCATCGAGCGAGAACGACAGGGCAGTTCCGGCGCGCCGCGTGCTGCCACAAGGCGCGAGCGCGGGAAGCTGGTCTGATCCAGATGCCCGACGCATCGCGCCTTAAGGCGTGATGGTCACGCGCACCTGTGTGGCGACCTTGTCATCTTGCAAGCTGGTGCGACGAACCCAGGTTCCAGCCTCCGGTGCCACCCACCAAGTGAACTCCTGCACACGTTCGCGCTCATTGCCCATCTGGCGAACGGTGCCGAGCTCGCGGTAGCGCACCACGAACGCATCATAGGTTCCTGCCGGCACGCCGATCCGTTCCACGCGCATCACTTCGGCCTCAAACGTGTAGGTGCCGGCTTCCACGCTGTCATTGTCTCCGCATCCCATCAGCACCGATGTCAGGCCCCAATCGGGTGGGCACAGGGTGCGGTAGGTGCCGGTTCCCGTGACAGCGTTGCCGACCTGAAGTGGCCAGATGGAGTCCAGCGCCTGCGGGTCGTCGGGCCGATTGATGAGACCTGGACCCTCTTCGCCATCGCGGTTGAGGGTCAAAATGATGCCACGGTCGGTGTGGCGCAAAATATGGTCGGGCAGGCTTTCAGGCACCTCGAAGCGTTCTTCGACCATGATGGAGGAGACCACCTCGCCATCTTCGGTGAGGTCGAAGGTCTCGCGCGTCCAAGTGCCGGCCTCAGGTGTGGCGCGTCTTGGAGCGCGGAACCAGTTGGCAAGCTCGCCAATCGCCGCTTCCATCTCGCTCTGCGCGTCTTGCGGCAGAAGCACGGTGAGATTGGTCGCCTCGCTGGGCAGGCGCGAAGGATCGAATGTGTAGGGCGGCAGGGTGTCTGTGGTGCCGATGTCGCCAATCAAATCGTTGATATTGCCCTGTAGGCCCTGCTGGTTGGGATCAAGCAGCATTGCCACACGAAAATCCCGCACCGCGTCTTCAACATGGCCCAACTCCGCATGGGCAAAGGCGCGCGCGAAGGATGGACTGTGCCGGAACGGACGCTCGGCATGGGCAAGTGTGAGGCTCTCCACGGCCTCATCGAGCCGCCCCAGATTCTGCTGCGTGCGGCCGAGCCAGAACTGGTTGTGATAATCATCGGCTTCCAGACGAGCCGCGGCTTCGAAATCGACCAGCGCCGTTTCCATATCGCCCAGATCGTAGTGGACGTGACCGCGCCAGTAGTGCGCCCATTCATTATCGGGCTCCAGGTGCAGCGCCTCATCAAGGTCGGCCAGCTCTTCGGCGCGCCGATCAAGCTCCCGAAACGCGACCGACCGGCTGCGATAGGTCTGGGCATCGTCAGGCCGTGCCTCCAAGGATGCGTTGAAAGCCGAAAGGCTTTCCTCATACCGCTCCTGGTCCCGCAGCGCGCGCCCGAGACCGTAAGTAGCGTCGGCCAACTGATCGCCGGACAGGGATGGTATGGCCGCATTGCACGCCTGGATACGGTTTGCTGCTTGTGCATCGGAGTCGGTGCAGATCTCGATCGATGGCGCACCCTTTTGGGCGAGGGCGGGTGTCGCCATCCCGGCAAGGAGCCCACCGGCCAGCAGAATCGGCACCCCGAAACGTACGCTTGTGGATAGTGTCATCATCGAACCATGCCCCTCTTTCGCACGAAGCGCGGAGCGGCGGCCGAGTGCGCCGGAAGGTGAGCGCGCGTTGTCAGCCGTCGCCGTTTCCCTTGAGGATACTATAGCCGGCAAATTGGGCGGGAAACGTGATGATGGTCACGCCAGGTCGGGAAAACGTTGGTGTCAGCTAGGTGGACAAAGCGACCATTTGAATGGTTTGCACGATTTGCCACCTGGTCCAAAAAAAAAGAATACGGCCTTAGAAGGATTACGTTCCATGATCATACCAAAGCTCAAGCGGGTAAAAGTCTCGACCGAACCAGAGCTACGCAACTGGCTTCGCAAGAACTCCGAGCTTTCGCATGATGTGATGATCGTGACTTGCAACAAAAAGTCTCAGGATAAACATATTAGCAGCGAGCAGGTGCGGTTTGCTCTAGATGAAGCTGGCTGGACTGCTGGTCGAAGTTACACCCTAGAGGGCAACCTTGACGGACATATCGCTATCCCCCCAGCCTAAGACTGATGTCCTGAAAAACGTACGACAGCGGACTTTTGTGAAACGAGCTGCACATCGCACTTTGGGTTCAAAGTGACGATCCGAAGTGCATGCAACTAGGCGGTTTTTTGCGGACGGATGTTGAGACCGTAACGCTTATCATCGATCAAGGCGGGCAGGGGTCAATAGCTGCTCGGCGGACAAAGTCGATGTCGACCTAGCATCCATGGCCCGCAACCATCCTTTGGACATTCACCGTCGACATGTGCCACTTGGCCCAATGGACGCCAAAGACCGAAATCGCGCAAAGATCACAAAAGCAGCGCAGTATATTGAGCATAATCTTGCGGAGCCGCTGCGGGCATCGGACATCGCCAAACACGCCAACTTATCGGTGTTTCATTTTCAGCGATTGTTCTCCGCCTACATGGGCGAAACGGTAAACCAGTACATTTCTGCGCGCCGATTGGAGAGCGCTGCAAAGAAGCTAGCGCATACCCCAAACATCGATCTGCTTCAGCTTGGGCTCGACAGTGGGTTTCAAACGCACAGCGCGTTCTCAAAGGCGTTCAGGATCAAGTTCGGCGTTGCTCCTTCGGCTTTTCGCAAGGCACCGAGCTTGGTGCGAGAGGGTGCTGACCAAGGTCGCAGGCTGCTTGTGAGCGCGCCGCGGAGCAAATTTCTAGAGACGATTGAGGTGGTTACGCTGGCGCGTTTTCACTTTCAGTTCCGCACATCGTCTGGGACATGCGACGGACAGTTTTTCCAACAGAATGATCAAGACATTGGAGAGCAGTTCACTGCGCTTCTTGATGAAAAACCCACACCCGACCTGTTCCTGATGAGTTGCTTTCCCGACAGCCCGCAGAACCTGAACGATGGGAGCGCTCCGGTCTGGTTTGGTGGGGCCTTCTCAGAACCAACGCAATCGGATTGGAGCAAGGACTGGTACCGGTTTGATACCGGTGAGTGGGCCGTTTTTGAACATCGGGGCGACTACAGATTTCTCTATCAAACCTGGAACCGGATCTACCGAAATTGGTTCGCCCAGTCGGACTATCTGTTACGCGACGCCTATCCGTTTGAAGCCTACATGACGCCTTCCAAAGATAAGGGACCGTCGCAGCCGCTGACCAAGATCTACATTCCTGTCAAAAGGGCGCCCGTCAAAAGGGCATGATCGGAACAGCATGACCTGCGGCTGGACCGTAGGACAGCCTCAAACGCACGTTTGAGGTTAGCCCCCATGCATCTCCACCAACACTCAGCCACCCAAATCGCTGCCGAACTGAAGGCCGGCTCATTGGACGCGAGCTTTGTGCAGCAAAACCAGCTGGAGCGCATCAAAACCCACAACCCCAAGATCAACGCGGTTGTGGCACAGATCGCCAGGCCGGGTGGTCAGGCTGGCGGTGAACTGTCCGGCTTGCCGATCACCGTGAAGGATCAGATCCATGTTGCCGGCTTTGCCTGCACCTTTGGGTCCACCGACCATAAGGCGTTTCATCCCAAAAGCACCGCGCCCGTTATCGAGCGGCTGCAAGCGGCCGGAGCCGTGGTGATCGGCAAAACCAATTTGCCGCCTTTTGCCATGGACTTTCAGTGCAGCAACGCGCTCTTTGGCACGACCAACAACCCATGGAACCGCGACTACACAACAGGTGGAAGCAGCGGCGGTAGCGCGGCAGCGGTGGCCGCTGGTTTGAGCTTTCTCGATATTGGGACGGATTTGGGCGGATCCCTGCGAATTCCAGCCTCTTTCTGTGGTGTTTTCAGCTTGCTGCCAACCGAAGACGTGCTGCCAAGTGATGGCATGATGGCCAACGGGGCTGCACCGCTTAAGCATTTTGCGCGAATGGGCCCGATGGCACGCACAGCCGATGATCTGGGGCTGGCGTGGAAACACATGAAGCATCAGGGCGAGAGTGATGAAGAGAAACAGGTGACGCCGCGCATCCGCTGGAGTGTCGACTGTGCTGGCATCGATGTGTGTCACTCCATTGCTCGTTGCTTTGAGGCGGCCACCACCCGTTGGGCGAAGGCTGGATTTAACGTTTCAAAAGGCCGGCCAGAGGACTTCAATTTTGGCCAGGCCCGCCGCGCCTATGGCGAGATCATGGGGTATGAAACCGGCGAGTTGATACCCGCTCCAGCACGGTTCTTGGCGCGTATGTTTGGTCGCGCGAGTGCACGCCGCTCGCCAGAGTTTCTTGCCAACGTCATGCTCGGCTACCGGCACAACAAAAGGCGTTATGCGGCTGCCCTGGCACACAAACACAGGCTGTCCGCGATCCTGGATGCGTTCCTGGGCTCAGATACCGTTTGGTTGCTGCCGGTGACAGCGGCCAGTGCCTTCAAACACATGAAGCCAACCAGCGACCGCGGCGGTGTGCGCGACTATGCCGATCCGCTGTTCATCAATGGCCAGCCGGTCAACTACTTTGATGCGCTCACATCGTTCGTCACACCCATTTCCCTGACAGGTCATCCGGTTGTCACCATCCCGCTCGGCCTGGACGCGAACGGCCTGCCTGTCGGTGCGCAACTGATTGGAAGAAAGGGAAGCGAGCACCACCTGATCCAGACGGCTGGCGCCCTCTGCGGGTCTTTGGAGAGGGTCGAGTGTCCCATTCTGCAAGGCCGATAGCCAGGCCAACGTCGCAATGCGTTTTCACCGAAGCAAAGAAGCCGCACCGGAAAGCCGCCCTTCGTCGTTGTGGTCGGCGTCGAGTTCTGGCTCAGATAGCGCAACCGGAGGATCAGCCATGCCCAACAGAGAATTCGTCACCACGATGGCCCGATACAATATGTGGCAGAATGAGAGCGTCATCACAGCGGCGAGTGAACTTTCCGCCGAAGAGCGCGAGCGTGAAAGAGGGGCATTCTTTGGTTCGATCCAAAAAACGCTGTCACACATTTTTTGGGGTGACATGATCTGGATGAGCAGGTTCACCGGGGCAGAGGCACCCGCCGGGTCGATCTCGCAATCCACTGAATTCATAAAGACTTGGGATCAATATCTGCTTGATCGACCAGCGTTCGACCGGGAAATCGTGACCTGGGCCGATGGCGTATCCCCGGAATGGCTTGAGGAAACCTACAGTTGGTACTCCGCCGCTGCAGGCCGGCAGGTAACAAAGCCCAACGGCCTACTCGCCGTTCATCTTTTCAATCATCAAACGCATCATCGCGGGCAGGTTCATGCCATGCTCACCGCAGCCGGCGCGAGGCCAGATGACACCGATATCCCTTTTCTTCCCGACCGCTTTTTCGATCAGTAGATTTGTCGGCTAGCTTCAATCCCCTGTGCGACATCCCCCTGCTTCAAATCCACGCCGACACCCAGAGACGTGCGCTGGTGGATGGTGTCATCATCGAACCAAGCCCTTCTTACGCACGAAGCGCGAAGCGACGGTCGGGTGCGCCCGGGAGATAAGCGCACGGTTTCGCCGTCGCCGTTTCCTTGGAGGACAGTGTAGCCGGCAAATATGTCGGGAAACGTGATGGCGGTCATTTGCGGGGTTCAGCCCACCCGTTGGGTCAGACCGCCCGCACGATTCACACCTCATGTTTGCGCGTGTACTGAATGAGTGAGACGTCCGCCGCAATGTACTTGACGGCGGCCACAACAACAGTCCCATCAGCATCTTCAAGTTGGAAGGGGACACTGATGTTGAACGGGACAGGCTGCTGCTCTCCACCATCAATCGCAATGTTGTTGGCGTAGAGATAAGTTCTACCTGAGGTGTCGAGTATAGGACTCAAACGCCCTTGAAGGCCGGGGATGTATCCTGTCCTGTGAATGACGATGGAGCCAATGTCATCCGTTCGAGCAATATCCAACTGGACGGTTCCTTCAGTATCAACTTTTTCCAGAATTGCTGCCGGAAAACGTGGATGAGACACGAGCAACGTGCTCGGTCTACGGACCTTTAGTTCGAACACCGCCAATCCTTTATGCGTGGTGGTGAGGCTCTTAGACGTACCATTGTCGGCAAGAACTGTGACATTGCATGACGATATAGGCATTCCGGCATCGTCCCTAACGGCAACGGACAGTTTGCTGGCGTTGCGACCCGAAATTTGCGCCACGGTGCTGAAGTCCTGGCGAACAAGTTCGGTAGGTATCGTTATGCCTGCGCTGACGAGCTTCTTGCTTATGAGGGACGCAAGATCTTCGGGCGAACGGTCTTGCAGCGGGATGTACCCTATGGTGGGCAGCATTCCAGGTAGAGCTGTATCGTCGAACCTTGCGGGTAGAATGTATTCCTGAGCCTCTTGAAATGCGCGGGCCTGAGCGGCTTTACGCTCGTGATTGGTCCAAAGCTTATCTGCGTAAGCCAGGGAGATGAACATGACGGTGAATCGCGCGCGATTCTGGTAAATATCTGAAAGATAGGCATAAAGATCCTTGCCCCAGAGCTCGGTTTCTTCAAACCGGTCATAGAACACACGGACGCCGTCTCTTTTTAAAATGGCCGCGACTTTTTCAACGTAGTCACGATCTTCGCCGGCAAAAGATAGAGCGATATCGTAGTTGTGATTCTTCGTCATGCGCTACGATAGCCGTTAGCCAGCAAGTCGCCATAAAAACCAATACTGATCAGATTTATCGCTACGTTGCTCAAAGCCAAATTACTCCCGCTTAGTGGCGCACTGTGAAAGCTTAAAATGGATGCAGATACAACACGCTTTGACGTTCAGGCAGTTGATGGCGTTGGATCAGTGAGGTGGAACGCACGCCCTGCTTCAAATCCACACATAGCCCTCCTTCCGCTTTGACCCATCCGGCGGATATGCTAACCGCAGCTTTCCTGTCACACCGCCTCTGCCGACTGCACGCAAAGCTTCCTTCAGGAAGGGGATTCTCCCATGGCCATGACTGATCAAGTTGCGACCGACCACGCATCCGATACACTTTACCCGACCTTCTTCTCCGATGATTTGGCAACGACCGATCCGGAAATCGCCGCCGCGATCCAAGGTGAGCTTGGTCGTCAGCAGCATGAGATCGAGCTGATCGCGTCGGAAAACATCGTCTCGCGCGCCGTTCTGGAGGCGCAGGGCTCGGTGATGACCAACAAATACGCCGAAGGCTATCCGGGCCGGCGCTATTATGGTGGCTGCCACTTTGTCGATATCGCCGAGAAGCTGGCGATTGAGCGCGCCACCAAACTGTTCGGCTGCGGCTTTGCCAATGTGCAGCCCAACTCCGGCTCACAGGCCAACCAGGCCGTCATGCTGGCGCTCGCCAAGCCGGGCGACACGGTGCTCGGCATGAGCCTGGATGCCGGTGGCCACCTGACCCACGGCGCCAAGCCCAACCTGTCGGGCAAATGGTTCAACGCCGTGCAGTATGGCGTGCGCAAGGATGACGGGCATCTGGATTATGATGAGATGGAGCGGCTTGCCCATGAGCATAAGCCGGCCATCATCATCGCTGGTGGCTCGGCCTATTCGCGCGTGTTCGATTTTGCCCGTTTTCGTGCGGTCGCCGATGCGGTGGGGGCTATCTTGCTGGTCGATATGGCCCACTTTGCCGGCCTCGTCGCCGGTGGTCAGCATCCAAGCCCGTTCCCGCATGCCCATGTGGCAACAACCACGACCCATAAGACCTTGCGCGGCCCACGTGGCGGCATGATCCTCACCGACGATGAAGCCATCGCCAAGAAGATCAACTCCGCCGTGTTCCCCGGTCTTCAGGGTGGCCCGCTGATGCATGTGATTGCTGCCAAGGCGGTGGCGTTCGGTGAAGCGCTGCGCCCGGAGTTCAAGCTCTACGCTAAGAACATTGTCGAGAATGCCAAGGCGCTCGCCGACACGCTGAAGGGCCATGGCTACGACATCGTCTCCGG
Organism: Pseudomonadota bacterium; assembly: GCA_038749715.1. Classification (GTDB taxonomy): domain Bacteria; phylum Pseudomonadota; class Alphaproteobacteria; order Rhizobiales; family MH13; genus MH13. Next base: position 392,738 of record JBCDHR010000001.1, read on the forward strand.
CGGCACAGACAACCACATCGTGCTCATGGACCTGCGGCCGAAGAACCTGACCGGTAAAGTGTCGGAGAAGGCGTTGGAGCGCGCGGGCATCACCTGCAACAAGAACGGTGTGCCGTTCGATCCGCAAAAGCCGATGGTCACGTCGGGTGTGCGCCTTGGTTCCCCAGCCTGTACCACGCGCGGCTTTGGCGTGGCAGAGTTCCAGGATGTCGGTCATATGATCGCCGAAGTCCTCGACGTGCTCTCGCAAAAGGGCGTTGACGAGGACTCACTCGTCGAGGCTGCCGTCAAAGAGCGGGTGGTGAACCTCACCGACCGGTTCCCGATCTACTAAACACAGGCCCATATGCGCTGCCCCTTTTGTCAAAGTCAGAACACGCATGTGAAGGATTCGCGCCCGGCGGAAGACAATACGGTTATCCGTCGCCGGCGTGTTTGCGACGATTGCGGTGGGCGCTTCACGACCTTTGAGCGGGTGCAGCTGCGCGAGCTGACGGTGGCCAAGCGCGATGGGGCCAAGCAGGTTTTTGATCGCGACAAGCTCGCGCGTTCGGTAAAGATCGCCGCCCGCAAGCGGCCCGTGCCGGAAGAGCAGCTGGAAAAGCTTGTCTCCGGTATCGTTCGAACGCTGGAGAGCAGCGGCGAGACAGAGATCGCGTCAGGCCATATCGGCCATCTGGCCATGGACGCTCTGAAACAGGTTGATGATGTTGCCTATGTGCGTTTCGCAAGCGTTTACAAGGACTTCCGCGAGGCCAAGGACTTTGAAGAGTTTGTCGATGAGCTGGCCAATTCGTCCGGCGTCGGCAGCCGGCGCGCTGTATCGGCCGATGAAGAGGCCTAGCCTGCCTTGCCTGCCACCACAGACAGCGTAACCGAGCTGGACCGACGGTTCCTGGCCGCTGCGGTGCGGCTGGGCGCAAGTCGTTTAGGCATGACATGGCCAAATCCCTCCGTCGGCTGCCTGGTCGTGAAGGACGGCATCGTTGTTTCGCAGGGAATCACTGGCGATGGCGGCCGCCCGCATGGTGAGCGCCTGGCGCTCGACCGGGCAGGGGAGGCAGCAAGGGGTGCGACGGCCTATGTCTCCTTGGAGCCGTGCAATCACCATGGAAAAACGCCGCCCTGTACGGAGGCGCTCATCGCCTCCGGCATTGCAAAAGTGGTCATCGCGCTCGGCGACACCGACCCTCGGGTCTGCGGCTCTGGCATCAACCGCCTGCAAGAGAACGGCATCGCCGTTGTCGTCGAGCCTGACAAGGCCATTCGCCAGGCAGCGCTCAAGGCGCATCGCGGTCATCTGAAGCGCATCGCACAGGGCCGTCCGTTCGTGACTCTCAAAATGGCGCTTAGTGCAGATGGCGGCATAGGGATTAAGGGCGAAGGGCAGGTGGCCATCACGTCGGAACAGTCCAACCGGATGACGCATGGGGTCAGGTCGCGGTTTGATGCAATCGGCATCGGCAGCGGAACATTGCGGGCCGATGACCCACTCCTAACGGTCCGCCGTCCCGGTTTGTCTCACAGGAGTCCCGTCGCCGTCCTGTTTGGCGGGTCCGGTTTTGACGTTACGAAACTGGTCAATACGCGTCCGGCCGAAGAGTTGATCCATTTGCCGGGTCACGACCTTCAGGCTGGCCTTCAGACCCTCGGCGAGCGTGGTCTGACCTCCCTTTTGGTGGAAGGCGGCGCGCGCCTTGCTAAAGCCTTCCTTGAAGCCCATCTGGTGGACGAATTGATCCTCCTGAAGGGCGAGCCAGTGCTTGGCCCGAAGGCCATCCGGCCCTTTCCGTCTGACCCGTTTGATGATCTGAAGGCCGCCGATATTGATGGCTGGAAGGTCACCGAGCGCCGCCGGATCGGACCGGACCGTCTGATGCGTCTTGCCCCGCCAACCAACCTCTAGGACCGCCTATGTTCACCGGCATTGTCACCGCCATCGGAACCGTCGAAGCTCTTGAAAACATGGGCGAAGATCGCCGGTTCACCATCGCCGCGCCCTATCAGGCGGCCGGCATCGATCTGGGGGCCTCCATCGCCCATGATGGCGCGTGCATGACGGTCACGACCAAGGAAGCGACACCCGATGGCGTGCGCTACACCTTTGATGCATCGAGCGAAACGCTGCGCCTTACCTCGCTGGCAGGCTGGCGGGAGGGCACGCAGATCAATCTGGAGCGCTCCTTGAAGCTCGGCGATGAGATGGGCGGGCACCTCGTCACCGGTCATGTCGACGGCATGGCCACAGTCACCCGCCGCGAGGATGGCGAGAATGCGTCTCTGTTTGAAATAGAAGCGCCGGACGATCTTGCCCGCTTCATCGCCAAAAAGGGCTCTATCTGCCTGCAAGGCACATCGCTGACAGTGAACAGCGTGGATGGAAACCGCTTCACGCTCATGCTCATCCCACACACGCTTGCCGTTACGACATGGGGAGATCGCAAAGTCGGTGATCGCATGAACATCGAAATTGACCTGATGGCGCGCTACGCGGAACGATTGATGGCTGGCGCTTAGCTAGCATTCCGGCTATGCGACCGGCGAACACACTCTGGGATTAAAAATGGCCCACTTTCTAATCGTCGAAGCCCGCTTTTACACCGATCTGGCCGATGAACTGGCTGCCGGCGCCATTGAGGTCTTGGAAGCCGAAGGCCACACCTTTGAGCGGGCATCTGTGCCGGGCGCATTGGAGATCCCAGGCGCCATGATGATCGGCTACCGCAACCCCAAGGCCTATGATGGCTATATCGCGCTTGGCGTGGTGATCCGTGGCGAGACCAGCCATTACGAACTGGTAGCCGGTGAAAGCGCACGTGCTCTTATGGACCTGACGCTTGATCCCGGCCTGGCAATCGGCAACGGCATCCAAACGGTTGAAAACAGCGACCAAGCTTGGGCCCGCGCCAATCGGTCCGACAAGAACAAGGGCGCCGGTGCTGCCCGTGCCGCCATGGCCTTGGTGGCCCTGCGTCAGTCGCTGGGAACGCAGTAATGGCCGCAGCTGCCCGCGCCACCGCAACGCCCAAACCTGCCAATGCGCGTGGTGTTGCCCGACTGATTGCAGTTCAGGCGCTCTACCAGATGGATGTCGGCGGCACGACACTGCCGCAGGCGATGGCAGAGTTTGAGCTTTTCCGCCTTTCTGAAGAAGTCGATGGTTGGTCGTATCGCCCAGCGGACAAAGGCTATTTTCGCCATCTGGTATCTGGCGTGGTCGACAGCCAGAAGATCCTCGATCCCGCCATCCACGCCGCTCTGCCCGACGGCTGGCCGCTGTCGCGTATCGATACGCTTCTGCGCGCACTTTTGCGCACTGCGGCCTTTGAGATCATGAAGCGGCAAGACATACCGCCAGCAATCATCCTCAACGAATATCTCGATATTTCCCGGGCCTTTTACGACGATCAGGAAGTTCGACTGACCAATGGCGTTCTGAATGCCATGGTGTCACGTTTTCGCTCCTAGCGTGGAACTACGCAGTTCGCCGGTAGACGCACCGAGCCGTCCGCGCGATAGGAAGGCAATGTCTGCTGTTCAATCCCCTGCAATCGAATCGAGCGAAAGCTTCGATGATGCTCTAGCGCGCCGCAATGCCCTAGTACTGGCTGTTGGACAGGCGCTTGGCGGAGCCAACGCGTCCATCGTGATTGCGACGGCTGGTCTGGCTGGTGGCTATGTGCTGGCGCCGGAGAATGCGGCCTTTGCAACCATCCCGGTGTCAATGTTCATTCTGGGTACAGCGCTTTTCACGCTCCCGGCCCAGACTTTGATGGGCCGCATTGGCCGCAGACCGGTGTTCATCGGTGCGGCGCTGTTGGGTGCGGTCGCTGGCCTTATCGCCATGCAGGGCGTTCTGATCGGCTCCTTCTTCATGCTGTGCCTAGGCACGTTTCTGGCCGGCATTTTTGGGGCCGTCGTGCACTCGTATCGTTTCTCGGCCGCCGATACGGCATCGCCGGCCTTCCGGCCCAAGGCCATTTCCTGGGTGTTGGCGGGCGGCGTTGCCTCCGGCCTCATCGGGCCGCAAGTTGTGATCGCCTTTAACGATTTGTTCGACCCAATTCTCTTCGCTGGCGCCTTTCTGGGCCAGGCTGGCCTCGCAGTTCTGTCGATTTTTGTGGTCAGCTTTGTCAGGCTGCCGAAGCCCGCGCCGAAAAGTGCGCGGACCGGTGCTGCCGCAGGACGGTCCATGCGTGAGATTGCGCGCCAACCGCGCTTTCAGGCCGCCTTGTCCTCTGCAGTGGTGTCCTACGCACTGATGAGCTTGGCCATGACGGCCGCACCGATTGCGATGATTGCTTGTGGTCACACCGTCGGCGATGCGGCGCTCGGCATTCAGTGGCACGTCATCGGTATGTTCGCGCCCAGCTTCTTCACTGGCGCGCTTATCGCTCGCTTTGGCGCAGAACGTTTGATCTTCACCGGGTTCATCATTTTGGCAGCCTGTGCGGCTGTGGCGCTCAACGGCATTTCGGTCGGCCATTTCTGGCTGGCGCTCATCCTCCTTGGTGTTGGATGGAATTTTGCTTTCTTGGGCGCGACTTCCATGCTGACGGACTGTTATGAGCCGGCAGAACGCAACCGCGTGCAGGGCTGGAACGATTTTATCCTGTTCGGCTTTGTGGCGTTCGCCAGCTTCTCCTCCGGCGGGCTGATGCATCTGTTCGGTTGGGACGTGATCAACTGGCTGCTGTTGCCCATCATCGCAATCGCGGCGACCTTCCTCCTGTGGCGCGGGACGACAAGACAGCCCGAACCGGTTTGACCGCCCAACATTAGACTTTCGTGCAGTTTTCCAGTCCCAGCTCCACTGGGGTGCCCCCGTCGCCTTGATAGTGGCGGGGCTTTTTGGCATAGCCAGCCTGGCTGGGGCGGCCAGACCCAATTTTCTCCGGGTGGAAGCGTCCTAATCCGCCAAAATCACGATCCGCAGACGCGTGCGCCCAAGGCGCTGCGTTCGGGCAACAGGACGGGCGTGCCCTTCACGCCCAGCAGAGTACCTCAAGGGGTCACAATCCATGGAACTCATCTTCGTCATCGCGTGTGGCGTGCTGTCGATTGTCTACGGCGTTTGGGCCGCGCAATCGGTCATGGCAGCCGACGCGGGCAACCAGCGCATGCAAGAAATTGCCAGCGCCATCCAGGAAGGCGCGTCTGCCTATCTGACCCGTCAGTACATGACCATCGCCATTGTGGGCGCTGTCATCTTCGTGGCGGTTATCTTCCTTCTCGGCATGGCTGTCGCCATCGGCTTCTTGATCGGCGCTATCCTGTCCGCGGCCGCTGGCTTTATCGGCATGCACGTTTCTGTGCGCGCTAACGTGCGGACTGCCCAGGCCTCTTCACAGAGCCTGGCAGCGGGCCTTTCCATCGCCTTCAAGTCAGGCGCCGTGACCGGCATGCTCGTGGCCGGCCTCGCCCTGCTCGGTGTGGCCGTCTACTATTACCTGCTGACCGGCCCGATGGGCTATGAGAACACTTCGCGCGTCGTGATCGACTCGCTGGTCGCGCTCGGCTTCGGTGCCTCGCTCATTTCGATCTTTGCCCGTCTTGGCGGCGGTATCTTCACCAAGGGTGCTGATGTTGGCGGCGATCTGGTTGGCAAGGTGGAAGCTGGTATTCCTGAGGATGACCCACGCAACCCGGCGACCATCGCAGACAATGTTGGCGACAACGTTGGCGATTGCGCTGGTATGGCGGCTGACCTGTTTGAAACCTACGCGGTGACGGTCGTCGCCACCATGGTTCTGGCCTCCATCTTCTTCACCGGTGAAACCACCACGACCATGATGCTGTTGCCGCTTTTGATCGGCGGCGTCTGTGTTGTCACGTCGATCGTCGGCACCTTCTTTGTACGTCTGGGGTCCAACAACTCCATCATGGGCGCGCTTTACAAGGGCTTCTGGGCCGCTGCGGTGCTTTCTGTGATTGCACTGGCCGCTATTACTTGGGGTTGGTTGGGCGCCGACACGGTGTTCACAACCACAAGCGGAGCGAGCTTCACTGGTCTCGACCTCTTCCTCTGTGGTGTGCTTGGTCTCATCGTGACGGGCGGCATCATTGTGGTCACCGAGTACTACACCGGTGTCGGCTACCGTCCAGTGCGCTCGATCTCGCAAGCCTCGGTGACCGGGCACGGTACCAATGTTATTCAGGGTCTGGCGATCTCGTTGGAGGCAACGGCACTGCCGGCGTTGATCATCATCGCTGGTATCATCGGTACGTACCTTCTGGCCGGCCTGTTTGGCATCGCTATTGCCGTGACAACCATGCTGGCACTGGCCGGTATTGTTGTGGCGCTCGACGCTTTCGGCCCGGTGACGGACAATGCTGGCGGTATCGCCGAGATGTCGAATTTGCCTGACTCGGTGCGTGAGACGACCGATGCGCTCGATGCTGTCGGCAACACCACCAAAGCTGTCACCAAGGGCTATGCCATTGGCTCTGCCGGTCTGGGTGCGCTGGTGCTGTTTGCGGCCTACACGGAGGATTTGAAGTTCTTCGCGGCCAATGCCGCGCCTGGTTCCTTCTTTGAAGGCGTCGCCGTCGACTTCTCTCTCTCCAACCCCTACGTCGTTGTCGGCCTGCTGTTCGGCGGCCTGCTGCCATATCTCTTCGGCGGCATGTCGATGACGGCCGTCGGCCGTGCAGGTGGCGCCGTGGTTGAGGAAGTCCGTCGCCAGTTCAAGGCCGATCCGGGCATCATGGAAGGTACTTCCAAGCCTGATTATGCACGTGCCGTGGACATGCTGACGCGGGCCGCGATCAAGGAAATGATCGTGCCGTCGATGCTGCCGGTGCTCTCGCCGATCGTGGTGTTCTTCCTGATCAATGCCATTGCTGGCAAGGATCAGGCCTTTGCTGCTGTGGGTGCTATGCTCTTGGGCGTGATCGTCAACGGGCTCTATGTGGCCGTTTCCATGACCGCCGGTGGCGGAGCGTGGGACAACGCCAAGAAGAGCTTTGAAGACGGCTTCACCGACAAGGATGGTGTGAAGCACGAAAAGGGCTCAGAGGCTCACAAAGCATCGGTCACCGGCGATACGGTTGGCGATCCTTACAAGGACACGGCCGGTCCGGCCGTGAACCCGATGATCAAGATCACCAACATCGTGGCCTTGCTTCTGTTGGCTGTTCTGGCTCACGGCTAAGCACAGCTGCATTGCTCGCAAAACAAAACCCCGCCGGAGCAATCCGGCGGGGTTTTTTTGATGCCCAATCGTTGGTGCTAACCAGCGACACAACTACTGGACGATGTTCGTGGGGGCGGTGGCAAGACCGCCTAGGATTTGACCAATAAAGGTGAGGTCCTGGCCACCAGTTGGCGTCGTTTCACTGACGAAGTCGAAGATCACGCCATCCTGAAGGCCGTAATTGGCGACCCTTTGCACCAAGCTATCTTGGTCAAAATAGATGGCGATCACGCGCTGATCGATAATCTCCGGGCGCGAAAAGGCAAACTGCTGCTCTGTGCGCTGGGTGATGTAATAGAAAACTTCATTGTCGAGGGTTGCCGTCGTTTGGGGCGTGCCCAACACAATCAGCACCTGATCGCGCGATGATCCAATCGGCACCTGCTCCAGCCCATCATCAGGCAGCACGAAGCCATGCGTGCGCACCTGGGAGGAAATGCAGCCCGAAAGCAGAGCCGCAGCACCCATGCTAGCCATGGTTGTCAGGACCTGCCGACGCGACCGGCCCTTGCCTATCTGATCATTTTTGTCGAAAGCGTTCTGCCGAGGATGTATCGACACCCCCTTTAATCCAACCTTACGCAACCCTATACCTCCTCGACACAAAGGTCGCGCGAGCCCAACGGCAGCGCAACCGGCGTTCCGCACTACCCAAGATGGTCAAATAGGGCAACACGATGGTGTTCGGTTTGTGGAAGCGGCGCAAGGATATGACGCCCTTCGCGATGTATCAAAGTGTCATGGATCAGGCACGTCAGCCGGTCTTTTACGCCGAGTGGGGCGTGCCAGACACGATCGAGGGCCGGTTTGATATGCTCATCACCCATGCGGTGCTTGCTTTGCGCCGGCTGAAGATCGTTGATCCGTCGCGCGCTGAAGAGGCAGCAGACCGGTCTCAATCTTTGACGGACGTTTTGTTCAAGGACCTTGACCGCGCGCTTCGTGAAACAGGTGTGGGCGATGTGTCCGTGCCCAAGAAGATGAACAAGCTCGCCTCGGCTTTTTATGGTCGAGGCAAAAGCTATGGCGAAGCGTTGGACGCGCGTGATGAGGCCGCGCTTGCCGATGCACTTGCCCGCAACCTTGCGACGAACATCACCGATGAAGCCGATGGTTCGACCGCCGCAAACCTAGTGCCAGCGGCGCTGGCAAACTATCTAATAGCCTGCGATGAGGCCCTTGCGCGCCAAGCCGACGACGATGTTCTTCGCGGTGATTTTGGCTGGGTGTCGTCGTCGACCACCGTCCAACGCCAGGCAGGGCAGTTGGAATGACAAACCCGTCACCGCCATCGCCTTCGACCGGCAACGCTATCGATCTTCCGCAGTTTAGCGTTCAAGTCGATGAAGTTCGTCGCAGTCCGGCCAGGGTAAAGCTCGATCTCAATGAGCACGAGCGCCAGGCGTTGGCCACGCTCAATGATCTGCCCGGCATGGACCAGTTTCTTGTGTCGGCGACCGTCGGAACAGCCGGCAAGGGGCAAATTCGGGCAGAAGGGCAGATGCAGGCCAGTTTCCAGTACCGCTGTGCAGTCACGTTGGAGCCCTTCGACGCCGACCTCAGCATTTCTTTCGATGAGCTTTTCAGCGTCGGCAAGGCCGCGTCTGTAGTGATCGACATTGATGCGTTGAGCGAATCGGATGTTGAACCACTGCCAGATGGTGTCCTTGATGTTGCCGATCTGGCCTTTCAGCACTTTGCCTTGGCGCTCGACCCCTATCCGCGCCATCCGTCCATGGCGTCGGCCGAACCTATTGGCGACGCAGAGCCAGACACGGTCGAGGACGGCAAAAGACCGTCACCCTTTGCCGTTTTGCAGCAACTGAAAGCGCCTAAATCCTAGGACGAAACGGGCAAAGCTGCCTTTCTGGCCCAACCTTGCAAAAACCTTTGCGGCCTCGATCTGAAATCAAGCGTTGGCGACATACCCTTTATCGCCAGCCCAATTGGCTATAGAGCAAAGCTCGGTTTCCCTGGAGAGCGGCCACGGCGCCATTTCTCCAGGTTCCGCAGCAAGCAGGATTGACCCAAAATTCCATGACGACGTCAAAGGCCAAGGTGACCATCTCTGTCGACGCGATGGGCGGCGACATTGGTCCGCAGGCCATCCTTCCCGGACTGTCCATTTCCAAGATGCGTAACCCCGAACTTGGCTTCATCTTGGTCGGTGACGAGGCGGTTATTGGGCCTGTTCTGGACAATGAGAAACGCCTGCAAGACTGCGCGACCATCATACACACCGATGTGGCTGTTAGCATGGATGCCAAGCCTTCCCAGGCGCTCCGCCAGGGCAGGCGACATTCTTCCATGTGGAAGGCTATCGAGGCAGTGAAGGACGGCGAAGCCGATATCGCCGTATCCGCGGGCAACACCGGCGCGCTTATGGCTATGTCGCGGTTCTGCTTGAAGATGATGCCAGGCATCGAGCGGCCGGGCATAGCAGCCATCTGGCCGACGGTTCGCGGCGAATCCATTGTGCTCGACGTCGGCGCGACGGTCGGTGCGGACGCCAAGATGCTGGTTGACTTCGCCCTCCTGGGGTCGGCAATGGCCAGGGCGCTCTTCGGTCTCGATCGGCCGACGGTGGGCCTGCTCAATGTCGGCGAGGAAGAGATCAAAGGCTTGGAGCCCATCAAAGAGGCTGGCCAGCATCTGCGGGACGCCGACTATGATGGGCTTTCCTATGTCGGTTTTGTTGAGGGCGATGGCATTGGGGCCGGGCGCGTCGATGTCGTTGTCACGGAGGGATTCTCGGGCAACATCGCGCTGAAGACCGCAGAAGGCACCGCTCGACAGTTGGGCACCTATTTGCGTGATGCCATGCGTTCCAGCCTTCAAACCAAGCTTGGTGCTCTGCTCGCCAAGCCAGGATTTGATGCCTTGCGACTGAAAATGGACCCGCGCCGCGTCAATGGCGGCGTGTTCTTGGGGCTCAACGGCACGGTCGTCAAAAGCCATGGTGGCGCCGATGCACTGGGTTTTGCCGCAGCGGTCGATTTGGCACGCAACATGGTCCACAATGAACTGAACAAAAAAATCGCGGCGCAAGTCGCACAGGCTCATTCGCTGGAAGGCGAGGCGGCGCCAGCAGAAAGCGCTGGGTCCGAGCCGGCTGCCGCCACCTCCGTGCACCAAGCTTCCAAGGCCTCCTGACCATGCCCGTTGCCCAAGATCTGAAACCCGACCAGCTGACATCACTTCAAAGCACTGTTCACACGCGTGTTTTGGGCATTGGCAGCTATCTTCCCGAGAAGGTGCTGACCAATGAAGATCTGGCCAAGATGGTCGATACCTCTGACGAATGGATCGTCCAGCGAACCGGCATCCGCTCGCGCCACATAGCGGCCGAGAACGAACGCACCAGCGACCTGGCGACCAAAGCCGCAGAGGCAGCGCTTGCCGATGCCGGTGTCGACGCTCAGTCAATTGATCTGATCGTCTTGGCAACTGCCACGCCCGACTACACATTCCCGGCGACCGCGACACAGGTGCAGCATAATCTCGGCATCACGCATGGCTATGCCTTCGACATGCAGGCGGTTTGCTCAGGTTTTGTCTATGCGCTCGCGACGGCAGATAGCCAGTTGAAATCCGGCATGGCGAAGCGCGCTCTTGTGATCGGCGCAGAAACCTTCTCGCGCATCATCGACTGGGAGGATCGCACAACCTGCGTGCTTTTCGCCGACGGAGCCGGCGCTTTGGTTCTCGATAGCGTGCCCGGTCCGCTGGAGGCTGGGCAGCCAGGCATCATTACCTCTTCGCTTCGCTCCGATGGTCGCCACCGCGAAAAGCTTTATGTGGATGGTGGCCCATCCACCAATCAGGTTGCCGGGCATCTGCGCATGCAGGGCAAGGAAGTGTTCAAACATGCTGTCGGGATGATCACCGATGTGATCGTCGACGTTTTCAACCGGTCAGGCTTCAACGGCGAAACGATTGATTGGTTTGTGCCCCATCAAGCCAACAAACGCATCATTGATGCCTCCGCCCAAAAGCTGAAAATCGATCCAGCCAAGGTCGTCATCACCGTTGACCATCATGGCAACACGTCAGCGGCCTCGATCCCTCTTGCTTTTTCCGAAGCGGTTTCGGACGGACGGATAAAAAAGGGCGATGTGGTGCTTCTGGAAGCTATGGGCGGCGGCTTCACATGGGGTGCGACCCTGTTACAGCTCTAGTTAGCCGTCTAAAGCGTATTGATTCGGCCGTTCGTGCTGATTTTTCAAGACAATTCATGTTAACGGAATTGACCCGGTCCGGCCTTCTCCCTTACAAGTCTTGCCCTACAGGCGGGGCAAACCAAGCGACGATGAGGGGTCATGGCTGGAGGAACTGTCACCCGGGCCGACTTGTGTGAGGCAGTCTACCAACAGGTAGGATTGTCGCGCACAGAGGCGGCTGACCTGGTTGAGGCTGTGATTGAAGAAATCGCTGCGGCAGCTGTGGCTGGTGAAAACGTCAAACTATCATCTTTTGGCACCTTTGTTGTGCGCCACAAGGATGAACGGATTGGTCGCAACCCCAAGACGGGTGAAGAGGTGCCTATCACGCCGCGGCGGGTGATGGTGTTCAAACCCTCGAACATTCTCAAACAGCGGGTGAACGGCGTTCAGAATGACGACTAGTCGTCTATTTTCTGTTTCAGCCATTGCGTGATTGTCACGCCTGCCAAAGAAAACGCAAAACAGGCGCTTGATCCATTGACGCGGCGCGATGTGTTGCATCATGCTGACGCCCGCCCAGAGCTGGCCGAGCCTAAACGATTCGTTTGGGCTGTACTTACAGAGCATTGAAATTGCATAGAAAAATGTGCGGCTGCTCACGTGGTGGCTGTCGAAGGGGAGTGCAATCTTGGCGCGTGGGACGGCCAAAAGCCCTGAAGCGTTTCGCACCATAAGCGAAGCTGCCGATGCTCTCGATCTGCCCCAGCATGTTCTAAGGTTTTGGGAAACCCGTTTCAGTCAGATCAAGCCGATGAAACGGTCAGGGGGAAGGCGTTATTATCGTCCGGGCGATATCGCTTTGCTGCGCGGCATCCGCCACCTCCTTTACGATGAGGGTTACACGATCAAAGGCGTTCAGCGCATCTTGCGCGAGCGCGGCATAGGGCATGTTGCTGGCCTGGCAGAACCGGTCGCCGTGCAAGAGGTGCGACCGCCTGAGGCCGCAGCTGTGACCCCCAACGGCCAGATACCTAGTGCCCCGCCGGCAGGCATTGGGCACACGGCAGCCAATCCAGTTGGTCACCCGACGTTGCCCGCACCAGCACCTGCGCGAGCCGATCCGGTACGTGCAGCGCTCAGCCGGCAGCAACCACAGCACTCGGTGCCGGAAGCCGCCCCTATGCAGCAGGGACCTGCTGAACCCTCTCATTCCGCTCCCGTTGCAACCAATGGGACTATATCGGTCGATCATCCAGCCGCGGCGCCCTCGCCAGCTCAGCCCATTGCACCAAGTGGCTCTGGGCTGAGGTTTGTGCCTGAGCCACAAGAGCCGGAGCTTTCTCCTGAACCCTCAGTGCAGCACGCGCCTCCGCCGGCTGCATGGTCCCAGCCGGCGGTGCCGACGCCTTCGACCGCGCCTATTGAGCCATCTGCGCCACCGCTCGCAATGGCTCCCCTTGGCCCTGAGACTGTTGCGCTCGCTCCGGGTCAATCGGCACAACCAACTCCTATTGTTCCCGCACTGAGCGACGACCAGCGTCGGGTTTTGACCGACGCACTCCAGACCTTGGAGGCCTGCAAAGCTCACTTGGACCAGGTGCGTGGCGGCCTGAAAGGCAATTCACAGCAATAGTTGGCCTAAAACTACCAAAACCCCTTGCCGCAGCGGCAAAACTAGATCACATATGGATTACTTACCCTAACGTAAGTTGTAGTCTTGCATGCGGCTATCTTGAGTATGCCTAAAGGTGGGGCTGAGGGGTGCCATCGTCGTTTTTGGATATATCGAAGCTGAGCTTCATCGTCGCCGATGACAGCCAGTTTATGCGTCGTTTGGTTCTCTCGGCCCTAAAAGGGTTTGGTGTGCGAACGGTTGTAGAAGCAGCAACGGGCGAGGCGGCCTACGGCCTCGTTGAGTCGCGCCTGTATGACATCTGCATTCTCGACTGGGAGTTTCCAGACAGGTCCGGTGAGTCGGTCATGCGGCAGTTGCGCCGGCCCGGCAATCCGCTAGCCTACCAAACGGTGATCATGATGTCCGGGCATAGCGAGAAACGCAGGATTGAGCGGGCGTTGCGGTTTGGGGTGGACGGCTATGTCGTCAAACCCGTCGCGCCATCAACGCTTTATGCTCAGATCCGCCAGACCATCTTGTTCCCGCGCCGCTACATTCGCACAAGCAGCTATCTTGGGCCACATCACCCCATCATGATGGGTGCCGATGGCCGTCCCGATCTTGCGGGTCAGTCGGCGCTGAAGCAGGCCAATGAAAATGAGCCCCGACAAGACGTGCTGGTCGATCCGTCGGCGTCCGACGCCGATCGGTTCCACATCGAAGATGTGGCTGTGCTGGACTAGGTCTTTTTCTGCTGGGTCAGTGGTCGGAGCGGCGGGATTCGAACCCACGACCTCTCGTCCCCCAGACGAACGCGCTACCGGGCTGCGCTACGCTCCGACTGGCGGGGGTCATAGCCTGTGGGGCAGACGAAGTGCAAGCGCCAAAGCTGCTTGCGGAGAAACCCCAAGCCATGCCCAGGAACAGCCACAGGTGACGCCAATGCTCTGCCTCGTGCAGGCTGGCGCACATAACGATCCCGATCACGCTGAGCATCAAAACAATGGGCACATCGGAACCGGTCCGAATGTGACTGCGTAACAATGCCACAAGCGAACCGAAAAAGAGAAACAGCCAGGAGAAACCACCGAGCCATCCATAGTTCACAAACGCACTCAAAAAGATGTTGTGAATCGGTTCTGGGAAAACCAGCTCCAGCTGCAGAACACCGGCGCCGCGCGGGTTCTCCAGAATCATTGGTATGACGAGAAGAAAGCGTCCATAGCGGCCAAAACGACCAAGGTCATAGGACTTGGCGACAGTAAAACGCTCGAAAAACTTGGACGAAAAATCCTCCGAGAAGGCCAGCGCCAAGGCAAGGGCCAGCAAGCCAGCAGTGCACAGGACCACAACCTTTATGATGAAGGCCGGTAGCCGCCTCCGGTTGATAAAGCCGAGATAACCGACAGCGACACTGAATGTTGCCACCGCAGCGATCCGCGAAAAGGCGCAGGCAACCGCTGCAAGCAGGATCAATAAGCAAAGATAGCCAACAGGCTTGGCAATTCGGCGTTCCTTGAGCAGATAAATTGTTGCCAGAACGCCCGGGATTACGAAGGAGGAAAACATGTTCGGGTCATCGGTGAAACTCCGCGCCCGTCCATCCCAGGTCAGTTCTGGATGGGATATCGCAAAGGCGGCGACACCGATCAGCGCACCGATTGTGGTCGAGATAACATAGACCTTGAAGAAGGCCGTGAAATCCTGGTCGTTCCAGCCTGAGGCCAGATAAGCCGAAAGGACGGCAATAGATGCCACGAACGTTTTCGCCAGAATCTCGAACCTAACTTCAGGGTCGTCTGCGAAGGGAAGGGAGGCAAAAGTAAAAGCAATAATCCAAACGGACAGGACCGCCAGCGCCAGCAGAAAGTTGGCGCGCACCGGCTGCACCACCAGGATCGACATCGCGATCGCGACGAGGAAGATCAGATCGACGGGGGAAGGACGGCTCCACGTATAGTTCATGGCGATGACGCCAAGGAAGAACACCATATTGCGAATATGGAAGAAGGTCGCCGAGGCGTTCCAGGTGGCAGCTGTGCTCATAGGTGCTCGTTCCCAGCCGCCCTAGTAGGCGTTCTCGCTTTGCGTCAGCAAAGCCAGTGGAGTAGTGGCGATTATCTGGAGGTCGAACAGGAGCGACCAATTCTCGATGTAGTAAAGGTCATGTTCCACGCGCCGCTCAACCTTTTCGGCCGTATCCATCTCACCGCGCCATCCATTGACCTGCGCCCAGCCCGTTATGCCCGGTTTCACACGATGGCGAGCGAAATAGCTATGGATGACTTGTTCAAAGGGTGTTCCTTCCAGGTGGCCCTTTACTGCGTGAGGTCGCGGGCCAACCAGCGAGAGATCACCAAAAAAAACGACATTGAAAAGCTGCGGCAGCTCATCCAGGCTCGTTTTGCGGATGAACCGACCAACCGGGGTCACTCGGGGATCGCCTTTGGTAACCACTTTGACTGCGTTCGCATCGCATTGGTCAGTGTACATTGACCGGAATTTGTAGACCTCAATTGGCTCATTGTTGAATCCGAAACGCTTCTGCCGAAAAAGGACTGGCCCTCGGCTTGTCAGCTTCACCGCCAATGCAACCGCAAGCATCACCGGCGATAGCCCGATCAGCATTAAAGCGCCCAGCACCCGATCAAGCAGGGCTTTGGCAACATAGTCCCAATCAGTGAGTGGACGATCGAAAACGGCCAGAAATGGCACCGACCCAATGTAGGAATAGGCGCGTGGACGAAAACGCAGCTTTGCTGTGTGCGCGGCCAGGCGCACATCGATGGGCAGCACCCAAAGCTTGCGCGCCATCTCCAAAACACGCTTTTCGGCGCTGATCGGCAAGGTAACGATCAACATGTCCAGCTTGGCAATCCGGGCAAAGGACAGAACATCATCGACGGTCCCGAGCTTTGGCAGACCTGCGCAATTGTCCGAGCTGCGATCGCCGCCGCGATCATCAAAAAAACCAATCAGGTTAAGATCACTGGAGGAGGAGCCGCGGAGCGTAGCGATCAGTTTCTCAGCGTCCGGACCGCCACCAATGATAGCGGCATTGCGTGTCAGGCGACCCGCCGCCGTCCACTGGTTGACGATTGCGACGACTGTGCCTCGAAACAGGGTGAGCGCAATCATCCCAAACACGAACCAAAGC
Organism: Pseudomonadota bacterium; assembly: GCA_038749715.1. Classification (GTDB taxonomy): domain Bacteria; phylum Pseudomonadota; class Alphaproteobacteria; order Rhizobiales; family MH13; genus MH13. The sequence continues at coordinate 408,869 of JBCDHR010000001.1, forward strand.
CCGACCCAAAGGCGACTCACATGATCGCCAGCGTTGGTAAAAAAGCCGATGGTCAGCATCACACCAAACAGGGCTGTCCAGCCGGCGATGAACCTGGCGCCTTGATGGCCAATCGAGCGAAGCCCAAAGGGCGTGTAGAGACCCAAAAGCTGAAAGACCAAGATGGCGGCTGTTGAAACGGCAGCAATGATAGCAAGGTAAAAGCCTGACCAGCCGAGCTGATCTCCCAGATACATGGCATAAATGCCAGCACCGACTGTGCTCACGACCAGCCAGTCACCAATGCGGACCGTGCCGGCCACAATCACGGGCGAGATCGCCTTATCTGTCAGCTTGTTCGCCACCTCCAAGGCAATCTCGGAAAGCGGGCGGTTCTCGGTGGTCCGCCGACGGCCTGCATCAGAAACGTCAAGACTGGCGGCTTTGACGCCCTGGCGGAACGATTCGCCTACATCGCTCAACACGGATCTTTCCTCATCTACCTTGTCGGTCGAAGGCATAACAAAACCGCCTTGGCGGTCGATTAAGCGGATTGGTGAACAAGCCCTTGCCGTAGCGTTCTAGTTGAACGGCCTGTGGCGCTGGACGAGCTTTCAGGTACGTCCCAAGAGCTCGCGATAGGCAGCTGCGACCTGATCCACCATGGTGTCGACATGGAAAGTCTGGCGCACAAAGGCGAAGCGATCTTCGATTTTCTGCTGGGCTTCACCGACTGGGCGCTCAAATGAGCTCGCCATTGCTTCGCGAAGAGCGGTTACATCTTCCGAAGGCACAAGCGCATCGCGCGTCGGACCAAAGATTTCACCGATACCGCCAACATCGGTCGCGATCACCTGCTTTCCAGCAGCGATGGACTCCATGACGATGTAAGGCAGCGATTCCGCACGCGACGGCACAAGCAGCGTGTTGGTCGCAGCGAAGGCTTGCCGAACTGGCTGACGGCCAGCAAAGTGAACCTTCTCGGCCAGCCCCAAATCCTCCGCCATCCTCTTGTAGGCGTCCAGAAGTGGCCCGTCGCCCAACATCAAGACTTTGGGTTTGTGACCATCTGGGCGCTCAAGCCCATCTAGCGCTTCCAGCACCAGATCCACGCCCTTGATGGTCCGCATCTCCCCAACAAAAGCAAAATCATAGTCTGGTTCGTCCAACCACACTGGGCCGTCAGCAAACTCCGTATCGCGCAGGCCGTTGTAGACCACTCGAGCGCGCCCTTGAGGGTCCCCGATTTTGGTGCGAAAGCCATCTCGACTGTAGGCACTCTCGAACAGGTATGAGTCACCCAAACGCATCAGCGCTCGTTCGGCGGAAAGGAAAACCTTCCCGCCAAGGGTCGACCAATTGTAGTGCAACGACCCCCCATGCGGTGTGTAAACCGACTTTTGTGGTCGCCCGGCGCTCGCAAGCCGGGCGTAAAGCCCGCCTTTGGCGCTGTGACCATGCACAATGTCCGCTTTCAGCTCTTTGGCGAGGGCTCGGCATCGCCGAGCGATGGCGATGTCGCTCCAACCTGGCAAGCGTGGCATGTCGAGCGCATGGACGCCCAGGGCAAGACGAGGCGCAAATCGATCCAACGTCTGGTGAACGTAGCTGCTCGCGCGCAGCTTATCGACCACGATCCCAAGTTCGAACCCGCGCTCCAGAAGGCCGTCGGTAAGATCGAGAATATGGCGCCACAGACCACCAACCGGGGCTCGGGTGATAATGAGCACCCGAACCGGCGTGTCGGCAGGGTCAGGCATTAGAACCAGCGTTCCCGAATGGTGAGCGTGTCGCCGGGTCGGATCGGTTCATTCAGCGCTAGTCGGCCAACCACCACTTCGCCGTTGATCGTCCTACTAACATCCACATTGCGCTGAACGGCACGCGGTGAAAATCCGCCGGCAATCGCGATGGCGCTGCGTACGGTCATGCCCGCGACGTACGGATACTGACCAGCCTGCCCAACCTCGCCCAGAACAAAGAAGGGCCGATAGGTCGCGATTTCAACGCTGACATCAGGATTGCGCAGGAAGCCACCCCGGTAGGCCTCAGTGATCGCGAAATCGAGCTCGTCGGTGGTCAAGCCGCGCGCCACCATATCGCCTATAAGCGGCATGGAGATCATGCCTTCGACATCGACGGTGTAGGTCTCAGAGAGGTTGGGCTGATCGAAAACCGTGATCCGCAACGCATCCCCGGAGTCGAGCGCATAGGGCTCCACCAGAAGCGGGTTGTAGTCGGCAGGCTGCGGCAGCGCTGTTGCACAGCCAGCCACAAGTCCAGCGCTGAAGAAAAGACCAACCAGTCGGGCGATGTTACGAGACACGATAGGATCCACCACTGAAGGATGGTGCCAACGGGCACCCTTGGCGCACAGTTCATGCACGGCGGCAAGGTGAGCGAACAAGGTTAATCAACCGTTGTTAACTGGCGATGCTTTACACCCTGTTCATCACATTACGCTGCGGCGTTCTTGTACCGTCTGGATGACCTGCATTTGGTGGATGAATGCTTGGCCGGGCAGATTAACCGGTTCCTTACCATACATGGTCACACTCTACCCATTGGGCGCTGACTGACTGGACGGCGTCTCACGCGTAAGCGGCAAGGGACGGGCGCCGAAATGATCGGTTCAACGTCCTAGCAGGCGATTGTTGGAGTAAAAGCGTTGGCGTCCTCATTGACCTCAAACGGTACTGTTTCTCAAGAGATCAGTCTCAGCTATGTGCTGGAGCGGCTCTGGGCTGCCAAGTTTTTGATCGCGATCTTCGTCATCGCGGTGACGGGGCTGGTTTACCTTTACACACAGACTTCCAGCCCCAAGTTTCGTTCCGAGGCACAGATTATCGTCGAGCCGCAGGAAACGGCGTTCACGCGGCCGCAGGCGGAAGCCGGGCAGAACATCGAGGTCGTCGATGAACGGGCAATTGCCAGTGAAGTCCAGGTCGTTCGCTCGCAGGATTTGGTCCTTGACGTTATTGAGGAACTCAATCTGACCGAGAACCCGCTTCTTGACCCCGCTCGCAAAGGCCCGTCGCTGGCCAAATCGGTGTTCATCTTCTTCGGGCTATCCGAGGACCCGCTGCGCTTGTCGATCGAAGAACGTGTTTTGAGCAACTTCTATCGCGGACTTACCGTCTACGCGATCCCGGAGTCACGGGTGATCGTCGTAGGGTACGAAAGCCGTGATCCGGAGCTGTCGGCCGCCATCGCCAACGCACTGGTCGACCGCTATTTGGAAAGCCAGCAGGTCGCGCAAGCGACCAACACTCTGTCGGCAACGTCCTTCTTGGAAACGGAAATCGCCCAACTGCGTGAGCAGGTGGCCGCTGCTGAGGCATCGGTAGCCCGATTCCGTGCCGGGTCGGGTCTGTTTCTGGGTGCCAACCAGACCACGCTGTCGGCCCAGCGCCTATCTGAGCTCAACACCGAAGTGACCCGTGTGCGTGCAGAGCAATCGGAATCTCAGTCGCGCGCTGATGAAATCCGAGCTTTGATTTCCAGCCAGGGCAGTCGGTTGGAGCTACCGGACAGTTTCGCGACGCCGCTGACGCAGCGCTTGCAGGAAGAGCAGGCGACCTTGCGCGGACGGATCGCGGAGTTATCAGCTTCTCTCCTGCCAGGGCATCCCCGAATTCAAGAACTCAACGCCCAACTGTCCGATCTCAGCCAGCAAACCCGGACGGAGGCGCAGCGTATCGCCCAGCGCTTCGACAATGAAGCGCAAGTGGCTGCAGCCCGCGCTGTGGGTCTGGAAGATCAGCTCGGTGGACTGCGCGCCGAAGCCTCGCGCCTCGCCGATGCCGAGGTAGAACTGCAGGCGCTGGAGCGTGAAGCTGCAGCCCAACGCGACCTGCTGGCAAGCTACCTAGTCCGATTCCGTGAAGCGGCGACTCGTGACAATGCAGACATGCTGCCGACCAACGCTCGGATAATCCAGACAGCACAGATCGAGCGCGATCAGGTGTTCCCGCAAACCTTGCCAATGATCATGATTGCCTTTGTCGGCAGTCTGGTCATGTCGCTCCTGGCGGTCGTAAGCTATGCAATTCTCTCTGGTACCGTCCCCGCGTCGCGCTGGGATGAGCCTGGCATGCATCCGATGGGTTACAACGGAAACGGTCACGATGCGCCGAGGCAGCCGGCCTTCGTGTCGGCCTCGCCGATCCCGATGCAATCACCCCCCAGTTTGCCGCGCGCCTATCGCCTCTCAGACGGGACAAGCAGTGCCCAACTCTTTGCTGAACTGAACCGGTTGTCGCGCAGCGGACAGGGTACGTGCACAACGCTTGCCGCTATTCCAGGCAACAATCAGGCCGGCATGGATGGTCTCCTCTTGGCGCGCGCGGCCGCCAAGAGCGGGCGGGCCACGACATACATCGATTGCATTGGTGATTTGGCAGGTCTCATTCCGGTGCCGGACGGCCCGGGTTTCTATGAGCTTGTCACCGGAGCGGCAGGTTTCGACGAGGCTCTGCACCGCGATCCGGAAAGCCCGCTGCACATTGTTCCAGCCGGTTTCCAGAAGGCTGAGCCTCACATGGTGGCGGACGATGCCGCCGACCTCATCTTCAGCGCGCTTTCAGAAGCCTATGACCTGGTGCTGATCAACACAGGTCGTGACGGATCGCTGCTGGTTGATTGCGCGCGGATCACAGACGCGGTGGCGATCCTCGGGTCGGGGCATGCGGACTTGGCGATGGTGGCAGCGCTTGAGCCGGTCGTATCGAAAGACCGGGTCGTGATGGTGCAAGTGTCCGGTGGAGCCGCGCTAGCAGCCTGATTTCCCCATGCGTTAAGAGCATCCCAAGGCTTGCGGTGTATGCAAAAGCAATCACCGCAAGCCAGGGGCCGATTCATGTCTTCAACACGCACCAAAATCATGCAGAACGGATTGCGCGCCTTGCATGCCATGGGCATGCATCGGTGGCTGCGTCCCATGTCAGAAGGCATGGGCATGATTCTGACCCTCCACCGGGTTCGACCGGCTGCGGAACTGGATGCGTCGCTCGGCGCCTTTACAGACTTTGCACCCAATGCACTTCTGGAGATCACCCCCGAATTTTTGGATACGGCGCTTGAAGCATTGAAGGCTGACGGCCTCGCGCTCATCTCAATGGACGAGGTTGTTGAGGCGCTTTCCAACCCTATCCATGAACGCGGGAGGTTCGCTGCGCTCACATTTGACGATGGGTATATCGACAATCGCGATCACGCCTTGCCTGTTTTGGAAGCCCACCAAGCACCGGCAACCGTTTACATGCCGTCGGACTACCCGCAGGGCAAAGGCGAGCTTTGGTGGGTTGCCCTGGAAGAGATGATCCGGGCCGCAAAACAGATGGTTCAGCCTCTTGATGGGGACAAAGGCAGCGTCTCTTTGGAAACAGCCGAGGACAAGCTGAACTTTTACCTCGATGTCTATTGGGCCTTGCGCGCCATCGATCAGGATACGCAGCGCGCGACGGTTAGGCAGATGGCCGAGGACCATGGATATGACCTGGAAGCCACCTGCAAGGCGCTCATCCTCTCGACGCCGGAGCTGATCGATCTTGCCGATCATCCATTGATCACGATTGGCGCGCATACGGTCACCCACCGCGCCATCGCCCGACTGTCACCAGAGGATGCCATGGCGGAAATGGTGGAAGGCGCCAACTGGCTTGAAGCCACGTTGGGCAAGCGTCCGGACCATTTCGCTTTCCCCTATGGCGATCCGGGCTCAGCGGCTGAACGCGATTTTGGTTTGGCCGAAAAAGCAGGTTTTGCGAGTGCCGTCACGACGCGTAAGGGCATGCTCTATCGTGATCATGCCGACCACCTTTTTGGCCTGCCGCGGGTGTCGCTCAACGGGGCCTATCAGGATACGCGCTACATTGAGCTATTCGCGTCCGGCGCACCGTTCCTCCTGGCGAACGGTTTCAAGAAGGTTGCGTAAGGCCATTCAGCCTACTGAGCCGGCGCGTCTGGCTTTAGCATCCATTTCAGGATCACCATCGCCGGGAATGCCCATAGGCAGCCAGTGACAGCGTAGTAGATCACCTTCTGCCATCCATTGGCGTTCTCAAGCACTGCGACGCCGATCAGCATTATGGAAAAGGCGTAGACGATGATAAACGCCAGCAGCAGGAATGTGCCGATCAGTTTGCGGATGCGCATAGGAAGCGCCATGGTTTGCTCTCGTCTCGTTTGCCGTTGGTTTGCACTCAGATAGCCGGCCTTACGGTGTCGGCAAGGGACCCTGCCAATCCTTCCATGCGTCACGCAGCCGCAAAGCAGGGGACTGGAAAGGTAGGGGCCTCCGCGCAATAACCAGTGCATTCGTTTGGATGCAGGGAACCGAATGTCCGTCACCATTGATCACAACAGCACAGCGGCCTCAAGCCTGAGCATTGAGAACGCCCGCGCGACGGACCGCTACAAGGCCGTTCGCACTTGGCTTTGGGGTGTGGCGGCGCTTGTTTTCCTGATGGTTTTTGTCGGCGGAGCAACCCGGCTGACCGATTCTGGCTTGTCGATCACCGAGTGGCGTCCGATCACCGGCGCAATACCGCCGCTGACCGCACAGGGCTGGGAAGAGGAACTGGAAAAGTATCGCCAGATCCCTGAGTACCAGCGGATCAATCGCGGCATGTCGATGGCCGAGTTCCAATTCATCTACTGGTGGGAGTGGGGACATCGCTTCCTGGGCCGTTTGGTTGGTCTGGCCTTTGTTGTTCCGCTCGTCTGGTTCGCCGCTCGTAAGGCACTGCCACCCAAAAGCATGCCCAAGCTGCTTGGGCTTCTGGCGTTGGGCGGACTTCAGGGATTTATCGGTTGGTGGATGGTCGCCTCCGGCCTTGTGGAACGGGTGGATGTCAGCCAGTACCGACTGGGCGTCCATCTCACCATGGCGGCGATCATTTTGGCGTCCATTGCCTGGGTCGCACAGGGCATGAAGCCTCTGGAGGCCGGTTTGGAAGACCGGCGCGCCAAACCAGCCGATGGCAGCGCCATGGCGGGGCTCTTCGCCCTATTTGTTCTTTTCCAGATTTTCCTTGGTGCGCTGGTTGCCGGCCTCGATGCGGGCCTGACCTACACCACCTGGCCTTTGATGGACGGCGATTTTATCCCGCCTGTTGCCAAGCTCTTTATCCAGACGCCCTGGTATCAGAACCTCGGGGAGAACCCGCTGACGGTGCAGTTCATCCATCGCATGGGCGCATATGCCTTGCTCGGCTTTGCGCTGTGGCACGCCTGGCGGATGCGCAGGATTGCTGATGATCCAAGGGATGCCAAGATGGCGACGGCCTTGGTCATCGCCGTTCTCCTCCAAGCGCTGATTGGCATCATCACATTGCTCACCCAGGTGGAGATGGAGTGGGCACTGATCCACCAGTTCTGGGCATTCGTGATCCTGGTTGTCACGGTGTTGCACTGGGCCCGGTTAAACGGTCACGGCCTGGTCGAAGAACCCCACCCGGCATAGAAAAGCCGACGCTTTGCAGCGCCGGCTTCCAAAATCAATTGCTGCGAGGTTGATCAGGCAAGGGCCTGATCAAGGTCCGCAATGATATCCTCCACATCCTCGATACCGACCGAAATCCGGATCGTATCCGGAGCAGCACCGGCGGCCGCCTTTTGCTCGTCGGTGAGCTGCGAGTGGGTGGTCGAGGCCGGGTGGATGATCAGTGAGCGCGTGTCACCAATGTTGGCCAGGTGGGAGAAGAGCTTCACGCCCTCGACCAGCTTCACGCCAGCCTCATGGCCGCCTGTCAGGCCAAAGGTGAAGACAGAGCCGGCCCCCTTGGGCGCGTACTTCTGCTGAAGCTTGTTGTAGCGGTCGCCAACAAGACCTGCGTATGAAACCCAGGACACTTTGCCGTGGTTCTGCAGGTGCTGGGCCACGGCCAGAGCATTGTCGCAATGGCGCTGCATGCGCAGTGGCAGCGTTTCAAGGCCAGTCTGAATGAGGAAGGCGTTGAACGGCGAAATAGCTGGACCCAGATCGCGCAGGCCCAGAACCCGGCAGGCAATCGCAAAGGCGATACCGCCGAGCGCCTCATGTAGCTTCACACCGTGATATTCCGGCCGTGGCTCTGACAGCAGTGGGAACTTGTCGGAGGCCGACCAGTCGAAATTGCCACCATCGACGATAATCCCGCCCATGGAGTTGCCATGGCCGCCGATAAACTTGGTCAGCGAGTGAATAACGATGTTGGCGCCATGCTTGATTGGCTGAGTGAGATAGGGGGTCGCCATCGTGTTGTCGACGATCAGCGGAATGCCGTGGCGCTGCGCGATGTTGGCTATCGCCTCAATGTCGGTAATCACGCCGCCTGGGTTGGCGATGGATTCAATGAAAATCGCCTTGGTTTTCGGTGTGATCGCGTCCTCAAAGGACTGGAGATTGTCTGGATCGGCCCAGACAACGTTCCAGCCGAAGCTCTTGAAGGAATGATTGAACTGGTTGATCGAGCCGCCATAGAGCTTGTTCGACGCGATGAACTCATCACCCGGCTGCAAGAGCGCATGGAAGACCAGCATCTGCGCGGCGTGGCCAGAGGCAACCGCAAGCGCTGCCGTTCCGCCTTCCAAGGCCGCCACGCGCTGTTCCAGCACATCCTGCGTCGGGTTCATGATCCGCGTGTAGATGTTGCCGAATTCCTTCAGGCCAAACAGATTGGCCGCATGTTCGGTGCTGTTAAACTGGTAGGCCGTCGTCTGATAGATTGGCGTTGCGCGCGCCCCGGTGGTCGGGTCGGCCTGTGCTCCTGCATGAACGGCTTGCGTGTTGAAGCCCAATTGTCTGTCGCTCATGGATCGTTTTCCTCGATTGTGATGCTCTTACGCCTGAGTTCGCCTTGCCCCGACAGGGATTGCTATGGGATGTCAGTCGCACAGTGTTCTTAATAACGAATGATCGTTCTTTATATCGAACGATCTGCATGGTCAATCAGTTGCCGTCATGCGGTCAATTATAAGGTAATATAATACCCTCTTTGTAAGACGCTGAATAAATTGAACTTTTAACGATCATATTCGCTTGACCAGTTCAAGGGCAGGGCCTATAGAACGCGCGATCCTTGCTCGACCATTGGTCGTCTTGGAACAGTTTTTCTCCGCAAAGCCATTTGGGGTCCGGTCTGTGCTAACGCGCGGTGCGGCGTTCTCGTTTCTGGCTTGAATGATTGGAACCAACGCAATGAAAACCTTTTCGGCCAAGCCCGCCGAGGTTGAGAAGAAGTGGATCCTGGTGGATGCCGAAGGCCTCGTTGTTGGGCGCCTTGCTTCTTTGATCGCCTCGCGCCTGCGCGGCAAGCACAAGCCGACCTTCACGCCCCACGTCGACTGCGGGGACAATGTGATCGTCATCAACGCCGACAAAGTCTTGTTCACCGGCCGCAAGCGCGAGAACAAGACCTATTATTGGCATACCGGCTACCCCGGCGGCATCAAAGAACGCACGGCTAAAAACCTTCTTGAAGGTCGTTTCCCCGAGCGTGTTGTACTGAAGGCCGTGGAGCGCATGCTGCCGCGTGGCCCGCTGGGTCGCAAGCAACTGTCGAACCTGCGCGTATATGCAGGAGCAGAGCATCCGCATGAGGCCCAACAGCCTGAAGTGCTGGATGTGAAAGCTATGAATCCCAAGAACAGCCGGAGTGCTGCCTGATGAGCGAACAGATCACCTCTCTTGATGAGCTTGGCGACGCCATGGGCGTGACGCCAACCGAGGGCGAGGGCGCCACAACGCAGGAAGCCCCCGTTCACGTTCAAAAGCTTGACGATCAAGGCCGCGCTTACGCCACCGGCAAGCGTAAGGATGCCATCGCCCGCGTTTGGGTGAAGCCTGGCTCCGGTCAGATCACTGTCAACGGCAAGGAATTTGGTGCCTATTTCGCCCGTCCGGTGCTTCAGATGATCGTGCAGCAGCCGATCGTCGCTGCTGCCCGTGATGGCCAGTACGACATTGTGGCCACCGTCAAAGGTGGCGGCCTTTCCGGTCAGGCCGGTGCCGTTCGCCACGGCATCTCCAAGGCTCTGACACACTATGAGCCGGAACTGCGCGCGGTGCTGAAAGCCGGCGGCTTCCTGACCCGTGACAGCCGCGTGGTTGAGCGTAAGAAGTACGGTAAGGCCAAGGCCCGCCGTTCCTTCCAGTTCTCCAAGCGTTAAGGCCCAAAGCCTTATCCTTTGGATACGTCTTGCAAAAGCGCTGTCTTCGGACAGCGCTTTTTCTTATGGGATGATAGTGTTTAGCGGATGAGCTGAATGGCTCAAGAAGAGTAGATCTCAACCAGTTTCGATGGCGGGATGTTTTAACAAGCTGTTTTCCCGCGCTCGACGATGGTGGCCAGCACCTTGTCCGGATCGCGTTTCCACCAGTTGTCGGCCGAAAAGATCTCAACTTCGTTGAGACCTGAAAAACCAGCTTCCTCAGCCTGCTGACGTATCCCGGGGATATCAATCACCCCGTCACCCATCATCCCGCGATCAAGCAGAAGGTCGCGGGTCGGCACCAGCCAGTCGCAGATGTGAAAGGCCAGCAATCGTGAAGCGCCTGCACGTTTGATCTGCTCGGGCAATTCGGCATCCCACCACACATGGTAGACATCGCACGCTACCCCGATCGCGCCGCTCGCGTCCGGATCAAGCCGGTCACAGATGTCGAGGGCCTGCCGCATGGTGTTCACGCAGGCCCGGTCAGCGGCATACATGGGGTGAAGCGGTTCAATGGCGATGGGCATGCCGGCGGCCTGTGCGAAGTCCAGTGTCGCGCCGAGCCCGTCTTCGACAAGCCGATGGGCGGCGGCAATGTCCTTAGAGCCTGCTGACAGGCCGCCCACAACCATCACCAAGCATTCGGCCTTGATCGCGACTGCCTCTTCAACAGCCCGCTTGTTGTCATCGATGACTTGAGATGTCAGCGCGCCGTCGGCCGTGTACCAACCACCGCGGCATAGGCCGGAAACCTTAAGGCCGGCATCGGCGATCATCCGAGCCCCTTCATCGACGCCTGCCTCGTGCAGCTTATCGCGCCATGGTGCGATGCCGCCGATTTCATGTCGCACACATCCCTCTACGCATTGGCGCAGATTCCATTGTTCGCGCACCGTTGCGGTGTTGAGGGACAGATCAGCAGGCGCGATCATCCTCAAGCCTCCCAGCCGCGGGCGGCCATGATGGTCCGTACACGCGAGGCCGTTAGGTCGGGGTCGGTGAACAGCTGGGCTTCATTCGCCATGCGGACGATCTCAGCGAGATGAACGGTGGAGCGTGTTGATTCCTGGCCGCCAATCATCGTGAAATGGTCCTGCAGGCCGTTCAGGTAGGCCAAGAAAACAACGCCGGTTTTGTAGAACCGGGTCGGTGCCTTGAAGATGTGCCGGGAAAGGGGAACGGTGGGCCCAAAAGCCTCCTTGTAGGCGGTCTGTTCACCAGCCGCCAGCGCGCCACGGGCACGCGCCGCAGCACCTGCGATGGGATCAAATATGCCCAGCAGGGCATGCGAATACCCATGATCGTCGCCGGCGATCAGGTCGGGGTAGTTGAAGTCATCGCCGGTGTACATTTTGACGCTGGGTGGCAACCGCCGCCGCATGGACACTTCTTTTTCGGCCGACAGAAGCGAAATCTTGATGCCGTCTATCTTGGAAGCGTTGGCCTTAATGATCGACAGGCAGGTTTCCATCGCCGTCATGTGGTCGTTGGAACCCCAATAGCCTTCGAGCGCCGGATCGAACATCTCGCCCAACCAGTGCAAGATGGCGGGTTGCGACAGGCCGCCCAACACCCGCTCATAGACGCGGGCATAGTCGTCTGGTCCCTTGGCAGCCGCCGCAAGTGCGCGCGATGCCATCAGGATCACGCGTCCACCGGTCGCCTCCACGGCCTCGCACTGCTCCTCATAGGCGGCGATGACTTCATCAACGGTGATATTGGGGCCGGGCTGCAGATGATCGGTGCCGGCACCGCAAGCGATCAGATGGCCACCCGCTTTGGCAAGCGAAACACTTCGTTGGATGAGCTCCAAAGATGTCGGCCAATCTAGCCCCATGCCCCGCTGCGCGGTGTCCATGGCTTCGGCAACACCAAAACCCAGGGACCAAAGATGCTCTCTGAAAGCGAGTGTACGATCCCAGTCGATGGCGACATCAAGCCAGGGATCATTGTCTGCGAGTGGATCGGCCACCACATGGGCTGCCGCATAGGCGGTACGGTTCCAGCCCGTTGCCGACGCTTCAGGTTTAGGACCGGCCACCAGCTTGATCTGGTGCGATCCGCCTTCCGGGGTTGGCAGGCGAAGGCTGGTTGAAGCGGACGTTTGGATGAGCATTGGGTTTCTCTCGCCTCAGAGTTCGATTGGCTCGACGTCCAACCAGCGGCGTTCCTTCCAACTGCGATAGCCGAGCTCGGCCAGCTGAACGCCTTTGGCGCCTTCCAGAAGTGTGTAGGACCAGGGAGCATCCTCAGCGACGTGACGCAGGAACTGTTCCCACTGCACCTTGAAACCATTGTCGAAAAGGGTGTTGTCAGGCACCTCTTCCCAGTCGTTCATGAAGTCCATTGTTTGCGGCTGGTCGGGGTTCCAGACCGGCTTTGGCGTGTTCACCCGGTGCTGGGAATGGCAGCTATGGAGCCCGGCAACTGCCGACCCATGGGTTCCGTCGACCTGAAACGTCACCAGATCATCGCGGCGCACGCGCACGCACCAGCTGGAGTTGATGTGAGCAACAATGCCGCCCTCCAGCTCAAAAGTGGCATACGCTGCATCATCAGCGTCGGCGGCGTAGTGCTCGCCTCGTTCGTCCCACCGATCCGGGATATGCACCGCACCTAGACACGATACGGCTTTGACGGGCGCGACCACATTATCGAGCACGTAGCGCCAATGGCACAGCATGTCGGAGATGATGCCGCCGCCGTCCTTGGCGCGATAGTTCCAGGATGGGCGTTGGGCCGGCATCCAATCACCTTCGAAAACCCAATAGCCAAACTCTCCGCGTACCGAAAGGATCCGCCCGAAAAAGCCGGAGTCTCGCAGACGCTTGAGTTTCAACAAGCCGGGCAGATCGAGCTTGTCATGAACGATGCCGTTCTTGACGCCTTTCGCCTTGGCGTAGCGGGCAATCTCAATGGCTTCCTCAAGGCCTTCTGAGACCGGCTTCTCGCAATAGATATGCTTGCCGGCATCAATCGCTTTTCTAAGAAGGCTAGGCCGCAGTTGCGTCGACGCCGCATCGAAGAACAGCGAATCGTCCGGGTTGGTGAGCGCGGCATCCAAATCCGTTGTCCAGCGCGCAATACCATGCGCTTTGGCAAGAGCTTCCACCTTGTCTGCATTGCGTCCGACGATGATCGGGTCCGGCATAAGGTAGGACCCGTCGGACAGCGCAACGCCACCTTGATCACGAATGGCGAGGACCGATCGGATGAGGTGCTGGTTCATACCCATCCGACCGGTCACCCCATGCATGATGATGCCGATACGCTGTGTCCTCATGGTCAATACTCCTGCAATGCAATTGGCGCGGGCGTGGTCCGCGCGGTGCTGTCTGTGATGTTGGGATGGGCGTGGAGCGGCGCTGATGCAAAGCCGACGCCGAACAGTGATGAGAGGTCCACTTGGCCATTCTCAATGGCGAGCTGCGGCCCAAGCTTTCCTGGCCGATAAAGCCCAGGATGGCAGTCAAGAAGCGCGGCCTTCTCCGCCCCGCTCGCGCCTTGCATGCCGCCGGCGAAGTGGTGGCCGTTCCGCTCGACATGGCGCGTGCCGACACAGGTCGCCATCATCGTGTCTTGTTGCCAGCCAAGTCCCGGTTGGCAGGTGAGGTCCTCGGCAGAGAGAAGCGCAGTATGCCCCTCGGCAAGACGCTTTTCCGTACGCACCTTGTTCAACAGGGCACGCAGCACGCCTTTGCAGCTTTTGACCGATGTACCTGCCCATCCCAGTGACCAGGCACGGGGCAGAGCATCGTCCGTAGCGTCGCTTTCATCGATAACAATTGGAACGCCCAGATCCAAGGGGACGTCGCGATCGGCGAGCGCCACATCACGCGCGAAGGGTTGCTCAAAAAAGGCAACCGCCTTGCGAAGGTCCCTGAGGTCTGGGCGTCGCCTAAAGTGCGCAACGAGCTCGCTGAAAGCGTCTATTTCATACTGTTCGTTTGCATCGAGGGTGGCAGTGTAGTCGCCTTTGCCCGCCAGCAATGCGGCGATGCGCGCCAACCGCGACAGATCGGCATCGACATCGCCCTTCAGCTTGATCTTGAAGGCCCGTATCCCGGTGGATGAGATTACGTCGCCCAAAGCGACAGGGCGACCATCAGCCGGTGTCTGGTGAACCTCTTCGCGCACCAGCGGCGCGTCATAGCCAACGGTGTGGCGGATCTGAATGGACTCAGATGGTGAAAGATCAGCAAGGGTGCTGCGTATTGTGTCGGCATCGATGTCGCTGGGCGCATCGTCTGCCAGACCGAAAAGATCGCCCCGCGCCGCATCGACAAACGGCAGGTCTTCGGACCGGCATGCTGCATCAATGATCGCCATTTCCAGAACGGCCGGGCCAAATCCGGATGCAAGATCAGGGCAATCGGCCGGAACGGCGTCTCGGACCAACACTCTGAGTTCGGAGGTCACCTGGCGGACTGTTCCTGACAAACCAAGGGCCAGCCGCTGGGCGGTTTCAAGAACCATGACCAGCTCATCGACGGTGTCATCGTTGGTAAGGTGTGGCCGTTTGTCGAACCAACGTGGGATCAGCATCTGCGCGCCGACGCCACGAAAGCAGCCGCTGGCGGCTTCGAGCTCTACGGTGACAAAAGCCTCACGCGCGCGGGTGAGCTGTGTTGATCCAAACTGGAACGGGAGGTGAAAGATCACCTCTCGGTACTCGACATGAACATCCTGGACGGTGAAGCGCGGGGCCAAGGTCTAGCCCACCCTTGGATGAAGGTGGTTTTGCCAATGTGCTCGCATCGTGGCGGCGCCAATCGCTGCCGTCGCGACGGCGTTGACGACAGAACGAAATGGCTCGACGGCAATCGGCTTACTCCAACCAACCCGTCTTAGGGCAGCGACGATGTCGTTGAACGGATCGCCGCCCGTCCCCGGCGCTCCCCGGTTGGTGTCATTGACCTGAATATGCGCAATCCAGCCGCTTGGCACCCACGTCTCGACGAGTGCGGCGACAGATAGCTCCTCAGCCAGTCCGGCTGCGCTGGTATCGATCATCGTTTGGAAAGCAGGTGAACCGACCTGCTCGACCAGCCGTGCGCCTTCCTCAACCGTATTGATGAAGCTGGTTTCCGAGCGCGAAAGGGGTTCGATACAGTAGCAAACGCCTTGATCATGAGCTCGGCGTGCAACCCTGGAAAAGAGGTCCGCGGCCACCTCAAACGCCTCTTCGTTCGATGTGCCAGCCGGTAAACGTCGTGACGATGGCGACCCGTGAACGAGAACCGTGCCGCCAAGGGCTGCGCATTGATCGATCAGGGATAAGAGGATGCCCTCAGTCTCGGTGACTTTGGACCGATCGACGATGGACGCATCAGGGTAGGGGGCCAGCAACCAGTGCAGTCCGGTTGTCCGAAGGCCTTGGTTTTCGATGCGCTGGCGGACGTCCTTTAGGGAGTCCCTATCAAGCGTGTGGGGCTGCTTGCCCAGCGTTCCGGGCGCGAGCTCAAGGCCCTGGTAGCCAAGTGCCTTGGCGATCTCAGCCTGTTGGCCGATTGAGAACCCCTCATCGGCCAACATCTCATTGCAGAGCGATAGAAAAAGCGACGCTTCACCGGTCATGGTCCACCGCCTTGGTCGTCGCTAGGCGGGCCTGGCCGTAGAAAGCGGATCACCATTTCGCCGATATCGCCGCTGCGCTGCTTCAGCCAGGCTTCATCCATTGGGACGCCGAAGACGGCGCGAAGCGTGTGGGCGTTGGAAATTGGAAAATAGCAAAGCGATGCGATGGAGATGTAGAGCTCCGTTGGCTTAACGCCTTCCCGGAACAGGCCCATTTGCGCGCCGCGCTCTAACAGACTCTGTAACTCGCCGATCAGATGCGACTGGATTTCCGCAACATCCTTGATTTCGCGGATTGTCGTGCCGCCACGAAGGTTCTCCGTGTTGAGCATGGAGATGAACCAGGGCTTTTCCTGAAAGTGGCGCAGGGAAAAGTCGACCAGATCACGGATAGCCGTTTCAGGGTCCTTGTGGTCCAGGTCCAACTCCTTCTCACCCTGACGGATTTGGACGTAGGCCTCGCGAAGCGCTGCAGCGTATAGGGCGTCTTTATCTCCGAAGTAGCTGTAGATCAGCGGCTTTGAGACGCCCGCTCTCTCGGCAATGGAATCGATGCGCGCCCCGGCATGGCCATGCTCGGAAAACTCAATCAGCGATGCATCGAGGATGGCTCGTTTCGAGCGGGCCGCATCACGCTTTGGCAAGCCTGTTTTCACACGCTTGCTCACCCGTTGCCCGGTATCTTTGACGTTTTGTGGTTGTGCTTTGTGTTGCGCATGCTCAGCCATCGGTCATCCCTTCCTTCTGACGCCGAAGAAGCGAATCCAGAGCTCTGGAGATCGCTCGGCGTACGGCGGGAATACCCAGCGCGATGCTAAGCGCAATGATGATGACGAAAGTTGCCGAGATCGGGCGAGTGAAGAAGGGTGTCAGATCACCGTCGCTAAGCGTCAGCCCGCGTCGCAGGCTTTTGTCGAGCAATGCTCCCAAGATGATACCGAGCACCAGCGGGGCCATGGGATAGTTCATCTGTCGCAGCAGGAAACCGACAAGCCCAAAGCCCACCATGACCCAGATCTCAAATGTGCGTTGGGTGAGGGCGTAGGGGCCGATGACGCACAGGGTGAAGACCAGCGGCATCAGAATTTCTCGCGGCACCTTCAATACGAGAACGAAGAAGCGTGTGAGAAACAGGCCGAAGACGGCAATGGCGATTGTTGCAAAGACCAACATCACGGCAACGGAGTAAACAAACTCCGGCTGCTCGATCATGATCATCGGCCCAGGACGGACGCCATGGATGAACAAGGCAGCAATCAGAACTGCGGCGGGCGCTGATCCTGGCACGGCCAGGGTGAGGGCAGGAATGAGAGCACCAGGCACCACGGCGCTGTTGCCTGTTTCGGCAGCCGTGAGGCCCTCAAGTGAGCCCTTACCGAACTGATCACGCTCTTTGCTCGTGCGCCTTGCGGCCGCATAGGACGCCCAGGCACCGATATCCTCGCCGACGCCTGGGATGATGCCGACCATCGTTCCAATCACGCCGGACCGGCCAATGGTGAACTTGTAGCGCCACAGATCGACAAGCTTGGGCATAATGCGGTCACGCTCGGCGGGTTTGTCGACGACTTTGGCCTTGCGGCGCCACATCACCGTCAGCACTTCGGCAAATCCAAAAGCCCCAACCATGGCGGGGATGAGCCCGATACCGCCATTGAGTTCCTGGATGCCGAAGTTGAACCGGATATGGGCATGGATGCCCTCCGACCCGACCATTGCAACCATCAGCCCCAAAAGGCCGGCAATGTAGCCCTTCAGTGGGCTAATGCCGCCGGTCAGCTGTCCCGAGATGATGATGCCGAACACGGCCAGCCAGAAGAACTCAAACGATCCGAACCTAAGCGCTGCTTCAGCCAGCGGTGGGGCAAGAAGCACCAGGAGCAAGATGCCGACCATAGTGCCGATGGCCGAGCCGGCAGTGGCAAGTGCCATCGCATAGCCGGCGCGTCCTGACCGGGCGAGCGGATATCCATCCAGGGATGTCGCGGCGCTGGCGGGCGTTCCGGGTATGTTGAGGAGAATGGCGCTGCGCGAGCCGCCATAGATCGCACCCACATACATGCAGATCAGCACAAGGATCGCGGCATCCCGGTCGAGCGTGTAGGTGAGGGTGGTCAGGAGCGCGACGCCCATGGTCGCGGTCAGGCCAGGAAGGCTGCCGACAAAAATGCCGAGCAACGTCGCCCACACCACATGGAACAGCATCTCGCCGGTGGCGAATTGCTGGAACGCAAGCGAAAGGGAGGCCAGCGCATCCATGCTAGGGCAGCCTCACCAGAAAGCCGTGCTCAAAAAGCGTGGCGATGGCAAAAGCGCCGACTATACCGAACGCAAGTCCCAAACCGGCGTGCAACAGACGTGAACGATTGGTCGCGTCCGCTTGCCAGGAAAAGTGGACATAGAAGACCGAGATGTAGATCGCCGTGGCGAGCCAAAACGGTAGCCATCCGACAAGTCCGATGGCGTAGAGGACACTGTAGCCAGCGGCAAACGCGAGATTTTTGACAGAGCCTTCGACGACCGGGGCGCCATCAGTTGAGCGTGCGTCACCGGCGCGTTGCCGTGCGGACCAAAACAGCAGCCCTGAGCACAACATCATCGCCGCACCGAGTATGATGGGGACGAGCCCCGGTATCGAAGCTGGGTGAATCTGCCGGATTTCCAAGCGGTCCATCGTGTAACCGCCGACAAGCATGGCCGCGCCAAGAGCAAACAAAATCACGCTTGTCCATTGGTCGGCTTTGGCGCTGTCGAGCGTCATTAGATGGGCCTTCGTTCAAAATGAGATCAGGACACACAGGCTCTTCTAAGCCTTGCGCTGTTGTCGCACGGCTGACCCAAGAGACAGGCATCGGGCGTATTCATTCAGGCAAGACCAGAGGGCATACACGACGCCCCCTGGTCGATGCGGGGACTTGGGAGGTTACATCCCCGAGCAGTCGATGCCGATCTCGGAAGGATCAACAATGGCCTCGCCACGCGTTACGCGGGCACAGGCTTCCGCGATGACCACCGGCATGGCCCGCTCCATGGCTTGATCGCCAAAGCTTGGATCAAAAACCGCGCCACGGTCAGATGCATAAGCCTGCAGCTCTGGCGAAGTCATGATGACGTCCTGCCAAACCTGGCTGACGGTGTCGTAGACCTCCTGCGGCGCACCAACGGGGATGAACACGCCGAAATAGTCAGCGGCAATGTGCATATCGGGCAGGTACTCGGTTATTGGTGGGATGGGATCGATGCCTTCCACAACCAGCGGCTGATCGGACAGCACGGCCAGACCGCGCAAGCGCCCGGCGCGGATCATTTCCGTCTGCTCCACGGCAAGCTGTGTCGTGGCAATCACTTCGCCCGAGGCGGCGGCAATAACAGCCGGGTTGCCGCCATCATAGGTGACCATGCGCGCGTTCAGATCGCCCGCTGCTTCTCCGATGGCTGCCAAAGCCATACCGCCAGACGAGTTCACACCGGCCGTGCCAACCGTGACCGAGTCCATCTTCATGGCATCAAGAAGCTCGCTGAAATCCTGATAGGGGGCGTCCACATTGACCGAAACCACCGGCACATTGGCGACGTGCAAGAAGATCACATAGTCCTCGATCGAGGTGTCTTCGATCAGGCCTGTGACCGAGTAGGTCGCGTTGTTGGCAATGGCGTTGGCTGTCCAGGTGTAGCCATCGCGTGGCGCGTCCAGCGCTGCCTGTGTGCCAATGGAGCCAGATGCGCCTGGCTGATTGACAACGACGATCTCGGTCCCGAGCGCTTCTTCAAGAAGCGGGGCGACCACGCGGGTCACCTGGTCGGTCGATCCGCCAGCTGACCAGGGCACGATGATGTTGATGGGTCGGTCAGGTTGCCACTCGGCAAGCGCAGCCCCGGCAAAACCAGTCACAGCCATAGCCGCAGCAGTACCCAGAGCAAAATTGGAGAGCTTCATTTTTGTTTCCTCCCGTTGTTACTGACTAGTAGGTAATACCGAAAAATGGCCTGCGTCAACATGGCGGTTTCGTGCATTGGGCATGGGCAAAGCGAGGACGTACGCTTGCCGTTGTCGATCAGCCGGTCGGGATAGGGCAGTGGAGAATTGGCATGAAAACGCCGCGCTTGATGGCGTGTTGGATAAGGTTATAGTGCCGCCACAACGACAGAGACGGGTTGGCCTTTATGCACCGTCACGGGAAGCAGCAAATGCCTCGCTATCGACCACCTTCCATTCCAAGGCCTTGTAAAGACCTGCGAAAAGGCGTCTTTCAGCTTGCCCAACGCTAACAGTTCTTCCCTTTTTGAGTTCGGGGCGGGGTGTTGGCATCCCGCCCTTTTTTATTGTCACGACCTAAGCTGAAACCGTTGCCATGACCGATACGATCATCAAAACCGCAATTCTCGGTGCCTCAGGCTACACAGGTGCCGACGCCATCCGCCTGTGCTTGCGCCACCCCAACATTGAGCTTGTGGCGCTCACCGCCAACACCCATGCCGGCAAGCCGGCCGGTGAGGTGTTCGAGCATCTGCGTGGGTATGATCTGCCGGTTTTGACCAAACTGGATGAGGTCGATTGGAGCGGCATCGATCTTGTGATCTGTGCGCTACCCCACGGTACGACCCAGGCGACAACCAAGGTCATTCGGGCGACCAACCCCAGCTGCACCGTTGTCGACATGTCGGCTGACTTCAGGCTACGCGATCCGGCCATCTACACCGAGTGGTACGGGGTCGAACACGGCGCGCCGGAACTCCAGCCAGAGGCTGTCTACGGACTGTCTGAGCATTATCGCGAGCAGATCGCCGGCGCCAAGATCGTGGCCTGCCCGGGATGTTTCCCAACTGCCGCACTCATGGCACTGCTGCCGGCGCTCAAAGCCGGCACCATCTCAGGCGAAGACCTCATTATCGATGCCAAGACCGGTATCTCAGGGGCTGGGCGCGGTCTGAAACAGGGCATGCTGTTCGCAGAGGCAGGCGAGGGCACATCGCCATATGGCATCGGTCATCACAGGCACATGCCGGAAATAGAGCAGGAACTCTCAGTGCCGGCTGGATTGGCCGTGACCATCGGTTTCACGCCACACCTTGTGCCCATGGCACGGGGAGAGCTTCTGACCTGTCATGTCAGGCTGGGCGACGGTGCATCCATCGGTGATGTGCGTGCCGCGTTGGAAAGCCGCTATGCCGACGAACCCTTTGTGCTTGTGCTCGACGAAGGACAAATCCCTAAGACACAAAATGTGCGCGGTTCAAACATGGTCCATGTCGGCGTCTTCAAGGACCGGCTGCCTGGTCGCGCGATCATCATCGCCGCGCTGGACAATCTGGTGAAGGGATCCGCCGGGCAGGCGTTGCAGAACGTGAACATCGCGTTCGGGCTGCCAGAGACGTTGGCGCTCGAACAGGTGGCGATGTTCCCCTAACCGTCGCTTTTTCGCTTGGGCTTGAATGGCTCCATGCCGGCGCGCGCCAACTCATCAGCGCGCTCGTTCATCGGGTCGCCGGCATGGCCCTTAACCCAATGCCACGCAACGTCATGATTCAGAATCTCAAGATCAAGACGTTCCCATAAATCTCTGTTTTTAACAGGTTTTTTGTCAGCCGTTTTCCAGCCGCGCGCTTTCCAGTTCGGCATCCATTTCGTGATGCCGTCCTTCACATAGGATGAGTCCGTGTGCAGCGAAACGCGCGACCGGCGCGTGAGCGCCGACAAGGCCTCGATGGCAGCGGTGAGCTCCATACGGTTGTTGGTGGTCTCCGCCTCGCCACCTTTCAGTTCTTTCTCGTGACCGCGATAGGTCAGAACCACACCCCAACCGCCTGGCCCCGGATTACCCGAACAGGCGCCATCGGTCCAAATCTCAACAAG
Organism: Pseudomonadota bacterium; assembly: GCA_038749715.1. GTDB lineage: Bacteria > Pseudomonadota > Alphaproteobacteria > Rhizobiales > MH13 > MH13. The sequence continues at coordinate 430,476 of JBCDHR010000001.1, forward strand.
GGTTTGGCCGTCGTCAGTCAAAGTCGAGTCCGTAAAAGCGGGCGTCAAAAACGCCCTGATGGAAGGCGAGCTTGGTCGCGTACTCACGAGGGTCTTTCGGTACCACCAAGGCACCGTCTGGAACCGTCAGCCAGTCATAGAGTCGCGTGACCAGGAACCGAATGGACGCGCCTCGCGCGAGAAGGGGCAGGGCGTCGATCTCTTCTGGCTGGAGCTGACGAACGCTCTGATAGCCGGTGACAAGTGCCCGGGCTTTCGTAACATTGAACGCAAGGTCCGGCTCAAAGCACCAGGCGTTAAGGCAGATGACGAGATCATAGGCGTAGGCATCCGTGCACGCGAAGTAGAAGTCAATCAGCCCCGACACCTCATGATTGAGGAAGAACACATTGTCGGTGAACAGGTCGGCATGGATGACGCCGGCCGGAAGATCCTTTGGCCACAGCTTGTCCATCTGCTCCAACTCGCGCGCCATACGGGTGCGCAGGCCAGAAAAGGCCTCGTCAGCGGCTTTGGCCGGAATGGTTTCGAACAGCGTGTGCCAGCCAGCCAGTGAAAGATCATTGGGCCTGGAGCCATCGAAGCTTTGTGTTGCCAGATGGAAGCGTGCCAGCACTTCGCCAAGCTTGCGGCAGTGCTCGGCTCTTGGCCGCCTGATCGCTACGCCATCGAGAAAGCTTATGATCGTCGCAGGCCGATCGTTGACCGTACCCAGAACCGCACCATCGCGGCGCTTTATAGGAAGCGGACAGTTAAGCCCTTGCCCAACCAGATGCTCCATAAGGTCGAGGAAGAACGGCAGGTCGCCCAAATTCACTCGTTTTTCAAACAGGGTGAGAATATAGCTGCCGACCTCAGTGCGAAGCAGGAAGTTGGAGTTTTCGACGCCTTCAGCGATGCCTTTGAAAGCCAAAACCTCGCCAAGGTCATAGTCGGCCAGAAAGGCCGTCAGGTCGTCGTCGCTGACGTCGGTGTAAACAGCCATGGGGAAGAATCAGCCGTTCACAAATCGCATGTCGTCGGCGGTCAATTCGACGGAGCGGAGATCGCGCGCCACGGGGAAAAGTTCATTCTCCTGAGCAGTCTCCACCAGATCGAGCGTCACCTCAAACTGGTTCCGGAAGCGATTGATCACGCCCTCGATAAGAATTTCCGGTGCCGAAGCGCCAGCAGAAAGGGCAATGACGTTGCCCGCTTGGACGTCATCCATGGGGATGTCCTCTGGTCCGGCGATAAGAAGCCCATTTGTTGCGCCAGCGCGTTCGGCGACTTCGACCAGCCTTTTGGAGTTGGATGAGTTCGTCGCACCGACAACCAAGAATAAGTCAGTTCCCGGTGCAGCGGCCTTCACCGCTTCCTGACGGTTCGTCGTCGCATAACAGATCGACTCGCCTGCCGGGTCGGCGATGGTCGGGAACCGTTCTTTCAGCGCCTCGATGACATCCATCGTATCGTCAACCGAAAGGGTGGTTTGCGTGACATAACCCAAAGCATCAGGGTTCGGTGGCGCATAGTTCGCCACATCCTCGACCGTTTCTATGAGATCGACGGCGCCCTTAGGCAACTGGCCCATTGTGCCAACAACTTCCGGATGCCCCGTATGACCGACAAGAACGACCTGTCGTCCCAACCGCATGTGCCGGGCGGCCTGTTTGTGGACTTTTGAGACCAGCGGACAAGTCGCGTCGAAATAGAGGAGGTTCAATTCTTGCGCGTGCTCGGGAACTGATTTGGGCACTCCATGAGCGGAGAAGATGACCGGCGCGGACGTGCCGACGGGGATTTCATCCAATTCCTTGACGAAAACCGCGCCTTTGTCGCGCAGGCCGTCAACGACATAACGGTTGTGAACGATCTCGTGGCGCACATAGACTGGGGCGCCATAGCGTTTGAGCGCCATGACAACCATCTGGATTGCGCGATCAACGCCGGCACAAAAGCCGCGCGGTCCGCAAAGGCGCAATGTCACACTGTTAGAACCGGAGCCCATAGTGTTCCCTAGGCGATGAAAAGATGGCTTTCAAGCTAGCGACACGCCGCACGCAACCTACATAACCAAGACCAAAAAGCATCGACAGGTTCCCAATGTCCCCTTCGCATTTCGCCCGCCCCTTGGCCATGACATTCGTGGCGCTTGTCTTCGGCGTTTCCGGTTCAGTCCAAGAGGGCGTAGCCCAAACATCAGTTGGGGATGAGGCCTGTGCTTTTTCAAGCGTTATTGACCTGCGAACGGGCCTGCCAAGTTCTACCGCCGCCCTTTTTGGGGAAGCATCGGCGACTCAGATCATTTTTGCCGGCGAACGACATGGAACGCCTGAGCACGTCCAACTGGCCACCTGTCTGCTCGCTGCCAAGGATGGAAGTCGACCACCGGTGCTTGCGCTTGAGCACGTACCGGCCAACAGCCAATCAGAACTCGATGACTGGCGGCGCAATCACGCGTTCGATCCCAATTTATTGGCCGATTTTGTCGGCTGGGAAGCACTGGGTTGGCCCGACTATCGGATCTATCGACCGCTGATCACCGAAGCCGGTCAGATCGGCGCGCATATCATCGGCACCGACCAGCCGGCGCCTGGCGCCGGCGGTCCTGCACGTGAGACCCTTCTGGAGGTCGCTCCGGCCTATGGATTGCAGACTGATGATATCGTTGCTGCTTGGGTCCCGGATATGATCGCTTCTCACTGTAATCTGATCGATGAAGAAGCGGCCACGCGCATTGCGCTTACACAGATGGAGCGAGACAGCATCATGGCTGGGCGTCTGATCGCCGGCCGCGGTCGTGGACCAACCACGCTCTATTTCGGGGGCAAATCCCACACGCGCATTGATCGGTCGATTCCCTATCTCATCGCGCGCACTGATCGACCACCAAGCATGCTGTCGGTCGCGGCGTTCACAGAGGATGAGTGGGAAACGGTTCTTCAGGGAACCGGAGTTCCCGGTCTTCGCGGTGTTTACGATTATGCCGTGGTCGCCGGACAATCCAACCCGACCGACGAAGCTCTGTGCGAAGACATGCGCTCAATGATGGGGCGTTAGGCGTTCTGCGCTGACATTCGCCGGGCGTTCAGACGCCGGCTGGGCTTTCCAGGTCGCATCGAGCACGCGCAACCAGTTTCCGTGACAGATTTTCTCAATGAGGTCTGAGCCATAGCCATGGGCCTCCATGGCCTTGGTGAGCGCCGGCAACCCGGAGACGTCGCCGATCGCCTGCGGGACGAGTGCCCCGTCAAAGTCCGAGCCCAAGGCCACGCAGTCTTCGCCCATGCGCTCGATCATATGGTCAAGATGCGCCAGCATGTCTGTCAAAGGCGTGTCGGACCGCATCCGGCCGTCAGCCCGCAAAAAGGCGCCAGCGAAGTTGAGGCCGACCATACCGCCGCTCCCAGCAATCGCATCAAGTTGTTTGTCGGTCAGATTACGCGCATGCGGGCAAAGGGCGTGCGCATTGGAATGGGTGGCAACCAGCGGTGCATCGCTGGTTTTGGCAACATCCCAAAAGCCCTTCTCATTGAGATGGGACAGGTCGATGAGAACGCCGAGTTCATTGCATCGCGCCACAAGACGAAAACCGGCTTCGGTGAGGCCTGGCCCGATATCGGGGGACGACGGAAACCGAAATGGAACGCCGTGCGCAAAGGCGGTCGGGCGTGCCCAGACAGGACCGAGTGAGCGGAGGCCAATGGAGAAGAAATAGTCGAGCGCTTCCAGGTCGGCATCAATCGCCTCAGCACCTTCCATGTGGAAGATTGCCGCCATTTTGCCGGCCGCAAGGCACCGCTCAATGGTCTTGGCGGTCGTGCAGATCGTGAGCTGCCCGGCTTCTTCCAACGCGTACAAAATGCCGATCTGATCCATAGCGACGTTGAAGGCGTGGCTTTTGTCCATGGCTGGCGAGACAGGCAGATCATACTTTGCCTTCTTCATTTCGCCCTTGGGGTCGCTTGTTTTCTTGCCTTGCGGCGGTATCCAGACAGCAAAGAACCCGCCACCAAAGCCACCGGCACTTGCCTTGGGCCCGTCGACGTGACCGTCGGGCCTGCCGTCACGAAAGGCCGCAACGCCGTCGCGGTCCTGGTCCATGAACAGGCGCGCCAACACATCATTATGCCCGTCAAACACAGTGTACTGGCTCACTGGCCGACCTCCAGATTGACGATCAAGCGCTCCAAACCGTGAAAATGATAGGCGTCTTTGATGCAAGGTTGTTCAGCCAGCGTTATCTGCGGCCAGCGTTCCATGACCATCGGAAGCACCGTTTCCATCTCAAGACGCGCCAACGTGTGTCCGATGCAAAAATGAATGCCAGCACCAAAGGCGACATTGCGGATGGGCTTTCGCGAGGGGTCGAAGAGCTGTGGATTCGGCATAACACTTGGATCATGGTTGGCCATGCCAATGTGTAGCCCGACCACATCACCCGGCTTGAAGGGTCTGCCAAACAGTTCGCAGTCTTCCAGTACGTAGCGCGTGAACATGTGGAGCGGCGGCCGGTAGCGAAGCACTTCTTCCACGAAAGGTGCCGAATCTTGCAGCCAGGCCTTAGTGGTGTCGCTGGGGGCAACGAGCAGCTGATGCAAGGCGTGGCCAAGCGCATGAACGGTCGCTTCGTGCCCGGCATTAAGGAGTAGAATAGTTGTCGAGACGATTTCCTCGTTGGAAAGGCGATCTCCTGAGTCTCTTGCCTCAATGAGCTGGCTCAAAAGATCGTCGCCGGGCGCATCGCGGCGTTCAATCACCAAAGCTTCAACCCATTGGGCGAACTCTTTTGCCGCCCGGTTCGCCTGCAGTTCATCCTCGGGCTTTCGTTCTGCCTGGTACATGCGCACCATGGCATGTGACCATTTCAGGAGCCGTGGACCTTCCTCCACGCCGATCCCCAACATCGCCGCGATCGTTGTAACGGCCAGCGGCTCGCAAAATTGAGCAATAAGATCGACGGGTTCACCCGATTGCAGATCATCAAGCAGCGCGTTTGCTGTAGCCGCGATGGAGGGTCTCAGACTGGCAATATTTCGGGAGATGAAGGCACGGTTGATAAGGCCTCGAAGCCTGGTGTGACTGGGCGGCTCCAACTCAAGCAGCGATGTTGCCTCAAGCGCGTAAAAGTCAGACAGATGGTCCGGCATCGGCGGCCAGCCGAGCGTATCACGATCCACCAAATGCGTTATCTGCCGCCCTAAGCGCCTATCACGAAACAACGCATTGACGGTGTTGCTGCCGCCAAAAACCCAATGGCCATAGGCATCCCAATGCACAATTGGACCGGCCTCGCCACTCTGCGCATGCAGTGCGGCGTAGGTTGGGTAAGGGTTTTGGAAGAAGTTTGGGTCTGAGGGTGTCAGCGATAGATCGCCTGTTGTCCCGTCAAAGCGATAACTCAACGAAGGCCTGACCGTGTTTGGAAAGGTGGATGAATTGGCGTTTGCCAGCACCACTGATGATGTCCTCTGTCAGGCCGCAGCGCAACGGCGATGTCCACGCCCATGTAGATAGGAAGAATGACCAAAATACGGAAGGTTTCCTTGCGCTAAAACAGAGGCTATCCCAGTTTTTCTTAAGTTTTTCTGGATTGAGTCCAAAGAAAAAGCCCGGCCAAAAGGCCAGGCTTGGTGCTACCGGAGTAGCTTAGTACACGCAGTTACACACGCAGGGAGGAGCCAAACTGAAATCTGGGAAAGAACCTCCTAGGAACAGCCGCTGGTTGCTCCGCAAGTGTCGCATTTAAGGCATGTGCCGTTACGGACCATGGTGAAGTTGCCGCACTCCGAGCAGTTCTCGCCCTCATAGCCTTTCATGCGGGCAATCGCCATTTGCTCTGCAACTGTGGTCTCTGGCTTGGCCACCGTTGTCTCCATGACCGGTGGTGGCGCCAACTGAACCGCAGCGGCCGAGCTTACGGCGGCCGATGAAAGCGATGCGGTTGCTCCCGATACCGGCGAAGTGTCGAAGCTTGATCCACCAACAACTTGAAGGCGTTCGGCTACTTTGCCGCGCACCAGGCCAGCCGAAACAATGGAGTTTGCCGACGGCTTCTCAGCGTCTTCACCCTTGCCAAGGGTTGTGGAGCCAGACTCGTCCGGCGTCACATGGGCAAGGTCGTAGCGACCAAGATAGGACACCGCCAACTCTCGGAAGATGTAATCCAGGATCGACGTCGCGTTCTTGATCGTCTCATTGCCCTGCACCATGCCAGCTGGCTCAAACCGGGTGAAGGTGAAGGCATCCACATACTCTTCCAGCGGCACGCCATATTGCAGGCCAAGGGAGATGGCGATGGCGAAGTTGTTCATCATCGCCCGGAAGGCAGCGCCTTCCTTGTGCATGTCGATGAAGACTTCACCCAGCCGGCCATCTTCATACTCACCGGTCGTCAGGTACACTTTGTGGCCGCCAACGCGGGCCTTTTGGGTGTAGCCCTTGCGGCGATCAGGCAGTTTCTCACGCATGCGCACTTCGCGCTCGATGATCCGCTCGACGATTTTCTCCGCCACTTTTTGCGCCCGCACCGACTGCGGCGCCGCGATGATGGCTTCTGTCGTGTCCTCGGCGTCCTCGTCATCGTCATTGTCTGCCAGGAGCTGCGCATTCAGCGGCTGCGACAACTTTGAACCATCCCGATAAAGCGCATTGGCCTTCAGGGCGAGTTTCCAGGACAGCATGTAAGCGTTCTTGCAGTCCTCAACCGTTGCCGCATTGGGCATGTTGATCGTTTTGGAGATCGCGCCGGAGATGAACGGCTGGGCTGCCGCCATCATATGGATGTGGCTTTCCACCGAAAGGAAGCGTTTGCCCTTTTTGCCGCACGGGTTCGCACAATCGAACACCGCATAATGCTCTTCCTTCAGGTGCGGGGCGCCTTCCAGCGTCATTGTTCCGCACACATGCTCGTTGGCCATCTCGATCTCATCAGTTTCGAAACCAAGGGCCGACAACATGTCGAAGGCCGGATCGTTGAGATCATCTTCGGAGAAGCCAAGCTCATCGCGAGCGATTTCATCGCCCAAGGTCCAGCGATTGAAGACAAATTTGATGTCAAAGGCCGAGGCGAGGGCGCCTTCCACCTTCTCGATCGCGGCATCGGAGAAGCCGCGTGCCTTCAGGCTGGTATGGTTGACCCCTGGCGCCTGGGCGAGAGACCCATGACCGACCGCATAGGCTTCGATCTCAGCAATCTCAGCTTCCGAATAGCCAAGGCCACGAAGAGCTTCTGGAACGGCACGGTTGATGATCTTGAAGTAGCCACCACCGGCGAGCTTCTTGAACTTCACCAGGGCAAAGTCCGGCTCAATACCCGTCGTGTCGCAGTCCATCACCAGACCAATGGTGCCGGTTGGCGCAATCACCGTTGCCTGCGCGTTGCGGTAGCCATGCTGCACGCCGAGCGCGACAGCTCTATCCCACGCCTTGGCAGCATGCTTCACCATGCGCTCGTCGGGGCAATTATCCTGGTCCAAAGGAACCGGGTTCACGCTCAGGCCCTGATAGCCGTCCGCCTGACCATGGGCGGCCTGACGGTGATTGCGCATCACACGCAACATGTTCTTGGCGTTTGCCTCATAGCCCGGGAACGGTCCGAGTTCTTTGGCCATCTCCGCGCTGGTTGCGTAGGAAACACCGGTCATGATCGCCGTCAGCGCACCACAAATCGCGCGGCCTTCCGTTGAGTCATAAGGAATGCCCGACGTCATCAAGAGGCCGCCAATGTTGGCGTAGCCAAGGCCCAGCGTGCGGTACTCATAGGAAAGCTGGGCAATCTGCTTGGATGGGAACTGCGCCATCGCCACAGAGATTTCCAGAACGATGGTCCACAACCGCACCGAGTGCTCATAGGCCTCGATATCGAACACATTACCTTCGCCATTGTACTGAAGGAGGTTCAGCGAGGCGAGGTTACAGGCCGTATCATCAAGGAACATGTACTCCGAGCATGGGTTGGAGGCCCGGATACGACCGCCAGCTGGCGAGGTGTGCCAGTCGTTCATCGTCGTATTGAAGTGCAGGCCAGGGTCGGCCGATGCCCACGCGGCGTGACCGATCTTTTCCCAGAGATCACGCGACTTGACGGTTTTCGTCACCTCGCCGGTCGTCCGTGCAACCAGATCCCACTCGCCATCATCTTCGACAGACCGCAAGAAGTCGTCCGTGATGGAGACGGAGTTGTTCGAGTTCTGGCCAGCAACGGTGCCGTAGGCTTCTGAATCCCAATCGGTATCGTAGGTGGAGAATTCAATCTCCTTGTAGCCTTGGCGCGCGAACTGGATGACCCGATAAACATAGTTCTCTGGAACCAGTGCCTTCTTGGCCGCGCGAACTTCGCGCTTCAGCGCCGGGTTCTTGGTGATCTCGAAGCAATCGCCGCCTTCGCCTTCGCAATTGACGCAAGCCTTCATGATGGCAGTCAGATGCTTTTTGACGATCTTCGAGCCGGTAACCAGAGCAGCAACTTTCTGCTCTTCCTTCACCTTCCAGTCGATGTAGGTCTCAATGTCGGGGTGATCAACATCCACCACGACCATCTTGGCCGCGCGGCGCGTCGTTCCGCCGGATTTGATGGCGCCAGCCGCACGGTCACCAATGCGCAAGAAGCTCATCAGGCCAGATGACTTGCCGCCGCCCGAAAGCCGCTCGCCTTCACCACGCAGCATGGAGAAGTTGGAGCCGGTACCTGAGCCATATTTGAACAGGCGTGCCTCACGGACCCAAAGGTCCATAATACCGCCTTCATTGACCAAATCGTCGCCAACACCCTGGATGAAACAGGCATGGGGCTGCGGATGCTCGTAAGACGAGGCTGAGCGGGTCAATTTGCCGGTTTCAGGATCGACATAATAGTGTCCCTGGCCGGGGCCATCGATGCCATAGGCCCAGTGCAGGCCGGTGTTGAACCATTGCGGGCTGTTGGGCGCCACGCGCTGTGTGGCGAGCATGAAGGCCAACTCATCGCGGAACGCCATGGCATCTTTTTCGCTGTTGAAGTAGCCGCCCTTCCAACCCCAGTAGGTCCAAGTGCCGGCCAGACGGTCAAAAACCTGACGGGAATCGCGCTCAGGGCCATAGCGCTCATCTTCTGGAAGCTCGGCGAGTGCCTCTTCGTCGGCAACTGAACGCCACAACCAGGATGGGACAGAGTTTTCCTCGACCTTCTTCAGGCGCGCAGGAACGCCGGCCTTACGGAAATACTTCTGGGCGATGATGTCGCACGCGACCTGGCTCCAGCTTTCGGGAACCTGAATGTCCTTTAACTGGAAGACGATCGATCCGTCTGGATTGCGAATTTCGCTTATCGCCGTACGAAACGGAAGGTCCGCATATGCTGACTGTCCGTCCTTGGTGAAATGCCGCGCCACCTGCATGGATGGAATGCTCCTTTTAGCCCTTGTAGTCTCACATAGCGATGGGGACACCGCAGGTGTTCCCCTGTGTGGCCGGCCCCAAACCTGCCGTTGCAGCAGGTACCCAAACAGCCCGGGAAACACCCAGCCAGATCGCTACGATTCTGGTCCGACCGATAGCCTAACTACAACTAGATATGGTGTGTAAACAAAAAATTAACACCATATATGGGGGTATTGTGCATGGCGGAAGCGATGGCAGATCATCTCAATGCCACAAGCCTAGATCCCGCGCTGACTGCTGCCATTGCTATCTCCGGTAAATCCCGGAAACCGCTTACGTTTAACGCAGCGGTTGCCAAGAAGGCCCGACTCGTTGCGAGGCGTCAACCGTTTGATCGCGGCAAGGATCATCCACCGATTTGTCCACGGGAGGAGTGTGGAAAAACGTTTGAGCTGGCTGAGCGGATCAATATCTAGGTGTGCGACTCGTCTGCACGCCCGAAAGACGCCACGAATCTGTCGACCGATTCTGCCGGGGCAATCGCTGTTGAGTGCAGGCATGGCCCTATGCTGGACAGAAACGCTCATTCAGGGCAGAACCACGACAAAGCGCGGCCCGTCCGCACAGCCCATACAGGATCTATGATGAAGCAGTTCCTCTTGCGCGTCTTTACGTGGTGGCAGGATCAAACGTTCGGTACCATGCTGTTCACTGCCCGCCATGGCCAGAAGGTCGGTGAAGACGAGCTGGGCAACATTTACTATCGCGCCGACGTTCCGCCCTTGGGCGAGCGCCGTTGGGTTATCTACAAGGGCGAGGCAGATGCCTCGAAAATCCCACCGGGCTGGCATGGCTGGATCCACAAGAAGACCGACGTGGCGCCTAGCGATGAAGACTATGCCGAGCGCGAGTGGCAGCTTCCCCATAAGCCAAATCTGACAGGAATGCCGGGAGCTTATCGGCCCGATGGTTCCATCCTGACGCCGGCCTCCCGTCCGGCTGCAACCGGCGATTATGAGGCGTGGTCGCCCGGCGACTGAACCTTACTGGATTGCGCGCCCAAGCAGTCGTGCCCAAGCAGGGCATGCATTTACCCCAGCATCGAATCGCCACAATGTGCGCCCAATCGACGCTGCGACGTCAGCCCTAGGATTGGCCCGATCTCTTTCGCCATGCTCGTGAACCGACATTTCCCCCGGCTCAGCCAAAGGGCAATTGCCCTTTGCTTGATGGTCTTTACAGCACCTATCCAGGCGCCGGCTCAAACGGCCGATCCTGTATTGCGCAACAACCATTCTGTTGCGCTTTTTGCAGGACTCGACAAAATCACCGGCGAACTCCACGAGTTCTATGTCTTTGTCGATGAAACGGTGCAGTTTGGCGCGCTACAATTGACCCCGCGTGTCTGTTATGACCGTCCGCCATCGGAGCCAGAGCGCACAACGGTGTTCCTGGAAGTCGATGAGTTGACGCTTGACCGTCGCATCCGGCGGATTTTCACTGGCTGGATGATTGCTGAAAGCCCGGGCCTCAATGCGATTGATCACCCAGTTTATGACGTTTGGCTCACCGGTTGCAGCGACACCGCGCCCGAAACACCGTCCGCCGGCCAACAGTAAAAGTCAGCCTCTGCAACCACTGTATGGCGTAGCACCTGGCGGTAGGCATCCGCTGGGATTTCCACGGCACCGAACTGTTTCAGATGGCTGGTGATGAACTGTGTATCCAGCAATGTGAAACCCCCGGAAATCAGTCGCCCAACCAGATGAACCAGCGCGACCTTTGAGGCATCGCGCTCGGTTGAGAACATGCTCTCTCCAAAAAACGCTCCACCAATCGCCACGCCGTAAAGGCCGCCAACCAGCTTTCCATCCCGCCATGTTTCTACCGTGTGGCAGATTCCACGCTGAAAGAGAGCGCCATAAAGGCGGCGAATGTCGGCGTTGATCCATGTGGAAGAGCGGCCGGGTGCCGATGCGCTACACCCCTCAATGACGCCAGCGAAATCACTGTCCACCTTCACAGCAAAAACGTCCTGGCGAACCGTGCGGGCCAAGCGCCGCGGCACATGAAACCCGCTGAGTGGCAAAATCCCGCGCATCGGCGGGTTGACCCAGAACAGCGCCTCATTCTGGGCATCTTCCGCCATAGGAAAGAAGCCGGCCTGATAGGCTTGGAGCAGTAAGTCGGGGGTGATCGTTTTGCTCATCGCGGCGGTCGATCAAGCATCTGGATTGAAGCGCTGGAACGCGAACGGAAGGCCCCACCATCCTTCATCGAGAGGCGCGACCCAAACTGTTCGTCAGCTTTACTCGTTTGCCAACCAGCGCTCCAGCCAGTGAATGGAGTAGTCGCCTGCACGGATGTCTGGCTCTTGAACCAAGCGCCGGAACAGCGGAATGGTGCTTTCAACGCCGGTGATAACAAATTCATCGAGCGCACGAGCGAGTCTATTGATTGCCATCTCACGCGTCTCCCCATGCACGATCAACTTGCCGATCAGAGAGTCGTAGTAGGGCGGAATGGCGTAGCCTTGATAAACGGCCGAATCGACGCGAACGCCGAGGCCGCCTGACGGGTGATACTGTTCGACGACGCCTGGCGAGGGCCTAAATGTCTCCGGATGTTCGGCATTGATCCGACATTCAATCGCATGGCCGTTGAAGCTTATGTCCTCTTGCTTGACCGATAGGCCTTCACCGGCCGCGACACGCAACTGTTCTGCTACCAGATCAAGTCCGGTGATGGCTTCGGTTACCGGATGCTCCACCTGAAGGCGGGTGTTCATTTCAATGAAGTAGAACTGCCCATCCTCGTACAAGAACTCAATGGTTCCTGCGCCCGAATAGCCAAGGTCACCAATCGCTTTGGCGGCGATGTTGCCGATTTCCCCGCGCTGGTCAGGGGTAATGACAGGGGAGAGAGCCTCTTCCCAAACCTTCTGATGGCGGCGCTGAAGCGAACAGTCACGCTCTCCCAGATGGATCGCGCCACCCATCCCATCGCCGAACACCTGAACCTCAATGTGCCGTGGATTGCCGAGATACTTCTCAAGGTAGAGCGCGTCATCGCCGAAGGCCGCTCTGGCCTCGGCACGTGCTGTTTCCACCGCATCGGTCAGCTCTTCTGATGAGCGCGCGACCTTCATGCCGCGCCCGCCACCGCCGGCAGCTGCTTTGACAAGCACCGGATAGCCCATTTCGCCCGCTACCTGACGCGCTTGATCGACACTGTGGATCGCGCCGTCAGAGCCAGGAACAACGGGAATTCCAAGCTTCTTCACGGTCGATTTGGCCGCAATCTTATCGCCCATCACCTCAATGTGTTCAGCCTTCGGCCCGATGAACGTGATGTTGTGCGCCGCCAAGATCTCTGAAAAGCGAGCGTTTTCAGAGAGAAAGCCGTAGCCAGGGTGGACCGCATCCGCACCGGAGATTTCGCATGCGGCCAGAATTTGCGGAATGTTGAGATAGCTCTCTCTGGCATCCGGCGGGCCAATGCAAACGCTCTCATCGGCAAGACGCACATGCATGGCGTGGGCATCTGCGGTCGAATGAACAGCAACCGTGCCAATGCCGCGCTCTTTGCAAGCGCGTAGAACCCTCAGGGCAATCTCACCCCGGTTGGCGATCAGAACCTTGTTAAACATCAAATGAACCCCGCGCCGGCGCTAAGCGATTACGACCAGCGGTTCGCCATACTCAACCGGTTGCTTGTCGCCCGCCAGGATCTCCTGAATCACGCCGGCCATCGGGGCAGGGATCTGGTTCATGGTTTTCATCGCTTCAACGATCAGCAGCGTTTGCCCTTCACGGACCGTATCACCGACCTTCACATAGGCAGCCGCACCTGGTTCTGGTGAGAGATAGGCCGTACCGACCATCGGCGAGCGAACCACTTCGCCATCTGCCTGGTTTGCGGCGCTTTGCGCTTCGGTCGGGGCGGCGGCCGGATGTGCTGCAGGTGCCGCCACTGCGGGCGCTGCCGCAACCGGAGCCGCAACATGGGCAGTGTGGGCAACAGGAGCAGGCGTGCGGGCAATGCGGACCCGTGTGCTGTCTTGCTCGACTTCGATCTCTGTCAGATCAGTTTCATTAAGAAGCAGCGCCAGCTGCCGAATAAAATCCTGGTCGATTGTCGCTTTGGCTTTGGACATGAAAACTCTTCTACTGATGACCGGTCCGCTCGCCCCGCGAGCTCGGTACGGGCGCTCGGGGTGATCACCACGCCGGCGCCATTGTTTGACCGGCGGGATATAGCGATTTGATCCCTACTCGTCCACCGCGTCAATCAAGTCGGCCATCGCCGTCAGTGCGAGCCGGTATCCCATCGCGCCAAGACCCATGATCGCGCCCTTGCTCGCGGCGGCCGTGTAGCTTGAATGCCGGAACAGCTCACGGGCGTGGATGTTGGACAGGTGAACCTCTATTGCTGGGAGTTCAGAGGCCTTGAGTGCATCGTGCAGGGCAATGGACGTGTGGCTGTAAGCACCGAAATTGCAGATCAAACCATCGGCCAGCCGTCGGGCTTCATGAACCCAATCGATCAGCACGCCTTCATGGTTGGACTGCCGGAAATCGACGTCGAGCCCTAAGTCCGTCGCATGGTCCCTGCACATGGAATCCAGATCGTCGAGTGTTTCATGCCCATAGATATGAGGCTCGCGCTGGCCAAGCAGGTTAAGGTTTGGCCCGTTAAGGATGAAGACGATCGCCATCGATGAAGCCCTGCGAACGAATGGAAGCCGGGCAAACGCGTTAGGGGGAATCGCTAACGCGCTGCCAGTCGGTCACGTTCAACTTGCAGCGCCTGTGTCAGACGGTCAAACCCGACGGCACCCATGATGCGTTCTTCGCCGACAATGAATGCCGGCGTACCGCGAATGCCGAGTTGTTCCGCGAGCGCGTAAGCCTCTGCAATCGGCTCCATCAGGGTAGGGGATTCCATGGCAGCGGTCAGGGCATTGGCATCGGCACCAAGGTCTGATGCCACCCGTCGCGCCAGATCGCCGCTCGCCGGCTCATCCTGTTCGCGCATCATCGCATCAATGAACATTGTCATATCCCCACCCATGGAGCGGTAGGCGACGGCAACCTGCGCCGCCTCAAGCGACCCTGGCCCAAGCACAGGGAAGTCTTTGATGACCACGCGCACATCCGGGTTTTCGGCGATCAGACGCATCACATCGTCATGAGCCCGTTTGCAGAACCCGCAATTGTAATCGAGGAATTCAACCAGAGTGATGGTGCCGTTGGGATTGCCGATGACGGATGCGTTGACATCGTCGAACAAGAGGCCGGCATTGTCGGCAATGGTCTGCACTACCTGTTGGGTTTCTTCATCGGCACGTAGCGTTTCAAGCGCTGCTATCGCCTCTTCCAGTATCGTTGGGTCATCCAAAAGGGCCTGACGAACCAGCGCCACGGCTCCCTCACGATCCTGTCCGGCAAGCTCAGAGAGGGAACGAGGCACTACGGTAAGACTGTCCGACGAGCCGAGTTCCAGCGGAGGGGCTTCGGCTGCGATGCTCTGGCCAACAAGCTGGGCGTCTAGCTCAGGCAGCTCGGCCGACGTTTCGACCCGCTCGGTCCACCAAAGCACGCCGCCAACAGCAGCCGGCAAGGCAATGAGTAGCGTAACCGCAACAACCAATACCGTACGCATTCACTCCGCTCCATTTATTCGTCGTAAGCGAGAATATCGGCCGCTCTGAGCCAGCCGGTGGAACCACGCGCCAGATTTTGCTGAGCCCGGCGGGCAAATCCTTTAGCCCCTTCAATATCGCCTCGTGCAAATGCTTCAAGGCCTGATGCAAGCTGCGCCATTGCCGTGTTGCCCTGCCGCGCATACGCCTGACCGAGAAAGCGGTAGCCAAAAGCCAAGCCAGAATCTGCCGTTAGTCCGCGTTCAAGTTGACCGATTGCCGTGTCCAGAAGACCGGCATCGCCGGTTTCCACCAGCGCGGCGCCATAAAAGACGCGCAGGGCTGGGATGTTCGGCGCTAACTCAAGGGCTCTTTGCCAACTGCGGGCGGCCTCAAGCGGTTGCCCGGCCTCGAACTGGATGGTTCCCTTGGCTTCCCAAAAGAAAGGATTGCTTGGCTGTTGTTGGATCAGACCGTCCAACTGCTGGATTGCCCGGCGCGGCGACCCCGTCTGACCTTCCACCAGAGCGCGCGCGTAGCGCGCGGGCAGGGAACTGTCGCTTGACGGATAACGGCGCGCTACGGTGCGCGGGGATTCTAGGCGCGCATTCAACCGCGCAACCGCCAGATCGTGTCTAAGTTGAAGTTGCGGCGGGTCGGCTCGGTCAAAATACTGGCTGCGACGTGCCAGGTTCTCAATCTGCTGGATGCGTTCCCGCGCCATCGGGTGCGACCGCGCATAGGGGTCAATGAAGCGACCGGTGAACATGGTCTGGTCGGCGAAACGCTCGAACACCCTTAACATACCTTGGGCAGATTGGCCGGTTCGTTCCAGATAGGTGACAGCCGCCCTGTCCGCAGACAGCTCTTCATCGCGCTGATAGGCCAATAGCGTGCGCTGAGCTGCCGTCTGGCCGCCAAGAGCAACACCTTGGCCGATGCCAGCTGCCTCGCGACTGTTAGTCGCCGCAGCGGCGGCCATGGCCGCAGCACCAATCAACATTGAGGCTGCGGCGATCAATTGAGATCGCCCGATCTGTTGCCGCAAACGGGACAGATGCGCGCCAGCCATGTGTCCTGTTTCGTGCGCCAGCACCCCGATGATTTCGTTCGGCGTGTCGGCCTGCATGATGGCGCCGACGGTCACGAACATGCGCCGCCCATCGGCTACAAAGGCATTGAAGTCACGATCATTGACGAGGACAACCTGAACCGAGCCGCCGCCGAGCCCGGCAGCACTCAGGATGGGTGTCATGTAGGTGGCAACCAAAGCCTCCACTTCAGCATCGCGCAAGACGGAAATGGACCGCTGCGCCTGTGCTGTGGACACCAACACCTGAGACGTCATCAACAGAGTGCTGACAAAGATAGCCAGGGTGCGTCCAAGGCGGCGGCAAGACAGGAATGCGGACAATGGTTTTTTCATGGCTGAAAAGTCTATTCGCTTGACGGCGAATTTGGGGCGAAAAATCCCGCTGACCCTAACAATCGCTTGCTGCTGGTCAATGATTGCGCTCCTTGGTCCTGCTGTTAGTGGGATCACTTCTAGGCGAGCGCACCTTCGCATTGCGATCTGAGGTTAAAGCTGCCTAGAAAAAGCCCCCAAGCAGACGAGCGATGAACTCTATGACAGCCAGCCAATCAGAGCTTCGGAACCACTATGGCGAAACAGCGCGTCGACAACGAGTTCTCGCGGCATCTCGCCAGGTCGACCCCTTCCTTGCCATGGACGTTTTGAAAGCAGCAAACAATCGCGAAGCGTCTGGGCAAGCAACGTACCATCTGGAAGTAGGGCAACCCGGCGCCCCAGTCGCTCCCGCGATACGCCAGGCGGCTGAGACGCTGTTGGCTGACGGGCTTGTTGGTTACACCGAGGCGAACGGGACTGGGAAGCTGCGCGGCCGTATCGCTGCGCATTACCAGGATCACTACGGCTTGTTGGTCGATCCCGCCCGCATCGTGGTGACCACAGGGTCTTCTGCTGCCTTCTCGCTAGCCTTTCTACTGACCTGTGACCCTGGTGATCGTGTTGGCCTGCCGCGACCAGGTTACCCGGCATACCGCAACATTGTGCGCGCGCTCGGCCTGGAGCCTGTTGAGATCGCGCTGGAGGCTGAAGATGATTGGCTTCTGACATCGTCGTCCGTCCTAGAGCACCATCGAAATGCGCCTTTGAAGTGCTTGCTGATGGCATCACCAAACAACCCGACTGGGTCGACCATGCCTGCCGACCGTTTGGGCGATCTTGTTGCCACCTGCGCCCATGAGGGTATCTGGTTTCTATCCGACGAAATATATCATGGCCTTATCTATAAAGGCGATGAAACTTGCGCACTGGTTCATGACAGTGACGCGATCATCATCAATTCCTTCAGCAAGTACTACGGTATGACCGGCTGGCGTATCGGCTGGATGATTGTGCCGGAGCATATGGTTCGGCGGACGGAGGCTTTGGCGCAAAACCTGTTCATCTGTCCGCCTGCAATCGCGCAGGCCGCTGCCATCGGGGCATTTGAGGCAACCAGCTATCTGGACACGCTTAAAGCCGGGTATGCGCGCAACCGTGTGCGTTTGCTGGAAACATCAAACCGCCTCGCTCTGACCGGCGGACCGAGCCCGGATGGCGCTTTTTATGTCTATTGGCCAGTCCGGAACCTGCTTCGACCGGGCGAGACCGCGAGCGCACTCTGCCAGTCGCTATTGACCGAAACAGGTGTCGCCATCACGCCAGGCGATGATTTTGACCCGGTCAGAGGGCATGAATGGGTACGGGTCTCCTATGCCGGTCGCGAAGACGACATAGCGGTGGCGGCCGAACTGATGGAAGGTTGGTTTTCCCAGCGCGCCTAGAGAACAAGCCGTTCCAGAGGATCATAGGGTGCCTGGGTATTGCCAAAGGCCATGGCAGAAAGGCTATCGGGCTTGTACCTGAGGTTGGCCAACTCGGTTCCGGTAACCCATTGACGCTCAGTAACGATCCCTTCCGGGTCGGTCCAAGCCTCGTTGAGGGAGCCGGCTAGGCGATGCGCACGGAAAAATAGATCAACCTGATGGAAATCGCTGTCGGGATCATGAAACTCGTTGATCCCGGCAAGTCCATCGAGAGCGATGGTCAGGCCGGTTTCTTCATGCACCTCCCGCAAGAGATTGTCGGCAAGACCAACATGACGCTCAACGCCACCTCCTGGGGCGCACCATAGATCCGATACGCCGCCGGGATAGGCATTTACAATCAACAGTTTGCCATGCTCGACAATCAAGGCGCGGACGGCCAGCCGCGGCCCACGATTGGCGGGCAGGGACGTCATGGTGACGCCCCTAAAAGAACGACCTGCGCTGCCACCAGCCTTGTCGTTTGGGCCGGTCATCTGGCTGGCTGCTTTCCAGCACCGGCTCGTTTGGCACGGTCGCCTTTGCTTCCTCTTCGTCAGCTTCGGCTTCGCCATCGCTATCTGAATCGACTGGCTCAGCAGCTGCCTCGACGGTTTCCTCTACCGCTCCGTTGGCTAGGGGCGGGGTTTCGTCGACAACTGCTTCCAAATTCGGTGTCTCAGCCTCCAACTCACTGTCATCGGTCGATGGTGGCTGGTCTGTTGCTGCTTCGTCAGACCCCGACGCTTCGGCGGCAGCAACAGTCTCCTCGCCGTTTCCACGGCCGCCGCGGCGGCGGCGGCCACCACGGCGGGAACGCCGCCGTTTTTTCGGCTCGTCGCCATCCTCATCGGTTGCGTCGTCGCTGGCCTCGGCTTGGTCACCGTCAGGCTCAGGCGTGCCCTCAACTTCCTGCGCTTCGACCGTTTCGGAAGCGTCGTCCGATCCGGAACCACGCCGCCGGCGCCGACGACGGCGACGTTTGCGGCCATCGTTTTCGCCATCTGACTTTGCGTCATCCACCTCGGCCAGGGTGTCGGCCTCGTCCTCTTCGGCGATATCGATGGTATCAGGGTCAACGCTCATTGGCTGAACAAGCGCCTCGCTAGCCGCGGCGATTTCGTCCGGATCGGCCGCATCGCCTCGGCTGACGACAAAGCCGTCAGCGGCCAGGCTAGCATCCACAAGGAAATTCACCTTACGGCCATAACGAGCTTCCAGGTCAGCAAGAATGGTCCGCTTGTTGTTGAGAATGTAGAGTGCTGTCTCCGAGCGAAGCGAAACCTGCGCATGGTGGCCGCGATGGCGCAGAAGCTGCGCTTCGGCCTGGCGTAACACCTGCAATGCAACGGCAGACGGCGCGCGCACAAATCCAGTGCCCGAGCAGTGCTCGCAGGGCACCATCGTGCTTTCCAGAAGCGACGTACGAATACGCTGACGCGACATTTCCAAAAGGCCGAAATGTGAGATGCGGCCCACCTGAATGCGCGCGCGGTCGCTTTTCAGCGCCTCTTTCATACGCTTTTCGACCGCCCGGTTGTTACGCTTCTCCTCCATGTCGATGAAGTCGCAGACCACCAGACCGGCCAAATCTCGCAACCGCAATTGCCGGGCAAGCTCATCGGCGGCTTCCAGGTTGGTCTGGAGCGCCGTGTCTTCAATGTTGTGTTCCTTGGTGGATTTGCCCGAGTTCACGTCAATGGCGACCAAGGCCTCGGTCTGGTTGATCACCAGATAGCCGCCCGACTTCAGCCGCACGGTTGGCTCGAACATGGAATCAAGCTGATCTTCCACGCCGTGGGCCGTGAACAGTGGTGTCGGATCGCGGTAGGGCTGCACATTGCGCGCATGGCTCGGCATGAGCATGCGCATAAAGTCCTTGGCCTCGCGGTAGCCGTCGTCACCGGCGACAAGCACTGAATCGATATCGCGCGAGTAGAGGTCGCGGATCGACCGTTTGATTAAGCTGCCTTCCTCATAAACGAGGGCTGGCGCTGCGGATTTCAGTGTCAGATCGCGCACCGTCTCCCACAGGCGCATCATATATTCAAAATCGCGCTTGATCTCGACTTTTGTGCGGTTGGCGCCGGCTGTGCGTAGGATGACGCCCATTCCGTCTGGAACATCCAGATCGCTGACAATCTCTTTCAGCCGCTTGCGGTCGGAGGCTGAAGTAATCTTGCGCGATATCCCACCGCCACGGGGCGTGTTGGGCATCAGAACGGCATAACGGCCGGCCAGAGACAGGTAGGTCGTCAACGCCGCGCCCTTGTTGCCGCGCTCTTCTTTGACGACCTGCACCAGAATGATCTGGCGACGCTTTATGACCTCTTGGATCTTGTAGTGGCGGCGGTTGGCGCGGCGGCGCGGACGCGCTTCCTCAAGCGCATCGTCAGACCCGCTCTCGTCAACATCCTCGCTCTCTTCGCTTTCAGAATCAGCATCATCGCTGACAAAAAGCCCGGCTGTCACAGCGGCCTTCTGGCTCAAGCCTTCAGCATCATCCTCAGAAACGTCGTCAACGGTCGCGTCGTTTTCTTCGCTTTGCGTTTCAGCTTCCTGTTCAGATGCCTGTGGAGCCTCGTCGTCACTGGCCTCTTTTTCTTCGGCCAGCAGCGCATCGCGATCCGCTTGTGGGATCTGATAATAGTCTGGGTGAATTTCCGAGAAGGCCAAAAAGCCGTGGCGGTTGCCACCATAATCGACAAACGCCGCCTGAAGCGACGGTTCGACGCGCGTTACCTTGGCCAGATAGATGTTGCCGCGAAGTTGTTTCTTGGCTGCGGTTTCGTAGTCAAATTCCTCGACACGATTGCCGCGTTTGACCACCACTCGGGTCTCTTCCCGATGGGTGGCATCGATAAGCATTTTCGATGACATTAAAACGGTCCTTAGGCCTCAAAGCCCGGCGCAGCGAAGCGCGGCTAAGGGAGGAGGCCAATTGTGAGATACGACCGGAAGCGCTGGCGCTCTGCCTCGGCTCTTTTTGAGCAGCGTGCACCGCACGGTCTTGCGCGGGCGACAGTCTTCCAATCGAAAGGAAAGGGAGGACATTGGTCTGGGACGCTGAAGAAATGGCCGCGTGCTGGAGCAAAAGCTGCCCTTCGTTCGAAGGACGGCGCAGAGCGGAATGCACGAGGCGCGTCACCATGGACCAAATCCGGTTTGTCAAAGCCGGCAACACGCAACCTGTGCCGAGCTTCAAAAGTCTTTTACTTGCCAAAGGCGTGCAGCGTGCGCTGTCACGAGGGGCTCCCTGGCTGCGACCATGGGTCGATCATCATTGCGATGGACATGCCGCACCGAGGGTCGGGGCTTCCCGATTGCCCAACAAAGCCGATGGAACCCTATCATGGGAGCACACGAAGCCTTGCAAGCTCTTTCGCATGTACGCGTCAAATCATGGATTTGCAAGGAGCGAGCAGAAAGCCGGCGGTCTTTGGCGTTATGTGCGCAAAAGAGCACAGGGACCGCAAAACCGCCTGTACGGCGGCTTTGTCGAGCCTGTTTGACATTGGTTTACCATCACTCGATAGGCTAGGTTTTCAAAAGGTATGGCAGGTCCGGAGCGTCGGCCGCTGCCAAGAAAGCAATTGGGCCGGATCGTTGGGCATCTCCATCACCAGAGACCAGCACAAAATGGGCAGCATGATCGCCCTTGCGCGCCTTTTGGGCGGAATGGTCTGCGCGGTGATGCTCATTGTTGGGTTCGCGCCCTCTGCCAACGCCGATGACGGAGCGTCATTCGACCAACCGCCTTTGGCAAATGCCCTGGCTGCACGCGTTGTCGGCGATTTGGAGCGCACCCGAATCGTGGTGGATGTCGAAGGCGAGGTCACGCCGGCGGTTTATGTGCTGCCACAGCCCAACCGGCTTGTTCTTGATCTTCCTGGCCTTTCTTTTGCTCCAATGAACCAGGTCGAGGTGGATGCGCGTGGCTTGGTTAGTGCCTTTCGGTATGGCCCGTTCGCGCCAGAACGCGGGCGTGTTGTCGTTGATCTTGCCGACCATGCCGTCATTGACGACGTCTTGATGCTGGCTGCCATTGATGGGCAGCCGGCGCGGTTGGTTCTTGATCTGGTGCGGTCAGACGAAGCTGGCTTTGAGGCCGAAGTTGAGCGTACCCGCGATGCATTCCTGGCAAGCGTCGAGGCCCCCAAGGAGAACCGACTGGACATCGTGTCGGGCACCGGTCGGCCAATTGTCGTCATCGATCCTGGCCATGGGGGTATTGATTCGGGCGCTGTCAGCCGCTCCGGCGTGCTGGAAAAATCAGTTGTTCTAAACTTTGCCCAGGCCTTTGCGGATCGCCTGCGCGCCTCAGGACGCTTCGACGTGCATATGACTCGCGACGACGATGTGTTCATCCCGCTGGCGGGACGCGTTCGCTTTGCCCAGAGCCTTAACGCCGATCTGTTCATTTCGGTGCACGCCGATTCGCTGGTGCGCCACCGTGATCTGCGCGGAGCAACCGTCTACACGCTCTCAGATCGAGCGTCCGATGCGATTGCCCAGCAATTGGTCGATAATGAAGCCCGCTCGGAAATGTTGGCCGGCATGGATGTGCGCGAGACGGCGACAACCGAAGTGGCCGACATTCTGATTGATCTGACCAGGCGGGAAACCACACGCTTCTCCCTTGCGTTCGCTGAAAATGTGGTGAGCGAGATTTCAACCGCCACCCGCATGGTCAACAATCCGCATCGCTCGGCGGGTTTCCGTGTCTTGAAGGCGCCGGAAATTCCCTCGATTTTGCTTGAGTTGGGCTTCCTGTCGAACGAAGACGATGTGCGCCTTCTGATCGACGAGGATTGGCAGGCGCGAACTGTTCAGGCGCTGAGCACCGCTGTTGATCGTTTTTTTGAGCAGCGTGTGGCGAGCGCGCCGTGATCGCCTTGTTGCGATCAAAGGTTGATGCAAACAGGCGACAGTGCCGTATTGGCGGCTGATCCGTCGCCAACACATTGGAAACCCGCCCTATTTCTGCCGCATGCGGGGCTCTAGGGCTAAGGTCATAGAAGGCAGGCCATGTGCCTGCGGTCACCATCTCACGGCTTCAAGCCAAGCGGTGGCAGAGAATTCGCACAGATCCCACCCAACCGGTTCGAACGGTAGGGGGACGGAAGGACACAATGTTCACACGGCTTTTAGGCTACCTGTTTGGTATTGGCGTTGTTGGCGCGGTTTTGGCTGCCGCCGGCGTAGCCTATGGCATCCATTACTATTCGCAGGACCTGCCAGACTACACGGTTCTGAGCGACTACGAGCCGCCCGTGATGACACGCGTCCATGCCTCTGATGGGGCGCTGATCGCCGAATATGCCTCCGAGCGGCGCTTGTTCCTGCCGATTCAGTCCATGCCCGATGTTGTGCGTGCCGCCTTCCTGTCTGCCGAGGACAAGAATTTCTATGATCATGGCGGTCTCGATTTCACCGGCATTGCGCGGGCGGTGGTCGTTAATCTTGAAAATCTGGGTACCAACCGCCGTCCGGTTGGAGCCTCGACCATTACACAGCAGGTCGCAAAGAACTTCCTGCTGACCAGCGACGTTGCTATTGAGCGCAAAATTCGTGAGGCCATCCTCGCACTGCGGATCGAGCGCACCTTCTCCAAGGACGAAATCCTGGAGCTTTATCTCAACGACATCTATCTGGGCCTTGGCGCATATGGCATCGCCGCCGCGTCGCTCGTGTACTTCGACAAGTCAGTCCACGAGCTGACCTTGGCAGAGGCAGCCTACTTGGCCGCGCTTCCCAAAGGTCCCAACAATTACCATCCCTTCCGCCAGACAGAGCGGGCGATTGAGCGCCGTGACTGGGTGCTCGAGCGCATGTTCGACAATGGCTACATCACGCTGGACCAGATGGAATCCGCGCAGGCTGAAGGGCTTAATGTGCTGCCCCGCTCGACCGGGACTTTCCTTCAGGCATCGGACTACTTCGCTGAAGAGGTACGCCGTCAGATCGCCCAGCGCTACGGCGACAACGGCCTTTACGAAGGTGGCTTGTCTGTCCGCACAACACTTGATCCCATTCTGCAGGGCCATGCACGGCATGCCTTGCGCGGCGGCTTGGAAGAATATGATCGCAACAGCGGGTGGCGTGGCCCGGTGACAACGGTGGATGTGAGCACCGATTGGGGCACCGCTCTCGCCGAGGTCGATGGCCTGTCTGACATTCAAGAATGGCAACTGGCCGTTGTGCTTTCGACCTCCGAGGAAGGCGCAGAGATCGGTCTTGACCCGGCACGGCTGGCCTCCGGCGAGTTGGCGCCTGAGCGGCAAATTGGTTTCATCCCACTCGCTGAAATGAGCTGGGCTGAGTGGGCAACTGGCGACCGGGCAGGGCAGTCGGTCTCCTCGGCAAGCGATGTCCTCAACATCGGCGATGTCGTCTATGTGCGCCAGCATCTTAATGAGGCAGGCGCCGCCTATTTCAGCCTAAGGCAGGTGCCGGAAGTCTCCGGCGGCATGGTGGCGATGGATCCCTATACTGGCCGTGTGCTGGCGATGGTCGGTGGGTTCTCCTTCGCTGACAGCCAGTTCAACCGGGCCACACAGGCACAGCGCCAGCCAGGTTCTTCCTTCAAACCGTTCGTCTATGCTGCTGCGCTGGATAACGGATACACGCCCTCCAGCGTGGTGATGGATGCGCCGATCGAGATTGATCAAGGGGCTGGTCTGGGCATCTGGCGACCGCAAAATTACTCCGGCGATTATTACGGCCCACAGACGTTGCGCGTCGGCATTGAACGCTCGCGCAATGTGATGACCGTGCGCTTGGCGCGCGACATGGGCATGCCGCTGGTCTCTGAGTACGCCCGCCGCTTCGGTGTTTATGATGATCTTGATCCGGTGCTCGCCATGTCGCTGGGCTCCGGCGAAACGACCGTTATGCGTATGACGGCCGCCTATGCGGTGCTCGCCAATGGTGGTCGGTCTATTCAACCGACGCTCATTGACCGCGTGCAGGACCGCTACGGCAGCACCATTTTCCGTCATGACGCACGCCTATGCGAAGGCTGCCGAGTCGATAGCTGGCAGGGCCAGGACGAGCCGCTTCTCATCGATGAGCGCGAGCAGGTTCTCGATCCGATGACGGCCTATCAGGTCACCTCCATGATGGAGGGGGTGGTACGCCGGGGTACAGCAGCTGGTATTTCCAGCGAGCTGTCGAACTGGGCTGTTGCCGGCAAGACCGGGACCACCAATGATTACCGCGATGCCTGGTTCGTCGGCTACTCCCACGACATCGTCGTCGGCGTTTATGTCGGCTTCGATACACCGCGTCGTATGGGCCGTTCGGCGACCGGTGGCGGGCTTGCCGCGCCGATATTCTCAGAGTTCATGCGAGCCGCACTGGAAGGCCAGCCACGCACCGAGTTCCAGGTGCCGCGCGGCATTTCACTGATCCCGATTGACCGGCGCACCGGGTTGCAGGTCGCAGCCGGCACGGACGGCTCCATCCTGGAAGCCTTCCGTCCTGGAACCTCGCCGCCATCCTCCTACTCCATCATCGGCTTTACCGATGATATGGGACGCCAGTTGACGGTCGATCCACAGGCGGACCGGGCAGTTGTCTCCGGTACGGGCGGCCTGTACTAGTCTCACCAATATGCTATTTCGAAGACGCGCCCGTTTCGGGCGCGTCTTTCGTTGAACCAAGGACATTTCTTCATGCGCGCGGAAGCTCAGCGCCTCGTAGATGACATTGAGCAGGCGCTCAGCCTGCTAAGGAGGCATCTTTGACTGGGATGCTGCCAACAAACGCTTAGACGAGTTGAACGCGCTCGCCGAAGACCCGCGCCTTTGGGATGACCCTCAGGAAGCCCAGTGGCTGATGCGCGAACGCCAGAAGCTTGATGAAGCCATCAATGGCCTCACCAGCATGGGCACCGACCTTGCTGACACCGTCGAACTGATCGAACTTGGCGAAGCCGAGGGCGAGGACGAGATGGCTGACGAGGGCGTTGAAGTCCTCAAAGAGCTTTCTAGCAAAGCCAGACGTCTGCAGATCGAAGCCCTTCTCTCCGGCGAGGCCGACGGCAACGACACCTACGTCGAAATTCACTCTGGGGCAGGCGGCACGGAAAGCCAGGATTGGGCCTCTATGCTGGCGCGCATGTACACGCGTTGGGCCGAAGGGTCTGGCCGCAAAGTCGAGCTTCTGGAAGAGCAGGCCGGGGAAGAGGCGGGCATCAAGTCAGCCACACTCTTGGTCAAAGGCGATGATGCTTATGGCTGGCTGAAAACCGAAGCAGGCGTCCACCGGTTGGTTCGCATCTCACCCTATGATTCCAATGCGCGGCGGCACACCAGCTTTGCCAGTGTGTGGATCTATCCGTTGATCGACGACACGATTAACATCGAGATTAACGAGAGCGATTGCCGCATCGACACCTACCGCGCTTCGGGCGCTGGTGGTCAGCATGTCAACACGACCGATTCAGCGGTGCGCATCACCCATAACCCGACCGGGATTGTGGTGCAGTGTCAGAACGAACGCTCCCAGCACAAAAACCGCGCCACCGCATGGAACATGCTACGCGCCCGCCTTTATGAGCTGGAGCTGCAAAAGCGCGAGGAAAAGGCAAACGCTGAAGCCTCCGCAAAGACCGATATCGGCTGGGGCCACCAAATCCGCTCCTACGTGCTGCAACCTTATCAGTTGGTCAAAGACTTGCGCACCGGCCATGAAAGCACCGCGCCCTCAGATGTGCTCGACGGCAAGCTTGACAGCTTCATGGAAGCCACCCTTGCACAACGGGCCTATGGTGGCACTGCCGAGGTTGAGGATTTGGACTAAACCTCGCCGGTCGATGGAGCTCCGTGGCGACGTAGGGTGAGGAACATCACGGTGTGATACGCCATGGCGAACGGCACCAAGAAGTACGGCAGAAGTGCGAGTGGTAGCAGCGACATGAGATGCGTTTCGTCGCGCGCCAACAGGTTCAGCACAGTGCCTTGGGTGCTCATGAAACTGAGCGTATAGGCGACCAAAAAGTCAGCCGTTCCGAAAATGACAAGTGCGTAGAAGGCAAACTTGCCTGGCCTCTCGCCGGCCCACATTTGCAGCAGGATCATTGTTGCGATGATGGCTGCGGCGAAGTCGCCGAATCCTGCGGTGTAGGCGAACACTGTTCCGGTGTGGCCTAGGACATTCTCCAGGATGAAAAGCACGCCCATATAGCGAAAAGCCTGCGGTAAGGTGAGCCAGGCCAACGACAATCCGTTCCCGACAAAATAGTCGCGAAAGATCAGAACGATGATCGAGGGTGCTGCAAAGTTGGCGAGGACAAAGCCCCATACGACCGTCGGATTAGCAATCTGGAACTGCAAAAAGCCAGCAAACAGCAAGACGCCCAAGCCCCAAACCGCGATCCCAAACGCAATCTGCACGGCCTTTCGCAGCGGTTCGCCAGAACCCCAGTAGGTGCACAAAGCCAACAGAGGAACAACCAGCGACCCTCCGATTAGGACAAACGAGCTGAGGCGGTGCGCAGGCACAAGGTCCATGGACCTTACCTCCTTATCGAGTTGGTCGAGACCGCCTGAAAGATCGACGCGTCACAAGCTTGCAAAATGCAAGTATGATAGCCGTCTAGATCGATGACTTGCAAATTGCAAGTCCGTTTGATTGCATTCTAGGAGGCGTCGTTGTCGCTCGACTGGAGCCGGAGAGCCGCAGCAGTAGCAAATCCAGCCTTGTCCGCTTTCACCTTTGTAAGAATGGTTTGGACATGCTCCGGGATTGGGTAGTGCTTCTCGGTCCAAAGATAGACCTCAAGCATCATCGGCAGCATGTCGATTCCCTTTTGCGTGAGGTGATAGCCCTTGGTGCCCCGATCTGGCGGACCCGACGCTTCGATGATGCCGACCTCCTGAAGGGACTTTAGACGCGCCGCCAAAATGTTGGTTGAGATCTTTTCCGGTGACTTCAGAAAGTCTCCATAGGTCCGTTTGCCTTCGAACATTAGGTCGCGAATGATCAAAAGGCTCCATTTGTCCCCCCAAGCTTCGAGGGACAGATTGATCGGACAGTCTGATCGGTTGGTCTGTTTGGTCATGATGCGGCGCTGAGATCGGTACTTGCAATGCGCAAGTACGCTCTTGCTTAGACCTGCAACAGATTGATCTCAAGCAGATGCGACGATGTCGTTTTTGATGGCAAGTGCCTTGGGGACTATGTCAATCGGTTCAAAGGATGTCCGCCAAGGCACTACCCGCACGCACATAGGGCATAGGATCAACGGCCCGCGTACCGCGACGCACTTCGTAATGTAGATGCGGTCCGGTACTGCGCCCGGTCGATCCGATCCGCCCAATCACATCGCCAGCACGCACTTGCGTGCCCACGCTTACATGCATGCGGCTAAGATGTGCGAACCGCGTCGAAAGACCGTGTTCGTGGTCAAGTTCGATCATTAGCCCGTATCCTCCACGGCGTGCTGCGCGCGTCACCACGCCGTCGGCGGGTGCATAGACCGGCGTTCCACGGGGCGCAGCGTAATCGATGCCAGCATGAAAGGCCGTGCGGCGCGTGAAGGGATCGCGGCGATTTCCAAAGCGCGAGGACAGCCGAGCGCCGCGCGCCGGTGCCAAAACAGGGACCGCATCGACCGCGTCGCGCACCTGTTCAAGGTCCTGCAGCGCCCGCAATGCGTCCTCAGCATAGGTGTCAAAAGGGTCTGTCTCGCCGCGAGCGGGCAACAAGGGGCCACCAACAGCTTCACCGATGGACAGTGCGTCGTTTGCAACAGGCGCATCGGGCGCGACACGCGGAAGACGAATGCCGAGCGAGGAAACCTGGTCGGCAATGACATCGGCCTCGCCGCGCGCCTCCAAAGCCAGGCCGGCCAGGGCGACAAGTTGATTGTGCGCGCGGGCCTGCACAGAGCCATCGAGATTGGTCAAGATGCCAGCCGGATCGGCCACCGCTCGTTCCATAGCGCTGAGACCGCGATGCAGCGGGAGTTCCGGCACAATGCCTGTGATCAATTCGCCATCCGGTATGGCCGGCAGTACCATTGAACCAAGGCTTGCCTGCTGGTTGGGCGGAATGACGGGAGACGGTGGTGCCGGACGTGGCACCAGTCCCAGCGAGCCTGCCCGGTCCAGCAGAACGTTGAGGCGCGCACCTTGCTCATAGAGTTGGACATGCTCGGTGAGGAGCCGCTCAACGCGAGCCTCGTAACTCTGCTGATTGAGGAGCTGACGGCTGGTTATCCGGTCGATCTCTCGGCGCAGATCGGAGATGCGATCCTCATAGGCAACCTGAATTTGGTACTGGCGCTTGATGCTGGCGGTGAACAACTCATCGCGGAAAAACAGATAGCTGGCCGAGCCGATAACCGCGACCGCACTCGCTGCCACCATCAAAAGCAGAAAGAAGCCCATCCACGGTGCAATGCGGACGACCTGAACACTGTTACCGTGGGCGAAGATGATGCGCCGGTCTTTGGCCTTGCGACGGTCCGCACTTGCCTGCGCGGACGACCTAAAGTCGTCACCCGAGCTCGATTGCCCCATTGCAGAACCCATATCCACTCACCGCAAAAGCTTGCTACCAAAGCTTTTTTGCCGGATGCATGGTTAATGCTTGGTTGAATTGTGAAAAACAAACGCGTTTTCAGGGCGTTATAGCTTGCGCGAGAGCAGCGGGGGTCAGTGTCCGGAAAGCGGCATCAACGGCTTGTAGAACCCCGGGGTTAGGCCAGCTTCGGCCCGCGCCCGATCATTGGTTGGCGGCTTGATCGCGCCCTTGAAATGTTTGCGCACCAGACCTTGGAAGGTTGGTTCAGGCCGGACTTGATCGCGATCGCATAGATAGCGGAACCATTTGGCACCAAACGCCACATGCTTTTTTTCATCGTGATAGATGGTGCGCAAAATGTCGGCGCTCTCCTCGTCGCCCGACTGCGAGAGCGATGCGACCGTGGACGGTGTAACGTCCAACCCCCGCGCTTCGAGCACCAATGGGATGATGGCCAGACGCGCCTTGAGATCTTGACCGGTGGATTGAGCGGCCTCCCACAGACCGGCATGGGCGGGCAGCGCACCATAAAAAGAGTCAAGATCTTTCAATCGGTTGGCTAGGAGTTTGAAATGCTTAGCCTCTTCCAAGCCAACTTGCACCCAGTTGTCGAAGTACGAGCGTGGCAGGCGCGTTTCGGCCGAGCGTGCAATCATATCCCAGGTGAGATCGACCGCATTGAGTTCTATATGGGCAAGGGCATGAAGCAGAGCCACGCGACCTTTTACGCCGCCTTTGGAGCGCCGTGGCATCCGGCTGGCAGGCTTGAGAACTGGTTGAGCTGGTCTGCCTGGCTTCTCTGGGTAGGTTAGCCGAGCGCCAGAACCCAATCCAATCCGGCGTCCAAACCAAGCCTTGGCAACGCCATAGGCAAGGTCGGCCTTGGCGTCCAGATCAGCGGTGGCAACAATTGCCACCGCTTCTTCTGCGAGCGAGCGCACCTGTCAGAGTGCTTTGGCGGCATCCAACACAGCGTCGACATGGCCGGGTACTTTGACCTTGCGCCATGCCTTGGCGATCACACCGTTCTTGTCGACAAGGAAGGTTGAACGCTCAACGCCCATGTACTTCTTGCCATACATGCTCTTTTCCACCCAAACACCATAGGCTTCAGCCGTTGTTTTGTCTTCGTCCGCAGCCAGTTGGATGGCCAGATCATGCTTGGCGATGAACTTGTCGTGCTTGGAAACCGAATCGGGCGAGATGCCGATAATCGTCACCCCAAGCGCGTCAAAGTCTCCCTTGGCTTCAGTGAAACCAATGGCCTGCTTGGTGCAGCCAGACGTGTCATCCTTTGGGTAGAAGTAAACCACGACCGGATGCCCCTTTAGGCCCGATAGGGTCACAGATCCATCGCCGTCCGTTGGGAGCGAAAAGTCCGGTGCGGACGCGCCTTCTGTGACGGTGGCTTGAACGGTGCTGACGTCGGTCATGAAATCGCCTTTGGTTGGGGGTTGTGTGGAGTGTCTGCCAAAGCCTACGGCTTAACGCAACGGACGGATTGCCGTTAAGCCAGCTTTGGCATGCTTGCCTGGAATCAATGCCTCGTGCACAAGCTTGGGTAACAAACAAAACGGGTTTTCCGCCACGTCAAGACGGTGTCCTAACGGCGGTGCTTGCGCCGCGAGGATAGATGACTGGCGGGCGGTCGCCAGAGTAGAGCTGCACCATCGGTTTGCCGATCGGGTGACCCATCAACCGGGAGCGTCGAAACGCTGTGACGTCCAAGTTGCCAGCGCGTGGCCAAGGGGTCGATACCGTTCTTAACGAGCGTGCGGTTGGCCAAACGGATAGCGACCGCGACGCGCCCGATGAGGCAATGGCTGAAGCCTCTGAGACAGCTGCCCCGCAAAGGCGGTGGGTCAAACGCAGCCTTGCAGGTCTCTTAATCGTTGTCGGGCTGGTTATCATCCTGCCAGTCGCTGCCATCCTGACCCCGCTGGGGCAACGATACGTAGAACGGGCCATCGAGGCACCGCTGCTGGCCGCGCTGCAAGGAGCGCAACCTGGCAATTTGGCGCTTGATGCTGATGCGCTCGAAACACGTGTGCGTCCAAGCTCGATAGGTGTGTCTCTGGTCGGTGCTCGGCTTACCGGCCTTGGTCTGACAGTCGAATTGGACGAGGTGGATATCCGAGTCCGTTACATAGATGTTCTGCGTCGCAATTTGGCACCGCGCAGCATTGCAGTCGGAGAGGCGCGCGTGACGCCCTTGGAACCTGCCACAGTTTCATACCGTGCGTCGGCAACTAGCGCTCAAACGATTGACGACGTCGAGGTATCTGCAGCCCAGGTAGCCCAAACGACAGGGCATGCGCCATCAAGCCGGCGCATGGATGCTTTTCTGGAATCGGTGACCATCGTCGATCAGTTTCTGACTGACATCACATTGGAGCCAGTTTGGCAGAGTCTTCGCACCATAAACGTTGCCAACATCATCGTTGAGCCCAACATCGACGCGTCTATGCCGTTGCTCCGCGACCCGGATCCCCTAACCCTAGCAATAAACAGGGAAAGCCAGACAGAAGTTGTGGCGCGGCTGACCACACAAGGTCGACCCGATCCCATCCGTATCGTGGTTCGTCATGCCGAGGAGGGGGTTCCCGAAGGCCCGGCGGCTCTTGCCGAGCGCGTGGGACTTACACTGCGCGACAAGGCATTCTCTCACTTCCTGCTTTTCGGTCTTCGCGTCAGTGACCTGACTGACGCCTTTACTGGCAATGGGCCAGTGGTTTTCGATTCCACGCTGGCCGCCGAGGCCGTTGTCACACGCGAGCCCGCCGAGACCCGCATTGATGAGATCGCCGCTCTCTTCGAAGTGGATGCAGGCTATCTGGTCGCCAGTCAGAAAGATGCGACGATCTTGGAGTTTGTATCTGTCCCAATGATCTACTCTCGAGAGTCTGGTCGTTTCGACATCATATCGGCCCGCGCCCAGTTTCAGGAGACGGGTGGTGTTTTTGATGGAACTTTGGGACCGGAAATACGCAATGGCGAGGCCGGATTGGCATTCCGATTGGAAGCGCCGCGCTACCGATTGGCCATACCGCCCGAGCCTAGGGTCGGGCGAACCTTGCAACGGACCACCGCCAACATCGCGCTTGATGCCTTTGCGCCCGATGATCTGTCCCAGATCGACCTATCAAGTCTCGAGCTTGCCATGGGCGATGTGCGTGTTTCCTATTCCGGACTCCTCGAAATGACCGAGCGCGGTCCACGCATCTCAGCCATAGCGCAGTCGACGCCCATGCGTGCCGTTCATCTTGCCGCAATCTGGCCGCTGCCAATGGCGCCAAACGCCCGTATTTGGTTCCTCGAGAATGTGGCCGAGGGGCAGATTGGCGAGGGAAGTTTTTGGTTTTCCGCTTATCTCAATGACATTGAGGTGCGCGATGGCAGAAGCTTCCTCGATGATGAGATGATGACGGTGTCCATTCCGTTCGAGAACGCGGTCATGCGCACTGTTGGGGATTTGCCGCCGATCTTTGGCGTCGATGGAACGGCCACGGTCACCGGCCGGACCGTCAGAACCGTCGGTGCCGGCGGCGTCGGGCGTCTGCCCAATGGGGACGCCGTCACGGTGCGGCAGGCCGAGTTTTACATAGGCGACCATGCCCAGCCGAACCCGATGGCCTCGCTGGAACTGACGTTAGAAGGACCGGTCTCTGCCTTCACCTACATGACCGCACTTAATCCCATCAATCTGGAAGACGTGCCCTTTACCGCTGATGCCGTCTCCGGGCGGGCAGTGATGACGACACGCCTTGAGACGCCTCTGACCGACACAATCCAGCGCGATGCCGTCACCACAACGGTGGAGGCGCAGATTATCGATTTTGCCAGTGAAACGCCAATTGAAGGGGTGAGGGTGACCGATGGCCAGCTCTCGTTGACCTCCGACAACGCGGGCATGCGTGTTTCTGGTCGCGCCCGACTTGATGGTGTCGCCACTGATATTGACTTTCAGACAGGTGATGGGGCGTCGGCCAATTTCGCAATGCGCCTGAACGCCGAAGACCGTCGTCAAATGGGGCTCGATCTTGAGCCTTATCTAGCCGGTACAGTCGGCGTGAACATTGGCGGCCAGGACGTCGAAGGGCGTCGCCTCTTCACCATCGATCTGGCCGATGCCCAAATCAACATCCCGGAGCTGGGTTGGACCAAACCCCTGGGCCAGCCAGGGCAGGCAAGTTTTCAGATGTTGGAGGACGCCGAACGGATCCAAATTCGCGACCTCACGCTGGCCACAAACGGGCTGGCTGTTCGTGGCAACTTGGACCTTGATGGAGGTGAATTGCGTAATGCCGATCTGGAAAGCGTGGCGATTGAGGGTATCGGGCGTTTCGCACTCGCCCTGACGCGCAATGCGAGCGGCAGCGCGGCCAGGATTACCGGCGAGCGGTTTGTGTTGCGCCCGGAACTCCTGCGTGGTGATCGGGAAGATGCTGGCAATCTGACCTTGGACATTCGCCTTGAAGAGTTGGCAACTGCAAGCGGAGCCGCTCTTCGAGATGTCAGCCTAACCTATGCTCAGTCCTCAGACCGAATAACAGCCTTCGATATGCGAGCCCGTCATACTGATGGAACGGAACTGGTCGGCACGCTTAGCGACCAAAACGGCGCGCAGAACCTTGTGGTGTCCTCTAGCAATGCGGGCACATTTTTGCGCTTTTTGGGACTCTATCAAAGAGCAGAGGGAGGCCGTGCGACACTGGTGCTTGATCCGGCTTCCGTTGGTGGGCGTTTGGCGGGCCAACTGCTGCTCAGCGACTTCGTCATTGTCGATGAGCCGGCTATGGAATCACTTTTCTCCAGTGGTCGAGCTGACGCCAATGCGGGCGACATTGTCCTGCCAGGGGAATTTGAAACCGCCGAACGCGTTGAGATTCAGGCAACACGCATTGCATTCGATCGGACACCGGAGCGCCTGGAACTGACACAGGTCGAAGGCTGGGGGCCGTCGCTTGGCGCTAATGTTCGTGGGACGATCGACTACGAACAGAACCGAGTCAGTCTGCGCGGGACATTCGTTCCGTTCTTCACGATCAACAATGTGTTCAGCCGCATCCCAATTCTCGGCGCAGCACTGGGTAATCGCCAAACCGAAGGCCTGCTCGGAATCACCTTTGAAGTTGTTGGCCGACCTGATGCGCCGGAACTGAGGATCAACCCGATGTCGATCCTGGCGCCGGGCGTAATGCGCAACATCTTTGAGTTCCGCGATCAGGGCGGCTGAGCCTTTACCAGTCGCGGCGCTTTAAACCGGCTTGATCAGCACGTGCTTTTTCTTGCCGAGCGACAGCTTGATCACGCCTTCGACCAGATCACGCTCTGTCAGTACCCGACGCTCATCGGCGTCCGGCGCGTCGTTGATGCGCACCGATCCACCTTTGATGTGCCTTCGAACTTCGCCGTTGGAGGAGGCCAGGCCCACAAGCACATAGGCATTCAAGACACCTATGCCATCGGTAAGATCGCTGGCAGCTACTTCAACAGTCGGTAAATCGGCCGAAAGACCACCTTGTTCAAAGGTCGTTTCAGCTGTCGCAGCGGCTTTCTCTGCTTCCTCGCGACCGTGCAGGAGCGCTGTGGCCTCGTTGGCTAGCGTCTTTTTAGCCTCGTTGATCTCGGACCCTTCAAGTGCCTCCAGACGCGCGATTTCGTCGATCGGGAGCGTAGTGAAGAGCTTCAGGAAACGGCCAACATCCGCATCTTCGGCATTGCGCCAAAACTGCCAGTAATCGTAGGGGCTGCGCATCTCGGCATTGAGCCAAATGGCACCCGCCTCTGTCTTGCCCATTTTTGCACCGGACGCCGTCGCCAACAGAGGCGTAGTCAATGCAAAAAGCGATGCATTTTCCATGCGCCGGCCTAGGTCTACGCCGGAGAGGATGTTGCCCCACTGGTCGGACCCACCCATCTGAAGGCGGCAGCCTGTTCGTCGGAAGAGCTCAACATAATCATAGGCCTGCAGGACCATGTAGTTGAATTCAAGCAGCGACAAATGCTGTTCTCGCTCAAGACGCAGGCGCACAGAATCTCGCTGCAGCATCTGGTTCACAGAGAAGTGCCGGCCCACATCTCGCAAGAGGTCAAGATAGCCCAGCTCAAGCAGCCACTCGGCATTGTCGAGCATGACAGCATCCTGAGGTCCCTCGCCAAAGGTAAGTAATCTGGCGAAAACCTTTTGAATACCCGCTTTATTGTCTTCGATGCGCTCCGGCGTCAAAAGCTGTCGGCTTTGATCCTTGCCGGTGGGATCGCCAACCCGCGTCGTACCGCCACCCATAAGTGCAATGGGGCGATGCCCGGTCTGTTGAAACCAGTGCAGCATCATGATCTGCACTAGCGAGCCGACATGCAGCGAGGGCGCGGTGCAGTCAAAGCCGATATAGCAGGTCAGCGGTCCGTCCTGGAGGGCAGCATCCAAGCCATCGGCGTCGGACAGCTGATGGAGAAAGCCACGCTCTTGCATGACCTGCAGGAATTCGGAACGGAATGACTGGGACATCGATCTGGTTTTTGGTCTGGAGAAAAGACGCGCGGTCTTGCCATGCGGGGCGACGCATTGCAACGCACAACAAGGCGGCGACCGAGGAGCGAGGGCACCATGCGCGCAATTGGAACAATGAGCGGCACATCCATGGATGGCGTCGATGTCGCGCTCATCGAAACAGATGGTGTTGCCCACGTAGATCGCGGGACTGCTGACAGCCTTTCTCTTCCTTACTCACCTGCCGAGCGAAAGGTTTTGTTTGATGCGGTGGCCGTCGCGCTGGACATCAACAGCCCTGACTGCCTGAGCCATCCAACGGTGATGGAGGCAACACAGATCTCAACGCAGCGTCATGCTGAGGTTCTGATCACGTTGCTTGATGGGCTGGATTCTCCTGCTGAGGTGGTTGGCTATCATGGCCAGACCATCCTCCATCGCCCAGACCCTGAGAGCCCGCCACAGGCCTTTACCCTTCAGGTCGGCGACCCGCAGGTTCTGGCCGACGCGACCGGCTTGCCGGTGGTCTATGACTTTCGAAGTGCGGATGTGGGTGTTGGCGGGCAAGGCGCTCCGCTCGCGCCACTTTACCACCAAGCGTTGCTGACGGGCCGGACGGAACTCCCGGCGTTGATCCTCAACCTAGGTGGCATCGCCAACATAACTGTGGTGCGGGACGACGGCCCAACACATCTGATGGCAGCGGACATCGGCCCGGCCAATGTCTATCTAGATGATGAGATGATGCGTCGGAAACATGTGCCCTTTGATGAAGGTGGGCGGCTTGCCGCAGCTGGCAGTCCGGACGAGGCCGTCATCGACACCTTCTTCGATCAACCATTCTATCTCAGCGCGAGTGCTGGCCCTGCTTCGCTCGATCGCTATGGGCTGGTCGCGCCAGATGTTGCGCACCTTTCCAATGAAGACGCTATGGCGACGCTCGCAGAACTGACAGTGCGAAGCGTTGGGCGTGCGGTCGGAACTTTGGATGATGAACCACGGTCGGTCTTCGTTGCGGGAGGCGGTGCGCGCAATCCTCATCTCATGGCACGGCTGGTAGAAATCCTGCCATGCCCAGTTGAACCGCTGGAAGCACTGGGAGCCAGCGCGGCCATGCTGGAAGCAGAAGCCTTCGCTTACCTTGCCGTGCGGCATATCAAGAAGCTGCCGATAACCTACCCCAATACGACCGGCGTGCCGGAACCGTTGCTGGGCGGACGGCTTGTCCGCCCTAAGGGGTATTAGCGCATTCCTGGATTGGCGAGCCGGAAGTCCAGATAGTCGCGGCAGCGCTGATCGAGCTCTTCTAGTTTGCCCTCGAAGAAGTGGTTGGCACCTTCCACTGTTTGGTGGTCGATGGTGATGCCTTTTTGCGTTTTCAGCTTATCAACCAGGGCCTGAACGTCCTTCTGCGGCACCACCTTGTCCTGGTCACCATGGATGATGAGACCGGAGGACGGGCAGGGCGCAAGGAAAGAAAAGTCATGCAGGTTCGCCGGCGGGGCCACGGACATAAAGCCTGCGACCTCCGGACGACGCATTAAAAGCTGCATGCCGATCCAGGCACCGAAGGAAAATCCGGCGATCCAGGTAAAGCGCGAATCCGGGTTCAGGCTTTGCAACCAGTCCAACGAGCCTGCTGCATCTGCCAGTTCACCCACGCCATGATCGAAATAGCCCTGGCTTCGCCCGACGCCGCGCGAGTTGAACCGCAACACCGAGAAGCCACGTTCCACGAACATGTAGTAGAGCTGGTAGACGATGGGGTTGTTCATCGTCCCGCCGAACTGCGGATGCGGGTGTAGGATGATCGCTGTCGGCGCGCCGCGCTCTGGAGCAGGATGCAAGCGTCCCTCCAGGCGACCGGATGGGCCTTGGTAGATCTGTTCGGGCATGGTGAGCTTTGTTGCCTTTTCTTTGTCGTCGCACAAACGGCTGGCGCCTTGACGCGCCGCTGCGGGTAATTCTAGAGCCTGTCAAACAAACCGCAGACCATGACCCTGCCGGCAAAAGCAAGGAGCAGGAGGCTTGGCCTTCTGGCGCTGGCGCGCACTTAAACCCAAGCACTTCGAGAAAAACAAGATTTTTCGATAGCGTTTGCTGCCCTGCTGTCATGA
Source organism: Pseudomonadota bacterium (assembly GCA_038749715.1). Taxonomy (GTDB): domain Bacteria; phylum Pseudomonadota; class Alphaproteobacteria; order Rhizobiales; family MH13; genus MH13. Next base: position 468,475 of record JBCDHR010000001.1, read on the forward strand.
CCGCGGGCGTTCCACTGCCCAGAGGTGGGAAGACAGAGTGAACTTCTCAAGTCCAGATTCCAGATCGGGGTCGGCTGTCTATGCCGACTACAACGCCACCAGCCCTCTCAGGCCCCAGGCACGCGATGCGATGCTCGATGCGCTTGAACATGTCGGCAATGCCTCGTCGATCCATAGCTTCGGACGGGCGGCCCGTCAGCGGCTGGAAGCGGCGCGGGCCGACTGCCTATCCGCGCTGGGAATGCCGGACCATCGCCTGGCGTTTATGTCCGGTGCCACAGAGGCGCTGTCCACCTGCCTGCGTCCTGGTGTGCAGAATCTCAGCGCCAAATCATCGGTTTCCCGTCTTGTGATCGGCCCAACGGAACATGTTGCAGCGTTGGATGGTCATGGGTTCGCGGCAGACGTGGTTCACCGTCTATCGGTTGACGCCCAAGGGCGTGTTGATCCGGCCGAAGTTGCAACTCTGCTGACGACGGAGGAGGATGCTGGCCAGACGCTTGTCTGCGTTCAGGGGGCCAACAACGAATCCGGTGTGCTCCAACCGGTTGCCGAGTTGGCCACGCTTTGCCGCGAGCGTGGCGCGCTGATGGTTTGCGATCTCGTCCAATGGGCCGGACGCCTGCCGATGCCAGATGTTCTTCCCGATATCGCTATCGTGTCGTCGCACAAGCTCGGCGGCCCGAGCGGAATTGGAGCGCTTATCTTCGATCCGATGCGCGTCCACATCGCGCATCCTCTGCTGCGCGGTGGTGGCCAGGAGCGCGGCGTTCGCGGTGGTACAGAAAACCTTCTGGGCGCGATTGGTTTTGCGGCGGCACTACGCGAGGCGACCACGGATTTGCCAGCCGAAGCGGAAAGGCTTCGTGCTTTGCAAGACAGCTTCGAAGCCCAGCTTAAGGCCGATATTGGAGATGTCGTCATCTTCGGTGAGGACGTCGAACGGGTTCCCAACACGTCGAGTTTCGCCATTCCAGGCAAGGAGGCGGCTTTGGTGCTGATGCAGCTTGATCTGGCAGGTGTGGCAATTTCATCGGGCTCGGCCTGCTCTAGCGGCAAGGTGACTGAGAGCCAAGTGTTGCAGGCCATGGGTGTGGAACCCGAGCGTACTCGTTGTGCCCTGCGTGTGAGCTTCGGTTTTGGGTCAACCGACGCAGACGTTGGACGTATTCTGTCCGCTCTCAAGACGCTCAAAAAGCCGGTTTAGCGCGGCAAATGCCGACCGTTATGGCGGGTTACTTCGGCGCCTCACAAAAACCTGCAAAAAAAAATCAAAAAAAAGGTGATCAGCCATTGGTGAATGTGCGTAGCTGTTCTATGTAGTTTGGAACGATTGTAAGGTGACTGTGCAACCACGCCATCACCGTTGCTCTTTGAGGAGACAGGGGGCCCATGCCAGCGGTTCAGGAAACCATTGATCAGGTTCGCGAGATTGACGTCGACAAGTACAAATATGGCTTCGAGACGGACATTGACACTGAGCTTGCGCCGAAGGGTTTGAACGAGGATATCGTTCGCTTCATTTCGGCCAAGAAGGGCGAACCGGACTGGCTGACCGAATGGCGCCTTGATGCGCTTAAGCGCTTTGAGACCATGAATCGGCCAGGTTGGTCTCGTGTCGATTATCCTGAGATTGATCTTCAGGAACTGCACTACTACGCCGCGCCAAAGTCGACCGAAGGCCCGAAAAGCCTCGATGAGGTCGATCCAGAGCTTCTGCGCACCTATGAGAAGCTTGGTATTCCGCTGAAAGAGCAGGAGATTTTGGCTGGCGTCCGCAAGATGGACGAGCCCTCCCAGCTTGATGGGTCCCTGGACTCCCTAAAGGGCAAAGTTGCCGTGGATGCGGTGTTCGACTCCGTCTCCGTCGTCACGACCTTCAAGGAAGAACTCGCCAAGCACGGCATCATCTTCTGCTCGATTTCCGAGGCAGTTCATTCGCACCCCGAACTGGTCAAGAAGTACCTTGGCTCGGTCGTGCCGGTGACCGACAATTATTATGCGACGCTCAATTCGGCGGTCTTCTCCGACGGCTCGTTTGTGTACATTCCAGAGGGTGTGCGGTGCCCGATGGAGCTCTCCACCTATTTCCGCATTAACGCCGAAAACACCGGCCAGTTCGAGCGGACGCTGATCATTGCCGACAAGGGCTCTTACGTCTCCTATCTGGAAGGCTGCACCGCGCCGATGCGCGATGAAAACCAGCTTCACGCCGCAGTTGTCGAACTGGTCGCGCTGGACGACGCGGAGATCAAATACTCCACCGTTCAGAATTGGTATCCGGGCGATGCCGACGGCAAAGGCGGTATCTACAATTTCGTCACCAAGCGCGGTGATTGTCGCGGGGACAACTCCAAGATTTCTTGGACTCAGGTCGAAACCGGCTCTGCCATCACCTGGAAGTATCCATCCTGCATTTTGCGCGGTGACAATTCAGTTGGCGAGTTCTACTCGATCGCCATCTCCAACGGTCGGCAGCAGGTCGATTCTGGCACCAAGATGATCCATCTGGGCAAGAACACGTCCTCAAAAATCATCGCCAAGGGAATTGCAGCGGGCAAATCGGACTCAACCTATCGGGGACTGGTTCAAGTGGCTCGTGGTGCCAAGGGCGCGCGGAACTTCACCCAGTGCGACTCTCTGCTGATTGGTGACCGCTGCGGCGCCCACACCATTCCCTATATCGAGTCGAAGAACTCAAAGGCCGTTCTGGAACACGAGGCGACGACCTCAAAAATCTCAGACGACCAGATGTTCTATTGCTTGCAGCGCGGTCTCAACGAGGAAGAGGCGGTCGCTCTGATCGTCAATGGCTTCGTGAAGGACGTGCTTCAGAAACTGCCCATGGAGTTCATGGTCGAAACGCAAAAGCTGATCGGGATATCGCTGGAGGGGTCAGTCGGGTGACCTTCGACGGCATCACTATCGCCTATTATGCCGCCATTTGCGGGATATTGGCAGCGTTCGCTCCGCGCGTGCGCACAATGATGCAGCGTTTAATTGTCGGTGCCGGGATCGGGATCGTGGCAGCGACATTGTTTCCGACGCTTCGGGCGGCGGTGGGCTTTTAAAGGCCATGGAGCTTGCAAGCCTAATTGCTCGCCAGGTGGCGTTTATCGGCCTGCTGGCTGGGCCGATCATTTTGGTGGTTTTCGTCGGTCGCCGGCGGGGCTGGAACCAGACCTACGTTTTTGCAGCTGTCCTCATTTGGGCGCTGCTGTTTTTGGGATTGAACGCCATGATGGCCGAAGGTGCGGCCAGCGGCGTTGACTGGATGAGGATGTAACCCATGCTTGAGATCAAGAACCTGCACGCACGCATTGCCGACGACGGCACGGAGATTCTGCGCGGGGTCGATCTGACAATCCCAACCGGTGAAGTGCACGCCATTATGGGCCCCAACGGCTCCGGCAAATCGACATTGTCTTATGTGATCGCCGGCAAGGAAGACTATGAGGTCACCGAAGGCGAGATTCTTCTCGATGGTGAAAACATACTGGAAATGGACGCGCACGAGCGCGCCAATGCCGGCCTCTTCCTCGCGTTTCAGTACCCGATTGAAATTCCAGGCGTCGCAACGATGACGTTCCTGCGCACCGCGCTCAACGCCAACCGTAAGGCGCGCGGTCAGGAAGAACTATCCACGCCAGACTTTATGCGTGTGGTCAAAGAGAAGGCCGCCGAGCTGAACATCTCCATGGACATGCTGAAGCGTCCTCTCAATGTCGGCTTCTCCGGTGGTGAGAAGAAACGCAATGAAATTATGCAGATGGCGTTGCTGGAACCGTCTGTCGGCGTTCTCGACGAGACCGATTCTGGTCTCGATATCGATGCACTGAAAGTGGTGGCCGACGGCGTGAACGCGCTGCGCGGCGCAGACCGGTCGTTCCTGGTCATCACCCACTATCAGCGACTTCTGAACCACATCGTGCCGGATGTTGTGCACGTTCTATCGAACGGTCGGATCATCAAGACCGGCAACAAAGACCTGGCGCTTGAGCTTGAAGCCAAGGGCTATGCCGACATCATCGCTGAAGCGGCTTGAGGAGGGCATAACGAATGAACATGGAACTCAAGCGCATCAGAACCGAGGCAGAGACAGCGGTTCTGGAAGCCTTCATAGACGCTCAGGAAACGCTGCCCGGTAAGTCTGAAACCCTGTCAGATCGCCGTCAGCGCATGGCGCTGTTCGAGCAGCAAGGCCTGCCGCATCGCCGCGTTGAGGAGTGGAAATACACCGATCTTCGCACGCTGATGCGCACGATTGCTCCGCTTGCGCCTTCACTCGGTGAGGGGCAAGCGCCCGAAACCGATGTTCCTGCACCCTTGTTGGAGGACGCAGCGCAGATCGTCGTCATTGATGGACGTCTTGTACGCGCTGACAACTTGCCCCAGGGCGTTACGCTAACGCCGCTTCGCGACGCATTGGCCGAAGGGTCTATCTCTCTTGGCGGTGCAACGACACCAGATCGCGCCATCGATGCACTCAACGCGGCCTTTGTCAGCGACGGAGCGGCGTTGACTGTTGAGAAGGGGGGCAAGGTCGAAACACCCATTGAGATCGTGTCACTACGCTCGGGCGTTGAGGAGATGAGCCACATGCGGGTTGAGGTGTCTGTAGGCGAGGGGGCCTCAGCCAAGATTGTTGAGCGTCACATCAGCCCAGATGGCGCAGAGACACAATCGAGTGCTGTGACCCGTTATGCTGTGGCAGATGACGCATCGATTGATCTGATCCGCTTTCAGATGGAAGGCAACGCGGCGACCCATTTGGGTGAGACAGTTCTTGACCTGTCGGGTAAGTCCCACGCCAAGCTCCTGCACATAGTTGCTGGCGCCAAGCTTTCACGCAGCGAAACACGCGTGACGTTCAATGGCGAGGAATCGCGTCTGGACGTTGCCGGCATCACGATGGTGGCTGATCGACAGCATGCTGATCTGACGCTCTACGTTGATCATCTGGTACCGTTTGGCGACAGCACTGAGACCTTCAAGTCGGTGATCGATGACCGCGCGCGTGCCGTCTTCCAGGGCAAGATTGTGGTGGCGCAGGACGCACAAAAGACGGACGCGCAGATGTCGACCAATGCGCTGCTTCTGTCAGAAGCAGCCGACATGATTGCCAAGCCGGAGCTTGAGATTTTCGCCGATGACGTGAGCTGTGCTCATGGTGCGACCTGCGGCGAGATGGATGAAGACCTACTCTTCTACCTGCTTGCCCGCGGCATCCCGCATAACGAAGCACGTCGTCTACTGCTCCAGGCATTCCTCTCCGAAGGCGCGGAGCTCTACGATGATCACCCCTTCCAGTCCTTGGCCTTTGATGCCATTGATCGCTGGTTGGAGGAGCATGCGGCGCGCGGCTGACCCGGGCCGCGCACCTAATTTGCGAGGCATACGAACACCATGACCGTCCTTGCGGCCACGAGCGCGGCAGAGGCTCTTCATCTGCCATTTGATGTGAACGCGGTGCGGGCAGATTTTCCCGCGCTCGCCATGCAGGTCAACGGCAAGCCGCTGGTTTATCTGGACAATGCTGCCTCGGCCCAAAAGCCAAACCAGGTGATTGATGGGGTCGCGGACTTCTACCGTACCTCCTACGCCAATGTGCATCGCGGCCTTCACCATCTGTCGACAGCTGCGACAGCGGCCTATGAGGACGCGCGCGGGAAGGTTGCGACCTTTCTGGGCGCCGGCAGTGCTGAAGAAATCATCTTCACACGGTCAGTGACCGAAGCGCTCAATCTCGTTGCTCACGGGCTCGGCAAAGACTTGCAGGAAGGTGATGAAATCATCCTGTCGGTGATGGAGCACCACTCCAACATCGTGCCCTGGCACTTCTTGCGCGAGAGTAAGGGCGTGGTGATCAAGTGGGCACCTGTCCATCCGGATGGCAGCTTTGACTGGCCGGCCTTTGAGGCTCTGCTGACGGATCGTACGCGCATCGTGGCTGTGACCCATATGTCCAACGTTTTGGGCACGGTGACGCCCATCCGCGCGATTGCTGACGCCCTTGCGGACCGCCCAAACGTCAAGCTTGTGGTCGATGGTGCCCAGGCCGCTGTCCATATGCCGGTCGATGTTTCCGAGCTTGGCTGTGACTTCTATGCGGTCACCGGCCACAAACTCTACGGCCCATCAGGCATTGGTGCGCTATGGGGCAAGTCAAGCGAATTGGCCATCTTGCCACCCTTCCTTGGCGGCGGCGAGATGATCGACATTGTAACCGAAGAGGGTGTCACCTACGCCGAGCCGCCGGCACGATTCGAAGCTGGGACGCCGCCGATTGCACAGGCTGTCGGTCTTGGGCTGGCGATCGACTATATACAGTCTTTAGGCCGCGAGGACATCGCAGCACACGAGGCAGACCTGATTGCTTACGCCACACAGCGGATGCGTGAGCTTAATGCTGTCCGCATTCTGGGCGATGCGTCCGGCAAGGGCGCTATCCTTTCCTTTGAAGTCGAAGGAGCCCATGCGCACGATATCTCAACGCTGTTGGATCAGTCCGGTGTGGCAGTTCGCGCAGGGACGCATTGCGCTCAGCCGCTTCTCAACCGCTTCGGCGTGACATCTTCCTGCCGAGCATCTTTTGGCCTCTACAACACGCGTGAAGACGTCGACGTTTTCATCCAGGCCTTGAAAAAAGCTCAGAGCTTTTTCACATGAAGGCGTGATGCTAGTCTTCGCGTATCGCAAAGAAGGACCGCGCCCAGCGCGTACCAATCATGACCGACGTTCAATCCGCTGATTCCTCTGCCGCCGGCGCTGTCGAAGTTGCCGCAAGCAGCATTCCGGACGACGAGCTAGAACAGTTGACGGAGGACATCGTTGCCGCGCTGAAGACTGTCTACGATCCGGAGATTCCGGTCGACATCTACGAGCTTGGGCTGATCTACAAGGTCGATATCGACGATGCGCGCAAGGTCAGCATTCACATGACCCTGACAGCACCTGGATGCCCGGTGGCCGGAGAAATGCCCGGCTGGGTCGAAAACGCTGTAGCCATGGTGCCCGGCGTATCGGATGTGCAGGTGGAAATGGTGTTCGATCCGCCATGGACGCCAGAGCGCATGTCCGAAGAGGCACAAGTGGCCATCGGCTGGTTTTAGGAGAGGCGAAATGGGATTGGCATTCGTTACCCTGTCCGACCCTGCCAAGGAGCACATTGGCGCGCTGCTTGCCGATCATGGCGAGACGGCAGGCATTCGGCTCAGCCTGAAAAAAGGCGGCTGCGCCGGCATGGAGTACAAGCTCGACATCGCCGAATCCAAGCCCGATGGCGATGATATCATCGAAGATGGCGCTGCGCGCTTGTTTATTGAGCCCTCCGCGATGCTCTATCTGCTCGGCATGAACATCGACTACGAGGTCACCAAGCTTCGCTCAGGGTTTGTTTTCCAAAACCCCAATGAAGTCTCAGCCTGTGGCTGCGGTGAATCAGTGGAGCTGCTGCCGGCCGCCGGTGCTGCGCCAGCCAATTGAGGCGCCTCATTCCAACAAAAAAGGGCGCACCCAGCAGGTAGCGCCCTTTTTTGTGATTGGCTGTGGCAGCTCGTAGCCCTAAGCTGCATCTTCCAGTTTCGGCAGTTCGGTTTGCCCGACAACCCGGTTTCGGCCGGTGCGCTTGGCAGCGTAAAGGCATTGATCGGCCCGTTCGATGACCGATTGGATTGTGTCCTTGCCATCCAGTTCGGCAACGCCGATGGAGATCGTGACACGGCCCAGCGTCTCACCGGTGGAGCGCTTCACCAATTCCTTGCCCATCACTGCCTGACGGATCGCATTGGCCACCTCAATGGCATCGGTCTCCTTGGTGGTCGGCAGGATCACGCAGAACTCTTCACCGCCATAACGGCAGGCAATGTCGGACGTCTTGACCGATGCTTTGATGGTTGAAGCGACGAGGCGGAGAACCTGATCACCGGTTTGGTGACCATGGGTGTCGTTGAACTTCTTGAAATGATCGATATCGCAAACGAGCAAGCTGAACGGTTCACCGCTGGCATCAGCAGTTACCATCGCTTCGTCCATAGCGCGGTCGAACCGCTTGCGGTTGCCAAGCCCGGTTAGCTGGTCGGTCATTGCCTCATAGCGAACCGATTCAAGCGCTTCTTTCAGTGATGCGATCTCTTGCTCACTGTCCATCAGCTTGGTGGACATGGCCCGATTGCTCTTCTCCACCTCATCGGTGAGGGTAATGAGCTTTTCGACAATCGGCTTGACCATGTCTTTGTCGTCGGCGTTGGAAAGCGTTTTGGACGCGTCCTGCAACTCATTGGAATAGCCGCTGGTCTGTCCGGCAGCCTGGTTGATCAGTTGCATGATCTCCGAAACCTTGCCGGAGAGCTTGCCGCCGACTTCGTCAACGCGCTCTTCAAAGGAGCCAGCGCCAAAGAACTCTTCGCGGATCGATTCAAGCATGGCTTGATCGACGTGATCGCCAGCCCGAAGAATCTCATTGATTTTCTTGTTGAGCGCCGGATTAAAACCTGCCGCGTAGGCAAACCAGATCTCATAATTTGGCGGAAATGCCGCCAGTTGATTAGCTTTTATTTTTGCAATCGCATGTTCAGCTATTTGATACGTGCGAAGAACTTCGTCTGGCAAGGACATGCCGCTACCCCCAGGGTCCCACTGGAGGCTTGACCATGGCCCCTAACCAGTTTCCAAGCTGTTAACCTCGTTGGCCTTTACGCAACGGCACGTTTGATCGGCCGCAACAGAAATGCCGGAACGAACTCCGTTTCGCCAAACGGCGTCTTATCGTCGTGATTATCACGCGAACCGCGGCGGTTGCGGGAGCGTCGAGAGCCCGACTTTTCGTCCCGTTTGGCCTTCGGCGAATCATTGTCGCCATCAAAGTCTTTCATGGCCACCACCTCTGCCGTTTCCTCTTCAGGAAGTGGCGTGGTGAGCGTGCCTGCCTCAACCGTTTCATTCTTCTCACCGCGAGACGATTTGCGTCCTCCCCGGCGTCCGCGACGGCGACCTGGCTTGGCGTCGGATGACTCTCTGTCACCCTTTTCGTTCTTGGCGGAGGATGCGGCCGTTGCCTCATCATCAGTCATTGAAGGTGCGCTTTCGTCGGCGCGCGGTATGGCTTGGCCAATCATCGCTTCAATGGCGTCGACATACTTGCGGTCAGATGACGCAGCTAGGGTTATCGCCGTGCCGGTGCGGCCGGCGCGGCCGGTACGTCCGATGCGGTGAACATAGTCTTCCGCGTGGGTTGGCACGTCATAGTTGAAGACGTGGCTTACGGCAGGAATATCAAGGCCGCGGGCGGCAACATCGGATGCCACCAGCAGTGCCAGCTCGCCATTGCGGAAGGCATCAAGCGTTTGCATCCGGGCCCGCTGGTCCATGTCGCCATGTAGGCATCCGGCATTGAAACCATGACGCTTCAAGGAGCGCTCCAAAATGGCCACATCGCGTTTGCGGTTGCAGAAGATGATCGCGTTGGTCAGCTCCTCGGCGCCATTAATGGCATCGCGAAGAACAGCACGCTTGCCTTTGGGATCGCCTGGCGCCTTGAGCATAGACTGGGCGATCGTGTCGCTGGTGGAGGAGGCGCGCGCCACTTCCACACGTTCCGGCGTGTGCAGGAACGTGTTCACGAACCGCTCGATCTCCGGCGGCATAGTCGCTGAAAAGAACAGGGTCTGGCGAGTGAAAGGCACCAGCTTAAAGATGCGCTCCAGATCCGGCATGAAGCCCATATCGAGCATGCGGTCCGCTTCATCAACGACCAGATACTCAACGCCCGTCAAAAGCAGCTTGCCACGCTCAAAATGATCAAGCAGGCGACCAGGTGTCGCGATCAGAATATCGGCGCCCTTGGTCAGCTTCTTTTCCTGTTCGTCGAAAGATACACCACCAATCAGAAGCGCCATCGTGTACTTGTGGTTGACCCCGAACGTTTCGAAGCTCTCGGCCACTTGCGCTGCCAACTCACGTGTCGGCGCGATGACAAGCGAACGTGGCATCCTGGCTCGTGCTCGGCCTCGCTCCAAAAGCGTGAGAATCGGAAGCGAAAAGGCCGCGGTCTTGCCCGTTCCCGTTTGCGCCAGACCCAAAACGTCCTTGCGCGACAAGACATGTGGAATGGCTTCTGCCTGGATAGGCGTGGGTTCGCTAAAGCCGGCGCTTTCAACGGCCGACATTACCTTGTCGGATAGACCAAGGGTCGAAAATGGCATGGACAGACTGTTTTCCGTTCTGGAGGTCGGTTGGGTGGGCAAAAGGTGTCGGCAATCGTGCCGAATGTGAAAGCCTGATGCGCTCAAAAGCGCTCGGTGCGGCAGGACAGCTAACGTGTCACCCGTACTTTTCATACGAGCCAAACATGTCACTGCGCTTGGTCACACTCATCACAAAACTGTGATGCGCAGCCAAACGCCTGCAAACCGTGGCTGGCTCATGCCTTTCGCGGGTGCAAAAGTCAAGGAAAAGGCCCCAGATCCGGGCGAAATCCGGCCAATTGGGACCAAAATGCGCGTCAAGGGTTAAGGTTTTCTCGGTGTGTTGCATCAAGGTCGAAAAACCAGCCGGCATCCTCGTCCGTTTTCCCCTTGCTGGACAAACTCCAACTCCAATGACCAAGGGAGAACGTTAGATGCGTTTTATGAACTGGATCGGAACCACCTTGATGGCGGCAACTCTGTCGCTGGGTGTTTCAACGGCCAATGCCGACAGCCATGCAGGTATGAGCGACATAGTTGATACGGCTGTCGAGGCCGGGTCTTTTACCACGCTTGTAGCGGCCGTTCAGGCTGCCGGCCTTGAGGAAACGTTGCGCGGTGAAGGGCCTTTCACCGTGTTCGCACCGACCGATGATGCCTTTGCCGCGCTGCCAGAGGGCACCGTGGAGACCTTGCTGATGGAAGAGAACCGCGACCAGCTAGTCGCCGTTCTCACCTACCATGTGCTGCCCGGTAAAGTGATGTCCGGCGATATCGCCGGTCAGGAAATCTCCGTCGCCACAGTTGAAGGCTCCGAAGTGTCTGTGAACGCGACTGACGGCGTGATGGTCGATGGTGCCAACGTCGTCACCGCAGACATTGAGACGTCCAATGGCGTCATTCATGTCATCGATGCGGTGATCCTACCGCCAGCGGCAATGTAAGCTTTCACGCTTGGAAGGGCCGGGCACTTTTCCGGCCCTTTCTCTTGGGGGCTCAGATGTCCAGGTCTTCGGTGAAACGCGCATTGTCCTGGATGAACTGGAAGCGCGCTTCGGGCTTGTTGCCCATCAAGGTTTTCACCGTGTCGCCAGTCGTTTCACCATCCACCACCTTTACCCGCAGCAAGGTGCGCTTTGCCGGGTCCATGGTGGTCTCTTTCAGCTGAGCCGGCAGCATTTCACCAAGACCTTTGAACCGGCCGATCTCCACATTGCGCTTGCCCTTGAAGGCGGTCTTCATCAGATCGTCCTTGTGGGCGTCATCGCGGGCATACTCGACCACGCCGCCGGCCGACAACCGATAGAGCGGTGGCACGGCTATAAAGAGGTGCCGGTTCTCAATCAGCTTGGGCATCTCGCGGTAAAAGAAGGTGATGAGCAGCGAAGCGATGTGGGCGCCATCGACATCCGCATCAGTCATGATGATCACGCGCTCATAGCGCAAATCCTCGTCACGATAGGCAGACCCGGTGCCGACCCCTAAGGCCTGCAGAAGATCGGAAAGCTGCTGGTTGGCGGAAATCTTCTCGCGGCCGGCGTTCGCGACATTCAAAATCTTACCGCGCAGCGGAAGCACGGCCTGCGTGTCGCGCCGACGGCCCTGCTTGGCCGAGCCACCAGCGGAGTCGCCCTCAACGATGAAGATCTCCGAGCCGGCAGCGCCGGCCTTGGAACAGTCGGCAAGCTTGCCGGGCAGGCGCAGCTTGCGGGTCGCGCTCTTGCGAGCAATGTCCTTCTCTGCGCGCCGCTTCAACCGCTCTTCGGCCCGGTCGATTGTCCACTCTAGAAGCTTGTTGGCCTGGTTGGGGGACCCGGTCAGCCAGTGATCGAACGCATCGCGGATAGCGTTCTCCACAATGCGGGACGCTTCCTGTGTCGCCAGTTTATCTTTGGTCTGGCCAACAAATTCCGGCTCGCGGACAAAAACAGACAGCATCGCGCCAACAGAGGTCATCACGTCTTCCGCCGTGATCTGGCTGCCTTTCTTGACACCCGTTAGGTCGGCATAAGCGCGCAAGCCTTTAAGCAGCGCCGCCCGCAGGCCAAGTTCGTGGGTGCCGCCGTCAGGCGTTGGCACCGTGTTGCAGTAAGAAGCCACCGAACTGTCGCCGACATGCCAGCAAACAGCCCATTCAACGCCACCATGCTTGCCCGCATTGGGCGTGCGCCCTGCGAAAATCTCGTCCGTCACCCGCCGCTCATTGCCCAGGGACTCTGACAGATAGTCTTTCAGGCCGCCGGGGAAGGCGAAGGTCGCTGTCTGCGGGACGTCTTTTGTGCCTTCCAGAAGCTCCGGCGCACAGGTCCAACGGATTTCGACCCCAGCGAAGAGGTAAGCCTTGGAGCGCGCCATCTTAAGAAGGCGCGCGGGCTTAAAGCGCGCACTCTTGCCAAAGATTTCCGCATCGGGATGGAACCGCACGGTGGTCCCGCGCCGGTTCATCGTCTCGCCAATTTCTTCCACCGGCCCTTGAGGGATGCCGCGTGAGAACGATTGCCGATAGATTTTCCGGTCACGCGCGACCTCCACGTCCAATCGGTCTGACAGCGCGTTCACCACAGACACGCCGACACCGTGCAGGCCGCCGGAGGTTTCATATACCTTGCTGTCAAACTTTCCGCCGGCGTGCAGCGTGGTCATGATGACCTCAAGCGCTGACTTGTCAGGCATTTTGGGGTGTGGATCGATGGGGATGCCACGGCCATTGTCGGTGACCGCCAGACTGCCATCAGCGAGAAGTTGCACTTCGATGCGGCTTGCATGGCCCGCTACCGCCTCGTCCATCGAATTGTCGATTACCTCAGCGAACAGATGATGCAGCGCGCGCTCATCGGTGCCGCCAATATACATGCCTGGGCGTCGACGGACGGGCTCCAGCCCTTCGAGTACCTCGATAGCCGAGGCATCGTAGCCGTCTTCGTTGGCAGCAGGCTTGATTGGCGCCTTGGCCGACGGTTTGCGCACGGGCTTGGGCGCCGGTTGCGGCGTATCGTCAGTCGTTGGGTCGATCTTGGGGGCGAGATTGCCAAAAAGATCAGCGCTCATGAAAGGTACCGGAAAAGCAAAGAGGGGAGAGACGAATCACTTGGCACAACCGTGCCACGCTCACGGGGTCGCTTGCAAAGGAACCAGGCTTGCCGCAGACGAACTCTATCAAAAGGCTTGTGGGAAGGGCAGGTAGGATGACCAGTCTTCTTTATGAAGACCACGCACTCGCGACCTTTTACGACACAGCGCAGCGCCCAGAACGCAAGGACTTTGAGTTCTGCCGAAAGCTTGCCCGTGGTGCAGGTTCGGTTCTCGACCTTGGCTGTGGAACCGGAGAGCTGGCCATCGCCCTGACCGGCGAAACGTCCTCACACCGACATGTGTTCGGTTTGGACCCCGCCGCGAGCATGTTGGCGCTCGCCGCCAGTAAGGAGCGCGGTGATCAGGTCCACTGGATCGAAGGGGATGCGCGCTCAGCGCGTTTGGGTGAGGTCTTCGATTTTGTTGTTCTGACCGGCCACGCCTTTCAAGTCTTCCTGACGGAAGCTGACAGAGCAGCATGCCTTTCCACCATCGCGTGTCACCTTGCCCCGGATGGGGTCTTCGTTTTCGACAGCCGTAATCCGCACTATCCCGGCGCCAAGGAAAACAGCCGCGAGAAATCATTACGCCGTTTCCAACATCCCCAGCTTGGGCAGATCGAAGCTTGGAACCAGTCGCGGTACGACAAGGAACAAGCGATCCTGACGTACTCCAATCACTATCGGGTTTTGGAAACCGGCGAGGAACGTTCAGGCCAAGATCAGATCGCCTACACAAGCCAGCCGGACCTTGCTGCTCTGATCAATGCGGCGGGCCTGCGCGTTGATCGATGGCTCGGTGATTGGGATGGCTCGCCTTTCTCTGCTGAGTCTTACGACATCATTCCGGTTGGTCGGTTGGCGTCTTGAAGTCAGTGGCATCTACCGATCACACAGCAGCGCACGGCCCCGCTTAGTTGGCCTGCCTCTCTAAGGGGACTTACAAGGCGGGTTATCACGGATCGTCGGGAAAGGCTGGGTCGGATATTAGCATCTTAGAGGATGCTAACGTTACAGAGGCGTCGGTCAGGGCGATTAGCCAAATGGAGCGTCATCCGCGGTTTTCTTTCTTTGAAGGAGATGCTTCGGCCCATGCTCGAACTGCGCGATCTGTCTGTTTCCGTTGGCGATAAGCCGATTTTGCACAACATCGATTTGAAGGTTGGGGCGGGCGAGGTCCATGTGCTGCTCGGGCCGAATGGATCGGGAAAATCGTCCGTTCTCGCAACCATCATGGGGCTTTCGCCCTTTGAGGTGACCCGTGGGTCCATCCTTTATCGCGACAAAGAATTAGATGGTCTGGGCATCGATGAGCGGGCAGCGCTTGGACTTGGGATGGCCTTTCAACGGCCGCCGGAGTTGGACGGCGTTACGGTGGAAGAGTTCGCCGCTGCCCTGGACGCCAGCCGCGAGCTGAGCGATGAATCGGCGCTCCTCAACATGGAAGACTTTGCCCAGCGAGACCTGATGGTTGGGTTTTCCGGCGGCGAAATCAAACGCTGGGAAGTCCTGAAGCTCTTTCTTCAGGACCCCGATTTCCTGTTGTTTGATGAGCCGGAGAGCGGCGTCGACCTTGAGCATATCGCCGCCATTGGTGCAGCCGTTCGCAAGCTGGTTTCAAAGCCGGCCAAGGACGGCTCGAAGCGCGGCGCGCTTCTGATCACCCACACTGGGCTCATTCTGGAGCATATCGATGCCGATCAGGGGCATCTGATGCGTGACGGCAAGATCATCCACTCCGGCGCGCCCAAAGACCTTTTCAAGCACATCCAAAAGCAAGGCTACGTCGCGCCGGCCGCCTAACGATTGAGCCGCGCGAACACAACCAACGTTGCACGCCAAGAGGAGGCGACATGTCAGAGAGTATTGCCGATCGAGCTGGAGAACTGTCGGGAACCGAAGAGACGATCCTCCGCGAGGTCGGATACGATGCGCCGGCATCCCGAAGCGCGACGGCCGTCCTGATCGACCATGATTTGCGCGTTGCCTCATCGCAGATCGACGGCGTTGAGATCATGCCCATCCAGGAGGCGCTAATGCGTTACGACTGGGTGCAGAACCTCATGTTCCATATGATCGCGCCTGATGAGAACGAGCTTTTGCGCCAATCGGTGGAACTGCTCGACGACCCGATCGGCCACTTCATCTATGTTCATGATGGCACCAAGGTTCCCCATCCCATCCAAACCTTCACCGTGATGGAGCGACCCCAAGGTCGCCAGTTCACCCACAACATCACCGTGATCGGTAAAGACGCAGAGGTCGACATGATCTCCGGCGCTGCTGTGCCCGGCAACGTCCATGCCGGGCATCATGTTTCCATTGAGGAGACGTACATCCGCGACGGAGCCCGTTGCCGGGGAGTTTCTATCGAGCGTTGGGGTTCCAACATGCTGGTGGATTCTTTTTCACGCAGTGAGGTCGGCGCCGGCGCTGAAGTCGTATCCAACCAGATCATGCTGGCGGCCCTGCGGCGTCATCTCTCCGACTCCAAGACCTATATCGGCGCCGATGCGAGCTCCAACGAGCAAGCGATTATCTTCGCGCCGCAAGGCACCAAGCGAACCTTCGAGCTTGAAGTGTTCCTGACTGCTGAAGGCGCCCGCTCAGAACATTTGGCCCGCATGGTTTCGGCTGGTGGCGAGATCATCAACAACAATTTGCTGGTCGGCCAGGCCCCTGGCACCAATGGCTTTCTTGGCTGCGACGGCCTGATGCTGTCGAGCGAAGGAGAAATCGTCGCAACGCCAAGCCTCAAAGCGGCAAGTCATGAATCGATGCTATCCCATGAGGCATCGGTCGGCATGATCGACAAGGACAAGCTCGCCTATTTGATGGCTTCAGGGCTGAGCGAAGATCGGGCTCGTGACCTGATCGTGCAGGGCTTCTTGAACCTCAACGATGTCTACATCCCCGATGAAATGCGGGCGCAGGTCACCGACATGATTGCCGCTGCCCAGTCCGGCGGAATGTAGGATTGCGTTGCTGGTTGAACGCGCCTCAGGGCGCGTTCAAATAATCCCGCCAGCTATGTTCGGGCGCATAACCAACCAGCCGTTTGGCCTTTTCGCTGGAGTAGAAGGTCTGCGTTGGGCCCATCTCACCAACCGGCAGATCGGCGTAAAAGCGGTCGATCAGTTCAGGCGTGCTCGCGGCAACGGAATGATCGTCGTTTGAGACGTTGAAGACCTCATAGCCCAGGCCATCGGTCTTCAGACAGCAATCGACCATGTGTCCAAGGTCGCGCGCATCGATGTAGGCGAAGAAGTTGCGCCGACGCAGGGCAGGGTCGGCCAGATAGGCGGGGAAGTTTTGCTCATACTCGTGTGGTTCAATCACATTGTTGATGCGCAGGCCGTAGATATCGAACCCTGAGCGGCGCTGGAAGCTGCGTGCCGTCGCCTCGTTCACCACCTTGGACATGGCGTAGCTGTCTTCGGGCACTGTGGGGTGCTCTTCGTCGAGCGGCAGATAGTCCGGCTTGCGCTCGCCGTCGGCAAAACAGACGCCATAAGTCGTCTCAGAAGACGCGAAGATGATTTTGCGAATACCTAGTTTAACCGCCGCGTCGATGACATTGTAGGTTCCCATCGTGTTGACTCGGTAGCACTCATTATCGGCGGTCATCAGGAGACGCGGAACAGCAGCAAAGTGCACCACCGCGTCGAACTTCGGCACGCCTGTCCCCGGCTCCAACTCATCAAAGCTGGCATAGCTCGCCATCACGTCGAACATTTCGCCGGCATTGGTGATGTCGGCGATCCGGTTGTCCATACGCGACCCCTCAACACCGGGAAGGTCGAGCGGCACCTTATCGACATTAAGGACCCGGTGGCCCTGTTCCAGCAGATAAGGAATGGCGTGGCGGCCGGCTTTGCCCGTTCCGCCGGTGAACAAAATACGCATCAAGAATCTCCCATGGGTTGGGAGAGGATGTAGCGGAGCCATGTGGTCCAAGGCCAGCGCAAGGCTGCCTAAAACGAAAAAAGGGCGCCCGATTGGGCGCCCTTCCTGATTAATAAAGGATGGTCGCTTAGACCGAGTAGTACATATCGAACTCGACCGGGTGAGGGGTCTGCTCGAAGCGATCGACCTCTTCCATCTTCAGGTCGATGTAGGCATCGATCTGATCGTCGGCGAAAACACCGCCTTCGGTCAGGAATGCCTTGTCGGCAGCCAGGCTTTCGACTGCTTCGCGCAGCGAGCCCGAAACGGTTGGGATGTCCTTCAGCTCTTCAGGCGGCAGATCATAAAGATCCTTGTCCATCGGCTCACCGGGATGGATCTTGTTCTTGATGCCATCAAGGCCAGCCATCAGCATGGCGGAGAATGCCAGATAGGGGTTAGCCGCAGGATCTGGGAAGCGGATTTCCATGCGCTTGGCTTTTGGCGAAGGCGTGTAAGGGATGCGGCAAGATGCCGACCGGTTACGTGCCGAGTACGCCAGAAGAACCGGTGCCTCATAACCTGGGACCAGACGCTTGTAGGAGTTGGTCGATGGGTTTGTGAAGGCGTTCAGCGCTTTGGCGTGCTTCAGGATACCGCCGATATAGAACAGGCAGGTTTCCGACAAGTCTGCATATTCAGAGCCTGCAAAGACCGGCTGACCATCTTTCCAGATCGACTGGTGGCAATGCATGCCCGTGCCGTTGTCGCCAAAGACGGGCTTGGGCATGAAGGTTGCCGACTTGCCGTAGGAATGGGCGACCTGATGGACAACATATTTGTAGATCTGCATCTGGTCGGCGCAGGTCGTCAGTTCAGCGAACTTCATACCGAGCTCGTGCTGGGCAGCACCCACCTCATGGTGATGCTTTTCGGTCGTCACGCCCATTTGCGCCATGACAGTCAGCATCTCGGAGCGAATGTCCTGGCAGGAATCCACCGGCGGGACCGGGAAGTAGCCGCCCTTGGTGCGCGGACGGTGGCCCAGATTGCCCATCTCATATTCGGTGTCAGTGTTTTCCGGCAGCTCGGTGGAATCGAGAATGAAGCCAGTGTTGTAGGGGTCGGCGCGGAAACGCACATCATCAAAGATGAAGAACTCAGCTTCCGGACCGAAGAAAACAGTATCGCCGATGCCGGTCGACTTCAGATAGGCTTCCGCCTTCTTAGCGGTCATGCGCGGGTCGCGAGCATAGGCTTCGCCTGAACCCGGCTCGAGAATGTCGCAGAACACAGCCATGGTGGGCTGGGCGAAGAATGGATCCATATGGGCTGTTTCAGGGTCCGGCATCAGCGTCATGTCGGACTCGTTGATGGCTTTCCAGCCGGCGATGGACGAACCGTCGAACATGATGCCGTCGGCGAACATATCTTCGTCCACCTGGCTGATATCCATGGTTACGTGCTGCATCTTGCCGCGCGGGTCGGTGAAGCGCAGATCGACGAATTTCACGTCGTTGTCGTTGATCGACTTCAGAACATCTGATGCTGTGGTCATGCTTACTCTAGTCCTTCAGTGTGCATGGCTGTTGTGGGTACGGATTGCTGCCAGCGCAGCGCGTGGGACGGGTTGGGCCGGTTAGACCGCGTCGGCACCGGTTTCTCCGGTGCGTATGCGGACCACATCCTCGACCGGCGAGATAAAAATCTTGCCATCGCCAATGCGCCCAGTCTGCGCGGCTTCGCGAATAGCTGCGACCGCACGATCAAGAAGGTCGTCCTGAAGCACGACCTCCACCTTCACCTTTGGGAGAAAATCAACCACATATTCGGCACCGCGATACAGTTCCGTATGGCCCTTCTGCCGACCGAACCCTTTGGCTTCGGTGACGGTGATGCCCTGAAGACCTACCTCTTGCAGTGCTTCCTTCACCTCATCCAATTTGAACGGTTTGATGATGGCCTCGATCTTTTTCATCGACCCCCCAATACTGTGTAGTGGTGCGCGGGGCGCGCACTGATCTTGGCAAAGCATGTTCCGTGCCAGTTTGCTCCGCCTTCTGCCGATAGCGCACACCGCCCGTTGTCATCCCGCCTTTTGACGGGGCAAGCCAAGCCAGTCCGTCCTGTTCGCCTGCGGGCGTTAACTCAGTTTTGCCTAGAAAAGCAGCAAATGCATAAGAAGGGTGCAGGGCAGATCGCGTTTGAATGTTCAAGAATGCTCATCGCGCAGGCAGTTGCCCGATGAAAGAGCAGGATCGCGTTCAGCCTCCTGTTCGCGACGATGTTGGATTAACGCGATGGGCGTGGCCATGCAGGTCCTGAAGCGTGGCTGAAAGGCTCGACCAGCTCAAACAGACTTTCCAATGGATTTTCCTTGATGCGCGCGCAGTCTTTGCTATAGACGCGCCCCAGCACACCGCGCTTGGAGCTTGCGGGCGTGGTGGAATTGGTAGACACGCTGGTTTTAGGTACCAGTGGCGCAAGCCGTGGGGGTTCAAGTCCCTCCGCCCGCACCAATCAGACGCGAACCGTGTTGATCGAACCTGATGCGCATTAGGCCATTCAGTCGGGTTTGGTTGATTGATTTGAATAGGTAAGGAAATCGACCCCATGCAGGTCACTGAAACGCTCGCCGAAGGCTTGAAGCGCGAAATCACCATCACTGTTCCGGCAACCGACCTGTCCTCCAAGCTTGATGACAAGCTGTCATCGCTGAAAAGCCAGGTACGTCTGCCGGGTTTCCGTCCAGGCAAAGTTCCGGTTTCTCATCTCAAAAAGATCTATGGCAAGCAGGCCATGGCCGAGGTGATCAACGAGACGTTGAGCGAATCGACCAACGCCGCAATTGCCGAACGCGAAGAAAAGCCGGCCAGTGAGCCCAAGTTCACGCTGCCCGACGATGAGGCAGAAGCTGAAGATATTATCGCCGGCAAGCGCGACCTGGAAATTGCCGTTTCCTACGAGATCATTCCTGATTTCGAAGTGAAGAATTTTTCCGGCATCGCCATTGAACGCCCCGTTGTCGACGTCGACGACGCTTTGATTGACGAGCGCCTGAAGCAGATCGCTTCATCCAACCGCACCTACAAAGATGTGAAGCGCAAGTCCAAGGACGAAGACCAGCTGACCATTGATTTCGTCGGCAAGGTCGATGGTGAAGCGTTTGAGGGTGGTTCCGCCGAGGGCTTCAAGCTGGTGCTTGGCTCTGGCCAGTTCATTCCGGGCTTCGAGGATCAACTCGTCGGTTCCAAAGCAGGTGACACCAAAACCGTCGATGTAACCTTCCCAGAAGAGTATGGCGCCGAGCACTTGGCCGGTAAGCCGGCAAGCTTTGAAGTCACTGTGCACGGCGTTGGTGCGCCCGAAGATGCGATCGTTGATGAAGCCATGGCCATTAATCTGGGCATGGAATCACTCGATAAGCTGAAGGAAGCGGTGAAGTCACAGGTTGAAAACGAGTTTGGCCAGAAAACCCGCATGAAGGTGAAGCGCCAACTTCTCGATGCGCTGGACGAAGCGTACGATTTCGAACTGCCGCCAACCCTTGTCGAGCAGGAGTTCGACAGCGTTTGGAAGCAGGTCACAGATGATCTGGAGCGCGCAAGCCGCACGTTTGAAGACGAAGACACAACCGAAGAGAAGGCCCGTGAAGAATATCAGGGCCTCGCCGAGCGCCGCGTGCGCCTGGGTCTCCTGCTCGCCGAAGTTGGCAACCAGAACAAAGTCGAAGTGACCAACGAAGAACTGCAACGCGCTGTCGTCATGCGGGCCCAGCAGTTCCCTGGTCAGGAGCGTGAGGTCATTGAGTTTTTCCAGAAGAACCCCGAGCAGCTTGCCGGCGTTCGCGCGCCTATTTTCGAAGACAAGGTGATCGATTTCATCCTTGAGCTCGCCGATGTGACCGACAAATCGGTGCAGCCGGAAGACCTCGACGACGATGACGATGATCACGACCATGACCACGATCATTAAGTGATCGCCGGACGGCGGTTGAACCAGACCAGGCCGTTCACCATATCGACAAAAGCAAGGGCTGCGATCGGCAAGATTGCAGCCCTTTTCACTGGCAAGCCTTGCCGCCGTCGATTGGGTGGCTAGGGTGCGCCCATCGAAGTTTCTTATCGGTGAGTCGCGGTCAGGGCAGGGGCCTTGGTCAATCCGCGGCGTCGGCCGTTCAGCTGCTCACTGAAGCCCAAATAACCCGAGACGAAGGAAGCACCGCATGCGCGATCCCGTCGATCTGACCATGAACACGCTCGTTCCCATGGTTGTGGAACAATCTAATCGCGGCGAGCGCGCATTTGACATCTATTCGCGGCTTCTGCGCGAACGCATCATCTTTATGACCGGCCCGGTCGAGGACTACACAGCCTCGCTTATCTGCGCCCAACTCCTCTATCTGGAGGCCGACAATCCCTCCAAAGAGATCGCGCTTTACATCAATTCGCCCGGTGGCGTCGTGACATCCGGCATGGGCATCTATGACACCATGCAGTTCATCAAGCCGTCGGTCTCCACGATCTGCATCGGTCAAGCCGCCTCCATGGGATCACTGCTTCTGACAGCTGGCGCGAAGGATTCGCGCTTCATTCTGCCCAACGCTCGCGTCATGCTTCACCAGCCATCAGGCGGGTTTCAGGGGCAGGCGTCGGACATCGAGCGTCACGCTGCCGACATCATCAAGATGAAGAAGCGACTCAATGAGATCTATGTCACCCACACCGGGCGGGACTACGAGACGATTGAAAAGACGCTGGATCGTGATCACTTCATGACGGCGGAAGAGGCCAAGGAGTTTGGCATCGTCGATGAGGTCATCACCTCGCGTGCCGCCATTGATGGGTCCGACGACGACTAAAGCGCCAGCTGATCGTTGCCGAAATACCACCTGATGTCGGTAGCCTCCACAGGCTGGTTGACATTGGGTGGAAACCTTTGAAGTCTACGCCCAAAGCGATGCAAGGCTCGCGCGTTGTGTATGGAGCCATAGCCTCGGATAGCACGGTTTGGTCGCGTTAACCCTTGGCTGCAACAATCGAACTAATTTGGTGAATGAGTTCGGACGGCTGTGTAACATGATGCCGATCGGATCAGCCTAAGGTGAGGACCGGGTCGCAAGCCTGGTTCGCGGCGGCCATTCCGCCCTGTCTGCCGGCGCGCTGTGCGCGCTGAATTGGAGAGAAACTAAATGAGCAAGTCTGGCAGCAGCGACTCCAAGAACACGCTCTACTGTTCGTTCTGCGGCAAGAGCCAGCATGAAGTTCGTAAGCTGATCGCTGGCCCCACCGTGTTCATCTGCGATGAATGCGTTGAGCTGTGCATGGATATCATCCGCGAGGAAAACAAAACCTCGTTGGTCAAATCCTCCGACGGCGTTCCGACGCCGCAGGAGATTCTGACCGTTCTGGACGACTATGTGATTGGCCAGCCACAGGCCAAGCGCGTTCTTTCGGTGGCCGTTCACAACCATTACAAGCGCCTCCACCACGCCTCAAAGAACGCCGATATTGAATTGGCTAAGTCCAACATCCTTCTCATCGGCCCAACTGGATGCGGCAAAACGCTGCTCGCCCAAACGTTGGCACGCATCATCGACGTGCCGTTCACGATGGCGGATGCGACCACGCTGACCGAAGCTGGCTATGTTGGTGAGGATGTTGAGAACATCATCCTGAAACTGCTTCAAGCCGCTGACTACAATGTGGAACGGGCGCAGCGCGGCATCGTCTACATCGATGAGGTCGATAAGATTTCGCGCAAGTCCGACAACCCGTCCATCACACGTGATGTATCCGGTGAGGGTGTTCAGCAGGCGCTGTTGAAGATCATGGAAGGTACGGTTGCGTCCGTGCCGCCGCAGGGTGGTCGCAAGCATCCGCAGCAAGAATTCCTGCAAGTCGATACGACCAACATCCTGTTCATTTGCGGTGGCGCGTTTGCTGGCCTCGACAAGATCATCTCCGACCGTGGTCGCCAGACGTCGATCGGCTTTAAAGCCGCGGTGGAAGACCCTGATGCCCGTAAGGTTGGTGAATTGTTTGCTGAGGTTGAGCCAGAGGACTTGGTCAAGTTCGGCCTGATCCCTGAATTCGTCGGTCGTCTGCCGGTTCTAGCAACCCTGATGGATTTGGACATCGACGCGCTTGTGCAGATTCTCAAAGAGCCGAAGAACGCTCTGGTGAAGCAGTACCAGCGTCTTTTCGAGATGGAAGAGGTGCAACTCACCTTCCAGGATGAGGCGCTGGAGGCGGTGGCCAATAAGGCCATTGAACGCAAAACAGGCGCTCGTGGCCTGCGCTCCATCATGGAGACAATCCTGCTCGACACCATGTACGAGCTGCCAGCCATGGAAGGCGTGGAGCAGGTGGTTATCTCTGATGAGGTGGTCAGCGGCTCGGCCCGCCCGCTCTACATCTATGCCGACAAGGAAGAGGCCCAGACGGCCGACGCTTCCTAGAGCTGGCGATCCCGAATTCAAGAAACGGCGCCTTACAGGGCGCCGTTTTTCTTTGCGGGCCAAAGCAAACCGGCGATGGCAATCGATTGTGGCCAAGAGGGTGTGGGTAACTGGCGCAATCTCCCATTTGTCCCCAGACTTGGTTCGCCAACAAAAGAACCCAGGCACTCAACCGTTGAAAATGGTCGCAAGAGCGCCCAAGTTCTGCATCAACCTCAAGGCGTTGCGACTCATTGGGGGCTGCGAGCCGGCAAAAGTGCCCGGTTTGGCTCCTGTCCGGCCGATCAACGCCTTTTCCTTCCGGCGCGTGCTCGCCATTTGACGCAACTGTAGCACCTCTGTCGTTCGGCCCTGTCGGCTGACACTGGTAGGTGTTTTGTGTCCTTGGTTGCTGGTCTGTCGTACCATATGCCCGTGCCCCCTCACAAAGGCCAAGCCTATGACTGATAAAGACATCGATTACTCACCGGCCTATCGCGATACGGTGCCCAGCGCCCATCCGGTGCTGCCGCTGCGCGACATTGTGGTGTTCCCCCACATGATCGTGCCGCTTTTCGTCGGCCGTGAGAAATCCATTGCTGCACTCGAAGAGGTGATGCGGTCCGACAAGCAGATTGTGCTTGCCACGCAGATGAACGCCTCTGACGACGATCCGGCAGCTGACGCGATCTACAAGGTCGGCACCATTGCCAATGTTCTCCAGCTTCTGCGCCTGCCCGATGGCACAGTGAAGGTGCTGGTGGAAGGCACCGACCGCGTCGAAATCGTCAAGTACCACGAGCGGTCCGAATTCCACGAAGCCGATATCCACGTCCTCATCGAGGATGAGGGCGACGAAGTGGAAGTCGAAGCGCTTGCGCGTTCGGTGACAACTGAGTTTGAGAGCTATGTGAAGCTGAACAAGAAGGTTTCGCCGGAAGTCATTTCTGCGATCAGCCAGATTGAGGGCTTCTCCAAACTTGCCGACACCGTCGCCTCGCACCTTGCTGTCAAAATTTCTGACAAGCAGGACGTGCTCGCCACCATTTCCGTGACCGGCCGACTGGAGCAGGTGCTCGCGCTGATGGAGAGCGAGATATCCGTTCTTCAGGTGGAAAAGCGCATCCGCAGCCGCGTCAAACGGCAGATGGAGAAGACGCAGCGCGAGTACTATCTCAACGAGCAGATGAAGGCGATCCAGAAGGAGCTTGGCGAAGGCGAAGATGGCCGCGACGAGCTGTCCGAACTGGAAGACAAGATCGAGAAGATCAAGCTTTCCAAGGAAGCCCGCGACAAGGCGACCGCTGAGCTCAAGAAGCTACGCGCGATGAGCCCGATGTCAGCCGAAGCGACGGTCGTGCGCAATTACCTCGACTGGTTGCTTGGCTTGCCCTGGGGCAAGCGTTCGCGCATCTCTGTTGATCTGAAGAAAGCTCAGAAGATCCTTGATGACGATCATTACGGTCTGGACAAGGTCAAAGAGCGCATCATCGAGTATCTTGCGGTCCAAAGCCGGGCCAACAAGCTGCGCGGTCCGATCCTTTGCCTCGTTGGCCCTCCCGGCGTCGGTAAGACGTCGCTCGGCAAGTCGATCGCCAAGGCAACGAAGCGCGAGTTCGTGCGCATTTCGCTAGGCGGTGTGCGGGACGAAGCTGAAATTCGCGGCCACCGGCGGACCTATATCGGCTCCATGCCGGGCAAGGTCATCCAGTCGATGCGCAAGGCCAAGAAATCCAATCCGCTCTTCCTGCTCGATGAGATCGACAAGATGGGCATGGATTTCCGCGGCGATCCGTCGTCCGCTCTCCTGGAGGTGCTGGACCCAGAGCAGAATTCTACCTTCTCCGACCACTATCTGGAGGTCGAGTACGATTTGTCGAACGTCATGTTCGTGACCACGGCCAACACGCTCAACATCCCCGGACCGCTGATGGATCGTATGGAGATCATCCGCATCGCCGGTTACACCGAGGATGAGAAGGTGGAAATCGCACGTCGGCACCTGATCCCGAAGGCCATCAAGAACCATGGCTTGAAGGATGAGGAGTTCACCATCGACGATGAGGCCCTGCGCCTGGTCATCCAGCGTTACACGCGCGAAGCCGGCGTTCGGAACCTGGAACGTGAATTGTTCTCCCTGGCGCGCAAGAGCGTGAAGGCGATCATGCTTGGCTCCATGGAAACGCTCGACGGTGACACGGTCGACATCGAAAAGGCCGACATCACAGCGCGTAACGTTGCTGACTTCTTGGGCGTGCCGAAGTTCCGCCATGGCGAAATCGACGACACCGATCAGGTGGGTGTTGTGACCGGCCTGGCATGGACGGAAGTAGGCGGTGAGTTACTCACCATTGAAGGCGTCATGATGCCCGGTAAGGGCAAGATGACCGTCACCGGTAATTTGCGTGATGTCATGAAGGAGTCGATTTCAGCGGCCGCATCCTATGTGCGCTCGCGGGCCGTCGACTTTGGCATCGAGCCACCGCAATTCGACAAGCGGGACATTCACGTCCACGTGCCCGAAGGTGCAACGCCCAAAGACGGTCCGTCGGCTGGTGTTGCCATGGTGACCGCCATTGTCTCCATGATGAGTGGCATCCCGGTGCGCCGTGATGTGGCCATGACCGGTGAAATCACCTTGCGCGGCCGCGTTCTGCCAATCGGTGGATTGAAGGAGAAACTGTTGGCGGCTCTGCGTGGTGGCATCAAGAAGGTGCTCATCCCCGAGGAGAACGCCAAAGATCTGGCCGACATCCCTGACACGGTGAAGAACGAGCTGGAAATCGTGCCCGTGAGCCGCATGGATGAGGTGCTCGAACACGCGCTTGCCGAGGCTCCGGTTCCCATTGAGTGGAACGAAACGGATGTCGCAAGCGACGCCGGTGCCAGCGAAGATGGCGAGGCAAGTGGTGCGGTTTTGGCCCACTAAGCTTGTTTGGGCAGCCAAAGATCGCCTTTTTCGCTTCCTCTTGTGAAGAAATACACGAAAAACCCCGGGAAACCGGGGTTTTTTGTTGTTTTCCGCCCTGAAGATGGTCAGGGTTTTCGGGCAGACACGCCGCAGATTCGCGGCCAAAGGTGCGGCTAAGCCTTGAATGCATGACCGCCCGTTGAAATGGAGTAACAAGATGAACAAGAGCGAATTCGTCTCCGCGGTTGCCGAAAAGGCAGACCTCGGCAAAGGTGATGCAGCAAAGGCTGTGGACGCTGTTTTTGATGTGATTACCTCGGCCCTGGCCTCCGGCGGCGATGTGCGCCTGACCGGCTTTGGCAACTTCTCGGTCACTCACCGTGCCGAGAGCAAAGGCCGCAACCCTTCCACGGGCGCTGAAATCACTATCGCGGCTGCCAACCGGCCCAAGTTCACCGCCGGTAAGGCGCTGAAGGATGCCGTTAACAGCTAACGCGCATTTCCGCACGGCCCAGCACGGGGCGTGCCTCATACAAGTTTCACGAGCACCCGGCCTGCCTGGACCGGGTGCTTGTTTTTTGCCCAAACGGTGTCGGAAACACCGCTCACCGGGTTGCAAAACAGCCGTGCCAGACCTATGGCATGTTTCTTTGATCGCTGCCCCGTGACAGGGGCGAGGCGAGGGCGGTTAGCTCAGCTGGGAGAGCATCTCGTTTACACCGAGAGGGTCGGGGGTTCGAGCCCCTCACCGCCCACCATTTTCTCACTATCCAGATGCCTGACCCAGCGTGACAAGTGCGCCACATGCGTGAATGCGTCATTCTACCCCACGCCGGCCAAGGTTCAGTTCCCTTGACCAAAGGGGGTAGGCCGCCACCTACTGTCGGGTCTTGCAGGAAAGGTGGGCCGCGCCCGCACGTGGAGGTCCCACCATGACACCAGCGATGGAAAACCAGCCCGGTATACATCCACTCTTTGCCAAGGCGGTTGAGGCCTCACATTCCAGGCCGGCTTTGCCTGTGCCTTCCAATGGGCGCGTTGATCATGCGGTCATACTGGTGGGCGAAGCGCAACCATTCGAAGATCGCGCCCGACTAGCCAAGGCACTGGACGGCTTGGCTGGATGGGACATCCTCAGCGATGCACATGGCGAAGTGGTCATGTCGAATGGAGCGGGCACGGTTAAGTGGGAACGCCACACCGAGTTCCTGTCTCTGACCGCCGTTGGGGAGCGCGGCACAGCAGGCGATGGCGCCTCGACAGCGACTGAGATCGCGTTTGCCCAGATGCTGGACCATCTGTTGCAAGGCCACACCGGCACCACCCCAGAAACGACGGAGCCTGATCTGGTTGATCCGCGAGGGGCAGGCGGCCTTTTTGTTCGCACCCGGGTTCTGGTCGACGTCGCTGTTAGTGATGAGGCCATCCATGAAGGGCGCGCAGAGGCTGATCAGGATGTCGGCGTTATCCCCCAAGCGCTTGTGAATGGGGGCGCCATTCGGTTGTCGACCGGGCTTACCCATGGCGACGAAGGCGTTGTGGAGTATCAGGCTCTCATCAAGCCATCGGACATCCATGCCATCAGCCCACGGCGAATCGGTCGGTTCGTTCAGCGCGTGCTTGAGGTTGAGACCTACCGCCTCATGGCCTATCTGGCCGTCCCGCTGATGCAGGCCATTGGGCCGCGTATTTCAGCGCTGGAAGAGGCCGTGAACTCCATCGCCGACCGCGCCGCTCATGATCCGGCGCCGCGCGAGGAGGCCGATATTTTGTCCTCGCTCACCAATCTGAGCGCGGAGTTACAAGCGCTCGGTTCTGTTGCCGAGTTTCGGTTCGCCGCCTCACTGGCCTATGCCGCCATCGTCGATGAGCGTCTTGAGGCGCTGCGCGAGCAAAGAATCGAGGGCTATCAACGCATCTCTACGGCCGTTAAACGAAGGCTCGATCCGGCTATGCGCAGCGCGACAGCGCTTCTGGCCCGCCAGCAAAAGATCGCTGGCCGCATTGGGTACATCTCAGAATTGCTGCGCACCCGTGTCGATCTCACTCTGCAGGACCAGAACGCAGAAGTGCTGCAGTCGATCGATGCCCGAGCGAAGGCGCAGTTGCGCCTGCAACATGCTGTTGAAGGCCTCTCGGTCGTTGCCATCACCTATTATTCGCTTGGTATCCTCAGCTATCTGGTCAAAGGCACGCCTTGGGAGGGGGTTGGCATCACAGCGACCTTTGTCCAGGCGTTGATTGTCATTCCGGTGGCGCTGTTTGTGTTTTGGCGCGTGCGCAAAACGCGCAAAAAAGCTGAAGAAGAAGAGCGTCAATCCGAAGAGAAAACGCCCTGACAGGGCCGGGCGGTGGGCCGGTGCGTGGAGATGCAGATCGGTTATCAAGAATGTACCTTTGAACGCGCTTGACTTGCCTCAGGCCCTGCCTTATCCCGGCGCATCTCTAACGCCTTTACAGCGTTTTGCGCGGCTGTAGCTCAGTTGGTTAGAGTGCCGGCCTGTCACGCCGGAGGTCGCGGGTTCGAGCCCCGTCAGCCGCGCCACTTCCACACACTTACAGCACCCTCCCAAATAGCTCGTGGCATTGTGTCGCAAGCGGTTTCGGTTTTGCCCGGCTGAGCTATCTCTCTGGTCACAGAACGATGTTCGGTTTTCCGACTGACGGGATTGACGTGCCCACCCAGTTGGGTATGCACATCGTATCGGGAAAATCATATATGTGGAGGCGCGCTGTGGAAGCGCTTCTGGCAGAGTATCTGCCGATCATTGTCTTTCTAGGCTTGTGCCTGGTCATTGGACTGGCGCTGCTCGTCGCGCCGTTTGTGATCGCCTACAAAAACCCAGATCCGGAAAAACTGTCGGCCTATGAGTGCGGGTTCAACGCGTTCGACGATGCCCGCATGAAGTTCGACATTCGGTTTTATCTGGTCGCGATCCTTTTCATCATTTTCGACCTGGAAGTGGCATTTCTGTTCCCATGGGCAGCGACTTTCGGGGACCTGGGCCTATTTGGGTTCTGGTCGATGATGGTGTTCCTTGCTGTCCTCACCATCGGCTTTGCCTATGAGTGGAAGAAAGGGGCGCTGGAATGGGATTGATGGACCGTTACGGCAACCCGGTTGCCGCTGCTGCTGAAGCCGGCGGAACCTTGGTGGCCCCCAAGCCGACGGGCGCTGTTGATCCAGCAACCGACAAACCTCTTGGTTGGGATGATCCGTTCTTCACCGGTGTGAACGATGAACTGGCAGACAAGGGTTTCCTTGTTACCTCGGCCGACAAGCTCATTCAGTGGTCCCGTCAGGGCTCTTTGATGTGGATGACATTCGGTCTGGCGTGCTGCGCCGTTGAAATGATGCAGATGTCGATGCCGCGCTATGACGCTGAACGGTTTGGCTTTGCACCGCGTGCCAGCCCACGCCAGTCCGACGTGATGATCGTCGCCGGCACATTGACCAACAAGATGGCACCAGCTCTGCGCAAGGTCTACGACCAGATGCCCGAGCCGCGCTACGTCATCTCCATGGGCTCATGCGCCAATGGCGGCGGTTACTACCACTATTCCTATTCCGTCGTGCGCGGCTGCGATCGTGTGGTTCCGGTCGACATCTATGTCCCCGGCTGCCCGCCGACCGCTGAGGCGCTGCTGTACGGTGTCCTGCTTCTGCAAAAGAAGCTGCGCCGGACGGGAACCATCGAGCGCTAGGCCCAAGGGCTGCTGCGCAGGAGGAACAACACCATGGCCGAACCCCCCGGGCCACAAGATGAAGCGCTTGCCGAGCTGGCAGAACTTGTCGCCGCTGCGCTTGAGCTTGGTGAAGACGAAGCAACCGTTGGCCACGGGCATGTAACGGTTCGGCTCGGCATTAGTTCGTTGTTGTCTGCCGTTCGCACGCTGCGCGACGACCCAAAGCTGGGTTTTGTCTGCCTGATCGACGTGTGTGGTGTGGATTATCCCGCGCGCGAGCGTCGCTTCGATGTCGTCTACCACTTCCTGTCGCCGACACAGAACGCACGGATTCGCGTGACCGTGGAGACCGACGAGCGCACGCCGGTGCCGTCGATCACTGAGCTTTTCCCTGGCGCTGATTGGTTCGAGCGCGAAGCCTACGACCTCTATGGCGTTCTGTTCTCCGGTCACCCGGACTTGCGACGCCTGCTGACCGATTACGGCTTTGACGGCTACCCGCTGCGCAAGGATTTCCCGCTCACCGGCTTCGTCGAGGTTCGCTACGACGACGAGCAAAAGCGGGTTCTCTACGAGCCGGTTCGCCTGAACCAGGAATTCCGTGACTTTGACTTCCTCTCGCCTTGGGAAGGGACGGATTACGTCATCCCCGGCGATGAGAAAGCAACCGACGAGAAGGCTGGCTAACCCAGATCGACACGACCATGAACGTGATGCCAACCAACACGACCGGTGAAAGCCAGGTCCGCCAGTTCAACATCAATTTCGGACCTCAGCACCCTGCGGCGCACGGCGTGCTGCGTCTGGTGCTGGAGTTGGATGGTGAGATCGTGGAACGCGTGGACCCCCACATTGGTCTGCTGCATCGCGGCACCGAAAAGCTGATCGAGCACAAGACCTATCTTCAGGCCGTGCCCTATTTTGATCGGCTCGACTATGTCGCGCCGATGAATCAGGAACATGCCTTCGCGCTCGCGGTCGAGCGTTTGATGGGCATGGAGGTGCCGCGTCGCGGCCAGCTTATCCGGGTGCTGTACTCCGAGATCGGCCGTATCCTTTCTCACCTTTTGAACATCACCACCCAGGCGCTCGACGTCGGTGCTCTCACCCCACCGCTTTGGGGCTTTGAAGAGCGCGAAAAACTGATGGTGTTCTATGAGCGGGCATGTGGCGCACGCATGCACGCGGCCTATTTCCGGCCCGGAGGTGTGCATCAGGACCTGCCGCAAGAGCTGATCGACGATATCGATACGTGGTGCGAGGAGTTTCTGCCTGTGCTCGACGATATCGATCAGTTGCTTACTGGCAACCGCATCTTCAAACAGCGCAATGTCGATATCGGCGTTGTCAGCTTGGATGAGTGCTGGGCCTGGGGATTCTCGGGCGTGATGGTGCGTGGTTCGGGCGCGGCATGGGACCTACGCAAGTCGCAGCCTTATGAGAACTATGAGGAATTCGATTTCGATATTCCGATCGGCAAGAATGGTGATTGCTACGACCGCTACCTGATCCGCATGGAAGAGATGCGCCAGTCAGTCTCGATTATGAAGCAGTCGATCGAGAAGCTAAACGCGCCAGATGGCAAGGGGCCCATCGCCAACGTCGATAACAAGGTCGTTCCGCCCAAGCGCGGGGAGATGAAGAAGTCGATGGAAGCGCTGATCCATCACTTCAAACTCTACACCGAAGGGTACCATGTGCCCGAAGGCGAGATTTACGCCGCCGTGGAAGCGCCAAAGGGCGAGTTCGGCGTCTATCTGGTCTCCGATGGCTCGAACAAACCCTATCGTTGCAAAATCAGAGCGCCTGGTTTCGCGCACTTGCAGGCGATGGACTTCATCTGTCGAGGCCACCAGCTGGCCGACGTGTCCGCCATTCTGGGTTCGCTGGATATCGTGTTTGGGGAAGTGGATCGCTGACCCGCTTCCAAGTGCATAAGGGCGCCAACGCGCCTTAATAGAAAGACTGATCGTATGGCCGTTCGTCGCCTGGACGAGAACCAACCTGAGAGCTTTGCCTTAACGCCGGACAATGCCGCGTGGGCGCAGAAGCAGATCGCCAAATACCCCGAAGGCCGTCAGGCTTCGGCGGTCATTCCTATTCTTTGGCGCGCTCAGGAACAGCATGAGGGATGGCTGCCTGAGCCGGCGATCCGCGCCGTCGCGGACATGCTGGATATGCCCTACACCCGGGTGCTGGAGGTCGCGACCTTCTACACCATGTTCCAGCTCTCTCCGGTCGGCAAAAAAGCCCACATCCAGGTCTGCGGAACCACGCCGTGCATGCTGCGAGGTGCCAACGACCTTAAGGATGTTTGCCGCCGCAAGATCGCAGAAGACACGCACACCGTCTCCGAGGATGGCGACTTCTCCTGGGAAGAGGTGGAATGCCTTGGCGCCTGTGTGAACGCGCCGATGGTGCAGATTTTCAAGGACACCTATGAGGATCTGACGCCGGAGAGCTTTGAAAAGCTTCTGGACGATATCGCTTCTGGGAAACCAGTGGTGCCCGGCCCGCAGAACGGTCGCCATTTCTCGGTGGCTGAAGGCGGCCTTACCAACCTTGTCGATTTCGACGGCGGCGAAACCGGCGGAAAGCCGATCCCGCAGGTGGTGTATGGCGCACCGGCGACCATCGCATCGGTGGCCGGTTTTGCCATCAACGATGCCGCAGGCGCGCAGCCGACCGGCA
Source organism: Pseudomonadota bacterium (assembly GCA_038749715.1). Lineage (GTDB taxonomy): Bacteria > Pseudomonadota > Alphaproteobacteria > Rhizobiales > MH13 > MH13. The sequence goes on from JBCDHR010000001.1 coordinate 501,343, forward strand.
CCAAACCATCTCCGGCCAAAAAGGCAGCGCCGAAGAAGGCTGCTGCTTTCAAGCCTGCGCCCGCCAAGGCCACTCCAGCCAAGCCCGCTCCAGCCAAGGCTAAAGCTGACGACGCCGCGGCGACGTCTGAAGGGCCGGCCAAAAAGCCCAAAGTGCTGAAGAAGGCCCGCGCCGCCGGCGCCGATGATCTGAAGCTGATCAAAGGCATTGGCAAAGTGCTGGAAGACAAGCTCAACGGGCTTGGGATTTTCCATTTCGACCAGATCGCAGCCTGGGGCGAGGAAGAAGTGAACTGGGTGAACGATCATCTGTCCTTCAAGGGCCGCATCCAGCGCGAGGAATGGATCCCGCAGGCCACGGCACTTGCTGCCGAAAACGGGAAGAAGGGGTAAGCCTCCATGCTTGAGGACAAGGACCGCATCTTCACCAACATCTACGGCCTGCACGATTGGGGCCTGAAGGGCGCGATGAAGCGCGGCCATTGGGATGGCACCAAGGCGATCCTGGAAAAGGGTCGTGATTGGATAATCGACGAGATGAAGGCGTCGGGCCTTCGGGGTCGCGGTGGTGCTGGCTTTCCCACCGGCCTCAAATGGTCCTTCATGCCCAAAGAGGTCGATGATCGCCCGCACTATCTCGTGGTCAACGCAGACGAATCCGAGCCGGGCACCTGCAAGGACCGGGAAATCATGCGCCACGATCCGCACACGCTGATCGAAGGCTGCCTGATTGCCGGCTTCGCCATGGGCGCACACGCTTGCTACATTTACATTCGCGGCGAATACATCCGCGAGCGTGAACGCTTGGATGCGGCCATCGATGAGGCCTATGAAGCTGGCCTTATCGGCAAGAACAACAAGAATGGCTGGGATTACGACATCTACGTCCATCATGGGGCAGGGGCGTATATCTGTGGTGAAGAAACGGCGCTTCTGGAATCCCTGGAAGGTAAGAAGGGCCAGCCTCGACTGAAGCCACCTTTCCCGGCCAATGTCGGCCTTTATGGCTGCCCGACCACGGTCAACAATGTGGAATCCATCGCCGTTGCGCCGACAATTCTGCGCCGTGGCGGGGCTTGGTTTGCCGGATTTGGCAGACCCAACAACACCGGCACCAAACTATTCTGCGTCTCCGGCCATGTGAATCAGCCCGCGACGTTTGAAGAGGAAATGTCGGTTCCGTTCCGCGAGCTGATCGACAAGCATTGCGGTGGCATGCGCGGCGGTTGGGATAATCTTCTGGCCGTCATCCCTGGCGGCTCTTCGGTGCCCTGCGTGCCAGCTGACGACATCATCGACTGCCCGATGGATTTCGACAGCCTTCGGGATCTGAAGTCCGGCCTTGGGACCGCAGCCGTCATCGTGATGGACAAGTCCACTGACATCATTCAGGCCATCGCCCGCATCTCCTACTTCTACAAGCATGAAAGCTGCGGCCAGTGCACGCCGTGCCGTGAGGGCACCGGCTGGATGTGGCGTGTTCTTGAGCGCATGGCCAAGGGCGAGGCGCACAAGCGCGAAATCGACATGCTTCTCGACGTTACCTACCAGGTCGAAGGGCACACGATTTGCGCCCTCGGCGATGCCGCTGCCTGGCCGGTGCAAGGTTTGATCCGTCACTTCCGACACGAGATCGAAGAGCGGATCGACAACTACTCTTACAACGCCAAACACGAGGAAACGCTCATTGCCGCTGAATAGCGCCAGCCTGCTGAGGGGTAAGGCTGTGCACTCGATTGCAATGAGGAAGGAAACCTAATGTTCGATGCCTGGATGAACAGTTGGACAGAGCGGCCGCAAACGGTCGTGACCGGTTGGACGGCCATGCAGGATGCCGTGCCAAGCGTCACCGATGGCGTGCCACCGGTGTGGCTGACCTCAATGGCCACGCCTATGATGGCCCCTGCCATGATGGCGGCGGCGACCGCCAACGCAGCCGCGGCAACCTGGGCTGGCGTCTGGATGGGCCTCGCGGCTACGCCATTGGCCGTCATGGGCGCGTCAGGTGCTGCCCTTGTCAGCGAGCCGCCCAAGAAATCAGAGCCAGCAAGGAAGACACAGCCGGCTAAAACCGCTGCCAAAGCAAAGGCGGCAACGGCCAAAAGAGCATCTGCGAAAGCACCTGCTGCCAAACCAGCCAGAACGAAAGCAGCCGCCACCAAGGCGCCGAAGCTGGACGACCGTCCCGCAGGTTTCGATGCGCCGCGCGGCGGCAAAGCTGACGATCTGAAGAAGATTTCAGGCGTCGGGCCAAAGCTGGAAACGGTCCTCAATGACCTTGGCATCTATCATTTCGATCAGATTGCCGCTTGGAAGGCCGCTGAGATCGCCTGGGTCGACGACTATCTGCGCTTCAAGGGCCGCATCAAGCGGGACGGCTGGATCAATCAGGCCAAGACCCTCACCAAGGAGGCGGTCTGACCTCCATGACCGATGCCCGCATGCATCTTGCTGAGCTCAACATCGCCGAGTGGAAGATCGACCCCAACAGCTTGCGGGCGCAGCCTTTCATGCGTGCGATCGACAAGGTCAATGCCGTTGCCGATCGCTCACCAGGCTTTGTTTGGCGCCATCAAGATGAATCGGGCAACGCGATCAGCACCGATCACCCATGGTCCGATCAGGACGTGATCGTGAACATGAGCGTGTGGGAAAGCGCAGAGGCGCTGGAGCACTACGTCTGGAACACGGTCCATCGCGCGATTTATCGCCGCAAGGACGAGTGGTTTGCGCACATGCGCATGGCCCACTTCGTCATGTGGTGGGTCGAACCGGGTCACATCCCCACGCTCGATGAAGCCAAAGAGCGCCTCGACCATTTGCATGCCCACGGCAACACCGACACGGCCTTTGGCTGGGAGCACCTGCCGCACGTGAAGCTCTGGCAAAGCCAGCAGTGCGGATAGATCCAGCCATGAACGAACAAACAGCCCAAGCGAAAGCATCAGCGGACAGAAAATGACCGACACACGCACACTCATCGTTGACGGGACTGAGGTTGAGGTGCCGACCGACTACACGCTGCTTCAGGCGTGTGAGGAGGCGGGTGCCGAGATTCCGCGGTTCTGCTTTCATGAACGGCTGTCGATCGCCGGCAACTGCCGCATGTGCCTTGTGGAACTCAAAGGGGCGCCAAAGCCTATAGCGTCCTGTGCGTGGGGCGTGCGTGACTGCCGTCCTGGCCCCAACGGCGAAGCGCCGGAAGTCTTCACCCGTTCGCCAAAGGTGAAGAAAGCCCGCGAAGGGGTGATGGAGTTTCTTCTCATCAACCACCCGCTGGATTGCCCGATATGCGACCAGGGCGGTGAATGCGACCTGCAGGACCAGGCAATGGCCTACGGTGTCGATAAGAACCGCTTTGAAGAGAACAAGCGCGCTGTTGAAGACAAAAACATCGGCCCGCTCGTCAAAACCATCATGACACGGTGCATTCACTGCACCCGCTGTGTGCGTTTCACGACCGAAGTTGCTGGCGTGTCAGATCTCGGGGCAACAGGCCGCGGCGAGGATATGGAGATCACCACCTACCTTGAAGCTGCCATGGCATCTGAGCTTCAGGGCAATGTGATCGATCTATGCCCAGTCGGCGCGCTGACCTCCAAACCTTACGCCTTCAAGGCGCGGCCATGGGAACTGACCAAGGTCGAAAGCGTTGATGTGATGGACGCGGTCGGTTCGGCCATTCGCGTGGATGTGAAGGGCCGCGAGGTCATGCGCATCATGCCGAGGCTTAACGAGGCCATCAACGAGGAGTGGATTTCCGACAAGACCCGCTTCGTCTGGGACGGGTTGCGCTCGCAGCGCCTTGATCGGCCTTATGTGCGCCGCAACGGCCGTCTTCAGGCGGCAAGCTGGCCGGAAGCCTTCCAAGTCATCGCCGACAAGGTCGCAGCGTCCAAGCCGGAGAAGATCGGCGCGCTTGCTGGCGATCTAGCCGGCGTTGAAGAGATGTTCGCCCTCAAAGCGCTTATGACCGCTCTTGGGTCACCGAACATGGACTGCCGAACTGATGGTACGGCGCTTGATCCGGCAAACGGTCGCGCGAGCTATCTGTTCAATGCATCCATCGACGGAATCGAGGACGCGGACGCCATCCTGCTGGTTGGCACCAATCCGCGCACCGAAGCGCCGATCATCAACGCACGCATCCGCAAGCGTTGGCGGGCCGAACCCACGCCGATCGCGCTGATCGGCGAGCCGGCCGACTTGACCTATGATTACATCCATCTTGGCGATGGCATCGATGCGCTGGCCAAGCTTGCCGATCATGCACCGGCCAAGGCCGAACGTCCGATGATGATCATCGGTCAGGGCGCGTTGACCGGGCCGGACGGCGATAAGGTCCTGGCGCTGGCGGCCAAGGTTGGCAAGCAGACTGGCGTCATTAAAGACGGTTGGAACGGTTTCTGCGTTCTGCATACGGCAGCCGGCCGTGTCGGCGGGCTGGATGTCGGGTTCGTGCCAGGCGAAGGCGGCAAAGATGCTGGTGGCATCAGCCAAGGCGACATGGACGTTGTCTTCAATCTGGGCGCCGATGAACTGGAGATCAAAGACGGCGCATTCGTCGTCTATGTCGGCACCCATGGCGACCGTGGCGCGCACCGGGCCGATGTCATCCTACCAGGCTCGGCCTACACCGAAAAATCGGCAACCTATGTGAACACCGAAGGCCGTCCGCAGCAGACGACGCGCGGTGCGTTCCCACCCGGCGAAGCCAAGGAAGACTGGGCTATTCTGCGGGCTCTGTCCGATCGGCTCGGCAAAACGCTGCCTTACAACTCGCTCGATCAACTGCGTCAGGCGCTCTACGCGCAGGTACCGCATCTGGCGGCTCTAGAAGAGATTTCGGCTGCCGATGCATCTGACCTGGATGCCCTGGCTAAGAAAGCCGGCAAGGCCTTGAAGAACGCTGATTTTGCCAACGCGATTGAGGATTTCTACCTCACCAACCCCATAGCCCGTGCCTCCAAAGTGATGGCCGAGTGTTCGGCCACCTTGAACCAGCCAGTGCTGGCGCAGGCTGCGGAGTAGGACGTTATGGAAAGCTTCTGGGACACATACGCCTGGCCCTTCATCATCATGCTCGCGCAGAGCCTGTTGCTGTTGGTGATCCTGCTCATCACCATCGCCTATGTTTTGTTGGCCGACCGCAAGATCTGGGCGGCGGTACAGCTGCGCCGCGGGCCAAACGTCGTCGGACCGTTCGGACTGTTCCAGTCCTTTGCCGACCTTTTGAAGTTCGTCTTCAAGGAGCCGCTCATTCCGTCGGGCGCCGACAAAACGGTGTTCATCCTGGCGCCGCTCGTCACGGTGACCTTGTCGCTCCTCGCCTGGGCGGTGATCCCGGTCGCTGAAGGCTGGGTGATCGCCGACATCAATGTCGGCATCCTCTACGTGCTCGCGATTTCCTCACTCGGTGTCTACGGCATCATCATGGGTGGCTGGGCGTCGAACTCGAAATATCCGTTCCTCGCTGCGCTCCGCTCCGCCGCGCAGATGGTTTCCTATGAGGTTTCCATCGGCTTCGTGATCATCACGGTCCTGCTGTTGGTTGGCTCGCTCAACCTGACAGAGATCGTGCTGGCACAGAACACCGGCATAGGCACAACGCTCGGCCTGCCGTCATCTTTCCTCGATTGGCACTGGCTTCCGCTCTTTCCGATGTTCATCGTGTTCTTCATCTCCGCGCTAGCCGAGACGAACCGCCCGCCCTTTGACCTTCCCGAAGCGGAGTCCGAACTCGTGGCCGGTTTCATGGTCGAGTACGGCTCCACGCCCTACATGATGTTCATGCTGGGTGAGTATGTTGCCATCGCGCTGATGTGCTCGCTCACCACCATTCTCTTCCTGGGCGGTTGGCTGCCGATCATCGACATTCCGCCGCTTTCCTGGGTGCCAGGCGTCGTCTGGTTCCTCCTAAAGTCCTTCGCCGTCTTCTTCATGTTCGCCATGGTGAAGGCATTCGTGCCGCGCTACCGCTACGACCAATTGATGCGCCTTGGCTGGAAGGTCTTCCTGCCGCTGTCGCTGTTCATGGTCGTGGCCGTTGCAGCGTTCCTTCAATTCACCGGCCTTGCGCCGTAATCGATCCAAGAGGAGACCGTCATGCAGCTTGATCAGGCCGCCAAATCACTCCTCCTGAAGGAGTTCGTCGGCGCATTCGCGCTGTCGATGCGCTATTTCTTTAAGCCTAAAGCGACGATCAATTACCCTTTCGAGAAGGGCTATGTGTCCCCGCGCTTTCGCGGTGAGCATGCGCTGCGCCGCTACCCAAACGGGGAAGAGCGCTGCATTGCCTGCAAACTGTGCGAAGCGATTTGCCCGGCTCAGGCGATTACCATTGAGGCCGGCCCGCGCCGCAATGATGGCACGCGCCGCACCACGCGCTACGACATCGATATGGTCAAATGCATCTACTGTGGGCTTTGCCAGGAAGCATGCCCGGTGGACGCCATCGTCGAAGGTCCGAATTTCGAGTTCGCAACCGAGACCCGCGAAGAACTCTACTACAGCAAGGAAAAGCTCCTTGAGAACGGCGACCGCTGGGAGCGTGACATCGCCAAATCCATGGAGCTGGACGCGCCCTACCGGTAGGGCCCAAACACACTGAGCGCCGGGCTGGACGACAGGTACAGCTTTGGCTACCACGCACCCGGCAGCGCTTCAGCTGCTGCGGCGCAGCACCAAAACGTCGGGCAGATCGCGTGGGGCGATCATCACCCGCATCAAACGGTCCGCCCAGGCGGCAAAACAGGCATCTGGATGGTTCTGACCACCTTCTTTTTCTACCTCTTTGCCGCCATCACGGTGGCATCGGCCTTCCTGGTGATTGCCGCGCGCAATCCGGTGCATTCGGTGCTGTTTCTGATTCTGGCGTTCTTTAACTCCGCCGGCCTGTTCATGCTGGTCGGCGCTGAGTTCCTAGCGATGCTGCTGATCGTCGTCTATGTCGGCGCGGTGGCGGTGCTGTTCCTGTTCGTCGTGATGATGCTGGACGTCGACTTTGCCGAACTGCGGCAGGGTTTCCTGCAATATCTGCCTATCGGGGCACTTGTGGCGGTTATTCTGGTGCTGGAATTGGCGCTCGTGCTCGGTGCCTCGGTTTTGGACGCCGATGTGGCGATGGAAACCGGCATGCCAATGCCGCCGCTTGACGAGATTTCCAACATCGAGGCGATCGGCCTCGTGCTCTACACCGACTATGTCTACTTTTTCCAGGCCGCTGGCCTGGTGCTTTTGGTCGCCATGGTGGGTGCTATCGTGCTGACGCTGCGCCATCGGGAAGGCGTGAAGCGTCAGGATATCGTGGCTCAGGTCAACCGCACACCGGAGGCGGCCATGGAAGTCGTGAAGGTGAAGTCGGGGCAGGGGCTCTAGAGCGTGGCTCTAAGGATGACCGCCCGCCGCAAGGCTTGGGCGATAAGGGGGATTTAAGGACCAATGGCAATCGGTCTTGGCCATTATCTGACGGTGGGGGCAATCCTGTTCACGCTCGGCGTGTTCGGGATTTTCATCAACCGCAAGAATGTGATCATCATCTTGATGTCCATCGAGCTGATCCTGCTCGCGGTGAACATCAATCTGGTGGCGTTCTCGTTCTATCTGAACGATCTCGCTGGACAGATTTTTGCGCTGTTCATACTGACCGTTGCAGCCGCTGAAGCGGCCATCGGGCTAGCCATTCTCGTTGTCTTCTTCCGCAACCGTGGATCCATCGCGGTCGAAGACATCAACATGATGAAAGGCTAGAGCCGCGCATGCTGTCCGCCATCGTCTTTCTACCGCTGATTGGGTTCCTGATCGCCGGTCTGTTTGGCCGCCTGCTTGGCCATCGACCGGTCGAGATCATCACCACATCGCTTCTTGGTATTGCTGCCATCCTGTCCTGGATTGTGTTCTTCCAGACCGGCTTCGGTGAGCACGATGCCCATGGCCACACCTATGAACGTGTGCAGGTGCTGCACTGGATATCCTCCGGTACCTTTACCGTTGATTGGGCGTTCCGCCTCGATACGCTGACCGCTGTCATGCTGGTGGTGGTGAACTCGGTCTCCGCGCTCGTGCACCTTTATTCGATTGGCTATATGAGCCATGACGAGCACCGGGCGCGCTTCTTCGCCTACCTATCGCTCTTCACCTTCGCCATGCTGATGCTGGTGACCGCCGACAATCTGCTTCAGATGTTCTTCGGCTGGGAAGGCGTCGGTCTTGCCTCCTACCTCCTGATTGGCTTCTGGTACAAAAAGGCCTCTGCCAACTCCGCCGCGATGAAGGCGTTCATCGTCAACCGCGTCGGTGACTTTGGCTATCTTCTTGGCATCTTTGGCATTTTCATCCTCTTCGACTCGGTCGAATTCTCCACCATCTTCGAGATGGCGCCGGAGATGGCGGACGCCACGTTCAACTTCCTCGGGTTGGAAGTGCATGCGCTGACAGCCTGTTGTTTGCTCCTCTTCATGGGCGCGATGGGCAAGTCTGCCCAGTTCCTGCTCCACACCTGGTTGCCCGATGCGATGGAAGGCCCGACGCCGGTCTCCGCGCTCATCCACGCCGCGACCATGGTTACCGCCGGTGTATTCCTGGTGGCCCGTATGTCGCCGCTTTATGAGTTCGCGCCAAACGCGCTTGCCTTCATCACCTTCATCGGCGGCACGACAGCAATCTTCGCAGCGACCGTTGGTCTGGTGCAGAACGACATCAAACGTGTCATCGCCTACTCAACCTGTTCCCAGCTCGGCTACATGTTCGTGGCTTTGGGTGTTGGCGCCTATACGGTCGGCATCTTTCACTTGTTCACGCACGCCTTCTTCAAGGCGCTTCTGTTCCTTGGTGCCGGCTCGGTGATCCATGCGGTCTCCAACGAACAAGACATGCGTCGCATGGGCGGTCTGTGGAAGCTGATCCCCTTCACCTATGTGATGATGATCATAGGCACCATCGCGCTGACCGGCTTCCCCTATACGGCGGGCTATTTCTCCAAGGATGCAGTCATTGAGGCCGCCTACGCCGCGGGCCCTGGTATTGCCAATTATGCCTTCTGGATGACGGTGTTCGCCGCCGCACTCACCAGCTTCTACTCCTGGCGCCTCATCTTCATGACCTTCCACGGCAAGCCGCGCGCCTCTGCCGACGTGATGAGCCATGTGCATGAATCACCCTATGTGATGACCATTCCGCTTGCCCTTCTGGCCTTCGGGGCGCTGGCGGCCGGTATCGTGTTCGAGCACTCCTTTGCCTATGAGGACGGCGTGGCACACTTCTTCCGCGAGTCTGTTTTCATCGCAGATGGCAACGAGATTCTGCATGATCTGCATTACGTGCCGCAGTGGGTCATCCGCTCGCCACTTGTGATGATGATCCTCGGCTTCGTGATGGCGTACTGGTTCTACATCCGCACGCCGTCACTGCCCGGTCAGCTCGCGGCTCGACACGACATTCTCTACCGGTTCCTGCTCAACAAATGGTACTTCGATGAGCTCTATGACCTCATCTTTGTACGCCCGGCCAAATGGCTTGGCCGCGTGCTTTGGAAGGGCGGCGATGGCCGCGTGATCGACGGTATCGGCCCCAACGGCATTGCAGCGCGGGTCATCGATGTGACCAACCGTGTGGTCAAGATCCAGACCGGCTTTGTCTACCACTACGCCTTCGCCATGCTCATCGGCGTCGCGGCACTCATCACCTATTTCGTTTTCGCGGCGTCCTAGACCATGATCGACTGGCCCATCCTTTCCATCGTCACCTTCTTGCCGCTCGTCGGCGTTGCGCTGATCCTTTTGATCCGCGGCGACGATGACATCGCGCGCCGTAACATCCGCAACATTGCGCTGTTCACCACCATCGTCACGTTCATCGTGTCGCTGTTCATCTGGGGGGCGTTCGACAACTCCAACCCCGGCTTCCAGATGGTCGAAGAGAGTGAGTGGCTGGGCGGCCTCATCACCTACAAGATGGGCGTTGACGGCATCTCCATGCTGTTCGTCATCCTGACGACGTTCCTGATGCCGGCCTGTATCCTTGCAAGCGCCGCCATCACCGAGCGCCTGAAGGAATACATGATCGCCTTCCTGGTGCTCGAAACGCTGATGATCGGCGTGTTCTGCGCCCTTGATATCGTCGTCTTCTATATCTTCTTTGAAGGCGGCCTCATTCCGATGTTCATCATCATCGGCGTCTGGGGCGGCAAGCGGCGCATCTACGCCTCCTTCAAGTTCTTCCTCTACACGCTCGCCGGCTCGGTTCTGATGCTGCTGGCGATTATGGCGATGTACTGGAACGCCGGCACGACGGATATCGAGCAGCTTCTGGCGCACGATTTCCCGGCGCAGATGGAATTCTGGTTATGGCTCGCCTTCTTCGCGTCCTTCGCGGTGAAGATGCCCATGTGGCCCTTCCACACATGGCTGCCAGATGCCCACGTGGAAGCGCCGACAGCCGGCTCGGTCATTCTGGCCGGTATCCTCTTGAAGATGGGCGGCTACGGCTTCCTGCGCTTCTCCCTGCCCATGTTCCCTGAAGCGAGCGACTTCTTCGCCCCGCTTGTGTTCGCCATGTCGGTTATCGCGATCATCTACACCTCGCTGGTGGCGATGGTGCAGGAGGACATCAAAAAGCTGATCGCCTATTCGTCTGTCGCCCATATGGGCTTCGTGACGATGGGCATCTTCGCCATCAACGAGCAGGGCATCCAGGGCGCGATCTTCCAGATGATCAGCCACGGCTTCATCTCCGGGGCGCTGTTCCTGTGCGTTGGCGTTGTCTATGACCGCATGCACACCCGTGAGATCAAGGCCTATGGCGGCCTCGTCCATCGCATGCCGATGTACGCAGCGATCTTCATGATCTTCACCATGGCCAATGTTGGCCTTCCCGGCACATCCGGCTTTGTCGGAGAGTTTTTGACCCTCATGGGCGCTTTCCAGGCCAACACCTGGGTCGCGCTCTTGGCCACCACCGGCGTCATCCTGTCGGCTTGTTATGCGCTATGGCTCTATCGCCAGGTAATCTTCGGGCCACTTGAAAAAGAGAACCTGAAGACGATTGCCGACGTGAATGCCCGCGAACTCATTGTGCTGGTCCCGCTGGTGGTCCTCACCATCTTCTTCGGCATCTATCCAGCGCCGATCAACGACGTCACGGCCGCCGCCGTCTCCAACATGGTTGTTGGGGTCGAGCAGGCGCTCCAGGCCGCCGAACTTGCCGGTGACCAAGCTCTGACCAATCTTCCGGCTTCAAGGTAACGCCATGCTTCAGCCCGCTGTCCCCGATTTGATGCCGGCTCTGCCAGAGATCGTTCTGGCGATTGGCGCCATGGCCATGCTGATGCTTGGCGCGTTCCGCAAAGACGACACGACCAATCTTATCACCGGCCTGTCGATTGGCCTGTTCATCGTGGCCATCGTTCTGGTGATCCTGGCGCCGGTCGGCACGACATTCAACGGCGCGTTCGTGATGGACGAGTTCGCCCGCATGATGAAGGTGCTGATCTTCGCCGCCGCGGCGATTGCGCTTTCCATGGGCGTCGATTTCACTAACAGGGAAGGCTATGGCCGCTTCGAACTGCCAATCCTGATTGTACTCGCCACCATCGGCATGGGCATGATGGTCTCGTCCAACACGTTGATCGCGCTTTATCTCGGTCTGGAGCTGCAATCGCTCGCGCTCTACGTAACGGCGGCAATCAACCGGGACTCCACCCGCGCTTCTGAAGCGGGTCTGAAGTATTTTGTGCTTGGGGCGCTGTCCTCCGGCATGCTGCTTTACGGCGCGTCGCTGGTCTATGGCTTCACGGGCCACACCGAGTTCGGTCCGATTGCCGATGTCCTGCAGACATCGGGCGTTTCAACCGGCGTCGTCTTCGGCCTTGTTTTCATTCTTGCTGGGCTTGCCTTCAAGATTTCCGCCGTGCCGTTCCATATGTGGACGCCGGACGTTTATGAGGGCTCACCAACGCCGATAACCGCCTTCTTTGCCGCCGCGCCCAAGATTGCCGCCATGGCGCTTCTTGTGCGCGTTGCCATCGATGCGTTCGAGCCGGCAACCCGTGAATGGCAGCAGGTGCTGACCTTCATTGCCATCGCGTCGATGGTGCTCGGTGCGTTCGCTGCCATCGGCCAGACCAACATCAAACGCCTGATGGCTTACTCTTCCATCGGTCATATGGGCTACGCGCTGGTGGGGCTTGCCGCCGGAACGCAGGCCGGCGTGCAGGGCGTTATCATCTATTTGGCGATCTACGCGGCGATGACGCTTGGAACCTTTGCCATCATCCTCTCCATGCGCCGACCCGGCGGCATGACCTATGAGATCGATGAGCTGGCGGGGCTTTCGAAAACCAATCCGGTCCAGGCGTTCTTCCTGGCGATGCTCCTCTTCTCGCTGGCCGGCATTCCGCCGCTCGCCGGATTCTTCGCCAAGTACTTTGTTTTCCTGGCCGCCATCGAAGCTGAGCTTTACGTGCTCGCGGTCATCGGCGTTCTGGCGAGCGTGGTGGGCGCGGTCTATTATCTTCGCATTATCAAGATCATGTATTTCGATGAGCCAGTGGACCCGTTCGTTCCGGCATCGGTCGAACTTCGCACGGTGGCCACGGCCTCAGGCCTCTTCGTCATCGGCTTCATCTTGATTGCAGGTCCTGTGGCCGACTGGGCGGGCCGTGCGGCCGCAAGCCTCTTCTAGGCGACACCGCCCGGCTTGCCCGACACGCCGCACCACCACTTCGACACGGTAGGGTCCACCTTTACAGAAGCCTGGGCCATGGTTGAGCGTGGCCAGAGAACACCGTTCTGGGTGACGGCCAATCGCCAGACGGCCGGGCGAGGGCGCCTGGATCGGCCCTGGGTGTCCGAGCCGGGTAATCTCTACTCCACCTATGTGGGCGCACCGCCGAAACCGGCGGCCCTGCCACTTCTGCCGTTCATGCTGTCGCTGGCCGTGCGCCGGGCCATCGTTACGCACCTGCCATTGCATCGGCAGGCTGATGCGGAACTGAAATGGCCCAATGACGTCCTGATCGGTGGTGCTAAGATATCTGGCGTCCGCGTGGAGCAGAAAACCCAGCCCGGCAGACCGTCTCTCATGGCCATTGGGATCGGTGTCAATGTCGAGCATGCGCCTCAAAGCCTGGAACGCGCGGTCACCAGCCTTGCTGCTGAAGGCAGCACGGCGACGGCAGGCGATGTGTTCCAGAGCTTGCGTCATGCGGTCGCTGACGGCCTGGTGGACCTTGATGCCAATCCAGGCGATGTTCTCGCCCAATGGAGCCGCTACGCGATTGGACTGGGTGAAACCGTAACGGTTGATGTGGGTCGCGAGCGCGTAAGCGGAACCTTTGACCATCTGGCCGCCGACGGCTCCTTGATGCTACGGCTGCCGTCCGGTGCGTTGCGGGCCCTACACGCGGGCGATCTTGTGATCAGTTCGCCGTCCGCGCCGCGCTAATCAAACACGTTCACCGGAAGATCCATGGCCCAATCGCCCTCCCTCACATTCATGCCGCTTGGCGGTGTCCGCGAAATTGGCATGAACCTGGCGCTTTACGGCTATGGTTCAGGTCGAAATCGCCGCTATCTGATGGTCGATTGTGGTGTCAGCTTTGCCGGACCCGATCTGCCGGGCATCGACATCATCACGCCCGATATCAGCTACATTGCCGAACGCCGGGACAAGCTGGATGGCATCCTCATCACCCATGCCCATGAGGACCATATTGGCGCGCTCTTGACGCTGTGGCCACAGCTTCAGGCGCCGGTCTACATGACCGCCTTTGCGCAAAACCTGCTGGAAGCTAAGAACCCGTCCGATGACGTCCTGAACGTGATGCCAATTGAGCGTTTCGAGCCCCGGGTGCCTTTCAAGATTGGTGCCTTTTCGATCACCGCCGTGCCGGTCTCCCACTCCATTCCGGAGAGCAATGCGCTTCTTATTGAGGTTGGCGACAGGCGCATCGTCCATACCGGCGATTGGAAGCTCGATGCAGAACCTGTGATCGGCGAACCGACACAGCTTTCTGACTTTCACGCCTTCCGCGACGCCGGTCCCGTCGATGCGGTCATCTCCGATTCCACCAACGCCATGCGCGACGGGCAGAGCCCAACCGAGGCCGAAGTTGGCAAGGCGCTTGCCAAGGTCATTGCCGAAGCTGAGCAACGCGTCTGTGTGACGCTCTTTTCCTCGAACATGGCGCGTATCAAGTCGATCCTCGATGCCGCGCGGGAGGCGGGCCGCACCGTTGTGCTTGCCGGCCGCGCCCTCCAACGGGTTATCGGCGTGGGCGTCGAGATGGGCCTTCTCACCGATCTGCCGGACATTGAAGACATGCGCAGCTTCGACCGGGTCGCGCGCAGCAAGACGCTGGTGCTCCTCACCGGTTCGCAGGGTGAAGAACGCGCCGCGCTCTCCCGTGTCGCCGAGCATGACCATCCGCATCTGTCTCTTACCCGCGGCGACACGGTGATCTTTTCCTCCCGCATCATTCCGGGCAATGAGCGCGGCGTGCTGCGCATCATGAACAAGCTGGCGGCCACCGGCATCAACCTCATCACTGATGCAGATGCGCCCATCCATGTGTCCGGGCACCCACGGCGCGGCGAACTGGTGCATCTCTATTCAGCGCTGAGGCCAACCACCGTGGTGCCGGTCCATGGCGAAGCAAGGCATCTTGATGCCCATGCCGAGCTTGCCAAAGAGCATGGCTACGGCGCGACCATCATCAATGATGGCGATATTCTGGAAATTCGTAGCGATGGCTGCGACATCGTCGATGGCATTGAGCCGGGCATCTACGTCAAGGATGGCAACCTCATCACGCCGCCGGCCGATAGCGGTGTCTATGAGCGGCGGACCTTGGCGGAAACTGGGGTCATCACTATTGCGCTTGGCCTGTCTGGCTCTGGCAAGCTTGTCAGCGACATCGAGGTAATCGTTGATGGCCTGCCCGATCAACTCGATGGCGAGGATGCTGACGCCTACGTGCTCGATGCGACGAGCACGGCATTACGGGCGCTTCCCATGCCACGGCGACGCGATGTCGATGCTGTCTCGGAATCGCTGCGAAAATCCGTGCGCAGCGCCGTGCGCGAGGTTTGGGGCAAGCGACCGGTGGTTCATGTCCACGCACTGTTGATCGATAAGGATGCAACATCATGATTGGACGCCTCAACCATGTCGCCATCGCGGTGCCGGACCTGGCTGCCGCAACCGCGCAATACCGCGATCAGTTGGGTGCCACGGTGTCTGAACCGCAGGCCGAGCCAGACCATGGCGTGACGGTGGTGTTTGTTGAGCTTCCCAACACCAAGGTGGAGCTTCTGGAGCCACTGGGCGAGAGTTCACCAATCAATGCGTTTTTGGAGCGCAGCCCGGCTGGCGGCATCCACCATATGTGCTTTGAGGTCGATAATATCTTGGAGGCGCGCGATCGGCTCAAAGGTGAGGGCGCGCGTGTGCTGGGCGACGGGGAGCCGAAGATCGGCGCGCATGGCAAGCCAGTTCTTTTTCTCCATCCCAAGGATTTCAACGGCACGCTAATTGAGCTTGAGGAAGTCTGACCTAGATACCGGTTCGAGCAACTTTTGGCATCGAACAAAACTTTCAATTAGCCGGTTCAAAATCGGGTCGTTTGGGTGCTGAACGAGCCTTGTTTTAACGTCATTCGGATTCCTACGTATGAGTTTGGGTAGCGCATTTGCCATCTATTTTGTCATTTGGTGGGTCACGCTTTTCGCCGTTCTTCCCTTCGGAGTGAAGACGCAGGGCGAAGCAGGCGAAGTCGTGCCCGGCGCGCCTGCCAGCGCACCAGCCAAGGTCGACATTGTCCGGATCTTTGTCCGCAACACGATCGTTGCGAGCATTGTGTTTGCGGCGCTTTATTGGCTGATGGAGTACAGTGGACTATCAATTTTAGACATTCCACTTCCGACATAAGATCAATAGCTTAGATGAAAAACTTAATGTGAGAAATGAGCGTGATGGACATTTGCCGTTTCAAAGCGGTTTTTGTCCATACCGATTTGTCGGTTGCCTAAACGACGCGCAGCCGCAAGCCGACCCGAGGCTGGCTGCATGAAGAAGTCCGCGTAACTGTCTGAAATTTGGGCAAAATAAAAGGCAGGATCACTGATCCTGCCTCTAGTCATCCAATGAACCCCGCGTCTCCCCCCGAGACTTGAGCCAATGGCATTTTTTTGTGCGGCTTCAAACCGCTTATGGCTCAGTTGTAGGCACTTTTCCTGTTGGGAGTCACGCAAAAAAGTTGCTGCACCGCACAACACGAAGCGGGCTAAATTCCCGTATCGGAATTGCCGAAACTCAAACCGGTTGCTGAAGGCGTTTACCCCGTTTCCATCACCATGGCGAAAACCGCGGCGAGATCGCATAGTCTCAGCGCATGTCTGATTGTGCCAAGTCCCACATGTATGAATGCCGTCGCCGGTCGCGAAGTGCGATGCTTGTTATCGCTGCCACCCTCGCGACGACGTTTGCGCTTGGCGCTGCAGTGCCAACCCACGCGCAAAGCATCAGCAACCGCCATCATTTGGATGCCTGCGCCGCGCAGAGTGCGCCGGTAATCATTCCGCACGTGGACGTGCGGACGGTGCAGATCGATTTGCCCACTGAGGTTGATGGATACGACGTCATCGCTGCCGCGCGTAGCGAAGAGACGTATGAGGAGCGCTTTTCCTCTCGCACTCGTTCTGTTGGCCCGCGCGTTGTAAGGCCGGGGCAGCAAAGACCGCGCGTCAGGCCAGCACGATCCACGACAGTCACACGCGGTGAGACGATAGCGTCTTTCGAGGCCGGTAGCGTGGTGCTGGCACCGCGCTCCGATCATCCCTGCCACCGATAGCTTTCGAATGTAGGCCCGAAAGTTCGGCGCCCGATGTCGGCGCGGGGCCTTGCATAGGGCCCCCGGATTAAGGCATGGGCTAAGGCCTTCTTGCGGTAATCGCCTTTGCTGGCTTGCCGCGCGCTCTTTCCGCTCCAGTGAGGCTATCCATGCGCCTGTCGCGCTATTTCCTTCCCACGCTCAAAGAAACGCCGCGCGAGGCCGAAATCGTCTCGCATCGCCTGATGCTGCGCGCTGGCATGATCCGCCAGGAAGCCGCCGGCATTTACGCCTGGCTGCCGCTCGGCAAGCGCGTGCTCGACAAGATCTGTCAGATTGTGCGTGAGGAGCAGAACAGGGCGGGCGCCATTGAATTTTTGATGCCGACCCTTCAGCCGGCTGATCTGTGGATCGAGTCCGGGCGCTACGACGACTACGGGCAGGAGATGCTGCGCGTTGAAGACCGGCATGGTCGCCCGATGCTTTACGGTCCAACCAATGAGGAGATGATCACATCGATCTTCCGCTCCTCGGTGCGCTCCTACAAGGATCTGCCGCTCAACCTCTACCACATCCAGTGGAAGATGCGCGATGAGGTGCGTCCGCGCTTCGGCACCATGCGCTCGCGCGAATTCCTGATGAAGGACGCCTATTCCTTCGACATCGACAAGGATGCCGCACGTCGCGCCTACTACCGCATGTTTGTCGCCTACCTGCGCACCTTTGAGCGCATGGGGCTGAAAAGCGTGCCCATGCAGGCTGACTCAGGGCCGATCGGCGGCGACCTGTCGCATGAGTTCATCATTCTGGCCGACACCGGCGAGAGCGCGGTGTTCTGCGACAAGGCTTTGCTCGACTTGCCTGTGCCTGGCGAAGACACCGACTTCACCGGGGATCTCGCCGATCTGGTTGCACCCTTCACCTCTGGCTATGCGGCGACCGAAGAGATGCACAAGGAAGAGACGTTCCTGGCCCAAGTGCCCGAAGAACGCCGTGTGTCTGCGCGTGGCATCGAGGTCGGCCATATCTTCTATTTCGGCACCAAATACTCCGCCCCGATGAATGCAGTTGTCGCCGGACCCGATGGTCAGGACGTGCCGGTGCATATGGGCTCCTATGGCATCGGACCGACGCGCCTTGCACCTGCGATCATTGAAGCCTCCCATGATGAGAACGGCATCATCTGGCCGGAATCAGTGGCGCCGTTCCATATCGGCCTTATCAACATGCGCCCCGGCGACGAGGCGTGTGATGCTGCTGTCGCCGATCTGGAAGCCAAGCTGGAAGCTGCTGGGCGCGAGGTGCTGGTCGATGACACGGATACCCGTGGCGGTGCCAAGTTCGCGCAGATGGACCTGATCGGACTGCCAAAACAGGTGATTGTCGGACCCAAGGGCCTGGCATCGGGCGAGGTGGAGGTGAAGGACCGCAAGACGGGCGAACGCACCATGATGACGCCGGAAGCTGCCATCAACGCGCTCACAGACTAGCGGTCGATCCGGACCCAAGGTCACCACCGAAAACGGTTTGCGCCTCCATACTTTGGCCGCTCTTTGCCCGCTAGAAGCGGGACAACGCGCGAGAACCAAGGCGAGGTCGGACTCTGGGTCTGTCTCGCATCCTGCACGCGAATCGTGGCAGATGGCCATTCAAAGGCGCGACGCCCAAAGGAGAGCCTGTCTTGGTCAGCATTCCAAGCGACACCCCTCAAGCAGCCAACCGCCCAGCGTCTGAACCACGCGAAGCCGGCGCCTTCGCGCCATTCGAGTGGATGATCGCGCTGCGCTATCTGCGTGCCCGCCGCAAAGAGACCTTCATCTCAGTCGTCGCGGGCTTTTCCTTTGTCGGGATTATGCTGGGCGTTGCCACGCTGATCGTCGTCATGGCGGTGATGAATGGCTTCCGCGCTGAACTGCTCGACAAAATCCTTGGCATCAACGGCCATTTGGTTCTTCAGGCGATCGATAGCCCACTGAATGATCACGATGAGGTCTCAGACCGGCTTCTAACGGTCGATGGCGTGGAACTCGCCGTGCCCTTTGTGGAGGGCCAGGCACTGGCATCCGGCGCCAACGCCTCCAACGGCGTGGTGGTCCGTGGCCTTTCGCAGGAAAGCCTGTTGGCACTGCCGGGCATGTCAGAGGCGGTGCGCGCGGGCAGCCTGGATGGATTCGGCGGAACAGACCCTGTGACCGGCGAGCCTGCCGAAGGCATCGTGATTGGCCAGCGCTTGGCATCGACGCTTGGCGTTCTGGTGGGCGACAGCCTGACAATCGTAACGCCGCGCGGCTCAGTCACGCCCTTTGGCGTCACCCCGCGCATCAAGGCTTATGAGGTCCAAGCGATCTTCGAGATCGGCATGTCGGAGTACGATCTCGTCTTCGTCTTCATGCCGCTTGCCGAAGCGCAGGCTTATTTCAACCGTGGCGAGACCGTGTCCGGCATCGACGTCTATGTCGACAACCCAGATGCCATCGGCACCATGCGCGCTGAGATCGAAGCCGCGGCCGAACGCCCGCTCTTCTCGGTCGACTGGCGCCAGCGCAACCTCACCTTCTTCTCCGCGCTGGAGGTGGAACGCAACGTGATGTTCCTCATCCTCACGCTCATCGTGCTTGTCGCCGCACTCAACGTGGTGTCGGGCATGATCATGCTGGTGAAGGACAAGGGCCGCGATATCGCGATCCTGCGCACCATGGGCGCGACACGCGGTGCGGTGATGCGGGTCTTCGTGATGACAGGTGCCAGTATCGGCCTAGCTGGCACGGCGTGCGGCTTCGTGCTCGGCACGGTCCTGTGCCAGAACGTGGAGAACATCCGCCGGCTGATCTCCTCGCTGACCCAAACCGAGCTGTTTTCGCCCGAACTCTACTATCTGTCCCGCTTGCCTGCGGATATGGATCCGGTCGAGACGACGTTCATCCTGGTCATTGCCTTGATCCTGTCGCTGCTGGCGACGCTTTACCCGGCATGGCGTGCGGCCAAGCTCGATCCGGTTGAGGCACTTCGTTATGAATGAGCCGAAAGGCACACCAAGGCTCGAACTACGCGGTGTCTCGCGAGGTTTTCAGACCGGCGAAGCACGACTGAATATCCTCAGCGATGCCGACTTCACGCTTCACAGCGGCGAACTTGTCGCAATGGTGGCGCCGTCGGGGGCCGGGAAGTCCACGCTCCTGCAAATCAGTGGGCTCCTCGACCGGCCCGATTCAGGGCATGTGATTATCGGCGGGGTAGATGCGACAACGCTCGATGATGCCCAGGTTAGCCGCCTACGCGGCCAAGCCATCGGCTTCGTCTACCAGTTTCATCACCTCCTGCCAGAGTTCGATGCGCTGGAGAACGTGATGATGCCCCAACTCATCGCTGGGCTCGATCGCAAAACGGCATCGGTGCGCGCCCGCGAGCTTCTGGACTATCTTCAGATCGGCCAGCGCGCGACCCACCGCCCGGCAGAGCTCTCGGGTGGCGAACAGCAGCGCGTTGCGCTCGCCCGCGCCATGGCCAACGCGCCATCCCTGCTCCTGGCCGACGAACCAACGGGCAATCTTGACCCGGCGACATCCGAGCATGTGTTCAGCATACTGGTCTCGCTGGTGCGCGCTGCCGGTATCGCAGCGCTCATCGCCACCCACAACATGGATCTGGCTGCACGGGCGGACCGGATCATAACGCTCGAAGGCGGCAAGGTGGTTGACAGGGTCAGCGTCGCGCCGGCGGCTTGAAACCAGAAAAAGAAAACGATATCAGTGTGCTATAGGCGTTTGTTCTCGTTTTGTTGACATGAGAACAAAAATAGAACTATGCTCCTCTTATGGTCTTACCTAAGGAGGGCGTGATGCTGCTGGTCAAAGATGGTTGTGCGTTGCTGGTTGTCGGTCTGATGGTCCTGGCGCTTGGGATGATTGTCTAAACGTCAGTCCATCTTCAGGGCCGTTGCCTTGCTTGTGCAAGCAACGCCTGTTGATAAGCCTCGATTGGTTCCAATGACCCGTTGGGCGCATCAGGGCTGAGCGCTACCTTGCCATCGAAGCACGTTGGTCTTTGGGACTGGCGGGAAGGCAAGGGTGCCCATGGATCAGCCATTTGTGCATTTGCGGTCGCACTCGGCCTACTCCCTTTTGGAAGGGGCCTTGCCGGTCGCCAAGATGATCGATCTGGCCAAGAAGGATGGGCAGCCGGCGCTCGCGATTTGCGACACCAACAATCTGTTTGGCGCGCTGGAGTTTTCCGAGAAAGCCGCAAAGGCCGGCATTCAGCCGATCATCGGGCTTCAGATCCCCGTAGACTTCGGCGATGGCGAAGAGGCCGGCGGCAAGTTGGGCGCGCCCAAGGGCAGGGTGCAGGCTGCGCCGCCCGCCATTGTTCTCATTGCCCAGAACGAGGATGGTTTCCTCAACCTTCTGTCGCTTGCCTCCTCCGCCTATGACGATGTGGGCCAGAAGGGGCCGCACCTCGATATCGAGGCGCTGACCCAGCGAAGCGAGAACCTCATCTGCCTCACCGGCGGGGCCTTCGGTCCCATTGGTCAGGCCCTCTGGGATGAGGACAAGGCAGTCGCCGAGGCCAGGCTCAAAACTTTGCACGAGTTGTTCACCGGCCGGCTTTACATCGAGCTCCAACGCCACGGCATGGAGCAGGAGAAGGTCACCGAGGGCGCGATGGTCGCGCTCGCCTATGAGCGTGATCTGCCGCTGGTTGCGACCAATGAGAACTTCTTCCCCACCGGCGAAGACTATGAAGCCCATGACGCGCTGCTCGCGATTGCCGAGAGCCGGCTGGTGGCTGATGAGGATCGCCGCCGTCTGACGCCCGATCATGCCTTCGCCTCTTCCAGGGAGATGGCCAAGCGCTTCGCCGATCTGCCCGAGGCGCTCGAGAACACTGTCGAGATCGCACGACGCGTCAGCTTCCGGCCGCTGCTCTCCCCACCGCTGCTGCCGCATTTCACCACTGACGATGCGCCCGCTGAAAGTAATGCCACCAACGGCGATGCTTCGGAGGAAAGCGAAGCCGATGCCCTTCGTCGTATGGCCAAGACTGGTCTGGACGAACGGCTGGAAGCCAACGGCATGGCGCCTGGCCTCTCGCGCCAGGACTATGATGACCGGCTCACGTTCGAGCTCTCGATCATCGAGCGCATGCAGTTTCCCGGTTACTTCCTCATCGTGGCCGACTTCATCCAATGGGCCAAACGCAAGGATATCCCCGTCGGCCCAGGTCGTGGTTCCGGCGCCGGTTCGGTCGTCGCCTGGGCGCTCACCATCACCGACCTGGACCCGTTGCGCTTCGGTCTCCTGTTCGAACGGTTCTTGAACCCTGAACGCGTCTCCATGCCGGATTTCGATATCGATTTCTGCCAGGACCGGCGTGACGAGGTCATCGCCTATGTGCAGGAGCGCTACGGCCACGATCGGGTAGCCCAGATCATTACCTTCGGGACGCTTCAGGCCCGCGCTGTGCTGCGCGATGTCGGTCGTGTTTTGGAGATGCCTTACGGACAGGTCGACCGGCTCTGTAAGATGGTGCCGGCCAACCCTGCCGATCCCTACACGCTCGATCGGGCGCTGAAGGAAGTGGACACGCTGAGGGCAGCGGGCCGCGAAGAGCCCATCGTGGCGAAACTTCTCGATCTCGCCCAGCGGCTGGAAGGGCTTTACCGCCATGCCTCCACCCACGCCGCCGGTGTGGTGATCGGCGATCGCGAGTTAGACAAGCTTGTACCGATCTACCGCGAACCGGGCTCGCCCATGCCCGTCACCCAGTACTCCATGAAGTGGGTGGAGCCGGCTGGCCTTGTGAAGTTCGATTTTCTCGGCCTCAAAACCCTCAGCATCATTCAGGAAACGCTGAGGCTGCTTGAGAAGCGCGGGATTGAGATCGATCTGGCGTCCATTCCGCTTGATGATCCTGGCGCCTACGAGCTCTATGCCAAAGCGGAGACCGTCGGCGTGTTCCAGGTGGAATCGGCCGGCATGCGCCGCACGCTTTCGATCCTTAAACCCGATCGCTTTGAAGACATCATCGCCCTTGTCGCGCTCTTCCGCCCCGGTCCGATGTCAAACATTCCGCGTTTCGCCGCGATCAAGCATGGCCAGGAAGAGCCGGACTATATGCACCCGCTCCTGGAGCCGGTCTTGAAAGAGACCTACGGCATCATCGTCTACCAGGAGCAGGTGATGGAGATCGCCCGCGTCCTCTCCGGCTTCTCACTTGGCGAAGCCGACATGTTGCGCCGCGCGATGGGTAAGAAAATCCGCTCGGAGATGGACAAGCAGAAGTCCCGCTTCCTCAAAGGCGCTGAAGAACGCGGCCTCGATGCGGGTCTGATGAGCGATATCTTTGAAAAGGTTGCCAAATTCGCCGACTATGGGTTCAACAAATCGCACGCAGCAGCTTATGCGCTGGTCTCCTACCAAACCGCCTATCTGAAGGCGAACTACCCGGTCGAGTTCCTAGCCGCTTCGATGACCTACGACCTCACCAACACCGAGAAGCTGGCTGATTTTCGCCAAGATGCCATCAACCGCAAAATTGAGGTTTATCCGCCCTCACTCAACCATGGCGAGGCTCGCTTTTCGGTTCGCGATGGCGGCATCGACTATGCGCTGTGCGCCATCAAGGGTGTGGGCGAGGCGGTGGCCGACCACATTGTCGAGGTGCGCAACACCCATGGGCCCTTCACCTCGCTCGATGATGTTGTGACGCGGGTCAATCCCAGGCTGATCGGCAAGCGACCGCTAGAGACGATGATCTCCGCCGGCGTGTTCGATAGCTTGCATCCCTCCCGCGCACGGCTTGCACGCTCGGCGGATCGTCTGCTTGCCGAAGCCGCGAGCCTGCACGATGATCGCACCTCAGGGCAGGGCGGTTTGTTCGGTGAGGTTGACACCACGCCAAAGGACCTGGTCCTCCCGGGTGATGACTGGCCGCTTGCCGAGAAGCTACAAAATGAAATGGCGGCGCTGGGCTTCTTCTTCTCCGCGCATCCGCTTGATGATTATGAGCAGGTGCTTGAACGGCTGCGCATCCCGACCTACAAGGACTTTTTCGAACAGGTGCGCACGCGAAGTCCCGACGATGACGACGACGCTCCCGCGAGTGACCAGGGACGACGCGGCCCGGTGCACGCCGCGCGGCTGGCCGGCGTCGTCGCCGACAGCTATGAGCGTCGCACCCGAGACGGGCGCGCGATGGCGATCATCAAGCTCACCGACCATTCCGGGCTCTACGAAATCGCGGTGTATGAAGAACAGATCGCCGAAAGCCGAGAACTCGCAAAGGCTGGCAAGTCCTTGCTCATCGCTGTCGCGGGCCGGATGACAGACGGGGATTTGCGTCTGCGCGCAACCAAGATCGAGGCACTCGATGAGGTGGCCAGCACCAGCCCGCAGCGCTTGCAGGTCTTTCTGCGCCAGCCGGATGCGGTGTCTGCGCTCGCACCGCATCTGAAGCCCGGGCGCCGCGGTGAAGTTAGCCTGATTGTGCTCGATCAGGAAGCGGGCGAAGAGATCGAGATCACACTACCTGGTTCCTACACCGTCAGCCCACAACTTGCCGGCGCTGTCCGCGCGATGTCGGGGATTGAAGAAGCCAAGCTGGTTTAACCCGGTCAACTGCGCATTCGCTGGCCTTCTTCCCCTTGCGTTGCACCGCAAAACGGTCTATGCGCCCCTCCATTCCACACGCACCGACCGGTCGATGGCAGTTGATCGACCATCCGGTGGTTTGAGGAGACACCTCAAGCCAACGGTGCGCTAGGTTGAACCGGAAAAGGATAGAAACGCATGGCACTTCCTGCCTTCACCATGCGTCAGCTTCTGGAAGCTGGCGCTCACTTTGGCCACCAGACCCACCGTTGGAACCCGAAAATGGGGACCTACATCTTCGGTGATCGCAACGGTGTCCACATCATCGATCTCGGCCAGACGGCCCCAATGCTTCAGCGCGCACTTCAGGCTGTGTCCGATGTGCTCTCCGATGGCGGCCGTATCCTGTTTGTTGGCACCAAGCGTCAGGCGTCTGAGCCGATCGCTGAAGCGGCCCGCAACTCGGCCCAGTATTACGTGAATTCTCGCTGGCTCGGCGGCATGTTGACCAACTGGAACACGATCTCCAATTCCATCAAGCGCCTGAAGCATTTGGAAGAAATCCTGGCCAACCCCGAATCGGGTCTGACCAAGAAAGAACGTCTTCTGCGCACCCGCGAACGCGACAAGCTGGAACGTGCGCTGGGCGGCATCAAGAACATGCCGGGTCTGCCCTCGATGATGTTTGTCATCGACACCAACAAAGAGCAGATCGCGATCAAAGAGGCGAACCGCCTCGGCATTCCGGTGGTCGCTGTCGTCGACACCAACTGTGATCCTGATGGCATCGCGTTCCCGATCCCCGGCAATGATGATGCAGGTCGTTCGGTCTCGCTGTTCTGTGATCTCATCTCGCGCGCCGCGCTGGATGGCATTTCGCGAAACAAAACCGACCTTGGCGTTGATCTGGGTGCTGCTGAAGTCGCACCGGTAGAGCCCGTTCTGGAAGCTGCTGCAGCCGAAGAAGTGACCGCTGAGGTTGCTGAAGCTGTTGAAGCGCCAGCCGAAGAGCCGGCAGCTGAGGAAGCACCAGCTGAAGAGGCTGCTGCCGAAGCACCAGCCGAAGAAGCGGCCAGCGAAGAAAAGCCAGCTGAAGACGCTGAAGCCAAGTCCTAAGGGGGCTTCGGCATCGGCTGACACAGTCCTGTCATGATTGGCGAGGCATGAGCCTCGCCAACCGGGCAACAAAACGGCCGATCAAGAAGCCTTAGGCCCCCAAGAAGCTTTAAGGCCTACTGCCAAACTTTCGCGTTGGCGCGATGCAACGCCCACGCACATCCAAAAATTGATGGCCGCCAAACTCCGCAAGGAGATTGAGGCTGGCCAGATCGAAGAGACCATAGGAGATAAGACAATGGCGGCAATCACCGCAGCGGCCGTGAAGGAACTGCGCGAAACGACCGGCGCAGGCATGATGGACTGCAAAGCAGCCCTGGTTGAAACCGATGGCGACATGGAAGCTGCCGTCGATTATCTGCGCACCAAGGGCCTGGCCCGCGCTGCCAAAAAGGCAAGCCGCGTAGCTGCTGAAGGTCTGGTCGGCGTCGTCGCAGAAGGCTCCTCCGCCGCGATGATCGAGCTGAACTCTGAGACCGACTTCGTTGCTCGCAACGAACAGTTCCAGGGCCTGGTTGCAAGCACCGCCAAAACCGCGCTCAGCGCTGGCGATGAGTTAGAAGCTGTTCTGGCTGCCCAGTTGGATGGCGGCGACAAGACGGTTGAAGCCACCATCAAGGACGCTGTTGCCACCATTGGCGAGAACATGACGCTGCGCCGTGTCGCCCGTCTGTCGGTCGATCAGGGCGCTGTTGCAAGCTACGTGCATTCGTCCGTTGCACTGGGCCTTGGCAAGATCGGTGTGCTGGTCGCACTGGAATCAGCCGGCAACGCTGATGCGCTGAATGCCGTTGGTCGCCAGGTCGCGATGCATATTGCCGCCACCGCGCCGCTTTCTCTGTCTGTTGAAGACATGGACCCGGCTCTGGTTGAGCGTGAGCGCCACGTGTTCGCCGAACAGGCTCGCGAATCCGGAAAGCCCGACAACATCATCGAGAAGATGGTCGAAGGCCGCATCCGTAAGTTCTTCGAAGAGAGCGTGCTCCTCAACCAGGCTTTCGTAATGAACCCCGACCAAACGGTCGCTGAAGCAGTAAAAGCTGCTGAAGGCGATGCAGGCGCGCCGATCACGCTGAAGGCTTTCTCGCTCTTCAAGCTGGGTGATGGCATCGAAAAAGAAGAAGCTGACTTCGCCGCCGAAGTCGCTGCCGCCGCGCAGGGCTAACACCCTCCACGGGTGCTACGACGACGTTATCAACGTCTTGTTGACGTGAAGTGAGGGTGCCGCGTGACAGCGCGGCACCCTTCGTTTATCCGGAAGGCGAACTTTTTACCGCCCAGCAACGGATTCTGCCGGTGACAGACAAGGCGCCACGCTATCTCCTGAAACTTTCTGGCGAGGCACTGGCCGGCGCGAACGGATTCGGCCACGACGCGCAGATCATTCAACGCATCGCCTCAGAGATCGTCGCCGGCGCCAAATCGGGTGCACAGCTCGCTGTCGTTGTGGGCGGCGGGAACATTATCCGCGGCGCCCGCATGGCCGCAGAAGGTGGTGACCGCGTCGCTGGCGACCATATGGGCATGCTCGGTACGCTGATTAACGGCATCGCCATGCGAGAGGCGATCCATGAGGCGGGCGGCCAAGCCGCTTTGTTCTCAGGCTTTCCAGCACCCACCATGTGCGAGACTTTTTCCCAGCGTGCCGTTCTGGCAGCGCTGGACGAGGGCAAGACAGTGGTCCTGGCTGGCGGCACCGGCAGCCCTTTCTTTACGACCGACACGGGCTCAGCCTTGCGGGCGGCGGAAATCGGCGCAGATGCCATCCTGAAAGCCACCCAGGTGGACGGCGTGTACTCCGCCGATCCTAAGAAAGACCCCAGCGCGACCCGCTACAGCACGCTGACGCTGGACGAGGCACTCGCCAAAGGATTGGCGATCATGGACACCGCAGCCCTTGCTCTTGCACGCGATAACGCACTACCCATTGTCGTGTTTTCGATTCACCAGCCTGGCGCGCTTGGCGCGGTGCTGGCTGGCGAAGATGTCGGCACACGCGTGACCCCTTAAGCCTTGGCCCAACGGCCTTGTGCTTCCTTCGAGTTTGAGAGGACGAAATGAGTGACACCGTCGATATGGGCGATCTTGAGCGCCGCATGCAGGGCGCTCTGTCCAGCCTGAAATCCGAATTTGGCGGCCTGCGCACAGGCCGGGCCTCCGCCAGCCTGGTAGAGCCCATCATGGTCGACGCCTATGGCAGCCAGATGCCGATGCCACAGCTTGCCACCATCTCGGTTCCCGAGCCGCGCCTGATCTCGATCCAAGTCTGGGACAAGGGGACGCTGATGTCGGTGGAAAGGGCCATTCGCCAGTCCAATCTTGGCCTCAATCCGGTGGTGGATGGCACCAACATTCGCCTGCCCATCCCAGAACTCAACGAGGAACGCCGCACCGAGCTAACCAAGGTCGCGCAGAAATATGCCGAACAGGCGCGTGTCGCTGTTCGTCATGTTCGCCGCGATGGGCTTGATCAGGTCAAAAAGGTCGATGGGATGTCCGAAGATGAACAGCGGCAGACCTCCGATGAGGTGCAAAAACTGACGGACCGGTTCGTTGGTGAGATCGATAAGATGCTCTCCACGAAAGAATCGGAGATCATGCAAATTTAGTGATTTGCGGTTATGCGAGGCTGCGTAGCTGCTGGATCCGTTGGAATCCTGTGCATTCCTCTCACCTCTCAATGAGCGCTGCCCTATGCCGCAAACCCTGAGAAAAACGGTCATCGCTGGTTCGCCGGCCGTGTTGCATGAGCCGAATATCTCCAGGCCTCCTCAGGATGTCATCAGCCCAACGGTCGCCGCGACCCGCTCGGGGGACTGCGGGCAGCCGGCTCATATTGGCATCATCATGGATGGCAACCGCCGCTGGGCACAGGGCCATGGCCTGCCCAAGCGCGAAGGCCACCGCGCTGGTGTGGAAGCTCTTCGCCAAACAGTGCGCAATGTCGGTGAGCGCGGCGTGCGCTACCTGACGCTTTTTGCGTTTTCCTCGGAGAACTGGAAGCGTCCACCCACTGAAGTCCGCGATTTGATGACCTTGCTGCGACTCTTCATCGAGCGTGACCTTGCTGATCTGAAGGCCAATGGCGTGAAGGTTCGCATTCTCGGTGACCGCGAGAACCTGGACCGCGACATCCGTGCGCTGGTTGAGCGTGCCGAGAGGGTGACCGCCGACCAGTCGGACCTCTATCTCAATATCGCCTTCAACTATGGCGGCCGCGATGAAATCGTCCGCGCTGCCCGGCAGCTTGCGGCCCAAGCCGCGCGTGGCGAGCTCGATCCTGACAGCATCACGCTTGATCGGTTCTCTGAGGCGCTCGACACGGTTGGCCAACCTGATCCCGATCTCATCGTCCGCACTAGCGGCGAGTTGCGGCTCTCTAATTTCCTGCTTTGGCAGGCCGCGTACGCTGAGTTCGTCTTCACGCCGACCTTGTGGCCTGATTTCGATGCCGCGGCACTGGATGATGCGCTGACAACATTTGCCTCGCGCAAACGCCGTTTTGGCGGCAGCCTAGAAGAGCCACAGGCTGCGCGCGCATAAGCCACGCGCTTCGACCATCGGTCTGACTGGCCAAGCTGATCTGGACCCTTTAAGGCGTTGTTTCCCAAGCGGATCAGTGCGCTGGTCCGCATCCATGCGCCCGAAGCTTGTCCAATTCCCATGCGTCGTTTCACCCTTCCCGAACTGACCCAACGCATCCTTTCAGGGCTGGTGCTGATCGCTGTTGCCTTGCTGACAGCCTGGAGCGGCGGGCTGATCTCGGTCATCACCTTTCTGGTGCTCGGCCTGCTGGTGCTCGATGAATGGGAAAGCCTCACTGGAACCCGTGCGCCGCGTCGGTTGATCATGGGCACGCTCATTGTGAGCTTTACAGCCTTTGCTGCGCACTATCTCGGCCCGCTCAGCGCCTTGGCGATGGCCGCCGGTCTGTTGTTTCTGGCGCTCGGCGCGGCGCTTCTTGAAAGCCCGAGGCGTTGGTTTCTAACAGGGGTGGCTTATGCCGCCTGGCTGGTTGCCAGCCTCATCAGCCTGCGCGGGCATGACGCGATTGGGCTAACGGCGCTTTTGTTCGTCTTCGTGGCAGTCTGGTCGACAGACATCGCGGCTTACTTCGGTGGTCGGACTATCGGCGGTCCCAAGCTTTCGCCCATGATTTCACCCAACAAGACCTGGGCGGGTGCCATATCGGGTGCCATAGCGGCTATCGCCTTATGTCTCGCTTTCCTGGTCTGGGCCAGAACGTCAGACTGGGATATCGGATTGGCGGCCATATCGGGAGGCCGAGGGGTTGGACTTACCATGACCGCTGTGGCGTTTGTGGCGTTGATTGCATTCGCACTCAGCTTTGCAGCGCAGGTGGGCGACCTGTTTGAATCGGCCCTGAAACGCAAGTTCGGGGTGAAGGACAGCGGAAGCCTTCTGCCTGGCCATGGAGGGTTCATGGACCGTGTCGATGGGTTGGTGTTTGCCAGTGCGGCTGCCTTCCTGATCGGCTTGGCACTGCGCGGCGAGGGTACCGTGGCTGAGGGATTTTTTGCTTTCGCCGTTGGCTGATGGTCGGGCGGGGCCAGCGAGGGGACATTCGAGGCTTTGACGGAACCAAAATCGCTTACCGTCTTGGGAGCAACCGGATCAATCGGTGACAGTGTTGCAGATGTTGTTGCGGCCAACCTTCAAGCCTTTGACGTTACAACGCTTGTTGCCAACGGGAGCGTGGATAAGCTGGCCAGCAGAGCGCGCGAAATGGGTGCAAAGCGTGCCGTTGTTGCTGATGAGGCCTGTTACAACGATTTGAAGGCAGCGCTTTCGGGAACCGGTGTTTCCGTGGCTGCTGGCCGTGACGCGCTTTTGGAGGCGGCATCGACGTCGACTGATCTGATCGTCTGCGCAATGGTGGGTGCCGTTGGTATCGAACCAGCCATGGCTGCGCTTCAGGCAGGCAACACCATAGCCCTTGCCAACAAGGAAGCGCTTGTTTGTGCCGGCCCGGTGATGACAGCCCTCGCTGCCGAACGCGGCGTGCGCATCTTGCCGCTGGACTCAGAGCACAGCGCGCTCTTCCAGGTTTTTGAAGAGCGCAACAGCGATGAGATCGAAGCAATCACGCTAACCGCTTCTGGCGGGCCGTTTCGCACCTGGACAAGGGATGCCATCGCCAAGGCAACGCTTCAGGATGCGCTGAACCATCCCAATTGGTCGATGGGCCCCAAGGTGACGATTGATTCCGCCACCCTTGCCAACAAGGGGTTGGAAGTTATTGAAGCGCATCACCTTTTTGCGTTCGCACCAGACAAGATCAAGGTGTTGGTACACCCACAATCCATTATCCATGGTATGGTGCACTACACCGACGGCTCCGTGCTGGCGCAGCTTGGCGCGCCGGATATGCGTTCGCCCATCGCAGCCGCGCTCGCTTGGCCGGGGCGCTATCCGGTTCCGCCCGTGCCGCGCCTCGATCTGGCGGACCTAGCGCAACTCACCTTCGAAGCGCCGGACATGGATCGCTTCCCTATGTTGGGCCACGCGTTTGACGCGCTCAAAGAAGGCGGCGCGATGCCGGCCATTTTCAATGCGGCCAATGAAGTCGCAGTTGCAGCCTTTGTCGATGGCCGCATCGCCTTCCACGAAATCGCCACCATTGTCGCCATGACGATGGACAAGGCAGCATCCGACAGCGGTTTGCGTTCGTTTGTCACGCTAGAAGACGTGCTCATCGCCGACCAGCTTGGTCAACGACTTGCTAAGGCTGTCAGCACACACACATTGCCTGCGTAGCCAAGGCTCCTGTAGATCAGTCTTGGGACTTAAAAGGACGGGATTTCATGGATCTGATCGCCGGCAGCGGCTCTTTTGTGCTGGGCACCATCGTGCCCTTCCTGTTTGTGCTGACCATCGTCGTGTTCTTCCACGAGCTTGGCCACTTCGCGGTCGCCCGATGGTGTGGTGTGGGTGTGAAGGCCTTTTCGGTCGGCTTTGGCCCAGAACTTTTCGGCTTTACCGACAAGCACGGTACACGCTGGAAGTTCGCCGCCATTCCATTGGGTGGCTATGTAAAGTTCGTCGGTGATGAGAACGCCGCCAGCGTGCCGGACAACCAGGCGCTGGAGACGATGGATGGCAAGGAGCGCAGCGAGGCGTTTCAGCTCAAGCCCGTTTGGCAACGTGCCGCCGTCGTAGCCGCCGGGCCATTTGCCAATTTCCTGCTGGCCATCGTGATTTTCGCCGGTGTTTTCATGGTGTTCGGCGAGCGCGTGACGGTGCCTCGCATCGACGCGGTTCAGGAAAACTCTCCTGCCCAAGCGGCAGGGCTTATGCCTGGCGACATCATTGAAGCCATTGAAGGTGAGCCGATTGAGAGCTTCAACGATGTGCGTAGCGTCGTCAGCTTCTCAGCAGAGCGACCCTTGCTGTTCACGCTCGACCGCGATGGCTCGCTGATTGATGTCATTGTCACGCCCGAGCGCCGCGAAATCGATGACGGCTTTGGCAACATGCAGCGCGTTGGGGTCATCGGTGTCGTACATGAGGCAAGCACCGACGACGTGACGACCATCGAATACGGCCCGATTGGCGCCACAGGCAGAGCGGTTGAGCAAACGGGCCAGGTGATCACGCAGTCGCTTACCTACATCGGCCGAATCTTGGTGGGCCAAGAATCAGCAGACCAGCTATCGGGGCCTGTTCGGGTCGCCAAAATCTCCGGCGACGTGGCAACCCTCGGATTCCTCGCCTTGCTTCAGTTGGCCGCAATCATTTCGGTCTCCATAGGGCTCATCAATCTGTTCCCAATTCCGATGCTGGATGGCGGCCATCTGGCCTTCTACGCCATTGAAGCCTTGCGAGGTCGACCCTTGAGCGATCGCAGCCAGGAGCTGGGATTCCGTGTCGGTCTGGCGATGGTGATGGGGCTGATGGTGTTCGCCACATGGAACGACATCGCCAATCTGATGCGTTAACAGCCGTTAAGAAACATTAAGTGACCGTTGCCGACCTGCAACGCATGGGTGGAAAGCCTTTAAAACCAACCACCACGGCTTGCGTTGTGCCGTGACCACGATAGAAGACCAAGGCGGTGCGAAGTGACTCGGCTTGGCACCAAAGAATTTCTGCTGCGGCCTGTGTACGGCCTGAGGATTGTAATGAGAATGAACCGTTTCGGCTTTTCCCTCTTGCTCGCTGCAATGATTGCGGTTTTCCCGCTGAGCATTGCGACCAATCAAGAGGGCTTCTTCCTCGCGCCCGCTAAAGC
Organism: Pseudomonadota bacterium; assembly: GCA_038749715.1. Lineage (GTDB taxonomy): Bacteria > Pseudomonadota > Alphaproteobacteria > Rhizobiales > MH13 > MH13. The sequence continues at coordinate 534,124 of JBCDHR010000001.1, forward strand.
CCAGGCTGCTGTCGTTTCTTCCATTGAGGTGGAAGGCAACCAACGCATCGAAGATGCAACGGTCATTTCCTACCTGACAGTTGTACCCGGCCGCGAGTTTTCTGCGCGCGACTTGAATGAATCCCTGCAATCGCTTTTCGCGACCGGTCTGTTCGCTGATGTCAGGTTGGAGCGACGCTCGCGGGTTCTGTTTGTTTTCGTCGAAGAAAACCCGATCATTCGCCAAGTGGTTTTTGAAGGAAATCGTCGGTTGGACGATGGGAACCTCGGCCTGGTGACGCAGCTCGAACCGCGCCGCGTGCTGACTGAATCGGCTGTACAGTCTGACACCCAGCGCATCTTGGAAGCTTATCGCCGCAATGGCCGCTTTGGAGCCCGTGTTGAGCCGAAGATCATTGAGGTTGGCGACAACCGCGTCGATCTGGTTTTTGAGATCAACGAAGATGAGCGTTCCACGGTTTCGCGCATCACATTCATCGGCAACCAAGCGTTCAGTGACGGAAAGCTTCGCGATACCATTTCCACTGAGCAGAGCGGCCTTCTGTCGTTCCTGTCTTCGTCCAACACGTATGATCCCGACAGGCTGGATTCCGACCGCGAGCGGCTGCGTCGGTTTTATCTGAGTGAAGGCTACGCGGATTTCCGTGTAGTCTCAGCGGTCGCTGAACTGGACCGAGAGCAAAACGCGTTCTTCATCACATTCACCGTTGATGAAGGGCCGCGCTACGAATTTGGGTCGGTGGAAATCGACTCCAGCCTTCGGGAGCTTGATCCAGAAGATTTGTACGGTGTGATCGAGACACGTCCAGGCGACACCTATGACGCCGACGCCGTTGATCGTTCCATTGAGGCGCTGACTCTTGAGGTCTCACGATTCGGGTTCGCTTTCGTACAGGTCCGCCCGCGCGGCGACCGCGACCCGGCCAACCAGACGATCGATATCACCTATTTCGTTGATGAAGGCGTGCGCGCCTATGTTGAGCGGATCAACATCACCGGTAACACCCGCACCCGGGATTCGGTTATCCGTCGTGAGTTCGACTTTGCGGAAGGCGACGCATTCAATCGTGTTCTGGTTGATCGCGCAGAGCGTCGATTGAACGCCACAGGCTTCTTTGAAGCGGTGCGAATTCGTACACAGCAGGGTTCTGCTCCCGACCGTGTGATTTTGAATGTCGCAGTTGTTGAGCAGTCGACGGGCGACATATCCTTCGGTGCGGGCATATCATCTAACGATGGAGTTACCCTAGAGATATCAATTACCGAGCGCAATTTTCTCGGCCGCGGTCAATATGTACGGGCAGCTGTTGGTGGCGGACTAGATAACAATAGGAATATTGAGTTTTCATTCACAGAACCTTATTTTCTTGGCCGTCGTCTTGCTGCCGGCTTCGATCTCTACCGCCGCGAGTCTGGTGATGACGACGATAGTTCGTACACGACAATTTCCAATGGAGGAGCGCTGCGTGTCGTTGCGCCTATCACCAATGACCTGTCCTTTGGCTTATCCTATGGCCTGGACATCACGGAATACACTCTGGACGCAGGCACTACGGCCTCTCGAGCGGTCGAGCAGTTGGTTGGCGAAAACCCGCCTGATGGTGGTTCAGAAACTTTTGATCAGTCGGATGAGCGCCTTACATCAAGTTTCACTTGGACCCTACTCTATGACACCATAGATAACCGTAACACGCCGCGTGAGGGCTACTTCGTAAGGCTCCGTCAACAGATTGCAGGCGCCGGTGGCGATGCGGAGTTCATCAAGACGACTCTCGATGCACGGGCCTATCGTACACTGTCGACTGAGTTTGATGTCATTGGCAGTGTGCGCGTTCAGGCTGGCAATGTCGTGAGTTGGGATGATGACAATCTCCTAATTGTTGACGGCTTTTTCCAAGGTGCAAATTTGGTTCGAGGATTTGATAGCTTTGGCCCTCGCGATGGAGGCACCGGTGATGCACTTGGAGGCACAACCTATGCAGGGATATCTGGAGAAGTGAATTTTCCCGTGCCTGTGTTGTCGGAAGCAATTGGTCTCCGCGGAGCTGTCTTTGCGGATGCTGGTACGCTTTTTGATCCGGTTGGCAGCGTGGACGTCATCGCCGCGGCAAACCCGACATTTGTAGTTAACGACGACAGCTCAATCCGTTCGTCTGTAGGTGCCAGCTTGATTTGGAACTCGCCGTTTGGACCCCTGCGGGCCGACTATGCCTTCGTCCTTTCATCTGAAGACTATGATGAGGAGCTGGCGTTCCGCTTCAGCGGGGGCGCGCGCTTTTAGCGTAAGACCAAGAACGACAGTATTGAGCCATGGCGTTGACGCGCCATGGCTTTTTTGTTTTCACCGCAGCAGATTCCATATCTCAGTTGGCTCAGAAAATTCCATTTTTGGCCTTTTAACCCGTTCGAAGCTTCCTCATGTGCCAGCCAGACTTCTTTCCTCCGCTTGAGCCTTGGACGCCAGCCGGCCTTGCCGAGGAGCTGGGCCTTACCATCCATGGGGCCCAACGTAGGGTAGGCCAAACAGAAGAGCCGACACTCACCGGCGTTGCGCCGATTGAGGCGGCTGATGCTGGATCTCTCACCTTCTTGGACAATGCCAAATACGTTGATCACCTCGCTACAACGGGCGCATCTTGCGTGATTTTGGCGCCAAAGTTTCAGGACCGCGTGCCAACAGGCGTAACGGCTCTGATTTCCAACCAGCCTTACCGCGACTTTGCAAAAGCGGCCGCACTCATGGTACCGGCAGGCGTGAGGTTACAAGGCGCAGCGCTGAGCCCCAACGGCGTCTCATCGCATGCTGTGATCGATGCGTCGGCTGAAATCGAAGATGGCGCAACCATCGAACCAGGGGCCATCATTGGTGCAAAAGCCTCAATCGGTTCAGGCACTATCATCTCAGCCGGTGCCGTCGTTGGGCATCACGTTCAAATCGGACGCGACAGTTATGTCGGGCCAAATGCATCGCTTCAGCACGCTCTCATCGGCGACCGGGTCATCCTCCATGCCTGCGTCTGCATCGGGCAGGATGGGTTCGGCTTCGCCATGGGGCCGGCGGGCCATTTGAAAGTGCCGCAGCTGGGTCGCGTCATCATTCAGGATGATGTGGAAGTTGGCGGCGGCACATGCGTTGATCGAGGCACGACCCGCGACACAGTTATCGGCGAGGGCACCAAGATCGATAACCTCGTCCAAATTGGCCACAATGTGGAGGTCGGCCGGCATTGCATTCTTGTGGGTCACGTCGGTATTGCCGGTTCAACGGTTCTTGAAGATTTTGTTGCCATCGGCGGCCAGGCGGGGCTTGCAGGCCATATTCGGGTGGGCATGGGCGCACAGATCGCTGCTGCATCCGCTGTTAAGGCCGATGTTCCCGCTGGGGCGCGTTGGGCGGGCACACCTGCCAAGTCTGCCAGGGCTGTCTTCCGTGAGATGGCGGCGTTGAAACGTCTGGGCGAACGCGGCTCCAGCTAGGTCTTCCATCCAACAAAGCGTTTGCAACCGGTATTGGTCACCTAGAGGGCTTGAGCCACAGGCCGTGTCGTGGCATCGCCCTTCAGCGCTCCCTTGCGCCGCTGAACCCAAAGAAGACTGCGCAGCAAGAAGGTTTTGTGTGTCACATGACTGAAGGTCCAACGCCCAGCGAAAGCTCAACAACCTCGCTCGACAGCGTCGATATTCAGGCCATCCTAGAGTTTCTGCCGCACCGCTACCCGTTCCTGCTGGTCGATAAGATCGTTGACATCGAGAACGATGATTTCGGCATTGGCATCAAGAACGTCACCGTCAACGAGCCGCAGTTCATGGGGCACTTTCCCGGCCGACCCATCATGCCAGGCGTCTTGATAATAGAAGGCATGGCGCAGACGGCAGGCACGCTGTGCATCGCTGCGCGCGGCGATCAAAGCGAAACGCCGCTCGTCTACTTTATGACCATCGACAACACCAAGTTCCGTAAGCCTGTCGTGCCTGGCGATGTGCTGGAGTACCACATGACCAAGCAGCGCCAGCGCGGCAATATGTGGTGGTTTTCCGGTGTTGCCATGGTCAACGGCGTCAAGGTTGCCGAATCCGAACTCAGCGCCATGCTAATCGATCATAAGGATGGCGATGGGGGTAAACGAGCTTGAGCACGCAAATCCACCCGTCAGCCATTGTCGAGGATGGAGCAAACCTCGGCGAGGGCGTGATTGTCGGCCCGTTCTGCCATGTTGGACCCGATGTCGCGCTCGGTGATCACACCAAGTTGGAAAGCCATGTTGTCGTCGCTGGCCGCACGACCATTGGCGGCGGTTGCCATCTGTTCCCCTTTGCCTCCATCGGCCACCGTCCGCAGGACTTGAAGTATCACGGCGAGCCATCGACATTGGAGATTGGCGCCAACACCACCATGCGAGAGTATGTGACGATCCAGCCGGGTACCGAACATGGCGGCATGATCACCCGGGTTGGTGAGCACTGCCTGTTGATGGCGTCCGCGCACGTCGCCCATGACTGCCAGATCGGCAACAACGTCATCCTGGGCAACAACGTCATGATGGCCGGCCACTGCGTGGTTGAAAACCATGTCATCGTGTCTGGGGGCTCGGCGGCCCACCAATTTGTCCGTCTTGGGGAGCATGCCTTTATCGGTGGGCTCTCTGGGGTGGAGCATGACGTCATCCCCTTCGGCATGGTCACCGGCAATCGCGGCCGCCTTGGCGGGCTCAATGTGGTTGGCCTGCGCCGCCGGGGATTTGACCGCGAAGAAATCCACACCCTTCGTCAGGCTTATCGGCTGCTCTTCTCCGATGAAGGCACGCTTGCCGAACGCGTGGAGGATGTTGCGCGCATGTTCCCCGAGAATGCCAGCGTCCAGCGGGTGATCGAGTTCATTCAAACCCGCGCAGACCGGGCACTCTGCTTGCCAGCATCGGTCGAGTAGGCTCCGTTAGGCGTCCTATGACGGCTCACGCGACCAAAAACCCACCTCAGAAAGACCCGTCAAAGATAGGGCGCATCGCGCTCATTGCTGGCGGCGGAAAGGTGCCGCTGGAAGCCGCGCATGCGGCGCGTGACGCAGGCTCTGAGCTTCTCGTGATCGGTATTGGCGGCGAGGCGGACCTCGGCTCTCTTGCTCCGGAGATCGAACGCACTCAGCTCGGTTGGGGTCAGGTCGGAGCGTTCTTTTCAACGCTGGAGACATTCGGCGCCGAGCGTCTTGTCATTGTCGGCAGCATCAGCAAGCGCCCGGACTTTGGAAGCCTGAAGCTCGATTGGGGTGCCGTGCAGATGCTCCCACGCCTTCTCACAACCGTGCTGGGCGGCGACGAGTCCGTGCTCAACAAGGTGGCGGCGTTGTTGAGAGAACGCGGGCTCACCCTGGCTGGCGTGCACGAAATTGCGCCATCACTTGTCGCCGGTGAGGGGCATTTGGCCGGTCCCAAGCCATCGGACGACGCCCTGGCCGATGCGGCGCTAGCCGCCAAGTCGGCCTGGACCGCGGGCCATCTCGATATGGGGCAGGGCGCGGTGGCGGTCGCTGGCCGTATCGTCGCCCTGGAGGGTGCAGAAGGCACCGATGGCATGCTTGGGCGCGTGGGTGATCTAGGCAAGGCCAAGCGCTTCTCGAAGAAGGCGAAAACAGGTTGCCTCGCCAAGGCGCCGCGCCCCCAGCAAGACTTACGCCTCGACATGCCAACCATTGGGCCCCGCACTATCGACAACGCCAAGGCGGCGGGCCTTTCGACTGTGTTGGTGGAGGCCGATCATGTGCTTGTCACGCAGCGCAGCGACGTGGAAGCACGTTGCAAGGCTCAGGGCGTCAGCCTTATCGGTTGGCCGCGCAGCAAGTTCCTGCCCGCCGGTGCGAAGGACGAGCGGCTATGAGCGCCACCGGCGACACCAAAGCCAAGGTGACGGCGACCATGGCCATGGGCAGCCCGCCGAAGCGGGTATTCTTCGTTGTTGGCGAGGATTCCGGCGACCGTCTGGGTGCATCGCTCGCCAAGGCGTTGAAGGCCAAGCATGGCAACGCCGTCACCTTTGAGGGGCTGGCCGGCGAGGGGTTGGAGGCCGAAGGCGTCACCAGCATCTTCGACATCGAAGACATCGCCGTGATGGGCATCGGGCCGGTGATTGCGCGTCTGCCCACCATCTTGAACCGGCTGTCTGCGACCGTTGAGGCCATTGTCGACAGCAAGCCCGATCTTGTGGTGCTGATCGACAGCCCCGATTTCACCCACCGCGTCGCCAAGCGCGTGCGTGCTCGTGCGCCAGATATCCCCATTGTTGGTTGGGTATCGCCCTCCGTCTGGGCTTGGAGGCCGGGCCGTGCGGCGGCGATGCGCGCCTATATGGACCATCTTCTGGTGCTTTTGCCGTTTGAGGTGGAAGCACATGAAACGCTCGGCGGGCCGCCGGCGACCTATGTCGGGCACCCGCTCGCCGATCAGGTCACCGAACTGCGACCTCGCCACCCCGCTGAACGCCCTCCCTTGGAAGGTGATCAGACGCCAACCGTGCTCATTCTGCCGGGAAGCCGGTCCGGCGAGATCAGCCGGCTCATGCCTCTCCTGAAGATCGTTACAGAACGCGCAGTGGAGTTCCTGAAGGCAGAAGGCGCGCCGACGCCGCGCTATGTCCTGCCCGCCGTTGCGCGGCAGAAGGAGAAAATTCGTCGCGAACTATCCTCATGGCACGTCGAGGTTGAACTGGTTTCCGGCGAAGAGGCCAAGCGCGAGGCCTTCCGCTCCGCCCATGCGGCTGTTGCCGCGTCGGGCACGGTGGCGTTGGAACTGGCGCTCGCCGGTATCCCCACAGTGATCGTATACCGGCTGGATGATATAGCGCGCCTGTTTTTCCGCCGTTTCATCAAGGCCTGGACGATCGTGCTGCCGAACCTTGTCCTGGGCCGCCCGGCCGTGCGCGAATATGTCGATGAATATGCACGCCCCGAACTGATAGCCCGCGCACTCGCCTCCATGTCCCGCCCGACGCCCGAGCGCACCGCTCAAGTGGAGGCCTTCAAGGAACTGGACGCCGTCATGAAGGGCTCAGACGACCAAACACCAGCTGAGCGCGCGCGGATGGTGGTCGATACGTTCTTGTTCCCGACAGACCATCGCTTTTAAACCACCAGGTTTGCGGACGATTTTTTCGGAATGCCCATTTAACCGCTTTGTGGACAAAGCGCTCTTTAGCTGCGAGCGCGCCAATGGCGGTTCAGGTCAACATCAGCCTGCCCTCAGCCATGACCCCGGAGGCGTACCGGCGCATGGTGGACGATCGCAAACATAGCTACAACTGTAGCTGACAAACCTGCGCTTTGCTTCAATGACGGCAATGCCTCTTTAGGAAGACTACCCAAGGAAGTGACCGATGTCGTCTGGCATGTTCTTAGCTGTTGGCGCCTGCTTTCGAACCTGCGTTGCAATATATAATTTAGTGGAGGGCGATCGGCCGGCTGCATTCGAGAACTTTGGTATCGCAGCTGGCTCGGTGTTCTCCGAGTTTTGGACCCAAAAAGTCGATCAACGAATGGTCGAGAAGGTTTGCAGAGAGGCCGAAGCGGACCTGCTTGCTTACTTTCGCTCAGAGCGAATAGAGGCTCCCGATGCAGTTCTTTCAGACGTTCGCGAACATGGTCCGACATACCTCGCGCCGGTAATCGCAGTTAGTGCGCTAGATTTGGTGAGAGAAGCAAACGGTCGACCTGAAGCCCTTACAGCGATTGTGTTGAAAAAGGCTGCTGAGAAACATGCGCTACCACGCAGAGCCCAGACCACGTGGCAGCAGGCTTTCGCCGATGAAAACTCAACACATCATCGGGCATTGAAAGCAGTTTTAGATGTAATCCACGCGCGCTTGTACGCGACATCGTCGCCACGAGAAAACCTAACTTTCGAGTTGGCGGCTGATACCAACCTTAAGGTCAACCAATTACTGGAAGTCTTGAATGCGAGGCAGCTCAGTGTGGCAAACGCCGCGAGCATAAAAGAATACCTTAAGCCAGCGATTCAAGAACTAGAACGGATCGCCACGCGCCAGTCTAATCAGCATTCCTTGGCTGAAGAGGCACTGGTAAGAAGTGATCCACACAAAGGTTATGAAGCCTTGTTAGCGGAGGCTGATGGTATTCTGGAGGACAGAGACAGGGCAGTTCGGTTAAGTAACATCTCGGCAGCCAGCTCATGTCGCAATGCGGCCAGCATAATCATGCTTAAAGATATGGCCAAAGCGGAACGTGCATTGGAGCGTGCAACCCAACTGGATCCGAGTGATGCACAGGCTTGGCTTCTTCTTGGGAAGGTCTGGCTAGAGAGGGGAAATCCCAAAGAAGCCTTTCGGGCCCACCTCATCGGTCTCAAGATCGCCAAATCAAGTAACGATCGCAAAACAAGAGCCGAATGCTACGCCGCGCTTGGGGTATATTTTAAAACGATCGGTCACGTAAGAAAATCACGATGCCTACATAGCGCGGCATTGGCTATAAATCGCGACATAAGCGACCAAGAGGGAATTGCTCAGTGCCTGGGAAATATGGGCCTACTTGAACTAGTTCATGGTGACCCGGAGGCGTCTTTAGGCCTGTTCCAACAGTCTCTTAAAATCGAGCGACGGCTTTGCAGGAGGAACGGGATCTCCGCCGATTTAGGAAACCTTGGATGGGCCTATGAGAAACTGGGAGACTTTGAAGCGGCACTGCAGTGTCTTTGGGAAGGAATTGATATTGATAAGCAGCTAGACAAAAAATTCGGATTGAGCGCGAAGTACGGTACTGTAGGAAATGTCTATCGGCGGAAATCAAAATTCTATGAAGCCATTCATTACTACCAGTTGTCTCTTTCAATAAGTGAAAAAAATGGATTTGCCGAGCTCAGTGCTAATCAATACTATTCCATTGGTTATTGCCTAATGAATTTGGGGCGCCCTATGGAGGCACGCGGTTTCTTTCTGTTAAGTCTTAGGCTGGACAAGAAAATTGGGCGATCGTATATATTTGAGCAGACTATTAATTTACTTGGTCATTGATCTAATTGTGGTTCAATAGTTCGGAAGAGCGGCTGATCTTTGACTAACTTATACTCGCGCCATGCTCAGCACTGACTCCACCATCGACATCTCCCCGACGCCGTTCCAGTCGCGCGTCCTGTCGCCGTCTATGGAGTTGGACTTGCTGCTGGACGGCGGGCGCGCTTAAGCCGTTCGGCCGGATGTAGAGTTTGCTGTGGGACCTGGAGCGGTCATTCGCGGCACCGGACACGATGTCTACGTTGGGCTCAAACCAACTCCCCGCGGCACATCGACATGCACCCAAAAAAAACCGGCCCCAAAAAGGCCGGTTTTAAAAGACGTTTGACTAAGGTGCCCGAACCTACTTCCGCCGGGAAAGCGGCACGTAATCGCGTTGCGCAGCGCCAGTGTAGAGCTGACGTGGACGACCGATGCGCTGCTGCGGATCTTCCACCATTTCCTTCCATTGGGCGATCCAGCCGACGGTGCGGGCGAGCGCGAACAACACGGTGAACATGTTGGTGTTGAAGCCCAGCGCCTTCAGCGTGATGCCCGAATAGAAGTCGATGTTCGGGTAGAGCTTCTTCTCGATGAAATACTCATCGGTGAGCGCGATGCGCTCCAGCTCCATGGCGACTTCCAGAAGCGGATCGTCGGTGATGCCAAGCTCGCCCAGAACTTCATGGCAGGTCTTCTGCATGATTTTCGCGCGCGGGTCATAGTTCTTGTAGACCCGGTGGCCGAAGCCCATCAGACGGAACGGATCGTCCTTGTCTTTGGCGCGGGCGACATAGGTCGGGATGTTATCGACCGAGCCGATTTCCGCCAGCATGTTGAGCGCCGCCTCATTGGCACCGCCATGCGCCGGACCCCACAGGCATGCAACGCCAGCGGCGATACAGGCAAACGGGTTGGCGCCCGATGAGCCGGCCAGCCGAACTGTGGAGGTGGAGGCGTTCTGCTCATGGTCGGCATGCAGGATGAAGATACGTTCCATCGCACGCGCCAGCACCGGATTGATCTTGTACTCCTCGCACGGCACCGCAAAGCACATGTGCAGGAAGTTCGCCGCGTAATCGAGATCGTTGCGCGGATAGATGAACGGCTGGCCGATTGAGTATTTGTAAGCCATCGCGGCAATGGTCGGCACCTTGGCAATCATGCGCAGGGAAGCAACCATGCGCTGGTGCGGGTCCGAGATGTCGGTGGAGTCGTGATAGAACGCTGACAGTGCGCCAACGACACCGCAGACGATGGCCATCGGGTGGGCGTCACGGCGGAAACCGGTGAAAAAGCGCGACATCTGCTCATGCAGCATGGTGTGGCGCGTCACGCGGCTGTCGAAATCAGCCTTCTGCGCTGAGGTCGGCAGCTCACCGTAAAGCAGCAGGTAGCAGGTCTCTAGAAAATCGCCATGCTCGGCGAGTTGCTCAATAGGGTAGCCGCGGTGCAGCAAAATACCCTTATCGCCATCGATATAGGTGATCTGAGATTCGCAGGATGCGGTCGAAGTAAAGCCAGGATCGTAGGTAAAGTCGCCTGTTTGGCCATAAAGTTTTGAAATATCAATGACATCCGGGCCAATTGTGCCCGAACGAACGCCGAGGTCATAGGCCTCTCCATTGACGGTCAGGACCGCCTTGGTGTCGCCATTCGCGTCGCTCATGCAGAGCTCTCCTCTCGTTAATTGGAACCAGAAGCTCCAAGGCGCTCTTGGCCGGGCGATCACGCAATTGCGCCCCGCTATGCGGCACTGCACCAAGTGGTTCGTTGGTGGGGAGTGGGTAGCGAATTCCACCCGTACCGGCAAGCCTTCAAAGGGTGCATAGACATGCGTTCGCCCTTGCGGTGCGCAGACCGAGGGCCGCCTGCAGTTTATGATGTTGGTAATAGCTTATTGAACGCCGCGCCGAGAAAACCTAGGTACCCTTTATGTGGGAAGTTATTGGAATTATACTTCAAGAAATTGAAAAAACGATCGGTATAAAGGCGTTTACCGCCTCCGTCGTCTTTTTGATCTTGGTGTTCTTTTTCTTTTGGTTTTTGTGGTTCAGAGCCAATCTCTTCGGTTGATTTTGCTCTGAGTGACGTCAGCCGTTGCCGACCCAATGCGGAGGCGATTTTACTGCGTCCCCGATCCGCGCCAAGGACTCCCGTCTCCCCAGCGCGATCAGCACGTCATAGATGCCAGGGCTGGTTTTGCTGCCGGTGAGCGCCGCTCGCAAAGGCTGAGCGATGGCGCCAAGCTTCACCTCGTTCTCTTCTGCGTAGGTTTTGGTGATGGTCTCCAGCACCTCGGCATCCCAGCCGGTTGTTTCGCTGTAGAGCGCGTGCAGTTTTGCAAGGTGGGCGCGTGCCTCGTCGGTTAACAGGCTGGCGGCCTTTTCTTCCATTGCGAGCGGCCGGGTGGCGAACAGGAACTTTGCGCTGTCGACCAGTTCCACCAACGTCCGGGCGCGTTCGCGCAGGCCGGGCAGGGCGCTTTCGAAGGCCACCTTCTTTGCCCCTTCGAGCGGCGTCGGCAAAGCCTCATGGTTTGGCAGGTGGGGCAGGCTCGTTTCCAGCGCGCTCACAAAGGCGTCTTGGTCCATGGAGCGCATGTAATGGGCGTTGAGCGCCGTCAGCTTCTTCACGTCAAAGCGGGCAGCGGATTTGCCCATACCGTCAAAGCCGAACCACTCGATGGCCTGTTCGGTGGAGAAGATCTCATCATCGCCATGCGCCCACCCAAGGCGCGCGAGATAGTTGCGCATGGTTTCGGGCAGGAACCCATCGGCACGGTAGGCTTCTGCGCCGACAGCGCCATGACGTTTGGAAAGCTTGGCACCGTCCGGCCCGTGAATCAGCGGAATGTGGGCAAAGATCGGACGATCCCAACCCAGTGCATCATAAATGATGCTCTGGCGAGCGGCATTGGTCAGGTGATCATCGCCGCGGATGGCGTGGGTGACGCCCATGTCATGATCGTCGACCACCACAGCCAGCATATAGGTCGGCGTGCCATCGGAGCGCAGGATGATGAAATCATCAATGTCCTTGTTTGGCATCTTCACCGTGCCCTGGACGGCGTCCTCGACCACCGTGACGCCTTCCATCGGCGTTTTGATCCTCACGGCGAAAGGCGCGCCCTCAGGCGCTTCTGACGGGTCACGGTCGCGCCAGCGGCCATCATAGCGTGGTGGCTTGCCAGCAGCCTTCGCCTCCTCGCGCATGGCGGTCAGCTCTTCCGGCGTAGCAAAGCATTTGTAGGCCTTGCCTTCGGCAAGAAGCTGGTTGGCGACCTCCGCATGGCGGTCGGCGCGCTCTGACTGATAAACCGTTGGACCATCCCAGGTGAGGCCCAGCCATTTCATGCTGTCCAAAATGGCGTCGACGGCCTCGCGCGTAGAGCGCTCGCGGTCCGTATCTTCGATGCGCAAGCGCATCTCACCGCCCTGAGACTTCGCATATAGCCAGTTGAACAGAGCCGTGCGCGCGCCGCCAATGTGCAAAAAGCCGGTGGGCGAGGGGGCAAAGCGCGTGACGACGCGAGAGGAAGAAGCGTGACCGGATTGGCTCATGGTGGGCAAGGCTCAACTGTGAGAGGATGCGCCATCGGACGAGCGGCACCGTGGGTGGGTCGATGGCGAAACAACTAGCGAGGAAAAACGCGCCCGCACTTACCATGACTGACGCCTCACGCAACAGCCGCGCAGGGTTTGCGTGATGGCGCTTGTCGGCGGAACCCCGCAATCAGACGCCAAAGGTCCGGATCGGTCCGGAACCGGAACGCCGGACCGATCTGTCTCGCTGCCGGACCTTGGAGTTTCATCCCAAGCAAAGCGCGACAAACGCGGCACCTGGAGCACCCTGGCCGACCGCGTTCTGGCCGCCTCGGTTCGTGCGATTGACGACAGTCTAAGCGTCGGCAACGGGCTGGCTTGGCTTGCGATCGCGGTAGGGGCAGGGCTACTCATCTACTTCGCGCTTCCCTATGAGCCCAGCCTCATTGCGCTTTTGGCCGCGCTGGCAGCGAGTCTCCTTTGGGCCAGGCAGATGCGGGACAGCCCCAAAATCGTCTTTGTTTCAGTCGTTTGTGCGCTTCTCGCCGGTGCTAGCCTGGGCGCGCTTCATGCACGCTTTGTTTCCGGTCCACAGCTCCTCCTCGAGGATGTCGCCGAGGTTACCGGCCACATTGTTCGACTTGAGCAACGCAGCGCCTCGCGCGCCCGCCTGACGATCGACCGCCTGGTCATTGAGGATATCGCGCCGGAGGCGACACCCAGACGTATCCGCATCACGGTCATTGCCCGCGCAGGCGAGCTAGCTGCCGGCGACCACATCCGCGTCCTCGCCCGGATCGGTCCGCCGCCGGAACCGGCCATGCCCGGTGCACGCAACATGCGAAAAGAGTTGTTTTTTCAGGGCATTGGAGCAACGGGCTTTAGCTATGGCCGGCCTGAACGCCTGCCTGATATTGGCGAGCCAGGCATTGTTTCAGAAATCTCCACGACACTCGCTCGCCTCCGTCAGAGCCTCGCAACCCGTTTCGCCTCCCAGCTTTCTGGAGATCCTGGCATTCTCGCGGCGACGCTGCTCGTTGGTGTGCGTGATGGCCTGTCGGACGAAGCACTGGAGGCACTCAGGCAGGCCGGATTGGCCCATCTCCTTGCCATTTCCGGCATGCATATGGCGATGATGACGCTTTCTGCCATGGCCGTGTTCTACCTGGCACTAGCGCTCCATCCGCGTGCCGCTGCGTCGCGCTCGGCCTTGCGGTGGACGGGCATCGCCGGGCTTGCGGTTGCCGTCGGCTATCTTGCCTTGTCCGGCGCGAGCACCGCGACGCAGCGCGCGTTCGTTATGATCGTGATCGCGCTTGTCGCCACCATGGCCATGCGCCGCGCCTTCACGCCGCGCGCCTTGGCGGCGGCGGCACTCATCGTATTGGCCATTGCCCCAGTTGCTCTTTTGGGGCCGAGCTTTCAGATGTCTTTTGCTGCGACGCTTGCGCTGGTCAGCACCTATGCCGCCATCTCATCTTCTGGCATGTCGCTCTGGTTCCATCAAAGAACGTCGGCGGTGCCAGCCATGGTTCGTCGCCCGGCAGGTTTAATCCTCGGCATCGCGATGACGTCCCTCATCGCCGGGCTCGCCACGGCACCCTTCGCCGCCTATCATTTCTCCGTTGGCGCGCCCTTGTCACTTCTCGGTAATGTACTGGCGCTGCCGCTGGTTTCGCTGATCGTCATGCCGTTCGGATTGCTAGCGTTGCTGGCTGCGCCGTTTGGGCTTGAAGCCCTTCCGCTTCAGATGATGGGCTTCGGGCTGGAGCAGGTGCTCACAATCGCCTATTGGGTCGGCGGGATGGAGGGCGCGAGGCTGGCCATCCCCGCCATTACGCCGACCGCCTTGCTGCTCTTAACCGCTTCGGGATGCCTGGCCGCTCTAATGGTCGGAAAGGCCCGATTGGTTACACTGGTGCCGCTAATTGCGATCCCTTTTGTTGGCTTTTTTGCCCCACAACCCTCGATCCTGGTCGACCGCTCAGGTCAGACCGTGGCGTTGGTGCGCGAGACTGACGACGGATCGCGTGCACTTGATCGCTCCATCACGCGTGGCAGCCGGTTCACCGTGGACCTCTGGCACCAACGCCTGGCGCTTGATCCGGGCCGTACCGGCCGGGAAAGCGCCTGGAGATGTGATCCTTTGGGCTGCACGGCTCATCTGCCAGACGGCCGGTTGATCGCTCATGTGCGCGAACCAGGCGCCTTCGTGGAGGATTGCCGCGCCGCAGACATTCTGGTGACTGCCCTAGCGGCACCGGTGGGCTGCGCGCCTCCAATCCTTGTCGACGCTGGTACCCTACGCGCTCATGGCGCGATTGCTTTAGTGGCGGACGCCAATCAGCCAGCGGCTCTGACGATTTGGCCGAGTTTCGAACGTCGCAACCGGCCCTGGGAAATCGTCGCAGACTTCTAACCTTGTTCCATCAAGGCTTGCGGTGGCACATCCTGGATTGGGCCAAAAAGCCGTTCAGCTTCCGCCTTCAGCGCCAGATCCGCATCATGCATGTCGACAGGCAACCCAAGGTCGACAAGGCTCGTCACGCCATGCTCGCGCACGCCGCACGGCACGATCCCGGAGAAATGATCAAGATCGGGCTCCACATTGAGACTGATGCCGTGAAAGCTGACCCATTTGCGCACTCGTATGCCGACCGCCGCGATCTTGTCTTCAGGCGTCGTTCGATCAGGCGCTGGCGCTTTTTCCGGTCGCTTGACCCAGACACCGACACGATCTTCGCGGCGCTCACCGCGCACCGTAAACCGGTCGAGCGTGCCGATGACCCACGCTTCAAGGGCCGCCACAAAGGCGCGAACGTCTTTGCCCCGTTGGTTGAGATCCAGCATCACATAGGCCACACGCTGGCCCGGTCCATGATAGGTGTATTGGCCACCACGACCGGTTTTGATCACCTCAAACCGATCTGGCTCGACGAGGTCGGCTGGATCGGCGCTGGTTCCGGCGGTGTAAAGCGGTGGGTGCTCCAGAAGCCAGATGGCCTCGCGGGCCTGCCCATCGGCAATGGCCGCGGCGCGCGCTTCCATGGCATCGAGAGCCACCTGATAGGGCGTCAGCCCGTTCCAGACTTGCCAGTCGATAGGCTGTTTGGGTCGAAAGACAGGTGACTCAACTGCAACCGTGGAACGCGCTTTGGGCTCGTGCATAAAGGCTCACCTTTGTCGGCAACAGGGCAGATGCGACCCGCCGGGCGGCGAAAGCTTAAAGCCTCATTAACCATGATGGCCCAAAGCTTCCGTCAGGTTTGGCCTACATAGTGAGTCTCATCCCTCGATGCAAAATCCGGTCGAAGACATCAGCGTTGATATTGCGGTGGAACTGGGAGCGGCGGAAATGCCCGTTCACCAGCTGCTGCGCATGGGCCGCGGTGCTGTGATTGAGCTGCAAACGCTGCCAGGCGAGCATGTGAAAGTGCTGGCCAACGGGATGCAGATTGCAGAGGCCGAGGTGGTGGTGAGCGGTGATGCCATTGCCGTGTCCATCACCGAGATCAAGCGCGCTGACCCCTAAGCCGCGCTGTCCTTTTTGAAAAAACGCCTCTTGCCCATCGAGAGGCCTTGAGCATCGCGCGGCCCTTTGCTATCAGCCGCGCTCTAGACGGGCATCGATGCTTTGTCTTTGGCCTTCTGGGTCTTTGCGGTCGTGGCGGAATTGGTAGACGCGCAGCGTTGAGGTCGCTGTCCGGTAACACGGGTGGAAGTTCGAGTCTTCTCGACCGCACCATAGCAGAATCTCTGCATCGAATTGTCCCCTAACGCTTTGAAGGGGAACGATAATTCGGGCGTTCTAGCGCCTTCATTTCGGCAGTATTCAATGGGGCCTGCAAAGGCG
>JBCDHR010000002.1:0-419353 GCA_038749715.1 Pseudomonadota bacterium
CTCGGCATGCCTTTCTCCGACCCGATGGCGGATGGCCCGGCAATTCAGGCGGCCGGCCGCAGAGCGTTGCAGGGCGGGCAGACCTTGAGCAAGACGCTTGCACTTGTGGAGCGTTTCCGCGCCGAAGACAGCACAACACCGATCATCCTGATGGGCTATTACAATCCGATCTACATCTATGGCGTGGACGCGTTTCTGACCGAAGCGTTGCACGCCGGTGTTGACGGGCTGATCGTGGTCGATCTGCCGCCTGAGACAGATGACGAACTCTGCCTGCCGGCACTGAAGGCGGGTCTCAACTTCGTTCGCCTTGCCACGCCAACCACAGACGAAAAGCGCCTGCCGACAGTTCTCGGCAACACATCTGGCTTTGTTTATTACGTGGCGATCAAAGGCATCACAGGCACCGCTAGCGCCGACCCGGCCGTTGTCAGCACGGCCGTTGCCAGGATCAAATCTCAAACCGATCTCCCAGTCGCCGTAGGCTTCGGTATCAAGACACCAGGCGATGCCGCGGCCATTGGCGCGGTGGCAGACGGCGTGGTGGTTGGTTCGGCGCTTGTCGATACAATTGCCCAAAGCCTTGATGCTGAGGGCAAGGCGACCGATATGACCGTCAGCGCCATCGGCAGTCTGACGGCGCAACTGGCCGAAGGGGTGCGGGGCGCGCGCAAAGCCGCCTAACCACACTTCGTTTGCGCGTTTGACGTGCGCGAAAGGCCGTGTAACGCAAGGTTTCTTGATTTTTGGCCGACCGGTACGTACCGACGGCCCTTCGCCCGCGATGACCGTTCGCCGAATCTGTGGGGTTCGGCCTGTCTCAAGACCATGGCGTAGGATGAGCGTCGGAGGAGTTTCTTTTGAACTGGATCGACAATGTTGTGCGGCCGAAAATCCGCACCCTGTTCGCCTCGCGCGAGACGCCGGAAAATCTCTGGATCAAGTGTCCGGAGACGGGCGAGATGGTCTTTCATCGGGACCTTGAGAACAATGATTGGGTGGTCCCTAACTCCGACCACCATATGCGCATGCCGTTGCGCCGCCGCTTGGAGCGCCTGTTCGATGGTGGTCAGTACGAACTGATCGAAACACCCGATGTGGTGGCTGACCCTCTGAAGTTTCGCGATGAGCGCCGCTACACCGATCGCATGAAGGATGCCCGTGCCAAGACAGGCGAGCAGGATGCCTTCCTGGTCGCTGCTGGCACGCTGCACGCTCAACCAGTCGTTGTTGCTGCACAGAACTTTGCTTTCATGGGCGGGTCGCTCGGCATGGCTGCCGGCGAAGCCTTCATCAAGGCCGCAGAAATTGCCGTTGAGCGTGGACGCTCGCTGATTCTGTTTGCCGCGTCCGGAGGCGCACGTATGCAGGAGGGCATCCTGTCGCTGATGCAGCTTCCTCGCACGACCGTTGCCGTCAGCCGCGTGAAAGAGGCTGGGCTGCCTTACATTGTTGTGCTCACCAACCCGACGACAGGCGGCGTGACTGCTTCGTACGCCATGCTGGGTGACATCCACATTGCTGAACCAGGTGCTTTGATCGGCTTTGCAGGTCCGCGCGTGATTGAACAAACGATCCGTGAGAAACTGCCTGAAGGCTTCCAGCGCGCTGAGTATCTTCTGGAACATGGCATGCTCGACATGGTCGTGCACCGCAAGGACATGAAGGACACGCTCGCCCGCCTGGTCGATCTGATGACCAACCCTGTCGCCCGGCCTGCGCTTTCCGCGCCCGATGGGGCAGTGGCCAACGGCGCCTTGAGCGAAGACGGCTCTGCGTCCGAGGGTGGAGCGATGGACAATGAAGCGGTTGACGCTGGTGCCCTGCCCAATGGTGCCGCGCAGAATGCGGATGAGACCCAACCCGCATGACGACCGATCCACTGTTTCCGCCGACTTCCTCCGTGCCGGAGAGCGTTGATGCTGAGTCCGGCATCCTTGCGCTTTTGCATCGTTTCACAACGTTGCATCCGCGTTCCTGGGATCTTGGCCTTGAGCGGCTGGAGCGTCTGCTTGGCGATCTAGGCAACCCCCATCATCGTTTGCCACCGGTGCTTCATGTCGCCGGCACCAACGGCAAAGGCTCAACCGTTGCCTTTATGCGCGCTATGCTGGAATCCGATGGTAAGGCCGTTCACGCCTACACCTCACCTCATCTGGTAAGGTTCAATGAGCGCATTCGCGTTGCCGGAAAGCTTGCCAGTGATGCGATGCTGACCGATGCGCTGCTGCATTGCGAGCGCGTGAACGCCGATCAGCCAATCACCTTTTTTGAGGCGACGACCGCCGTCGCCCTCCAGCTGTTTGCCCAAGAGGCGGGCGATGCGACTTTGCTGGAAGTGGGCCTGGGTGGCCGGCTTGACGCCACCAACGTCGTCGACAGGCCGCAAATGACCGCCATCACGCCGGTTTCCATGGACCACATGGCCTTTCTGGGTGACAGCCTTGAGAAGATTGCTGCTGAGAAGGCCGGCATCTTGAAGCGCGACGTCACGGCGGTCATCGGCCCGCAAGAACCAGAAGCGCTGGAGGTGATCCGCTCGGTAGCCAAACGGGTCGGTGCGCCGCTCGTTGTCCACGGCCAGGACTATATGGCCTACGAGGAACATGGCCGTCTTGTCTATCAGGACGCCTTTGGGCTCATGGATCTCCCGCTTCCCCGGCTTACCGGGCGCCATCAGATCACCAATGCAGGCACGGCCATCGCGTGTCTGCGTCACAGCCAGTTCGACTTGCCCGACAGCGCCTATGCCGCCGCTATGAGCACAGTCAGTTGGCCGGCTCGTCTGCAAAAACTGACCGGGGACCTCGCCGATCTCGCGCCAAGCTGCGATGTCTGGCTCGATGGAGGCCACAACGCCGGTGGGGGACAGGCCCTGGCCGAGGCGATGGCCGATCTGGAAGATCGACTGCCGCGACCCCTCTATCTGGTCACCGGCATGTTGCGCACCAAGGATGCGACGAGTTTCTTCCGCCCCTTTGAAGGTCTGGCGCGGCAGGTGGTAGCGGTTCCTGTTCCTGGCCACGATAAGAGCCTGGACACTGTCAGCATCGCATCATCGGCGGCTGAGGTCGGCACATTTGGGTCAGTATCAGCAAGCCTGGAAGAGGCCCTGTCGGAGATTGAAAAATCAGCCGGTGAGCCAGCACGCATTCTGATCTGCGGGTCGCTCTATCTGGCAGGCTACTCGCTGGATGCAGACGGGTTTGAGCCCGACTGAGGTCCCTCGGCTTTCTAAGCCGTCAGTTCACCCATTGCCCATTCTGCGGCCTCGCTGACGAGCGGTGATGGGTCCTTTAGCAACGGTTCCACCTGATTGATGAGCCCCGGGTCATCGCTGTTGCCGGCGGCGATCAAACAGTTGCGGATAAATCGGTCGCGCCCGATCCGCTTGATCGGTGATCCAGAAAAGTGGCTGCGAAACCGGGCATCATCGAGCGCCAGCAGCACGGCGAGCGGTGGGGCGTTTAGGTCATCGCGCGCCTTCAGTTTGGCCTCGCGACTGATCTCGGCGAACTTGTTCCAAGGACACACCGCAAGGCAGTCATCGCAGCCAAAGATGCGATTGCCGATGGCCT
Organism: Pseudomonadota bacterium; assembly: GCA_038749715.1. Classification (GTDB taxonomy): domain Bacteria; phylum Pseudomonadota; class Alphaproteobacteria; order Rhizobiales; family MH13; genus MH13. The sequence goes on from JBCDHR010000002.1 coordinate 3,579, forward strand.
TGCGGAACTCCAGAGGGATCGGCCCCTTGTTCTCAATGGTAAGATAGGAAATGCAGCGCCGCGCATCGAGCTGGTAGGGCGCCGGAAAGGCGTCGGTCGGACAGACGTCCAGGCATCGCGTACACGATCCGCAATGATCGCGCTCCGGCGTATCGTCGGGCAAGTCGAGGGTGGTGAAGATTGAGCCCAAAAAGAGCCAGGAGCCATGCTCGCGCGACACCAGATTGGTGTGCTTGCCCTGCCAGCCAAGCCCGGCTGCTTCAGCCAGTGGTTTTTCCATGACCGGTGCGGTGTCGACAAAGACCTTCACTCCGCCACCGAGCCGCGAGACGATTTTCGAGGCCAGCGTTTTCAACCGCCCTTTGATGACATCATGGTAGTCCCGGTTGCGGGCATAGACCGAAACGGTTCCGGTATCGGACCGATGAAGTGTCGCCATCGGATCGCTCTCGGGCGCATAGGAGAGGCCGACCATGATGATCGCCCGCGCCTCAGGCCACAGCGCCTTGGGGTGGCCGCGCCGGTCCAGCGTTTCCTCCATCCAGCCCATGGAACCGTGCCGTCCCAGGGCAACAAACCGCTCCAGCCGTGGCCGCAAATCGCCCAGCCGATCAGAATGCGTGATCGCCGAGACGTCAAAGCCCACATCGCGTGCCGCGTTGTGGACGAAGGCAATCCGCTTGGGGTTAGAAGTCTGGGTCGTCATAATGAGCGGGCGGAACAACGCCGCGCTCACGTTCAGCAAGCAGCGGCGCGAATGAGGGTCGCGACTTCACCCGCGCATACCATAGTTTGGTCGCTGTGTGCTCAGCCCATGGAACTTCGCCCAGATAGTCGAGCGAGGAAAGCGCCGCGCCGAAGGCAAGGTCGGCCAGTGTCATGCGGTCGCCGGCAAGCCAGTCTCGCGTGGCCAGCAAGTGGTCAAGATAATCAAGGTGCCAGCCAAGATGATCGCGGGCCATGCGCATGGCGGCTGTATCAGGCGACCCACCGCCTTTTCCATCCGGTATTTGGCGCTTGTGCGCTTTTTCATGCACCAGCGTCGCTGAAACATCAGCCTCCAAAAGAGTGAGCGCCCAATCAATCAGGCGGCGGACCTCTGCTCGCCCAGCCAGCTCAATCGGCATCAAGGGCGCACCCTTATCGGGGAGCGTATCCACCAGATGACCGACCAAGGGATGCGCGCCGACCAGCACCACATCTTCATCGGTTTTGATAACAGGAACGGTTGCCGCCGGGTTGAGCGAGAGGAACCCGCGGCGACGCTCCCACACTCGCTCGACCTCTTCATGCGCGGCCTCACCATACTCAGCCAATGTCAGGCGAACGAAGCGCGAGGTGGTGTCGAGGGGCAGGTGATAAAGCGTGGTCATGAAGCCGTCATTGTTGGTGGTCAAAGGACCGATGCCAGATCGCCATCGGGTGATCTATCTCCACGCGACCAATGGCCAAAGCATGGCACTGGAGTTTGATCGCACTGGTGTTCGGTCCCGTCTGTTGAGCCTATAGGCGGCGCGTGACAACGGCTCAAGCTTTCTATGAGCGCAGGTGCGAGCGCTTTGTTTACTTCGCTGCGCTATGCCAATGCACAGCGCGCTCACCTCGTGCCTTCAGCGCATTAACACTCCCAAACGGTACTGCCCTCCATGTCCCTTGAAACGTTTTTGCAGGCCCTGTTTCTGGGCATTCTGGAGGGGCTGACCGAGTTCATCCCTGTTTCCTCAACGGGCCATATTCTGCTTGCTGGTCACTTTCTCGGCTTTGAGAATGAGGGCAAGGTCTTTGAGGTTCTCATTCAGCTTGGCGCGATCCTCGCAGTCCTATCGGTGTACACCGCTAAACTGTTGAAGATCGCCATGGATTTGCCCAGCAGCCCGCAGGCTCGACGGTTCGTGGCCGGCATCCTTCTGGCGTTCCTGCCGGCCGCTCTGGCCGGTGTGGCCTTCCACGAGATCATCAAAACAGTTCTGTTTGAAACCCCGGCTTTGATTTGCACGACCCTGATTCTCGGCGGGCTGATCCTTCTTTGGGTCGATCGGATGGAGCTGACGCCGCGCTACACAGATGTGATGGATTACCCGCTCTCGCTGTGCCTGAAGATAGGCCTGTTTCAATGCCTGGCGCTGATCCCTGGCATGTCGCGCTCCGGCTCCACCATTGTTGGTTCACTGCTCATGGGCACCGACAAGCGCTCCGCGGCCGAGTTCACGTTCTTCCTGGCCATGCCGACCATGGCTGGCGCCTTCGTCTATGACCTCTGGCAAAACCGCGACATCGTCACCACCGATGGCTTGATGGTGGTCGCTGTCGGTTTTGTTGCCGCTTTCATAATGGCGGTGATCGTCGTGCGTTGGCTGCTTGACTATGTGTCCAAGCACGGCTTTGCGCTGTTTGCTTGGTGGCGCATCATTGTTGGCAGTCTGGGCTTTGTGGGCCTGGCGCTGCTCGGCTAAAGCGTTTTCAGCAAAAGTGGAAACAGGTTTTACGTCCGAGAATGCGAGAAAACAAAGAGCTCTAGCGTCCGCTGGGCCTAGGGCTTGGCGCCCAGCGCGGCATACTGGCCGTGCTTGCGATAACGCCACAGATAGCTTGGCAGGATCGCATCCAGTGCCGCCGCGTTAAGGCCGAGGCCATCCAGCGTCCGCCCGTCCTTTGTGGCAGCCTCCGAAACCACATTGTCCACGTCCAGCAGTTTGATCTGATCGAGTGTCAGCGGTGGCTTGGGAAGCAGCTCAAAAGCCCGCGCCTGCAACTCAGCCACCCGCTGCGGCATACTGACAATGGGTCGGCGACGATCAATAATGCGCAGCATGCGTCCCATCAGGCCTTCAAATGTGTCGACTTCCGGCCCACCCAGCTCATAGATCGTGCCCGGTTTGGCCGCGCCATCCACCGCCAGGGCAACCGCATCGGCAACATCGCCGACATAGACAGGCTGGAACCGGGTGTCACCACCCACAACCGGAAGGAAGGGCAGGATGCGGGCCATGCCGGCAAACCGATTGAAGAACTCATCTTCCGGCCCAAACACGATGGAAGGGCGCATGATAACTGTCTGTGGGATCGCTGCCATGGCGGCGGCTTCTGCTTCAGCCTTGGTGCGTGCATAGTCAGATGGCGAGTCGGCATCTGCCCCTATGGCGGAGACTTGGACGAGGCGATCGATCCCCTCTGCTTTCGCAGCCGTGGCGACCAGCGCCGTTCCTTCGCTCTGCACTGTATCGAAGCGCTGCTTGCCGCTCTCAAACAGAATGCCGACCAGGTTCACCACCGCATCGGCGCCTTGTACCGCCCGTTCGACGGACCACCCATAGCGCAGATTGGCCTGGATCGCGTGCACCTGGCCGACGGCACCCATGGGTTGGACGTGGCCGGCAAGGTCCGGCCGGCGGACGGCCACCCGCACCCTATAGCCCTTCTTGGCAAGCTCACGGACGACATAGCGCCCCACAAAGCCCGAGCCCCCGAACACGGTCACAAGCTGGCCGTTCAAGCTGGCATTGCCTGGGGTGTCATTCATGGTCGGGCGTTCCTTTGAGGCTCTCTTGTGGTGCTGTGTTACCTAGCATGTAGTGCGCGCTCGCCTAGGTGTGAAGCGCCAGAAAGTGCTGAACCCTGGCGCTCCAACCTGCTCCCGCCGGATTGGAAGGACGGGGGCGAACACGCGGCGCTGATAGGTGGGTGACGAAGGCGCCATTCGGCGTTGACAAGCTGCCTCGCCGCCCCTAATCCAACGCCTCCATCCTCGCTTGCCTGCCCAGGTGGCGGAATTGGTAGACGCGCTGGCTTCAGGTGCCAGTGGCCGCAAGGCCGTGGAAGTTCGAGTCTTCTCCTGGGCACCAATGCTGCAAAGCTGGGACTTTCCTGGAAAAATGCGTTTCTTTTCAAAGGCGTAGCGTCACGCGATGTGTGATGCAAACGCGCTAAATTTCTGATCATAAGGCTTCCTCGATCGATTGTCCGCGATCTGGTCCCGTCGGGCGTTTCTCAACGCCCTTGGCCAAACGACCGACATCATAACCGCAACCTTCTCCATCTGAGTTTTGAGGGGACGAAGGCAGCATCCAGAGGTGCGGCGCGCTGGTGGGAAGCAAAGCTCCAGACGAGATGCGAAAAAGCTCGGTTGCAGCAAAACAAAACGAGACATCGCAAGAGCGCCTGCTCGGACGGTTGGCCGTCTCACCGGCGCTGGGCTCCGCGTTTGGCCTGCTGCTTCCGGGTGCAACTTGCTTGCATTGACATTGCATAGGATTACTATGTAATTATGAGGTAGTGAAGAGGAGGGGAGATGTCCGCGGAAATTCACATCGCTACCGGACTTGCCAAGATCGGCACCTACCTGCGCTCGGAAAGCTGGCGCCAGGCGGAAGGCGAGTCGCTCACGCCTACACAATCACAAATCCTTGTCCACGTGGTGCAACGCGGACCAGCCCGCGTTACCGCGCTGGCTGATGTACTTGGCGTCACGCAACCAACCGCCAGCGATGCCGCTGCCGCTCTCATCCGAAAAGGCCATGTGAAGCGCCGCCCGGACCCCGCCGACGCGCGTGCATCCTTACTGCACACAACGTCGAGCGGACGGGACATTGCTGCCAAAATGGCCGTGTGGCCCGACGCGTTGCTTGCTGCTGCCGATGCGCTTGACCCGTTTGAGCGGGGCGTTTTTCTCAAAGCGCTGACCAAGATGATCCGTTCGCTTCAGGTGCAAGGTGCGGTCCCGGTTCAGCGTATGTGTGCAACCTGCGCTTTCTTTCGACCGAACGTTCACAACGATCCGGTCGCCCCTCATCACTGTGCTTTCGTGGATGCCGCCTTTGGAGACGCTGCCTTGCGTCTGGATTGCGGTGACCATGAAACGGCTCCAGCCTCGCAGGCTGCCGCAGCATGGCAAGCGTTCGCGCTGGCCGGAGCCAAATCCATGGACGCCCCGCCCGCTGCAACGGGCGAGGCGTCCTGATGTCTAACCCACCTCTGCAAAAAGACAGGAGACAAAAAGACTATGACACACAAAGCGACCTTCTACCACGCCGGCTGCGCGGTCTGCGTGGCCGCCGAAGACAAGATCATGGAGATCGTCGACCGCGATCGCGTTGAACTTGAAATCGTGCATCTGGGCGATGTGCCCGGCAGGATTGATGAAGCCAGCGCTGCTGGCGTCACGTCCGTCCCCGCTCTCGTGATTGACGGTGCACCGTTGCATATCAATCACGGTGCCGATCTCTCCGCCTTGCGCTGACGGAGGCGGAGTCATGAAAGTCTTTGTTTCGGTGGCGGCCATCGCTATGGCCGCGACCTCGCCAGCATGGGGCCACGGATCACATGAGGGCGGCATCCCAGCACCACAATCTGAGGGCGTTGCGGCACCGTTCGACTTGATCCACACAAAAATCTCGACCGACGGCAATGTCGCGATCTTCCATATTGGTGTCTCGGAAAGGGCCGGCGAGAGCACTCCAACACCCACCGGCCAACTCGCCGGCAGCCATGTGTTTTCATATGTTTGGCCGACCACCATTGATCCCTATCAGGTCGGTTTTGAACAAGGTGCCGGCATCCTGGCGCTGGCAGTGACATCCCACCCGGATTTCGACGACACGCCGCTGTTTGACGAAAACGGCGACGGCGACACGGGCAATGATGGCGACATATGGCACAGCCATTGGATTGTGTTGGCCCCCGACGACAGTTGTGGCGAAGGCGCACTGAAGGTGATCGATATAGCCGAGGGCACGAGCCCACGCTTGCCGCGAACCTGGCCTGGCTTTCCGATCCTCTTGGATAGCCCTGGATGGGATCCGACCTTTGTGGGTGACACGGTTGAGGTAAGGGTTCCCTTCGATGACATCGCCGTGGTCGAGGAGGCAACCTATGACGGTGTAACCGCTGGCCTGCGCGTCAATGAGAGCATTCATTCACCGTTGTTGTGCGTGATCGACCTGTTCGACGTGGCGTCCGGCGACCTAAGCCTTCCAGGCCGCGTGAATGAGTAATCCATACCCGACCGCCGAGCCACAACTGGCACCGGCGCTTGAAGCGGCTCAGTGGTTCAACACCACTGAGCCAATCAGCCTTGATCAGCTTCGTGGACAGGTCGTCGTTATCGAGGCCTTCCAGATATTGTGTCCCGGCTGCGTCGCCCAAGGCTTGCCGCAGGCCGTGCGGGTTCGCGAGACTTTCCACCAACGTGATGTGACGGTCCTCGGGCTGCACAGCGTCTTTGAGCATCATGACGCCCAGACGCCGACATCACTTGAAGCCTTTTTGCACGAGTATCGCATCGGTTTTCCCGTTGCGGTGGACGCTCCCGGGATGACCAGCGGCCTGCCAAGAACGATGGCTGCCTACCGAATGGGGGGTACGCCAACACTCATTCTGATCGACCGGCGCGGCCAGCTGCGTGCGCAGTACTTCGGCCATGTGTCGGACCTAACGTTGGGCGCTGAGATCATGTCCCTGATCGCAGAAGCTGGCGACGGACTACCTGCGACCGACAGCGAAGGCGATGGGCCCGCCAAGGGATGCGATCACGATGGATGCGCTGTCGAGTTGGACAACGAAGGCTCGCAGGCATGAAGTCCGCCGTTGCTATCCGCCATGTCGGTTTTGAGGATGCAGGTGGCTTCGCGCCAGCTATCGATGAGGCTGGTTACACGCTTCGCTATCTGGATATCGGCAAGCATGATCTTCAGACTTTGGATCCGGCAAAGGCCGATCTTCTGATGGTGCTCGGCGGACCCATCGGAGCCTATGAAGACACCGCCTACCCGTTCTTGCGCGAGGAAGTTGATCTCATCGCGCGGCGCCTTGCCTCTGGCCGGCCAACCATGGGCATCTGTCTGGGTGCGCAGCTCATTGCTCGGGCAGCCGGAGCCAGGGTCTACCCTGGCCCCGCCAAGGAAATCGGCTTCGCACCCATTGCCCTAACTGAAGCCGGCCGACAGTCTTGCCTGGCATCGTTCGCCGACAACCCCATGACACTGCATTGGCATGGGGACACGTTTGATCTGCCTGATGGGGCGCAGCGGCTCGCCTCCACCAAGCTTTGCGAAAACCAGGCTTTCGCAATGGGCTCCAACGTCATCGGGTTTCAGTTCCACCCCGAAGCTTCCGCAGACGGCTTCGAGGCGTGGTTGATCGGCCATGCGACCGAACTGGCTGCAGCCAGCATCGACATACAGCGCCTGCGCACGCAAGCGCAGACTCATGGACCAGCTCTTGCGCGCAAAGCCCATGCGGTGGCGAGCGCCTGGCTGCGTCAGCTTAAGTGGTGAGTGCCGTGGAGCAGGCAGGAACCCAGCATGGCGACTTCCCGACCGCCCAGACGGCTGAGGACATCGCACGCAACCTGGCGGCGGTGAACGCCCGCATTGCCGCCGCATGTCAACGGGTCGGCCGCGATCCGTCTTCGGTGCGTCTCTTGCCAGTATCCAAGACGGTGGAGGAGCGACGCCTTCGCCTCGCCTATGAGGCTGGTTGCCGCGCCCTTGGCGAGAACAAGCTTCAGGAGGCGCGTGCTAAGGCCGAAGCCATGGCCGATCTGGACATCCAGTGGTCGGTGATCGGACACCTTCAGACCAACAAGGCCAAGTATGTCGCCCGCTTTGCCACCGAGTTCCAGGCGCTGGACAGCGTGGGGGTCGCTGAAGCGCTGGATCGTAGGCTTCAGATCGAAGGTCGATCTTTGGACGTCTTCGTGCAGATCAACAGCTCTGGCGAAGCCTCGAAATACGGTTTGGCGCCTGAAGACGTCTCGGCCTTCGTGAAGGAAATGCCTGCCTTCTCCGCGCTCAAGATCCGCGGGTTGATGACGCTGGCGGTTTTCTCCGCCGATGCCAAGCGCGTGCGCCAGTGCTTCCAACTGATGCGCGGGCTGCAAGAACAGCTGCGTCAGGACACTCCGTCGGGACTGTCCTTCGATGAACTCTCCATGGGCATGTCAGGCGACTATGAGATCGCCGTCGAGGAAGGCGCGACCGTGGTGCGTGTCGGCCAGGCAATCTTCGGCGCGCGACCATTGCCCGACAGCCACTACTGGCCCGGCGAAACGAGTGCATCATCATGACGATCATCTCGATCCAGAGCCAAGTGGTTCATGGCTGTGTCGGCAACAATGCTGCCGTGCCGCCGATGCAGGCTCACGGGCTAGCGGTCGCTGCGGTGCCCACCACGCTCCTGTCCAACCATCCGCATTACCCGACCATGCGCGGTCAGGTGTTGGACGCCGACTGTCTCGCCGATCTTTTGCGCGGCGTCGAGGAGCGCGGCCTCGCCAACACATCTACGGCGATCATCAGCGGTTTTCTTGGCTCGCCCGCCAACGGTGAGGTGGTGGCTGACTTTGTTGCGCGCGCCAAACAATGCAGCCCCGATCTCATTTACATTCTCGATCCGGTCGCGGGCGATGAGGACATCGGCGCATTTGCCGGCCCTGAGCTGATCGATTTCTTTCGCCGCAAACTGTTACCTTTGGCAGACATCGTCACCCCCAATCGCTGGGAGCTGAGGAGGCTGGCGGCATCATCGGAACATGATGATGATCTTTTGTTGGCCCGGCAGTTGATGCATCGGGGGCCGGGGTGTGTGATCGTCACAGGCGGGACGACAACCGGCGAGGAACTGACGACGCTGGTCGTTGAAACCTCCAAGGCATGGGACATCCGTTCTCCCAGGATCGATGTGCGAGCAGCCGGAACAGGCGATCTGTTTACCGGCCTTTTCACCGCTCGCCTTGTGTCCGGCGACGCTGTGGCTGCTGCGGCAAGCTATGCGGTCTCGGCCACGTTTGGTGTGCTGGAACAAACGCCCTCGGCGTCTTGGTCGGAATTGCCCATCGCCGCGTGTATGAGGCAGTTGAGAGTGCCCGCAAGGATGTTCCCAGCTGTGGAGATAGCTGGTGCTGCGTTGCCCACCTGCGAAGAGGTGATGTCGTGAAACGCTACAAGATCGCGCTGACACGTCATGGTCTTCATTGGTGTGAGATCATCATCGAAAGCCGGACCCCCGATGATGCGCTGGCGGATGTCATGGCTCGCTTCCCCCAAGAAGACGGCTTTGCGCTTTCGGTCTGGGAAGAGGCCGAATGCTCTCGCATCGTCGAAGTGGGTTCGAACGTGCGCGTCCTGGGCGTAGCCTATGAAAAGACGCTGATCGAACGCGTTTTGACCGAGCGGTCGGGTTGAGTGGTCTTGCTCGCCGGCCGGTGTTTCGCGCGATGCTTTCGAACTGTCTTCCGACAGGTCGATGGTAAAGGGCGCAGGTCCGCGCCAGCTCGCTTCTTCTCGGCCTGTGTGCTTAACATTGCCGTCCTCTGGAGCCAACGCATCGTCGGATGAGGCGGCAATCAGGCCATTGTAACGCGGCGCACATCGTTCAGGCGTCGACCTGAGTGCGATCCAAGGACGAATTCTTCCACCAACAGACGGCCACGCAGGACGGCGCTCGCGGGCGTGTCCGTCCATTTTTCACCAGCGGTATTGCTCAAAGCCTACGTTCTTCTCTTACAGGCGTGTGTGGAGATCGGAAGCATAGCCACAAAGGCATGTTCCTGAATGCGTATTCAGAAATGTCTTGAATACGCATTCATGACTCCCTATGGTGGCGCACCATTTGCGAAACAAACGGGAGGAACCAATGCGCAAACGGACTCCAACAACGGTCGGATTGGCCGCCGCAGCATTGATGGTCACGACGCTATCGGCAGCAGCAGACGACCTGCCCTACAACCTGCTGGACGGCCAGCCTTATGCTGGCACGACACTGAACGTGCTTTCTGTGGTTACGCCGCAGTTTGATGGGCTCATGCTCCGCGACCAAGAGTTTACCGATCTAACCGGCATTGACGTGGAATGGACTTTCATTCCCTTTGGCTCGCTGCAGGAGCGCATCAATGCCGAGGGCGTTGCTGCCAACGGAACTTTTGACGTCGTCAACTATCTCGACAGCTGGGGGCCGCCAAACGCCTATTGGCTGCGCCCAATCGACGATCTGATGGAGCGCGATGGCATCTCCATGGATCGCTATCCGGAAGCCTTTGCGCGTTCGGCGCAGTTTGAAGGCCAGACACTCGGCTTTCCGCTTCGCGCTCATCCACAAATCCTCTTCTATCGTAAGGATTTGATCCCCGAGCCGCCCACAAGCTGGGAAGAAGTTGCGGCCATGGCCGACGGCTGGGAGCATGATGGCGTCTCCCCGATCGCGCTCTACTACAACAATGACGGGAACCGTCAGGCTCTGTTCATCTGGCTGAACTTCCTATGGGGTGCCGGCGAGGATGTGTTCAACGACGACGGTACCGCAGGTTGGACGTCCGAGGCCGCCCTTCAGGCAACCGAAGACTACATCGCGTTGCTCACCGAAGATGGCGCCGCTAACCCCAACTCGGTGGCCTTTGTTGAGCAGGATGCGCGCCAGTCCTTCATGCAGGGCAACTCGGCCATGATCCCTGGTTGGTGGTGGTTCTACTCGGCCTTCCTTAACCCGGAAACCTCGACGCTTACCGAAGATCAGGTCGGCTTCATTGGCATGCCATCCTATGCAGGTACGACCCGCACTTATGCGATCTCCATGCCTTTCGCGATTTCCCAATACTCGGAAAACGAAGGTGCTGCCTGGGAGTTCATGAAGTGGCTCTCCAACCCTGACATGGACCGCGCCAACGCCATTGAACGTGACGTTGCCGGCGAACGCATCGTCAACAACGTGGTGACGCACATCAGCTCCTTGACCGATGACGATGTGAATGAGGCCAACAACGGCATTCAGCTTGCCGCTTGGGAGTCCCTGCGTCAGTCCGACATCATGCCCCAGATCCCCGAATGGTCTGAGGTCGGTGATCTGTTGTCGGCGGCGATCGCCGAGGCTGCTGCCGGCGGTGACACACGCCAGCTGATGCTGGATGCTGCCGAACAGGCCAACCGCGTCCTGCGCCGCGCCGGTCGCATCGAGTAAGCTGAAGAACCCGCTTCCGGCTCCTCCCAACATAGAGCCGGAGTCTCCCCTCCTCTCCCGCCGTCTGGCGGGAGGGGTCCTCGGGTTCAATCGGGACGAACCTCATGCGCGATAACACGCTGAAATACCTGCTCATTCTTCCGGCGGTCTTGGTCGTCGGCGCGACGGCGCTGTGGCCGCTGTACGAAAGCCTGCGGCTTTCCTTCACCGTGGGGCGGCTGAACCGGCCCGGATCGCTAGAGCAATATCTGTTCTGGGAAAACTACACCTGGGCATTCCTTTACGAGCCGGCCTTTTGGAACTCGGTTCAAGTGACAGCCATCTACACGGTGCTCACCGTCGGACTGACCACACTTTTGGCTCTTGGTCTCGCCTTGCTCCTGGCACCTGGTGGACGGTTGCGCTCTGGCGTTCAAACGCTCCTCATTTTGCCCTTTGCAATGAGCCCGGCACTCATCGGCGTCAGCTTCCGTTTCATGTTCAATCCTGAGTTCGGCCTGTTCGATGCCTTCTTTGGAGTCATGATCCCGCCATTGGCCGATGTGAGCTGGTTGGCCGATCCCATCCTCGCATTCGCGGTTTGCGTCATGGCCGATGTTTGGGGGTGGATCCCATTCCTAACGCTTGTGCTCATCGGTGGCCTGGCCGGCATTCCTCAGGAGACCATTGAGGCGGCCCAGGTTGATGGCGCAGGCGGTTGGCGTGTGTTTCGAGATGTGACGCTGCCACAGCTTGCTCCGGTGCTGGCCGTGGTCATCATCCTCAAGTCGATCTTCAGCCTCAAAACCTTCGATCAGATCTTCATGCTGACGAACGGTGGTCCTGGCACCGCGACACAAACGCTGTCCCACTACATCTACGTCAACGGCATGAAGTACGGACAGATCGGCTACGCCTCTTCGGTTGCCTGGCTGATGGTGATCCCCATGATTTTTCTCACCTACGCCTATGCCAAGCACGTTTTCCGGAGGGGGCAGTGAGATGACCGGACATCAAAGAAAACAGGCCGTCAAAGCCGTCCAATTGGCACTAATTCTGCTGGCAACATTCATCATGCTGATCCCGATCCTCTGGATCTTCATGGCGGCGTTTAAAAACCATATCGACGTCTTTCAGCTGAAGCTCTTTTTCACACCGACATTGGCCAACTTTGCCGAGGTCTTCCGCTCGCCATACGACCTGGGGGACAAGCTCATCAACTCGTCGATCGTGGCGTTCGTCACGGTTCTGTTTGCGATCCCGATTGCAACGATGGCGGCCTACTCGTTCAGCCGCTTCCGGCTGAGGGGCGAGACCGCGATGCTGGTCGTTATCCTGGCCACGCAGTTCGTTCCTGCGGTTGTCATTATCCTGCCCTTCTTCGTGATGTTTCGCGACATTGGACTGCTCGACACCCGTCTGGGTCTGATCTTGGTGAACCTGGCAATCGTGATGCCGTTTGCCATCTGGATGATCAAAGGGTTCATCGACGGTATCCCGCTCGACACCGAAGAGGCAGCGATGGTGGATGGTTCGTCGCGACTTCAGGTCATCCGCAACATCGTGCTTCCGATGGCGGCTCCAGGTCTTCTGACTGCTGGCATCTTCTGCTTCATCATCGCCTGGAATGAATTTCTCTTTGCACTGATCCTGACCAATCGGGACGCAGTGACACTGCCCATCGGTCTGGCCTTGTTCCGGGCCGAAGAGGGCGATCTTTGGAACCTGCTCAGCGCGGCAGGCATCATCATCATGGTGCCCATGTTCGTTCTGGCTCTCTTGATCCGAAAATACTTCGTTCAAGGCATGACAATGGGAGCGGTGCGCTGATGGCCGATGTCACCCTTAGAAATCTGACCAAAAGGTGGGGCGAATTTGTTGGCGTCAACAACCAATCGCTGGAGATCCACGATCACGAATTTCTCGTGCTGCTTGGACCGTCCGGGTGCGGCAAGACGACGACAATGCGGATGATCGCTGGGTTGGAGGAGCCGACCGACGGCGAGATTTGGATCGGCGACCGAAAGGTCAATGACGATCTGCCCAAAGATCGCGACGTGGCCATGGTGTTCCAGAACTACGGCCTCTATCCGCACATGAGCATCTTGGAGAACATCGCTTATCCTCTGAAGGTTCGTGGCACGCCGACCGAGGAGGTCCGACCGCGCGTTGAAAAAGCTGCCGCGCAGGTGGAACTGACCCCCTTCTTGGACCGCAAGCCAAAGGAACTGTCAGGCGGCCAGCGCCAGCGCGTTGCCTTGGCTCGTGCCATCGTGCGCACACCCAAGGTCTTCTTGATGGACGAGCCGCTGTCGAACCTGGATGCCAAGCTGCGCGTCACCATGCGCGCGGAGCTCAAGCATTTGAGCCGCGAGCTGCGGATCACAACCGTCTATGTCACCCATGATCAGATTGAGGCGATGACGCTGGCTGACCGCGTCGCGGTCATGAAGGACGGTGTCATCCAGCAATTGGGCACTCCGGACGAGATCTATAACGATCCGGCCAACCTTTTCGTTGCCGGCTTCATCGGCTCACCCGCAATGAACCTCATCAATGGTTCGGTTCAAGGCGGCATGTTCGTGACGACCGGTGGCACCCGGCTGGTTTCAGTGGACGCCGAAGACCGTGCCGAGGTGGTCCTTGGTGTACGCCCCGATGACATGCGGGTCTTCGAACCAGGCGAGGCGGAAATCGATGTGCGCATCTACGCCTTTGAGAACACTGGCGAGGCAACTCTTCTGACAGTTCAGTGGGGTCAGCAACGCGTCATCGCCAAGGGTGATCGGCACTTGCGCAAAGACCAGGATGACATGGTCAGCATCTCACTAAATTCCGACCATCTCTATCTCTTCGACCCCGAGACCGGCAATCGCATTAGGAACCGCTAGCATGCCAATCGAGTATCTCAAGAAGTCGAAACCAGAGGCTGAAAAAGCCGAAGAAGACGCTCAGGTGCGCGGCGTTGTTGAGTCGACGTTGGCGGACATTGAACGGCGCGGTGACGCCGCTGTACGTGCGCTCAGTGAGAAGTTCGACCAGTACGCTCCCGAACAGTTCCGTCTGACGCCTTCGCAGATCGAGGCGGCCGTGCAAAAAGTCTCGGCGCGCGACATGGAAGACATCAAGTTCGCGCAGGACCAAATTCGACGCTTTGCCCAAGCACAACGCGCCAGCATGAGCGATGTCGAGGTCGAGACGCTCCCAGGCGTGATCCTCGGCCATCGCAACATCCCGGTTCAATCGGTGGGTTGCTACGTGCCCGGCGGCAAGTTCCCGATGGTCGCCAGTGCGCACATGTCGGTCCTCACAGCATCGGTTGCCGGCGTCCCGCGCATTGCAGCGTCTGCTCCGCCTGTCGATGGTGCGCCACATCCAGCTATCGTTGCTGCCATGCACTTGGGCGGCGCGCACGAGATTTATGTCATGGGTGGGATTCAAGCCGTCGGGGCGATGGCGCTTGGGACCGAAAGCATCGAGCCGGTTCACATGCTTGTCGGACCCGGCAACGCCTTTGTCGCTGAAGCCAAACGTCAACTGTACGGCCGTGTGGGCATCGATCTCTTTGCCGGCCCGACCGAAACGATGGTTATTGCCGACGATACTGTCGATGCTGAACTGTGTGCCACCGACCTCTTGGGACAGGCCGAGCACGGGTACAACTCACCGGCCTGCATGGTCACGACGTCGCGAAAGCTCGCCGATGCCACTCTGCAGGAGATCGACCGGTTGCTGGCTTTGCTACCGACAAGAGAAACGGCAGCCGCCAGTTGGGAGGACTATGGCGACATGATCCTCTGCGACACGCATGAGGACATGCTCCAGGTGGCCAACGATATGGCCTACGAGCACGTTCAGGTGATGACCGACCGTGATGATTGGTATCTGGAAAACATGCACAGCTATGGCGCGCTATTCCTGGGCCCACGCACCAATGTGGCCAATGGCGACAAGGTCATCGGAACCAACCACACCCTGCCAACAAAGAAAGCCGGGCGTTACACAGGCGGGCTTTGGGTCGGCAAGTTCCTCAAAACCCACAGCTACCAGAAGATAACCACTGATGAGGCCGCGGCTTTGATCGGATCCTACGGCTCGCGCCTGTGCATGCTGGAGGGCTTTGTCGGCCATGCCGAGCAGTGCAACGTTCGCGTACGCCGGTATGGCGGTGCAAACGTTCCTTACGGCGTGGCAGCGGAGTAACCCGATGATCGGCGACGCCCGGGTCACCGCTGCAGACGTAGCGCGACGTGCTGGTGTCAGTCAGCCGACCGTCAGCCGCGTCTTCACGCCTGGCACGTACGTCTCCGAAGACAAGGTCAAACGTGTCCGGGACGCCGCTCACGAACTTGGATATCTGCCAAACACCTTGGCGCGTTCTTTGAACACGGGCCGCTCCTATACCATCGGCATCGTGCTCGCCTACCTAAAGAACCCCTTCTACCCCGAAGCTTTGCAAAAGCTTTCAGAACGGTTCAGCGAACATGGCTACCACGTCATGGTCTTCTTTGCCGCCAACATGGCCGAAGAGGTTGATGGCGTCGTTGATAACCTGCTGGCCCACCAGGTCGATGGCATCATTCTGGCCTCCGTGAGTATGTCCAACCAGCTCACCACACGGTTGCAAGACCTCAGCATTCCGTATGTTCTGTTCAACCGCGCACAAGAAGACGCATCCCTGCCGGCGGTTACCTCCACCAACATCCTAGGTGGACGACTTGCTGGCCGGTTCCTGGCAGCCGGCGGTCACAAGCGCATTGCCCACATTGCTGGCTGGAGAAAGTCTCTGAACGGCCGCGATAGGCAACAGGGCTTTGTTGAGGGCCTTGCCGAATACGGCATGGAGCCATTTTCCATTATCGACAGCCACTACCGCCGAACGATGGCAGTCGATGCAACCCGCCAGTTATTTGAGGGCTCTGAAGTCCCTGACGCCATCTTCGTCGGCAACGACCACATGGCTTTCGCCGTCCTGGAGACGCTGCGTTGTGATCTTGGTCTTCGCGTTCCCGAAGACGTTTCGGTCGTCGGTTACGACGACGTGCCCATGGCCGCCTGGAAGACCTACGACCTGACGACGTTGCGCCAACCTGTTGATGCGATGGTCGACGCAACAGTCTCCATGCTGACTGGTCTAATCGATAGAAACGGACATCCAACAGGCAGACTGGAGATCGAAAGTTCCCTCGTTGTTCGAGGGAGCGCACGCGTTCCGGAAGGATGGCCGGGGCGATGAAAGGTTTCGATCCGCGACGGACGGGCCTGCCCGACGACATTCTTGGGGTCACCAAAGAGATCTGGGAAGAGCGGCCGGTCGCTTCGCTACGGCAAACCTATGCTGCCGATCTGCCCTTGCATTCTCTGGCCGGCAAGCTGGTTGGCAATGAAGCCGTCATCAACGCAACGGTCGTGAAGACCCGCTCTCACCACCGCACGCCGCGATCCGGTGGTCCTTGTAAGGAAGGCATGACAGGGCTGGTCTGTTCGGCCAGCCAGCCGTGCCGAGGTGACCATCATGGGCTTCACGCAGGCGAAATTCGGACACCGGGGTCGACGCCGCGAGCTCACGTTGTTCGACGAAATTGCAATTCTCAAACACATCATACTGCACACAGGAGAGGCTGAATGACCCCCCAAGAGATGGAAACGCGCATTGTCCGTTATGGTGATCTGAAACCGTGCAAGACGGCCTTCATTGATACGCATACGCCTGGTTCAGACCAGAAGGAAAATTTCACCATCATCGGCGGCGGGGTTTCTGAAGGTGCCGATCAGCATGTCCATATCCGCGAAACGCCGGGGTTCAACATCGGCGCGGCGGGCCAACCGCCCAACTGCCGCAACTCTCTGCATGATCACAACACGGCCGAGGCCTTTTTTGTCCTAAAAGGCCGCTGGCGCTTCTTCTGGGGTCGCTGGGGCAATGCCGGCGAAGTCACGCTGGAAGAGGGCGATATCTTCAACATTCCGACGGGGATCTTCCGCGGTTTTGAGAACATTGGCACGGACTACGGAATGATCATGGCGCTGTTGGGCGGCGATGATGCCGGTGGTGGTGTGATGTGGGCACCTCAGGTGGTCGAAGAGGCAGCCGATCATGGGCTGGTTCTGGGCGAGAACGGGGTTCTTTACGACACCCAAAAAGGTGAAAGCTTGCCCACCGGTGTCCAACCTATGCCTTTGATGTCCGAAGAGGAATTGGCCAAGCGCGGCGAGCCGAAGACTGTCGATGTCGTGCCGAACTATGTCGCTCGCTATTGGGACTTGATGGCGCTTGCTGATCATCAGCCGGCCAAGGTCATTGGCCCGGATGCCAAGCTGCGTGATCGCCCAGGCTTTGAGGCGGACTTCCTCACGCGCGGTTCGATCTCCGAGGACCGCTACACCTGCAACGTTCCGGAGGTCCTTATCCCAGTACGCGGTCATTGGAACCTGCAATGGGATGGCGGATCGGCAACGCTCAATCCTGGCGACACCTGTCTGGTGCCTGAAGACCTTTCCCGCTCACTGACCCCGTCAATGACCGGAGAAGCCAGCATGTATCGCATACGGCGCACCGACGATCCCGCTGGGAAGACCATGCAGCTTAACTGATGCAGGAGCCCCTGATTTTTCTTCCTGGCATGATGTGCGATGCCCGTCTGTTCGAGCCCCAGATCGCCGCAGTTTCCTCAGAGCGTGCGGTCATGGTGGTTCCTCTGACGGGTGCCGACACCATGGCAGGGTTGGCGGCTGCGATCCTTGCGATCGCGCCGCCACGCTTTGCGCTCGCTGGCCTTTCGATGGGTGGCATCGTGGCGATGGAGATCATCAGGCAGGCGCCCGAACGCGTCACCAGGCTGGCGCTCATCGACACCAACCCGTTGGCCGATCCACCTGATAAGGCGGCTATGCGCCAAGCACAGGTGGAAAAGGTCGCGAGCGGAGGCTTGCGCGCGGTCATGCGCGATGAGATGAAGCCCAACTATCTGGCACCGGGCCCAAAGCGGGATGAGTTGCTGAACCTGTGTATGGACATGGCTGAAAGCCTTGGTCCCAGCGTGTTCGCCGACCAGTCGGCGGCCATCCAGTCCAGACCGGACCAACGCGAAACGTTGCGCAGCGTTACAGTGCCCACCCGAATCCTGTGTGGCGCTGAGGATGCGCTTTGCCCCGTTGAGCGGCACCAGTTGATGCATGATCTCGTCCCAGGATCACAGCTTGCCATCATTGAAGGTGCCGGCCATCTGCCGACTTTGGAACAACCAGACGCGACAAATGAAGTACTGAGACAATGGCTGACACACTGATCCCTGAAGACCTTCTGGCCCTGCTGCGCTCCGTCGACACACCGACCGTGTGCAATGCAATCGAGGTGGTCGAAGGCAAGCGCGGCTTCAACCGTTTCACACGCGGCACCATGCAGCACTCAAAACCGGGCGATCCGCCAATTGTCGGCTTCGCACGAACTGCAAAGATCGCTGGCCTTGCTCCAACCAATGAACCCTCTGATGTGATCCGGGCGCGCAGGATGGACTATTTCAGGTCCATGGCAGCCGGCAATGGACCGACCGCTGCGGTGATCGAGGATGTCGATTATCCCAACTGCATCGCCGGCTGGTGGGGCGAGGTTCACGTTGCCGTGCATAAAGGATTGGGTCTGGCAGGAGCTGTGACCAATGGCGTCATGCGCGATCTTGATGTCATCGACGAGGGTTTCCCGGTGCTGGCCGGATCGATCGGGCCGAGCCACGGTTTCGTGCATGTCGTTGAGATCGGCACGCCGGTCAACATTTTGGGCATGAGGGTTGCGCAGGATGAGCTTGTTCATGCCGACCGGCATGGTGCTTTGGTGATCCCAAGCGCTGTGATCCCAGACCTTAAACAGGCGATCGAAACCGTTGTTGCAAACGAGGCCATCGTCCTGGCTCCGGCCCGTGCACCGGGCTTCAACATCTCCGTGCTTGAAAAAGTTTGGGCTGAGTTCGAAGCGGCCAGAACCTGAGGCGACGCAATGCCAAAGCCCAGGGTTCTGCTAACGCGCAAACTCACCGGGCCGGTCGAAGACCGGTTGGCCGGTGACTATGATGTTGTTCTCAATCCCTCCGATAGGCCCATGACGGCTTCGGACCTCATAGCAGCCATGCGCAGCTATGACGCGCTGGTGCCGACGGTCAGTGATCAATTGAACAGTAGCTGTCTGAACGTCGACGGACGCAGGGTTCAAATGATTGCCAATGTCGGCGTTGGGTACAGCAATATCGACATCGACACTGCTCGGGACGTCGGCATCGTCGTGACGAACACACCCGATGTTCTGACCGATGCCACCGCCGACATTGCCATGCTGCTGATCCTGGCAGCGACCCGCGGCGCCTATGCTGCCGAGGCCAAGTTGCGGGACGGCCGTTGGGGTGGGTTCTCGGTCGTGGACGATTTGGGCACCGGTATCCAAGACAAGGTGCTGGGAATCATCGGCATGGGCCGCATTGGTCGGGCAACCGCCCGGCGCGCAGCTCTGGGGTTCGGCATGAGGATCGTGTTCTACAACCGCTCTCCCGTTGAGGCCCTGGATTTTGAAGCTGAACGTCTGGGCAGCATCGACGCGGTCATGTCGCAAGCCGATGTCGTTTCCATCCATGTTCCTGGCGGCGGTGCGAACCCCTTGATAACCGCCAAGCACATCGCCGGTATGAAACCCTCTGCCTATCTGGTGAACACGGCGCGCGGCGACAGCGTCGACCAAGCCGCGCTGATTGAGGCTCTGGCCGAAGGCCGCATTGCCGGGGCAGGGCTGGATGTTTTCGAGAATGAGCCGTCGGTGCCCGATGCCTTGCGCAGATTACGCAATGTCACGCTTCTGCCGCACATTGGATCGGCGACCGAAGAGGTTCGCACGGCTATGGGCATGCTGGCAGCGGACAATCTTGACGCGTTCTTTGCTGGAGAAAACCTGCCTAGCCGGGTGGTCTGATCTTAGCTGTATTTAGAGCCGGCGACTTCACCGGCGCCACAGACATGGGATCGGTACGGGCGCGCAAGGCTGAAAAGTAAGCGGCCTGCCGGGGGAACGGCAGGCCGCTGGTCACGCGTGAGGGAAAAGCGTCTGAATGTTCTGGGGGAAGACGCTTTAGGCCGCGCGAATCTGCTCCAGAAACGCATCGACCCGGCTGTTAAGCTCAGTCGATTGTTCGGAAAGAAGGTCAGCTGCCCCTTGCAGCGAACCGGCTGCGCCGGTCGCTTCATTGACCGCATTGCCAAGCACTTCGATGCCCTCTGCGACATCACTGGAACCTGTCGCTGCCTGTTGCACATTCTGGGCAATGTTGCTGGTCGCCGCCGATTGCTCTTCAACGGCGGCTGCCACGGCATTGGAAACGTCACTTAACATCTCAATGGTTGTTGTGACGCCGCTGATTTCCTGTTCGGCGCTTTGCGAGGCCTGCTGAAGATGGGCGATCTGCGAAGCGATCTCGTCGGTCGCTTTGGTGGTTTGACCGGCAAGCGTCTTCACCTCGCTGGCAACCACCGCGAAGCCTTTGCCAGCTTCGCCGGCGCGAGCTGCTTCAATGGTCGCGTTGAGGGCAAGAAGGTTGGTTTGCTCGGCAATTTCATTGATGAGTTTGACCACCGAGCCGATCTGTTGGGCGGCTTCGGAAAGCTGCGTCATGGTCTGGCGCGCACTCTCCGCCTCATTCACGGCTTTGCGGGAAATCTCACTGGACCGTGCAACCTGACCGCCGATCTCGACGATCGAGCTGTCCAGTTCAACCGCCGATGACGCCGCTGACTGCACGTTGGCAAGCGACTTTTCAGTCGCCGCAGCGACGCTGCTGGATTGTTGGTGTGCCTGCGTGGTCAGCACGTGCATGTTACCGGCCGTCGTATCCATATCGTTGGAAGCACTGGTAATGGTTTGGACCACCGATTTGACGCTCTGCTCAAAGCTGTCAGCGAGCACACGCATGTCGTCGGCACGTCGCTCGGACACCTTTTTGTGTTGCTCTTTCTGTTCAGATTGCAAACGCAAAACCTCTTCAGAGTTCTCCCGAAAGATCTCGACCGTAAGCGCCATCTCGCCGATTTCGTTGGAGCCGATGTAGGTCGAGACGTCGGTGGAAAGCTCACCGTCGGCAATCTTGGACATGGCACCCGTCAGCCCCACAATGGGCTTGGCAATGCGGCCAAGAAGGATCCAGCCGACAAGCACGGCCAACAGAAGGGTTGAGAGTATGGCGACGCCAAGCACGATCGCGGCGATCGCCGACACCGTTTGAAGATCCTCGGTCAGATAGCCGGAGTTCGAGGCATTTTCCGCATTGATATCAGTTAGCAAGGTCTGCATGCCGATAATGGCCGGGTTGTCGTCAATGCGCACTGCGCCATCAATCTCAGCGGCCGTGGCGCCTTGCGCTGCCATCCGGACCGCGAGGTTCAAATTGGTCTCATAGGCATCGATAACAGAGGCAATGTCCTGAAGGGCGGCATGCTCCTCCTGGCTTCTTGCCAATGCCTGATAGCTGGTCACCGTTGCCTGCGCCGCATCGATGGCGTTTTGAACACGCTCGATGCGTGGCGCATCCTGGCGCAGAACATAGTTTTTGAACTGATGGATCATGCCACCAAAGCCCAGATAGGCGCGCAATTCGCCCAGCAGCACCGTTTTGGTGGGTGCCCCTTCACTGCCACCACTGACTTGCCGCACGGCGTCATCCAGGACGGCCAGACCATTCAATGCAGGGTTATCGTCAATAACGACGAGGGCATCGACTTCTTCTGCTGTCAAACCCTGCGCGACCGCTTGGCGCGCGACGGCGATCTGCGCAGCATAGGCGTGGATGACACCTTCAATATCAGCCAGGGCTTGGTCTTCGGTCGCGTTGGTCGGGGTGGCCTGATAATCGGCAATTGCTTGTTTGGCTGTCCCCAGCGCATAGCGAATGCGCTCAATGCGCGGTTCATCACCGCGCAGAACATAGTTCTTGAAGTGATGAATGACGCCGCCAAAGCCAAGGCTGCTGATCAGCCCTTCCAGCGCCTGAGCCTGGACCGCTGTGTCGCCACGATAGGACAGCCAGACCTGTTGTGCCTCTCCGACGCGCTCACGCGTTACATTGGCACTGACGGCGAAGACTGTACCCACTGCAAGCAAAGCACCGATGATGACAAAACTGATCGATCGAATTTTCATGTAAGTGGCTCCAACGGCACAAAAATCTGCAAGTAAGAATGCGTTGGCGGCACGATGATGTATTGATCGTAAAAAACTAATTAAGTGACATGTATTCAACGTAGAATTACAATGTTATTCGGCTTAGTAAGCAATAAAAGATATTATATAGCGAAGGAAGCAATTGTAGGTTGTACACGATATACGTAGTATAGCTGATCCGGCGCGCGGCACCCTGATGGTGTGCGGTGTCGGCTTGCTGGAAGGCTTGCAGCATCGAATTATCGCCACTTTTGCGGCCGCCGAAGCGAGGGCGTGGGCCTTCCCCGGACCGCGCCGCAACGATCCGTCCTGGGATTTCACCAGGAACCGCTCAACATCGATGACGGGAGTTATTGCGCGAGCGCCGTTTTCAGCGTGTGCCAACTCGCCTTTGCCGTTCGCTCAAGCGTCTGGAAGTCCACATGGACCAGACCAAAGCGCTTGTCGTAGCCAAGAGCCCATTCGTAATTGTCGAGCAACGACCAGACCGTATAGCCGCGCACATCAATGCCCTCGGCCAACGCCTGTTTAACCCGGCTAAGGTGTGCCTCGAGATAGCGGATGCGCTGGTCATCCTGCACCACGCCGTTGTCGAGCACATCGTAGGACGCGAGACCGTTCTCCGTCACATAGATCGGAAGATCGGTGTAACCGGCCGTGTGGCGAATGAAGTGCAGCAGCCCATCGGGATAGATCTCCCACTCCATGGCCGTTTTCTCCAGCGGCCCCTCGCGTTCCTCCAGGAACGGAAACTGGTCTGACCCGTCCGGCCCGATCAGCTTGCGCGTGTAGTAATTGATCCCCACCCAGTCGAGCGGCTGCGCGACGGTGTCGAAATCATCCTGCCAGCCGGCCGGCATGTGAGGCTCGAGGTGGGCAAGCACATCCTGCGGATAGGCCTTGTTGAAGATCCCACCGAGGAACCAGCGATTGTAGATGCCATCGTAAAGCTCCGCGAGTTCCTTGGAACGCACGCTATCGTCTGCCGGCTCGGCGTACTCATGGTTCATCACCGCGCCCAGGCCGCTCATCCCAAGCGCCCGCATGGCCTGTGTCGCGCGGCCATGAGCCAGAAGCACATGGTGCATGGCCCGTGCCGCTGCCCTGATGTCGCGCAGGCCAGGCGCATGGTGGCCCATAAAATGGGACAGCCAGGCTACGCACCATGGTTCATTGATGGGAGCTGTCATGTGCATCCGGTCGCCAATGCGGCCCATGATACAATTTGCAAAGTCTGCGAACCGGTCGGCGATGTCGCGGTTGCGCCAGCCGCCTTGGTCAGCGAGCGGCACCGGTAGCTCCCAATGGTAGAGCGTCGCCATGGGCTTGATGCCGCGGGCCAGCATGCCGTCGACCAGGCGGTCGTAGTAATCCAATCCTTCCGGGTTAGGGGTGACGCCATCCGGCATCACGCGCGCCCAGCTGGTGGAAAAGCGATAGCCGTCTAGATTGGCGCCGGCCACCAGATCAAGGTCTTCCTCCCAGCGATGGAAGTGATCGCAGGCGACATCGCCATTTTCGCCGCGCACCACATTACCGGGCGTTGCCGCGAATGTGTCCCACTGCGTGGTGCCCGCGCCACCAAAGCTGTGGCCTTCGATCTGGTAGGCCGATGTGGCTGTGGCAAACAGAAAGTCGGGTGGAAAATCGGCGCGGCGATGCGAGAAAACCATCGATTCAATCCATCAGCAGGGGTGGGGCGTGAGGGTTGATGCGCGTGCAGGGCACATCATCACCATGTCATCAGCGACACTGTTCGCCCTTAAGGCTGCTTAGGTTTGCATGCAATGGGGGTCATCATGTTTGCGGCGCAAATCCCCGGAAACCCTGAGCAATTTTCGGAAACGCTTCCGGCGCTTACTTTGAATCGGTTTCAAACTACCAAACTTTGCGCGCGCCAATCCGGCAAGGGCCTTGATAAGTTTCACAGTAAATCGCTTGACAGGCACCGGATGGTCCGGTGATGGTCGGGTCACTCAGGCGGAAGCGCTTTCAGACCTCCGCATTGGGACGATATCGAAGCCGGACTTCAGAACCGGCGCTAAGGGAGAGACACATGAAAAAACTGCTTCTCGCAGGCGTTGCCCTGTCCGTGATGGGCGCCTCGGCTGCATCATCCCAAGACCTCACATTTGCGCCAGGCTCCGGTGATTTTAACTGGGGCAGCTATGACGCGTTTGCCGCATCGGCTGACTTCTCAGGCGAGCAGCTCACCGTTTTCGGTCCATGGCTTGGTCCAGACCAGGCCGTTGTTGAAAGCGTTCTGGCCTATTTCGCGACCGCCACCGGCGCGGATGTGCGCTATGTCGGTTCCGATAGCTTCGAGCAACAGATCATGGTCGATGCTGAAGCCGGTTCGGCACCCAACGTCGCTGTCTTCCCGCAGCCTGGTCTTGCCTCCGACATGGCCGGCCGCGGTTTTCTGACGCCTTTGGCTGACGGCACCGGTGACTGGATTCGTGAGAACTACGCAGCTGGTCAATCCTGGGTCGATCTGGGCACCTATGCCGACGAGAACGGTGCCGACAACCTTTATGGCTTCTTCTACAAGGTCGATGTGAAGTCGCTTGTTTGGTACTCGCCGGAGAACTTCGAGGACGCCGGCTACGACGTGCCGGAGACCATGGAAGAGCTCAAAGAACTGACCGACCAGATCGTTGCCGATGGCGAAACACCATGGTGCATCGGGCTGGGTTCAGGCGGCGCGACTGGGTGGCCGGCAACTGACTGGGTTGAAGACATGCTTCTTCGCACCCAGACGCCGGATGTCTATGATGGCTGGGTCACCAATGAGATTGCCTTCAACGATGAGCGCATCATCGCGGCGATCGAAGAATTTGGTTACTTCGCCCGCAACGATGACTATGTCGCTGGAGGTGCTGGCGCCGTGGCATCCACGGATTTCCGCGACGCGCCTCAAGGCCTTTTTGACTCCCCGCCTCAGTGCTACATGCACCGCCAGGCGTCCTTCATTCCGGCCTTCTTCCCCGATGGGATTGTGGTTGGTGAAGATGCCGACTTTTTCTACTTCCCTGCTTACGAGGGTGAGGATCTCGGCGCTCCGGTGCTGGGTGCGGGCACGCTTTGGGCTATCACCAACGATTCACCGGCAGCGCACGGTCTGGTCGAGTTCATGCAGACCCCGCTCGCGCACGAAATCTGGATGGCGCAGGGCGGCTTCCTCACGCCGCACACCGGCGTGAACTCAGATGTGTTCGTCGACCCGACAGTTGCGAAGATGAACGACATTCTGCTGTCGGCCACGACCTTCCGCTTTGACGGGTCGGACCTGATGCCAGGCGGCGTTGGTGCCGGGTCGTTCTGGACCGGTATGGTTGACTATGCAGGTGGCGATGCCGCTGAAGATGTTGCCGCCGAAATTCAGGCTTCCTGGGAAGCGCTGCAATAAGCCCGCGCGCCTGGCCTAAAACACGGTTTGCCCGGCGGTTTTCTGCCGTCGGGCAACCCCCATAAGAACCAAAGCAAAACGGGGAGGGGGACATGAACCCGGCCATTCAAGGTCTGGTCACCATTATCGTGGGGGTAGGTGGGTGCATTGCCTACTTCTACTTCTCCAACCAGATTCTCGATAAGGTGATCTTCCCGGCGACGGGCAAACATGCGGGCCGCAATATCTCGCGAGCCAATATGGTGCGCCCTTGGCTGTTCCTTGCTCCAGCGATTTTCGCACTCGGGCTCTATCTGGCCTACCCGGTTGTCGAAACGCTTCGTCTCTCCCTCACGGACCGCGATCTTGGCGGTGCCTTTGTCGGACTGGCCAACTATCAGCAGATGATGGATGAGCCGAAGTTCTGGGAAGCGCTGCGCAACAACTTCCTTTGGCTTCTTGTTGTGCCGGCCTTTGCCACCGCCTTTGGACTGTTGGCGGCCCAGCTGACCGATCGTCTGTCCTGGGGCAACATCGCCAAGTCACTCATCTTCATGCCGATGGCGATTTCCTTCGTTGGCGCGGCTGTGATCTTCCGTCTGATCTATGTGGCGCGGCCCGAAGATCAGGCCCAAATCGGCGTTCTCAACGCCGTCTGGCTACAGTTCCAGGGCGGTGGAGGCAGCTTCATCTTCCTCAAGATTTTGCCGGCAATCATCCTTGTCTGCTTTGCCGCGCTTTCCGCCTACGTCGTTTATTTGGTGATCAAGCCCTACCTCCAGGGCTACAAACGAGGTGGGCTACTTGCCCATCTCGGCCGCGTCATTATTGCCGTTGGTGGCCTTTATCTCGCCTTCCTGGCCCTGCGGTCCACGCTCACGCTTTTTGGCGCCGAGCTGCCCTATGGCGAGCCGCAGCAATGGCTGACCATTCCCTTCTACAACAACTTCTTCCTCATGGTGGTGCTGATCTGGATTCAGACGGGCTTTGCCATGGTCATCCTCTCAGCCGCATTACGCGGCATCCCGGAGGAAACGGTGGAAGCTGCAATCGTCGATGGTGCGAACCCGTTTGAGGTATTCTTCCAGATCAAGGTGCCGCAGATCATGGGCACCATCGTCGTGGTCTGGACGACCATCACGCTCACGGTGCTTAAGGTCTTCGACATCGTGTTCGCCATGACCAACGGCCAGTGGGAAACGCAGGTTCTGGCCAACTACATGTTCGACAAGCTGTTCCGCGCCAATGACTGGGGCGTTGGCTCTGCCAGTGCCATCGTCATCATGCTCCTGGTCAGCCCAATCCTGATTTGGAACGTCTACAACGCCCGTAAGGAGATGCGCTGATGGCCGCCATTGCCGGAACCAAATCGGGCCTTGTCTGGACCGTCCAGCTATCCACCATCGCACTTGTGTTGTTGTGGTTGTTCCCGACAGTCGGGTTGCTGGTCTCCTCCTTCCGCACTGTTGATCAGATCAACTCATCAGGCTGGTGGGGTGCGTTGACCACCGCTGAGCAAAATGAGGTGATCAGGGCCGCCGACCCGGACGACAACAGGGTGGCCGATGGGGACATGTTTGTTGTCTCTGGCAATCTGTTTGATGGTGGGACCAACAAAACCATCACGGTGTGGGGGACCTCCTCACGAGCCATTGATGCTTTTGTTCCAGGCGACGTTGCTGACCTGGGCGACGGCGAGACCGTCACCGTACAGCCAAATGGCGACTATGAGTGGCGCGGCGATGACGATCAGATTTCCGGTCGTGGTCAACGGATTTTTGTCACCACGCAATCGCCGCCCGAGTTCACGCTGGACAATTACAACACGGTATTGACCGGTGGGTATTCTGACGGCGGCATGACCCAGGCGTTTTTCAATACGCTGACGGTAACCATCCCTGCCACGATCATCCCGATCGTTATTGCCGCATTTGCGGCCTATGCGCTGGCCTGGATGGATTTCCCAGGGCGCGCTGTCCTCATTGCGCTGGTTGTCGCCCTGTTGGTGGTGCCCTTACAACTCGCGCTCATACCGCTTCTGCGCCTGCATTTGGGTATCGGGATTGGCAAGGGCTATCTCGGCGTCTGGCTAGCGCATACCGGGTTTGGGCTGCCGCTCGCGATCTACCTCTTACGCAACTATATGGTCGGCCTGCCCAAGGACATCATCGAGAATGCCAAGGTGGATGGCGCAACGGACTTCCAGATCTTCACCAAGATCATCCTGCCACTATCCTTCCCCGCGCTCGCCAGCTTTGCAATTTTCCAGTTCTTGTGGACCTGGAACGATCTTCTAGTGGCCAAGGTGTTCCTCATCGATGCGACCGGCGAAACCACGGTCATGACCAACCAGATCGTGGAGCTTCTTGGAACTCGTGGCGGCAATTGGGAGATTTTGGCGACAGCCGCCTTTGTGAGTATCGCAGTGCCACTGGTCGTGTTCTTCACGATGCAGAAATACTTGGTTCGCGGGCTGCTCGCCGGCTCGGTGAAGTAACGCTGAGCGATGCGCGGCTCCCCCACCCTCACAAGCGCTGACTCCGATTGGTGGAAGGGCGCGGTGATCTATCAGGTCTATCCGCGTTCCTTTCAGGACAGCGATGGCGATGGCGTTGGCGATCTTGCCGGGCTGGCAAGACGCTTGCCCTACATCGCCGACCTGGGTGTCGATGCTATTTGGCTGTCGCCGGTTTTTCTGTCGCCAATGAAGGACTTCGGGTATGACGTGGCCGACTACCAGGCCATCGACCCGCTGTTTGGTTCGCTGTCGGATTTCGACATCATGATGTCCAAAGCCCGCGAGCTTGGGCTGAAGGTCATCATTGATCTGGTGTTCTCGCATTCATCCGATCAGCATCCTTGGTTCCGTGAGAGCCAGCAGGACAGAACCAACCCCAAAGCCGGCTGGTACGTCTGGGCAGATGCCAAGGCCGATGGTTCACCGCCCAACAATTGGCAGTCGGTGTTCGGCGGTGACGCCTGGCAGTGGTACGAGCCGCGTGGCCAATACTATCTGCATAACTTCCTCAAAGAGCAGCCCGACCTCAATCTTCACAACATCGAAGTGCAAGATGCACTGCTGAGCGTGCTGCGGTTCTGGTTGGAGCGAGGCGTTCATGGGGTGCGCTTGGATGTCGTGAATTTCTATTTTCACGACGAGGCGCTGCGGGACAATCCAAAGCTTCCCGCAAACAGCGCCGTCTCTGCACCGACTGAGGCTGTAAGCGCTTACGACTGGCAGGACCACATCTACGACAAGAACCGGCCCGAGACGGTCGGTTTTTTGCGCCGTATGCGGGACACTCTCAACGACTATCCCATGACCACGTCGATTGGAGAGATCAGCGACACGCAGTATGGTATGCCACTTCGCGTCGACTACACGGCCGACGGCGACAAACTGCACATGTGCTACGAGTTCTCACTGCTGTCCGAGCAGTATCCAGGCGCTCGGGGACTTCACAGTCTGATCGCCCAATATGAGTCGACCATTGGCGATGGCTGGGCATGCTGGGCACATTCCAATCACGACGTCTCGCGCATCGCCTCGCGATGGGAACTGGATGAAGCCGGGCAGAAGCTCCACGCGGCACTTCTGATGTCTTTGCGCGGAACGGCTTGCCTATATCAAGGAGAGGAACTGGGGCTCACCGAAAGCAGCGTTGCCTTCGAAGACCTGCAGGATCCTTTCGGTAAGCATTTCTGGCCAGACTATAAGGGGCGCGATGGATGCCGCACGCCCATGGTGTGGGACAGCGATCAACCTCATGCTGAATTTGCCGACGCCAAGCCGTGGCTACCTATCGATCCGCATCACATGCCCAAAGCCGTGAGCGTGCAGGACGAAGACGAGACGTCCCTGCTATCGTTCTATCGCGCTTTCATCGGCTATCGCGCCGAGCGCCCGGCTTTGATCCAGGGAAGTCTTGATCTCTTGCCGGGTGATGATGCCGTCTTTGCTTTTGTTAGATCGCTTGGCGGCGAGCAGGTGCTCTGCGCTTTCAATTTATCGTCCGACGAGGCGCAGATTTCACTTCCACCGGGGCTCTGGACGGCGGATGACGCCAGCCCCTTTGATAGCCATTTGAGCGACGGCGTTGGTTTCCTGAAGCCCCATGACGCGCTTTACGCCAACAACAAGAATCCAAACTAAGGGAGAGGAACATGGCATCGCTGCACTTGCAGGACGTTGCAAAGTCCTACGGAAAGGTCGAAGTCCTCAAAGATATCGATCTCGACATCGAGACCGGTGAGCTGATCGTTTTCGTCGGACCGTCAGGCTGCGGAAAGTCCACACTCCTGCGTATGATCGCCGGACTGGAAAGCATCTCCAGCGGTGATTTCCAGATCGATGGCGAGCGTATGAACGAGGTGCCGCCGTCCAAGCGCGGCATCGCGATGGTCTTCCAGTCCTACGCGCTCTACCCGCACATGTCGGTCTACGACAACATGTCCTTCGCCCTGAAGATCGCCAAGATGCCGCGCGAGGAAATTGATCAGCGCGTGCAGAAAGCGGCCAAGATTCTTCAGCTTGAGGATTATCTGGAGCGCCTGCCCAAAGCCTTGTCGGGCGGTCAGCGCCAGCGTGTTGCCATCGGTCGTTCTATTGTCCGCGATCCCAAGGTCTACCTCTTCGATGAGCCGCTCTCCAACCTTGATGCTGCCCTGCGCGTCGATACGCGTATTGAGATCGCGCAGCTCAAGGAGGACATGCCGAACTCGACCATGATCTACGTGACGCACGATCAGGTCGAAGCCATGACCCTGGCTTCGCGCATCGTGGTTCTGAACAACGAGACCCACACGATCGGGCAGGTTGGCACACCGTTGGAGCTTTACGAGACGCCGCGCAACACTTTCGTTGCGCAGTTCATCGGGTCCCCGAAAATGAACCTGATGAGTGCCAAGGTGGTAAGCGCTGGCGACAGCACCACTGTGAAACTCGACCATGGCGAAGAGGTCAAGGTTCCGATTGCCTCTGCTGGCGCATCAACCGGTGACCAGGTGTCGTTCGGCATTCGTCCGGAAGACTTCGTCGTCGCTGGCGAGGGGGATCCGGTCATCTATTCAGGCGAAATTCTCTACAGCGAGAAGCTTGGCGAAGTCACCGTCGTTTACCTGAAGCCCGCCGCTCAAGGAGAGGCGACCCTCATCGCCAAGATCCCCGGTATTGCCCAGGTGACCAAGGGCGAAACGGTGCATCTGACCGGCTCGCCTGAAAAAATGCACCTGTTCGACGCTGGCGGCGAGAGCTTCCGCTACAAGTAACAAAAACGCCTCAAGCGCAACGGCTTGCATGACCTTGCCAAGGTCCGAAGCATCCTGTGACCGGGTGCCAGCTTGCCTATGGCGCGATACCGGCCTAATCGGTGCGCAATGACGCAACCGATTTCCTCGCGCATATCCGTTGCCAGCGAAGACGGGCAGAAGGTGCTGCAGCGCCTGCTGCTGGACACTGGCCGCCATTACATTGGCCGCTATGCGCTTGCTTTCTTTTTCATGGCACTGGCGGCGGGCTCCACCGCGCTCGTCGCCTACATGATGCGCGACCTCATCAATGAGGTTTTCATCAACCAATCGCGCGAATGGTTGATCTTCATTGGCTCGGCGGTCATGGCGATTTATCTGGTTAAAGGTGCCTCGATGTACTTCCAGATGGTCATCATGGCGCGCATTGGGAACGCGATCGTTGCCGATGTCCAAAACCGCATGTTCCGCCGTCTTCTCGAAGAGGATGTGGGTTTCGTTCAGGGCCAGCCATCTGCGGAAATCGCAGCCGTTTTCGGCAACAACGCCAATGCCGCCCGTCAAGTCCTCAATCTCATTGTCACCGGGGCAGGGCGCGATGTTTTGACATTGCTCAGTCTGTTGGTGGTGATGGTCATCCAGGACCCGATTATGTCGCTTACCATGATCGTTGCTTTGCCGGTCCTGGCGTTCCTGATTGAAAAGATGATGGGGCGCGTACGCCGTGTCGCCAGGCAGCAGGTCTCCCTGACGGCCGAATTCCTCAACTATGTCCGCGAAACCGCACAGGGTTTTCGGATCGTCAAAGCATTCCGGATGGAGGACGATCTTGGTGGGCGCATTGGCTCGACCATTGATGATTTGCGCAGGACCGCGGACAAGATCGCGATCTACAAAGCGCGTCCGGTGCCGCTAGTCGAAACCATAGGCGGTATCGCGGTTGCTTTGGTCATCTTTTATGGTGGCTACAGGGTGATTGAGCAGGGTCAGTCACCGGGTGAATTTTTCTCCTTCGTAACAGCGCTGCTGCTCGCTTATGAGCCGGCCCGCAAGCTGGCCAATCTACGCGTACCGCTGGAGGCAGGCCTTGTCGGCGTGCGCATGATGTATGGTTTCCTAGACCGTCCGCCATCGAAGCGCGAAGCAGGTGCTGGCGAGGACTTTATCTTCAAGGCCGGCGAGGTTCGATTTGAGGATGTGAGCTTCAGCTATGATCCGGCCAAGGACCATGATGGTGAGCCTGACACGCCGGTTTTGCGCAACCTGACGTTCACCGCCCAGGCTGGCAAGACAACTGCCCTTGTGGGCGCCTCGGGGGCTGGCAAATCCACTGTCATGGCAATGGTCCTGCGCTTCTGGGATCCGACCGCCGGCCAGATACGCATCGACGACCAGAACCTTGCTGACCTCTCATCGGCAACCGCGCGGGAGACCATGGCCTATGTCGGCCAGGACGCTTACCTCTTCGACGGAACGGTGGGTGACAACATTCGAGCCGGGCTGACCGATGCAACCCAGGCCGACATCGAGGAAGCAGCCAAACGGGCCGAAGCGCATGCCTTCGTATCGGCCTTGCCACAAGGCTACGAAACGCCTGTCGGTGAACTTGGGTCTCTTTTGTCCGGCGGCCAACGACAGCGCATTGCCATTGCTCGCGCGTTCTTGCGCAACGCGCCCATTCTGCTGCTTGATGAACCTACATCTGCTCTGGATGCCCATTCAGAAGATGCCATCCAAGCCACCTTGGCGCGTCTTTCCGAAGGGCGAACCACTTTGGTCATCGCCCATCGGCTTTCCACGGTTCGCGCAGCCGACAAGATCGTGGCGATGGATGAAGGTCGTGCCGTCGAACAAGGCCGCCATGACGAACTTATCGCCAAGGGCGGCCTTTATGCCAAACTCTACGATCTGCAGTTTGGTACCGAACGCCTGAGCGCCTAACCAAGCCTAGTCGTAGGTTGCAAAAAACGCATCCAGCGGATCAAGCGAGATGCCCATCCCTTCCAGGCGGCCACCAAAGCCATGGCCGCCAATTGGGCTGATGGGGCCAAAGCCACCGGTCGCGAAGCTGCCTGGGTTGGTTCCCAGATTGAACACGCAAAGAACGCGTTCGCCCTCATAGGAACGCGTAAAGGCGATGACGTCACCATCGCTGTCATGGAAGCGCACATCACCGCGCTTCAATGCCGCCTGATCCTTCCGCCAGCCGAGAAACCGGCGGACATGGCGCAGAGGCATCGTGTCATTGCCTTCCTGCACCGACACGGCGCGGGCAATGTGCTCGGGCGGAACCGGCAACCAAGGCGTGCCTTCAGAGAACCCACCGTTTGCCGCGGCCGGGTTCCAAGGCATCGGCGTACGGCAGCCGTCACGGCCCTTGAACTCAGGCCAGAAGCGGATGCCGTATGGATCGCGCAAATGCTCGAACGGCACAACAGCCTCGGTAAGGCCGAGTTCCTCGCCCTGATAGAGGCACGGTGTCCCTTTCAGCGATGTGAGCAGCGCGATGAGAAGTGGCGCAGCCCGGTCAGGTTCAATCGATAGACCCCAGCGCGTCAGCACGCGTTCCACGTCATGATTGGAGAACGCCCAGCTCGGCCAGCTGTTGCGGTTGCCATCCATCCGCTGAGCCACTGAGCGAATAAACTCAGCGGAGAACTCGCGCGACAGGAAATCGAATGAGTAGGCCATGTGCAACCGCTTGCCGGACTCAGTGTAGTCGGCAAGCGTGTCATACATGTCGAGCACCGCGCCGACCTCGCCAACGGTGGTGGTCGCCGGGTATTCATCCATCAGTCCGCGCAGACGCTCAAGGAAGGCAAGATTGTCAGGCCTCGTGATGTTGTAGATGGGCTGCTGCAGGCCGTAGGGGTTCTGCTCTGGAATGCCGTTGACCACCTGGCCTTTTTCGATTGGCGGATTGTCGCGCAGTTCCGCGTCATGGAAGTACATGTTCACGGTGTCCAGCCGGAACCCGTCCACGCCGCGCTCCAGCCAGAACCGCGCTGCATCCAGAACGGCTTCTTGAACGATCGGGTTGTGGAAGTTGAGGTCCGGCTGCGAGCGCAGGAAGTTGTGCAGAAAGTACTGCCGCCGGCGGGAATCCCACTCCCAGGCTGAGCCGCCAAAGATTGACAGCCAGTTGTTGGGCGGTGTGCCATCCGGGTTGGCGTCGGCCCACACATACCAATCAGCCTTTGCGTTGTTGCGGTCGATCCGGCTTTCACGGAACCAGGGGTGCCGGTCGGAGGTGTGCGAGATCACCAGATCGATCAGAACCCGGATGCCGCGCTCATGCGCGGCGTCCAAAAGGGCGTCAAAGTCCTCCAGCGAGCCGAACATCGGATCGACATTTTTGTAGTCGGCGACGTCATAACCGTAATCGTCCATCGGCGAGACGAAGAACGGCGAAATCCAAATCGCATCGACGTTCAGGCTTTGAATGTAGTCGAGCCGGGAGGTGATGCCGGACAGGTCGCCGATGCCATCAGCATTCACATCCAGATAGGAGCGGGGGTAAATCTGATAGATGACCGCGCCACGCCACCAGTCAGGATCGCCGCCCAGCTGACGGCGGCTGTGCACGGTGGAAGAAAGGGGCGAAACGAACATTGACGGCTCCGATCCGAGGATAGTGCGGTGGCTGCCCAGAGCACCTCAGATGGCGGCAGCGCTGCAAAACCTGCGCTATGTCTTTTAAGCTGTCAAAGGGTTTCGGTAGCGCTTTCGGAGAAATTCAAACCTTTGATCAAAGCGCTGCTGAAACGACTTTATGCTACCTGCCGGAAAGACCGCAGCCATTGTCGCTCGTGGCCAGATCAGCTAGGCCCGATTCATGATGTCTCCCGTGGTGGGTTCTGCCCTTTTTCCCGTTATCCTGTTGATCGTGCTCGCCTTCACCATCCGACGCGTCGGTTTGGTGAACGATACCCATGTCGCCGGCGTTGAGCGCGTCACCTATGTGGTCTTTTTCCCCGCGCTCCTGTTCTCTAATCTGTCGACAGCAAGCTTTGACGACCTGTCCGTGTGGTCGCTGGTGGCGGTGCTGGCCGGGCTCCAAATCGTCCTTGGGGGCTTGTCTTGGTTGCTGCTTGTGAAGTTTCTGCCGGACGGGCCATCAGCCACCTCGGCCTTTCAGGGCGCCAATCGGTTCAACAGCTACATCATCTTCGCTTTGGTCTTCGCTGTGTATGGCGATGCAGGCATTCAGATTGCCGCGGTTCCGCTCGCGCTTATGATCATCATCGTCAACGTCTATTGCGTGACGATGCTCGCCCGACATGGGACACCGCCAGAGGGCGCCACGTCGCCCAATCTCTGGCGCTCGCTCATCACCAACCCACTGATCGTCGCGTGCGTGCTGGGGCTCGCTGTCAATCCGCTGCAGATTGACTGGCCGGGTCCGGTCGACACGATGTTCGGTTGGTTCGGAACGGCGGCTATCGCGCTTGGCTTGTTTGCGGTGGGGGCCGGATTGTCACCAACAACCGGCAAGGGGTCCGTGCTGGCGATTGGTCTTGCCAGCGCAATCAAGCTTATCGTGAAACCGGCCATCTTCCTGGCCATCGCGCTCATGATAGGCCTCTCGCCCGACCTGATCGCTATCGGACTGATGTGCACCATCGTGCCGCCCGCGACCTCAGCCTACATCCTTGCCCGCCAACTGGGCGGCAACGCGCCGCTGATGGCCCAGATCGTCACGGTCGCGACGATCCTGTCGGCAGCCACCGTGACGGCTTGGTTCCTGATCTGGCCGGTTGGCGCCTAGAGCGTTTTCAGCAAAAGTGAGCACCGGTCTTGCGTCCGAAAACGCGATAAAACAAACATATAGAGCGTTGGAGGCGAACTGGTGTTCGCCGAAAAGCTCTAGGCTGGGCCATCGAGCCCGCGTTTGGCGAGCAAGGCATCGACAGTTGGCAGCCGCCCACGGAACCGGGTGTAAAGTTCAGCCGGGTCAGTCGCCCCACCGGCGGACAGAATGTGGGTCTTCAGCTTGTCCGCTACATCGGTGTCAAACGGTGACCCAGCCTCTTTGAAGGCCGCGAAGGCGTCTGCATCCATGACTTCCGACCACATATAGCTGTAATAGCCCGACGCATAAGCGCCACCTGAAAAGATGTGCTGAAAGTGCGGGCTGGCGTGCCGCATGGTTATCGCACTCGGCATGCCGATCCGCTGAAGTGTTTCGCCCTGGGCAGCCATCAGGTCACCGGTGCCATCGGTTGTGCCGTCATGCAGGTCAAGGTCGACCAGGGCCGAGGCCAGATACTCCACGGTCGAAAAGCCCTGATCGAACTTTGACGCGGCAACCAGCCGGTCAACCAAATCGTCCGGGATCACCGCGCCGGTCTCCACATGGCGGGCATGGGCACGCAGAACATCCGGCTCCATCAGCCAATGCTCGTAGAGCTGCGAAGGCAGTTCTACGAAATCGCGCGCCACGCTCGTCCCCGCCACCGAGGGGTAGGTCACATTCGACAGCATACCGTGTAGGGCGTGGCCGAACTCATGAAAGAGGGTCCGCACATCATCGAGCGTCAACAGCGCTTTCTCGCCTTCAGGAGGTTTGGCGAAGTTCATGACATTGACGATAATCGGGCGTTGCGACGTGCCCAGATTGCGCTGTCCGCGGAACGCGCTCATCCAGGCGCCGGAACGTTTCGACATGCGGCCATAATAGTCGCCGAGGAACACAGCGACATGCTCGCCGTCCGCGTCCGTCACCTCGAAGGCGCGGACATCGGGATGATAGACGGGGATGTCAGGGCGCGACGTGAAGCGAAGCCCAAACAAGCGGGATGCGGTGTCAAACGCCGCATCAATCATGCCGTCCAATGTGAAGTATGGCTTCACCTCACCGTCGGAGATCGCGAACTCTGACTGACGTCGGCGCTCTGCATAGTGCCGCCAGTCCCAGGCCTCCAACGTGATGTTCTGCCCATCATCACGGGCCATCTGTTCGAGGGTCGCCTGATCGGCGAGTGCCCGCGCGCGCGCGGGGCCCCAGACGTCATCGAGAAGCTGGCGAACGGACGCCGGCGTCTTGGCCATCTCGTTTTCAAGCTTGAAGGCAGCATAGCTGTCATAACCGAGCAGCTTTGAACGTTCCTGCCGCAAGGCCAGCATCTCCTGGGCGATGGCTCGGTTGTCGGTGTCTCCGCCACGCATGCCCCTTGACGCCCACTGCGCAAACGCTGCCTCGCGCAAATCACGTCGGGTTGACTGCACAAGGAAGGGTTCGATCAGCGAGCGTGAAAGCGTGATCACCCAGCCCTCCTTGCCACGCTCTTTCGCCGCCTCGGCCGCCGCCGTCACAAGGGAGGGCGCCAGGCCCACAAGGTCGGCCTCGTCCGTCAAGTGCAGTGCCTCCACTTGCTCGTCGGCCAGCACATTTTGGGAGAACTGCGTGGACAGAACAGCCAGCCGCTCGCCAATGGCACGCATACGGTCGCGCGCTTCACCTTCCAATAGCGCGCCGGCACGGACGAAACCCTTGCGAGTCAGTTCAAGCACGCGGGCTTGTTCCGGTGTGAGGGCAAGGCTGTCGCGTTTGGCCCAAAGGGCTTCAATGCGTGCAAACAGACCCTCATGCAGGCTTACCGCCTGGCTGTGCTTTGCCATCTTCGGCGCCAGGTCTCGTTCAAGCGCCTGAAGCGCCTCATTGGTGTCCGCGCCGCTCAGATTGTAGAAAACCGCGGATGTCTTACGCAGAAGCTCGCCGGCCAGTTCAAGCGTATCAATTGTGTTGGCAAAATCAGCCTCAACCGGATCATCGGCGATGGCATTCACCTCCGCCAGATGCGCCGAGAAAGCTTTCTCGAAAGCCGGCGCGAAATGGTCGGGCGTGATGCTGGCAAAAGGTGGCACGGCATGCGGCGTAGACCAGGTTTCAAAAAAAGGGTTGGGCGCTGTCATGCGGAGCCTCTTAAAGGTGTGCTTTTGAGCGATGTAGGTGGCCGACCGAACGTCTACAATGGCGACGGAAAGCGATGCTTAGGCGACCGAGACTCAACCGTTTGGTTGGGTCCCGGTATTCTCGGTCGCAGCCTTTTCCAGGATCGCCAGAGCTTGCGGCAGGATGCGCACCAGATCATCGGCTGGTACG
This sequence comes from Pseudomonadota bacterium, assembly GCA_038749715.1. Lineage (GTDB taxonomy): Bacteria > Pseudomonadota > Alphaproteobacteria > Rhizobiales > MH13 > MH13. Next base: position 41,436 of record JBCDHR010000002.1, read on the forward strand.
GCACCTGACACCAGAAAATGCTGATCGAGCAGAAGGCTTGGCACGCCGCTGATCCCTTGAGTGGCCAAATCATCGGCCAGCTTTTCGGTTGCCTGGCGAAGGGTTGCATCCTCCAGCGCCCCATCGATGATCGCATCGGGAATGCCGACCTTCTGACCCAGGGCACGCAGAACGCCGCTTTCGCCGATGTCTTGCCCATCGACGAAATAAGCGGTGAACAGAAGGCCTGCCAAACGCTCGGCCACGTCGCCTGCATCACCATCGGGCGTTTTCAGACTGGCTGCCATGGCCATCAGCATGTGCGCCTTCACCGTGTTGGGTGTGCGCACCATACGGTCATGGTGGATGGTCAGGCCGCTTTCTTCAGCGGCTTGTCGGACCTGGGCGTCCAGTTCGTTCGACTTCTCCAGCGAGCCGAATTTGGCGACCCGGTAGTCGGCGCGGTCCATGCCGTCTTCCGGCATAGACGGGTTGAGCTTGAACGGCAGGAAACGGATGGTCAGACCTACATCATCGCCCAGCCTTTCCCGCGCTGCATCCAACCTTGCCTTGCCGATGTAACACCACGGACAGACAAAGTCCGAAACGATGGAAAGGGTAGCGGACATATCGGCTCCTTTGATCAGGAACCTGCATAGACCGAGTTAGTCGTCTTGCCTAGGAACGGTCGGTCGCTGACAGGTGTCAGCCGGCCAATTTCAGTGCATCTGGAAGCTGTTCATCAGGTGCAGTTTCATGGCTGGACGCAGCCAGATCAAATTCGATTTGCTCGGCCTGGCGCAACGCATCATCGGCTTTTTCCGGGCGCATAAAGGCAAAGCCTTGAACCATGTCGCAGTCCATTGCGCGCAGGAGGCTGATCTCCTCCTCCTCTTCCGCGCCCTCCGCGACGACCGTCATGCCCAGGCCACGCCCAAGCGCGATAATGCCTTGCAGCAAGCGGGTTTGTTCATCGGTCGTATTGGCGCCGGTGACAAAGCAGCGGTCAATCTTCAGTTCATCGAACGGCAATTCTTTCAGATAGCCAAGCGAGGAATAGCCGGTTCCAAAATCATCAAGGGCAAGACGGATGCCGACATCCTTCAACTTGCCCAGGGCCCGCCTCACGCGCCCTTCACCGTGATCGGCGAACACACTTTCGGTCAGTTCAAGACACAGAAGATGCGGTGGGAAGCCCGTTTCCTCAACGATCTTGATGACGTCGTCTTCAAACTCCGACTGCCAGATCTGTGCTGCTGATACGTTGACCGAAATGGTCCGTGGCGGTTCGCCGGCCTCGATCCACGCCCGCCCTGTGCGGCACGCATCGCGCAGCACCCAAAGGCCGATATCGCAGATGAGACTGGAGCTTTCCGCCACCGGTATGAACTCCGACGGAGGGATGTAGCCCTTGTCGGGGTGTTTCCAGCGAACCAGCGTTTCAAAGCCAGCCACCTGGCCAGATCGCAGATCAATCTGTCCTTGAAAACGCGTCTCCAGATGATCGTTTTCAATGGCAAAGCGCAGATCGCGCGCCATGTTGAGGCGCGCTTGCACCGCACGGCTCATAGACGGCCTGAAGAACAGGGCCTTACCACGCCCATCATCTTTGGCCATGTACAGGGCAAGATCAGCGTTGCGCAGCGCTTCTTCCGCATCGCCACCATCCTGCGGAATGAGCGCAATCCCGAGGCTGGTTCCGGTAACGACCTCGCCACGCTGTAGCTTCAGGACACCCGACAGCTTGGCAATGATGCCGTTGGCGAAGCCTTCCAGAAACGTCACACTGGCATAGTCGCGCACGATGATCGCAAATTCATCGCCGCCAAGACGCGCTACAAAGCCGCGGTCGTCCACATGCTCTTTCAAAATGCGGGCGACGGCGCGCAACAGCTCATCGCCGGCGGCATGACCAAGGGAATCGTTGACCTCTTTGAAATGGTCAAGATCGAGGAGAAGCAGAGCAGCCGATCCGCCGCGATGACGCACCGCCTTCAAGACCTCGTTCAGTTCCCGCGCGAACAAGGTCCGGTTGGCAAGCCCCGTCAGTGGATCAAAGAACGCCAAGTTGCGTAACTGCTTCTCGGCGCGCTTGCGTTCGGTGATGTCCTGAACAGTACCAAACAGGCCGCAAATGACGCCATGATCATCGTATTTCGGCTTGGTGAGCATCGAATAATAGCCAAACGTGCCATCGCCACGGCGCGCCTGAACGTCGACGCGGACGATCTCGCCGGTCTTGAGCGTACGCCGATGAGCCTCACGAAGAACATCACCATCTTCCGGGCCGCATAGTTCCATGGCGGTCTTGCGATCAGGTACAAAACTGTTGGGATCAAGGCCCAAGATCGCGAACATCTGCTGTGACCAGCTGATCATCCGGGTCGCCTGGTCATACTGCCAGTCACCGATGCGACCCATGGCCTGGGCCTCAGTCAGCGTGGCGCTACGCTGTTCCAGTTCCTCATGAGCCCGGTTGAGCGCGCTGATATCCTGAACCACGCCCATGAGCGCCGCAGGCTTGCCGTCCTTGGCAGGTCGGTGCCGCAGCATAAGGCGCATGTGGGTGGCATGGCGCGCCTGCGGTGAGAAGTATCGAAGTTCAACCGGATCGACCTCGTCCCCCCGCAGGCCACTGCGCACTGCGTTGATCAGTGCCTGCCGATCACGGCGATGGACCTGGCGCAGGATTGTTCGCCAGTGTCGGTCAAGCTTGCCTTTGTGCTTGGCCCAGCGCGGCAAGGGCAGGTCGAGCAAGGTCTGAAGACAATTGCTCGATTGGACCCGGTAGGTCACCAAATCGATCGTCAGATGGCTGACCCCGGCCACCTGTTGGGCGCTTTCGAGCGCAAGGCGATTTTCATCGCGTTCCTGTTCGGCAGCAACACGGTCGGTGATGTTCCGTCCCATGCCGCGGTATCCCAGAAAATCGCCATCCTTGCTGAACCTGGGATTGCCGGAAATCAGGAAGGTTTGTACCGGCGCCCCCGGATAGTCCTGAAGGCGGTACATCAGATCCCGGAACGGGCGATGGGCTTCCAGATCCTCAAAGTGGGCGTCGATAACCGGCCGATCCTCCGCGATCAGCGGTATTTCACGCCGGGTCTTTCCGACAAAGGCCGTCTGGGAGTAATGCCCGGATTCGTAGAGCCCGTCGGTGAAGTTGACGAAGCAATGATTCTGGTCTGTTTCCCAACACCAGTCACCGGCGAGGCTGGCGAAGTCACGGAATCGGTCCTCGCTTTCCTCAATGCGCCGTTTGGCGGCCTGCTCTGCCGAGATGTCCTGAATGATACCAAAGACGCTAATCGTCTTGCCGGCCTGGTTGCGCATCGCCGCGCCCGATATTCGAATATCGAGCTTGCTTCCATTGGTGCGCGTGAAAACGCCGTCAAGGCGATAGTCCTTTCCATCGCGCCAACAAGCTCCGGTTGCCTCTTCGATTTGCGTCAGCAGTTCAGGGTCGTAGTGCTCCCGCAGAGCTGTCAGCGACGTGCTCCCATCGCCATTCAGTTCGACTTCGAGAATGTCCGCTAGCTCCGGCGCCAGGATCACCAGATCGGAGTCTGGCGTTGGCAGGATCCAGGATCCAAGCCGCCCAAGCTCAAAGCTTGCATGAAGTCGGTGTGTGGCCGTGCGGAACTGGTTATGGAGGCGCACCGTCCCCGTAGCATCCAGAAGCACCAGAAACGGGGCGGTAAAACCATGCACCACATCGGCCATTACCTGCCGCGGCGCTTCGCCCTTGGGAACGAGTTCCAGGATACGGGTTGAAAGCAACGACCCAGCCTCAGGAGCTTCCTCCGGAACCGGAACGTCGGCAAGAAAGTCGTTGATTGGCGTGGTGTCGATTTCGCCAAAGTGCTTGGCGATCGGAATTTCTGTCGCCAGAAGGAGGGATGCGTCGTTCTCCTGAACACGAAGCGGCGTAACGCAAACGGCCACGTCCTTGCGCCTTGCCTGAACGGCATCGATTGCGCTGTCCAGGGCAACGACCAGAGAGAGAATATGTGGCTCTCCACCAACTTCAACGCCAAAAACGAAGCGTTGCCAAGTGTTTACAATCCCGCCTGGCACGCCTGGCATCAGCGTCGTGATGGGCTGCCCAGTCTCTAGAACGTCTTGAAATGTCGCCTCTATGTGCTCGCGTGTGACGACATCAAAATCGCGGGTGAGCTTGCCGGACATATCAAAACCGGCTTGCTCAACCAGTTGGCTGCCAAAATGCAAATAGCGATAGCTGCCATCACCGGTGGGCTTGGCGAGGATGACGCGATCAGCGAACGGGCCGAGTTTGTCCAGGAAGAACGCCAGATCGCAGTCGGTGTGCTCGTCCAACTGCGCCAAACGCGTGCGCAGGTCACCCAGCTCCGGCAACCGGAGATGGTCGCGTGGGCCAATTGGCCTGACAATGGACCCTAAACTGTCGTACACCGTATAATCCCTGACTCAGTGCCGAAACTATGCAGGAAGTCTTATGAACTCGTGAACACGAGGAAAAAATCTCCTTATTTCATAAGGTTACGCAACGTAAGCTAATTTACTAATCGAAGCTTGAGATCAGCGCCAAAAAACCGGCATTGATCAGCATTGACGTCGCCCATCTTGCATGGCATCGCCCCAGGCTTGATCCGCTGGCAAAGACCGAGCGGATCGCGAACTTCATTCGCGGCAAATCTGCGCACCTAGCACCCACATCTCATGCAAGAGGACGGGCGAAGACCGTGGTTTCCAACCCATCGACTGGAACCAAAGCCAGCCTTTCGGAGCGATTGAAGCCGCATGCAGACAGGCTCATGTCGCACCATCTGCGCGACCTCTTTGCCGGGGATCGCGAGCGTTTTGCGCGTTTCAGTCGACAGGCAGCGGGCTTTCTCATCGATTGGTCAAAGGAGAAGATCGACGACGAAGCCTGGCAGGCACTGCTGGATATCGCACAGAAGGCCGATGTCGCCGGCCAGCGCGATGCCATGCTGCGCGGTGACGCAATCAACCTGACCGAAGGCCGTGCGGTTCTGCATACCGCGCTACGAGGAGGTGATTGGGCACCTGCATCGGTCCGCTCGGAGATTGATGCGGAGAAACATCGCTTTCTGCGTTTTGCCGACTTGGTTCGCTCTGGCGCGGTTGCAGCAAGCGATGAGCGGCCCTTCACCGATGTCGTCAACATTGGCATCGGCGGTTCTGATCTCGGTCCGGCCATGGCCGTGCGGGCGCTGACCCCTTTTTGCGACGGCCCACGCCTGCACTTCATTTCCAACGTCGACGGCGCGCATGCCGTCGATGTTCTGTCCTCGCTCGACCCGGAAAGAACGTTGGTTCTGATTGCGTCGAAGACCTTCACAACGCTTGAGACGCTGACCAACGCCAACACGGCCAAAGCCTGGCTCGCGCAAGGCGTTGAGGAGAAAAAGCTAAGCGCGCATCTGGCGGCGCTATCCACCAATGCCGAAGCGACGGCGGCCTTTGGCATCGCACCCGATCGTATGTTTGGGTTCTGGGACTATGTCGGCGGACGCTACTCGCTTTGGTCGTCTATTGGACTTCCACTGGCCATCGCCATTGGCCCAGAGCGGTTTGAAGCATTCCTGGCCGGTGCCAACAGGATGGACCGCCATTTTGCCGATGCCCCTTTGGCCGACAACCTGCCGGTCATCCTGGCGCTCATCGGCCTCTGGCGACGCAACGGGATGGGCCTCGTTAGCCACGGCGTCATTCCTTACGAGGAGCGGTTGGCGCGCTTTCCAGCTTATCTGCAACAGCTCGACATGGAATCGAACGGTAAGAGCGTGCGCCGCGATGGTGGCCGTTCAGAAGACCGAACTGGCATGGTTGTCCTGGGCGAGCCTGGCACGAATGCCCAGCATTCTTTTTTCCAGCTTTGTCACCAAGGCAGCGATGTTATCGCGCTCGACGTCTTGATCGCCCGTCGGTCGGTCGGAGAACTCATTCCAGGCCGCGGCACCGAACATCACCGTCATCTCATGGCCAATGCCCTTGCTCAGACACGCGCCTTGGCGTTCGGTCGGACGCTAGAGGAGACGCGGCAAGAGATGATTGAGGCCGGTATGGCAGCCGCCGACATTGACCGATTGGCGCCGCACCGCACCTTCCCGGGTGATCGCCCGTCAACAACCCTTGTCTATGACGAGCTTGATCCCCAAACGTTGGGCACTCTTATCGCACTCTATGAGCACAGAGTGTTTGTGGAAAGCGTGGTGTGGAACATCAACGCCTTTGACCAATGGGGCGTGGAACTTGGCAAGCAATTGGCCAAGGAGATAACGCCGGCTATCGACGATTCATCGATGGCAGGCGCTTTCGATAGCTCGACCAGTGGTCTCCTGGAAACACTGAGCCGACCGATCCAACCCACCGAACAGGAAACGAGCGCATGAGCGATGGGGCAATGCTGATCGACGGCAAGGCGCTTGCTCGGCAAGTGACCGATGCCGTGGCCCAGATGTCAGAGCAGTTTCTGACCGACAAGGGTCGGCAACCTGGCCTCGCAGTGGTTCTTGTCGGTGAAGACCCGGCAAGCAAGGTCTATGTGCGTTCCAAGGGTCGCATGGCTGCCAAGTGCGGCTTTCTATCCGAAACACATACTTTTGATCGGGACCTCAGCCAGAGCGAGCTTCTGGAGGCCATTGGGCGGCTCAACCAGGACGAGCGGATAGACGGGATTTTGGTCCAATTGCCTTTGCCCGATCACGTGGATGCCGATGCCATTCTTGAGGCAATCGATCCGCGCAAAGATGTTGATGGCTTCCACCCGATCAATGCCGGCCGCCTGGCGTCGGGAGATGTGGACCGTCCGCTCATCCCTTGTACGCCTGCTGGTATCATGCACATGATCCGCACCGTGCATGACCGTGACCTTTCCGGGCTCTCGGCGGTCGTTCTTGGGCGCTCCACCATTGTCGGCCGTCCCATCGCGCAGCTGCTTCTGGCCGCAAATGCGACGGTGACGATTGCCCACAGCCGCACCCTCGACCTCTCGGCGCTGGCGCGTACAGCCGATATTCTTGTTGCCGCCGTTGGCAAGCCGCAAATGGTTGACGCCGATTGGGTCAAGCCAGGAGCAACGGTGATCGATGTCGGCATCAACCGGATCGAAGATGCCAATCTGGGCACCAGTCAATTGGTGGGCGATGTGGACTTTGCAGCAGTTGCGCTTACTGCAGGCGCCATCACGCCTGTTCCAGGTGGCGTAGGGCCCATGACCATTGCCATGTTGATGGCCAACACGTTGAAGGCCGCCGAGCTGAGATCTGAAAGCTGAAACAGGTTAGGCGGCGTTCGACCCGCGATTTACCAGACGGTGCGCGGACGAGCCGTCGCGCCAGCCAGGGCTTCTCGGACCGCCGCCAAGGCCGGCCAGGAGCCGGGCCGCTGACCCGGCCAGAAATGCATCGACGTCCTGGATTTCCATGGGCTGGCCGATAAGCGGGCCCTGCAGACCGTCACACCCAAAATGCGCCAGCAGAGCAGCCTGTTCCGGCGATTTGACCTCTTGGGCAAACACCTCGATATCAAGCGCCTTTGCCATGGCGATTAGCGCCTTCAGGCTCTTATGCCGGCTCGCCGTGTCGTCATCGGGGTTCACCAGATCGTCGGTCAGGCTGGGCGAAAGACGCATGGCGGTAACGCCCAATTCTTCCAGCAGGCTTGGCGAACTTGCCGATGCGCCGAACCCATCAAGGCCGATCTGGAAACCAAGAGTTCGCAACTGCTGGATTTCGCGTGTGACGGCCGCCGCCGAGCGATCAAGCAGCGACGATTCCTGAACTGCGACAATGATCGAGCACGCTGCAACGCCGTTGCGCTCGCGCATGGATTCCAGTTGTTCTGCAAACCCGTTCAGACGCGCCCTTTCCGTACCCACCGAAACCCAGAATTGACCGCACGCAACGCCGCGCTGCTGGTAGGAGCCAACGACGGTCATCAGGTTTTCCATCTTGCAGTTGCACAGGTCCGCGCTCTTGCCGGATTTGCGCGCCACCGCGCGCAGTGCAGTACCCATCACGGCATCGCCGTCATGCGCCCAGGAAAGCTCGGAGGAAAACCCCAGCGGCACCCGGTCTGCAGCGCCGGCTATGGGGCGGAAGATGAAGGAAAGGTTCTCCAGCCGCTCCAGGTCGCGACGCAGCGCCGCGCCCATCACCTTCTCCTTGCGCATACGCGCCCGGTCATCACCGTCAAACCAGCGCCAGCATCCCCGGCCTTCTTGCTTGGCGCGATATTGTGCAATGTCGGCCTGTTTGAGAAGGTCACGGGTGGTGACGTCATCGCCATCGATCAACGTCACGCCGAGTGACACGCCAATGGCCATGTCGCCAGCGCGCGTGGGTATGGGTTCCTCAAGCGCCGCAAACAGTCGCTCAAAGACATCTGTCGCATGGGATCGCGCGTCTTCACCGCACAGCGCCAGCACGAACTCATCACCACCCAGTCTGGCAGCAAAGTCCTGTGGGCCGAGCAGCTTCCGCAGGCGGTCGGAAATGGCGATAAGAACCTCATCGCCGACATCATGGCCATAGGCGTCATTGATCGGTTTGAAATGGTCCAGATCAAACAGCGCCACACAAGCACTTGGCTTGTCCGCCGAGCGCACACCGCGTGCCGTGTCGCGGCTGATTTTGCCCAAAAGCTGATCAACCAGCTGGGAGAACTTTGAGCGACTGAACAGGCCGGTCAGCGCATCCTGATCGGCATAGCGTTGCAGCTTGGACTCCGCGCGTTTGAGTGCGGTGATGTCGCTGCGTACGCCGACAATCGTTTCTGTTTCCGAGCGGTGCTCGCGGATCTGAAGCCAGGTTCCATCGGCGAGTTTCTGGACTAGCTGGCCCGGCGGTCGGCGATGATCTTCCAGCCGCTTTGTCAGCCAGGCTTCCTGCATTTCCTTGGTTTGGCCAGCTTCGGCATACTGCCCACGTTGCAGGCCGAACCGCAGAATGCTCTCAAATGTTGCCCCTTGTTTTATCGCCTCGGCAGATGCCGCATAGGTCTCCATGTAGCTGGAGTTCCAGATAATCAGACGATCATCCTTGTCATAGGCGGCAACCGCATCGGGAATGGTCTCAAGCACATCACGCAGGAGTTGCTCGGCGGCATGTCTTTGGGTGACCAGTTCCCGCAGGTCACTTTCTACCGCCTTGCGGTCTGTGATGTCCTGGAAGGCACCGATGAGCGAATGGGGCTTGCCTTGTTTTTCAACGACGCGGCCAAAGGCCCGCACCCAGATGTGCCGATCTTTCGCGGTGATGAGCGGCAGTTCAAGATCCCAAGGTGTCCCGGCATCAATGCCTTGCTCGACGGCCGCTGTTATCGCCGTGCGCGCTTCTGGGGCATAGAAATTGATGGCCGTTTCGACACTTGGCTCGTAGTCGGGCGGCACCTCGTGGATACGCTTTGTTTCCTCCGACCAGTGGAGAAACCCGGTTTCCAACTCCAGCGACCATCCGCCGACCTTGGCCACTGACGCCACGTCGCGAAGAAAACCCTCATTGCGTTTCAAAAGGGCCTCGGCTTGCTTGCGCTTGCTGATGTCGCGGCGCACGGAAACAAAACCGGAAATGCTATCATCTTCGGCGCTCAGCGGTGTGATGACCGTATCGACCCAATAGGTCGAGCCGTCTTTGGCCCGATTGCATATTTCCCCGGTCCACGTATCGCCACGCCTAATCGTGCGCCACATGTCGGCGAAGAAAGCCTTGTCGTGCTCGCCGGAATTAAGAAGAGCATGCGTGGAACCGATCAGTTCCTCACACTTGTAACCGCTGATCGCGCAGAACATGTCGTTGGCATGGGTGATGGTCCCATGGCGATCGGTCATCGACACGATCGAGTGGGTGTCCAGCGCCTTTTGATAGGCATCCATCAGCGTTTGCTGGAAAAGGGAAGTGGGGCCGGGCTGGCTCATAAGCGCGCCGAGAATTGCGGGTACCGTGACCTAAGGTAGGTCTCTAGCGTTCTCAAAGCGTAAAGAGATTGCGGAAAACACCGACCGTAGGATTACGGCCTCACACACCTACGCTGCCAGACCCTCCCGCTGATAGTCCTTCACATCGATGAACTGGACGGCCGGAAAGCGTTCGCCTTCATAGGAAAGGTCGAACTCCGACGCCGCCAAGAAGACCTGCGAGCCATCAAGATCGGTGGCAAGCGAGGCACGATGTCTGGCTTCAAACTTTTTCATCTCTGCTGGGTCGTCACAGATCATCCAGCGAGCAAGAGAGAAACGTGCCGGCTCGAAATCCACTGGAAGCTTGTACTCCGCCATCAGTCGGTCTTTGAGCACATCGAGCTGGAGCGCGCCGACCACACCAACCAATGCCTGCGACCCATCGACGGGCGTGAAGACCTGCGTCACGCCCTCTTCGGCGAGCTGTTGCAGAGCCTCTTTTAGCTTTTTTGCTTTCATCGGGTCATCGAGCCGCACGCGGCGCAAAATCTCCGGTGCAAAGCTCGGCACACCACGAAACGCAAGAGCCTCGCCTTCGGTCAGCGTGTCGCCGATCCGCAAGGTGCCATGGTTGGGGATGCCCACCACGTCGCCGGCAAACGCCTCATCGGCAAGATAGCGATCCTGCGCGAAGAAGAACTGCGGCGTATGCAGACCGACCATCTTACCGGTCCGGGCAAGGCGGGCCTTCATGCCACGCGACAGCTTACCCGAGCACACCCGCATGAACGCGATCCGGTCGCGGTGGTTGGGGTCCATGTTGGCTTGGATCTTGAAAACAAAGCCGGTCATCTTCGGCTCATGCGGATCAACCAAACGAGCATCAGCTTCCAGACCCTGTGGAGCCGGGGCGATGGAACCCAACGTGTTGATCAGGTCTTTGACACCGAACTCCCTAAGTGCCGAGCCGAACAGAACGGGCGAAAGATGGCCTTCGCGAAAGGCTGTTTCGTCAAACGGCTTGGAGGCTTCCAGGGCGAGCATCAAATCTTCAATGGCGCCCTCGCGGTCCTGCTCGGGCAATAGCTCAGCTACCTTGGGGTCTTCAGGTCCGTTTACCTTGGTGAGCGGCCCCGACGGGTTGTCGAGCGTACGAATAGCGCTCTCGCGCATATCGTAGAGCCCGGCAAAGCTCCTGCCCTGGCCAAGCGGCCAGTTGAACGGCGTGAGGTCGAGCGCAAGCGTGTCTTCAATATCCTGCAACAGATCGAATGGGTGCAGGCTGTCCCGGTCGAGCTTGTTGACGAAGGTGACGATGGGGATGTCCCGCAACCGGCAAACCTCAAAGAGCTTGCGTGTCCGCGCCTCAATGCCCTTGGCCGCATCGATCACCATCACCGCGCTGTCGACCGCCGAGAGTGTCCGGTAGGTGTCTTCGGAGAAGTCTTCGTGACCCGGCGTATCGAGCAGGTTGAAGATGCGCCCCTCGTGCCGGAACGTCATGACAGATGTCATCACCGAGATCCCACGCTGCTTCTCGATGTCCATCCAGTCGGAGCGAGTGCGTCTGCGGTCGCCCTTGGCCTTCACCTCACCAGCAAGCTGAATGGCACCACCGAAAAGAAGCATCTTTTCGGTCAGCGTGGTCTTACCGGCATCGGGGTGCGAAATGATCGCAAAGGTGCGGCGCTGATCGATTTCGTCAGCGAAAGGGGAGGGGCTTGTGTTCATGGCGTTGCCTTTAGCGCATTGGCGTCAGGGCGCAAGCTGGATGCGCTTGCCTTCCTCGCTGGACTGGGCAACCGCCTCAATCACGCGCAGCACGTTGCGGGTCTCCGTTGCCTTCACCGGCGGTTCGGTTCCGTTCTCGATGGCCTCGCGCGTCAGCCGGTAAAAGGCGTGGTGGGTGCCATTGAGAAGTCGGACTGTTTCGCGTGTTCGCGTTCCGTCCGGGTAGGTGGTCAGCGTGCCGTAATGGTCTTCAGGCTCGACGCCAAAGCCGGGGTCGGTCGCCGTCATGCCGCCTTTCAACTGCGCTTCCTGACAATCCATATGGTCTTTTCGCCAGCCTGCTTTGGTGCCCTGTACAACGAAGCGCGGTGCATACTCCGGTGAGAACATGTCCGCCTCGGCCTCTGCGCGCAGGCCAGGATAACCCAGCCGAGCGTGCAGCCGATCCGGCACGCCACTGGCTGGCCTGCGTCTTACCAGCTCACCCTCCACCCAATCCGGCATGCCGAACAAATGGACAAGCTGATCAAGCAGGTGGGTGCCAAGATCAAAGTGAATGCCGACAGCGGGCAGCGTCTGGTTTTGCCAGGCATCCGGTGGCTTGGGTTTAAAGAAGGAGAAGGTCGAGCGGATGTGATGGATATCGCCCAACACACCGCGTGCCATCAGGTCCTTAAGGGTCAGGAAGTCCGAGTCCCAACGGCGGTTCTGGAAACAGGTCAGAACCTTGCCGGCCTTTTCAGCCGCAGCAATCATCCGCTCGGCTTCCTCAACGCTCGCGGCAAACGGCTTGTCGACGGCCACATTGTGTCCGGCATCAAGGGCTTCGATCGCCACCGATCCATGGGTTGGCGAGGGTGTGCAGACGATGACGAGGTCCAGGCTCTGATCGGCTAGAAGGTCGTGATAGTCGGCGTAAGGCGTCGCGCTGGGATGATCGCGGCGAATGTCATCCAAGCGGCTTGAGCCAATCGCGGCCAGTTCGATGCCGGCAGCCTCCAAAAGCGGGGCGTGAAAAACCCGTCCGCCAAACCCATAGCCAATCAATCCGGCACGAAAGCTCATCGCGCAGTTCTCCCAATTGTTCTTGTTGATCGCCCTTAGGCCGTGGCGACGTCTTCGCGCGTCAGGCCGATGATGCTGGGATCGGCGGTGCCAAGCACCTGATCATCGCGCCCCTCATAGAGGAACTGGTCGAGCACATGGCGGATAATCTCCAGGCGACCACGTCGCTTGTCGTTCATCCGCACAATCGTCCAGGGCACGTCGGGCTGCGAGGTCGCCGCCAGCATGCGATCGCGCGCGGCGGTGTAATCGTCCCACTTGTCGAGCGCCTTCAGATCAATGGGCGAGAGCTTCCAGATTTTCAGCGGATCGTGGCGGCGATCATGGAAGCGCTTGAGCTGTGTCGTGCGGCCGATGTTGAGCCAGAACTTCACCAGGACGATGCCGTCGCGAACCAGCGCTTTCTCGAAGGTTGGCGCTTCACCTAAAAACTGCGCGCACTGCGCCTCGGTGCAAAACCCCATCACCGGCTCAACACCAGCCCGGTTGTACCAGGATCGGTCGAACAGGGTCATATCGCCTTCTGTTGGAAGGTGAACGGCATAGCGTTGGAAGTACCATTGCCCGCGTTCACGTTCGGTAGGCTTTGCAAGGGCTGCAACATGAGCATGGCGCGGATTGAGATAGCGCCGGAAATTGAAGATGGAGCCACCCTTGCCGGCCGCATCTCGCCCCTCAAAGACCACAACCAAGCGTCGCCCGGTGTCGCGCAAGTGCCGTTGAAGTTTGACAAGTTCGACTTGCAGCGCTTCGAGCCGCTTTTCGTAGGCCGAACGCTTGAGCTTCCCTGAATAAGGATAGCCGCCATCGCGCATCTGGTAATCGTCGAGTGCCTCAGGAAACTTTGGATCATCCAGGTCAAAGGCATCCAATGCCTGACGCACGGCGGCGGGATAGTCGGTCATGAAGCCCCCAATTCGGCCTTTTTGGCCATCGATATGATGGCCGGGCGCCAACACTGCCCGCCTGGTCTTTGCCTTGCAAGCAATCGGGCCGGGAATTGTGGAGGGCGTCACTTGCCTGTCATGCGTTTCAGGCAAGGACGCTTCAGCCATTGTCGATCGACGTGATTCGGCCACATGATTGGTTGAAAAGCCGAAATCCCGCCGCAATGGCGGCAATTCATGGCAAAGCCGGCCGCCTGGTGTGTTGACCACACGCAAGCCTTGGGGCACTGGCAGCGCACAGTCTTATCGAAGTGAAGCAAAGATCAGGGCCTCAGGGATTCTTGGGCAGAGACATGGTTGATCATTCCAATACCAATGCCTCTTTGGATTTGCCTATCGGCATCGTTCAGCGTGTGGTGGCACAGGTGCGCCGTTTGCGCTGGGTCATGGTCGCGCTCGTTGTTGTTGCGATCATCTTGCTGGTCTCCGGCCGCCTCTCCCTGCCCGAGGCTGTTTTCACGTTCACGTTTCTGGCCATCACCGCCCTTGTTACAGCCGGCGGCACGACGGCCTCGCCAATCGTGTCCAAACGATCCCTGCCACGCCGCGCATTCGTAAAGCCGAGCTTGGAGCGGGTGATTGATATTTGGCCCCAGCCGGTCATCCTGGTCGATGAGCGTGCCGTCATCCAGGCCATCAACGCCTCAGCTGCTGATCTGTTAGGGGTGCGGCGCGCTGGCGATCCACTGTCCTTTCGCCTGCGCGATCCTGATGTGCTGGCGGCGGTCAACACGGCGATTGAACAAGGCCGTGAGAGCACATGCACCATCATTGAGAAGGTGCCGGCAGAGCGCATGCTGCGGCTCCATGTCCGCCCCTTCGCCAACGGGACGAGAACGCCGGCTGGCGGTGAGGCCAAAAATGCCGAGACTGCGTCCCAGCCGCGATCGGTTCTGATCGTCATTGAGGACGAGACGACCGCCTATAATTATGAGCGCATGCGCTCCGACTTCGTGGCCAATGCCAGCCATGAGCTGCGCACGCCTTTGGCCTCCATTTCCGGCTGCATTGAAACGCTGCAAGGCCCTGCCAAGGACGACCCTGTCGGCCAGGAGCGCTTTCTTGGCATTATGGGGCAACAGGCCGTCCGCATGACGGCGCTGATCGACGACCTATTATCTTTGAACCGCATTGAGATGCGTTCTCACCGCAGGCCGACCGATAGCGTCGACCTCACCTCAGCAGCTCGCGAGGCCATTGATCTGGTCCGTCCATCGGCCGATGAAGCCGGTCTTGAGGTGGAGTTCCACCCATCCTCATCCCCGGTGACCGTTCTTGGGGATGCCGGTGAGCTTCGTCAGGTCGTTGCCAATCTGCTTCAGAATGCCGTGAAGTACGCCAACGAGGGCAAGCGCATCGACGTGTCCTTGCGCGATGCGCTCGAAGGCGGCGTTCGCATGGTTGAGTTAGAAGTGCGAGACTTCGGTCCCGGCATCGCCCAAGCCGACCTACCGCGGCTCACCGAACGCTTCTACCGGGCGCATGAAGAAACCAACCCTCTGGCCACCGGAACCGGTCTGGGCCTTGCCATCGTCAAGCACATCATCGCGCGCCATCGTGGCCGGCTCATCATTGAGAGCCAGCTTGGCGAAGGGGCGAGCTTTGCAATTCGCATTCCCTACACCTCACGGCCGGCCCGACTGTCATCTTCACAGGAAGAAAGTCAGTCAAAACAGGCAGTTAAACTGTCACACGATTGAAACATACTCGTCATAGAACGCTCACGCCGCTGGGCTAGTTTCCCTCTCGCATTCTTCGGATGCATCTCGGGGTTACCAGACACGCTCTCACATCGGCGCTCGCTCCGGGCGCGTCGTGTCGTGGCCCATCTGTTTCGATCAGGGAGAATACCATCGTGAAAATCGCAACCTACTCCAGTGTTGCCGCGCTTGCTTTTGCGGGCGTTCTTGCCGCTGTTCCGGCCCAGGCTCGTGACCAGATTCAGATCGTCGGTTCGTCGACGGTTTTCCCGTTCACCACGGCCGTTGCCGAGCGTTTCGGTCAGCAGACCGATTTCGCAACGCCGGTTGTTGAGTCCACTGGTACCGGTGGTGGCATGCGTCTTTTCTGCGCCGGCGTCGGCGCCGACACGCCGGACTTCACCAACGCATCTCGCGGCATGCGTTCCTCAGAGTTGGAAAACTGCACCGCCAACGGCGTGACGCCGGTTGAAATGCGCGTTGGTTTCGACGGCATTGTTATCGCAGATGCCATCGAGGGTCCGACCTTGAACCTGACCCGCTCGCAGCTGTTCCTGGCCCTGGCCAAGCAGATCCCCGGCGACGACGGCGCTTTGATGGACAACCCGAACGTCAACTGGTCCGACATTGACCCGGGTCTTCCGACCGCTGCCATCGAGGTTCTCGGCCCGCCCCCGACCTCCGGTACCCGCGACGCTTTCCTTGAGCTCGTGATGGAGCCGGGCTGCGAAGAAGCTGGCTTTGACGGCGACGCCTGCGAAGCGATCTTCGAAGAGCTGCGCGAAGACGGTGCTTATGTTGACGCTGGCGAGAATGACAACCTGATCGTTCAGCGTCTTCAGGCCAACCCGGATGCCGTTGGCATCTTCGGCTTCTCCTTCCTCGATCAGAACGCCAACGTCATCAAAGGCGCTGAGATCGACGGTGTTGCTCCGACCTTCGACAACATCGCATCGGGCGATTATCCGGTTTCCCGTTCGCTGTATGTCTACGTCAAGGCTGAGCATGTTGGCGTGATCGCTGGCATGGAAGAGTTCATTGCCGAGTACACCGCTGAAGCTGCATGGGGCGATGAAGGCTACCTTGCCGGTATCGGCCTGATCCCGCTTCCAGCTGACGCGCGTGCCGAAGCTGGCGAAGAAGCTCGCTCGCTGACGCCGTTCACGGCCATGTAAGCCATTGGCTTGCGACGGCGCATCCCTTAAGGGATGCGCCGTCACGCCTGTTGGTCTCTATGGCTTGCAGGCAGTCTAATGCAATCGGGCGCATCGGCGGTCTCCTATCGCTGGTTTGGGATGGTGGTCTGCCATCGGGTTGTGCGTCCGCCTGACAAGGTTCAGTGCCGTGTTCTGGCTTCTCTTCCTCGCCCTCCTGCTGGTTTTCGCCGCATCTCTTTACATCGGTGCCCAGCGGTCCCGACAAGTGGCGGGCCCTAACACCCACGTTCTACACTCAAGACCCAGCTATCACGGCGGCTACTTGGCCATTATGGCCACTGTTCCCGCCCTCGGCCTCCTCATCATCTGGTCTATCGCCCAGGGGCCGATCATCGACGGCATGGTCGTTGGTCAGTTCTCCGATGAGTTCGAGGCATTGTCATTGCCGGCCCGCGAGGCGTTTCTGCGCGATGCGCGCGCGATTGCTTTTGGCGGAATCGTTAGCTTCACCGACGAGTTAAAAGAAGCTGCCGCGCAGATTTACCAGAACCTTTATCGCATCTCGACCATTGCGATGACCGTCCTGATGGCGCTTTTCGTCGTCGTCGGCTTCCGCCGAGGATACAGCTCGATTGAGCCCAAGCGCCGCACGCGGCACTTCGTTGAGCGCGCCGTGATGATCGTGCTTATCGCCTGTTCGGTGGTCGCGATTTTCACCACTGTCGGCATTGTGCTCTCGCTCATCTTTGAGAGCATTCGCTTCTTCACGATGATCCCAATTCACAACTTCCTGTTCGGCCTTCACTGGTCGCCGCAGTCGGCCTTTGCCGGTGCCGGGGAAGTGGTGGATGCCAACCCGGAAGTATTCGGCGCTATCCCGCTCATCGCCGGCACCTTGTTCATCACCTTCATTGCAATGCTGGTCGCCGGACCGGTCGGCCTGTTCGCGGCGATCTACCTGTCCGACTATGCCTCCAACACGGTTCGCGCTGTCGCCAAGCCTGTGCTGGAAGTTCTGGCCGGCGTACCCACCGTCGTTTACGGCTTCTTTGCCGCTCTTACCGTGGCGCCCTTCATCCGCAACTCCGGTGAAGGCTTGGGCCTTGATGTCTCTTCGGAGTCCGCGCTTGCCGCCGGGCTCGTCATGGGCATCATGATCATCCCCTTCGTCTCCTCTCTATCCGACGATGTCATCTCAGCTGTTCCGCAGTCGCTGCGTGACGGATCACTGGCACTCGGCTCCACCAAGTCCGAAACGATCCGCCGTGTTGTGCTCCCGGCTGCGTTGCCAGGCATCGTGTCGGCCATGATCCTCGCAATCTCCCGCGCCATCGGTGAGACGATGATCGTGGTCATGGCAGCTGGTCTGGCTGCCAACCTCACCATCAATCCTCTGGAAGCGGTGACGACGGTGACCGTTCAGATTGTGACCCTGCTGGTGGGTGACCAGGAGTTTGACAGCGCCAAAACGCTCGCGGCCTTTGCGCTCGGTCTGCTCCTCTTCTGCGTAACCCTGACGCTCAACTTCATCGCCCTGCGCGTGGTGCAGAAATACAGAGAACAGTATGACTGATGTAGCCGCTTCTCCGCCAGCTGCCGGCGCACCCTCCCAGGGTCAGGGGCTTCATACGTCCGATGCAGCACGCAAACGCTTGAAGGCCCGTTACGCCTCTGAAGCGCGCTTCAAATTCTTCGGCATCGCCGCTGTTTTGACCGCTGCGTTCTTTCTGGTGCTGTTGCTGTCTACGATCGTTGGTCAGGCCATCCCGGCCTTCAACCAGCACTATGTGACGATCCCCGTCGATCTGTCGCAGGAGTCCCTTGACCCGAACAATGAGGGCGAGGCGGTTTTGCGCCGGGTGGACTATGATGCGGTGGTGCGCAACGGCCTGCGCAGTCTCTTCCCCTATGTGGAAAGCCGCGGCGACCGTCGCACACTTGGCGGGTTGGTGTCGTCCGGTTCTGCCGTGCGTATCCGCCAGGAGGTTCTCGATGATCCGGATGCAACGATTGGGCAGACCAGCTTTGCCGTCCCGCTTGATGATGTCGCCGACCTCTACTTCAAGGGCCAGGTATCCGAGGAGCGCTTTGTCGAGACAACCGGTGAAGCCTCGCCAACCGGCACGGAAGGCACGATCCAGATCCTTTCGACCGCCAACGATTTCCGCGACCTCCTGGCCGATGTGAAGGATTTTCTGGGCGAGCAGGCCGATGAGGTTGAGCGCGAGCTTGCCAGCCGCGAACGCTCGCTGGAGCGCGCCGAGATCGACATCGTTTCCTACCGTGACCGGATGCCCGAAGAGGGTTCAGATCGCCGCGAGTTCTTTGAAGACCAGGTCCAAATTCTCGAGCGCGGCATCAATGGTCTGAATGCCAACATTCGCGATCTCACCGCCGAGCTGGCCGATTTGCGCGCCCGCTCGACGGCCGCCGGCGCTGATGAGGTTCTGACCACTGAGCTTCCCTCCATCTTGGTGGAAATCAATGGCGGGGTCGTCAAGGCAAGCTCCATCAATGCCACCGCCGTTGAGGGCGAAGTCATTGTACCACTCACTACCACCGCCGCAGCCAGCGGTGGCGATTGGTCCATCCGTGAAGTCGTCCTTCCCGAACGCAACCGCAAACTTGATGACCGCTCGCTGATCTATCTTGATCAACTTGCAGCAGACGAGCGTGTGGAACGTCAGTTCAACATGATCTTCTTCTCATCGGGCGCCAGCCGCGAGGCCGAACTTGCCGGTATTTGGGGCGCTGTCGTCGGCTCTTTCTTCACCATGGTCGTGACGCTCAGCCTTGCTTTCCCGCTCGGTGTGGCTGCGGCGATCTATCTTGAAGAGTTCGCGCCGAAGAACCGGCTTACCCAGCTTATCGAGGTCAACATCAACAACCTCGCCGCAGTTCCGTCGATTGTGTTCGGTCTGCTCGGTCTGGCTGTGTTCCTCAACACCTTCGGACTGCCGCGATCCGCGCCGCTGGTTGGCGGTATGGTGCTCGCTTTGATGACGCTTCCGACGATTATCATTGCATCGCGCGCGGCATTGCGCGCGGTGCCGCCCTCCATCCGTGAAGGGGCGCTGGGGGTCGGTGCGTCCAAGCTTCAGACGGTCCTGCACCATGTGTTGCCATTGGCGATGCCCGGCATTCTCACCGGGACCATCATCGGCATGGCGCAGGCTCTGGGTGAAACGGCGCCACTTCTGATGATCGGCATGGTTGCCTTCATCGTCGATATTCCAGCCACCCCTGTGGACCCATCGACCGTGCTGCCGGTCCAGATCTTTATGTGGGCGGACTTCCCCGAAGTGCTGTTCCGTCAGAAAACCTCAGCGGCCATCCTCGTGCTGCTCGCCTTCCTTGTCACCATGAACGCCCTTGCCGTGATCCTGCGCAAGCGCTTCGAACGGCGCTGGTAACCCAGCGTTTCATCCGCTAAACGGGCCTCACGGAGACCGCCATGTCCACCACCAACGTTCAGGACGCTGCTCAGGATATGTCCCAGCAAGCCGAAACCACGACCGCGCATGAAACGGCGGCGCAGTCCTCGCAAGCTCCCGGCAGCGACGTTGCACCCGGCGGCACCACCATCACCGACGCACCGCCTGACGTGATAAAAATGAAGGGCCGGAATGTTGACGTCTTCTACGGCGACAAGCAGGCGCTTTTTGACGTTGATCTGGACATTGGCGAACGCCAGGTCACGGCGCTGATCGGTCCGTCAGGCTGCGGCAAGTCAACCTTTCTTCGTTGCCTCAACCGAATGAATGATACGATTGATATCGCTCGGATCGAGGGCGACATCACCCTTGGTGAGCAGGACATTTACGATCCGCACATTGATGTGGTGGAGCTGCGCGCTCGCGTCGGCATGATCTTCCAAAAGCCCAACCCGTTCCCAAAGTCGATCTTTGAGAACATCGCCTATGGCCCGCGTGTTCACGGCTTGGCCGACACCAAGACCGACTTGGAAGAGATCGTCGTCACCTCGCTGCAAAAGGCTGGTCTGTTTGAAGAGGTGAAAGATCGTCTTGATGCGCCCGGCACGGGCCTTTCGGGCGGTCAGCAGCAGCGCCTGTGTATTGCACGCGCCATCGCGACATCCCCTGAAGTGCTCTTGATGGATGAGCCTTGTTCGGCACTTGACCCGATTGCCACCGCCAAGGTCGAGGAGCTGATCGACGAGCTTCGTGAGAATTTCACGGTCGTCATCGTCACCCACTCCATGCAGCAGGCTGCCCGCGTTTCCCAGCGCACCGCCTTCTTCCATCTGGGCATTCTTGTTGAGGTCGGCGCGACCGATCAGATCTTTACCAATCCGCGCGACACGCGCACGCGCGACTACATCACGGGCCGCTTCGGTTAGACTGAGCCGGCCCGGCGGCATCGGCCGCCAAGGGGCGACATTGACATGTGCACACGTGTTCATGATCCTGGGCAACGAAGATTTTATTCGCTCATTTGGATTGAGCAGCTCGCCTTTTGACATCGGATAGTCCCATGACAAAACATATCGTTACCGCCTTCGATACCGACCTCAACGACCTCCTATTGATGCTTGCCGAAATGGCCGGCTGGGTGGAGCGATCCGTCGAGGTGGCGGTCGACTCGCTTATGTCTGGCTCGCGCGATGATGCTGAGCGTGTCATCGCCGACGATGAACGCGTAGACGATTCAGACAGGCAGGTGGAAAGCCACGCTGTGCTGATGATTGCCAAGCGTCAGCCCATGGGTGATGATTTGCGCACCATCGTGTCAGCCATGCGCGTCAGCCAGGATCTCGAGCGCGTTGGTGATCTTGCCAAGAACATCGCCAAGCGGGCGCTGATCATTGATGGCAGCTTCCAGCATCGCAAGCTGGCTCATGGCGTGGACAGCCTGTCGCGTCTGGTACTCGGCCAGCTCAAGCACTCCATTGAAGCTTTTGTCGAACAGGATACCGAAAAGGCGGAAAATGTCTGGCGGCATGATGCGGAGATTGATGCGCTTTACACCTCGCTGTTCCGCGAACTCCTCACCTACATGATGGAAGATCCGCGCAATATCTCGCCCTGCACGCATCTTCTTTTCTGCGCCAAAAACCTGGAACGCATTGGTGATCACGCGACCAATGTTGCCGAACGGGCGGTCTATGCCAGCACCGGTGAGATGATTGTCGGGGACCGGCAGAAGACCGACGAAACTGGCATTGCACTGCCTCAGGCAGACGATGCCCCGAAGCTGTCATAGATGATGGCAGCCGGCGACAGCGGACACATGTAAAGCGACCAAGAGAGAGGATCGATCGGTGAAACCGAGCATTCTTGTGGTTGAAGATGAGGCTCCGCTGGCCGAGCTGTTGAAATACAATCTTGAGGCCTCGGGCTATTCGGTTGACGTGGCGACACGCGGTGATGAGGCCGAAACGCGGCTTCAAGAACGCGCCTTCGATCTAATCCTGCTGGATTGGATGCTGCCCGGCCTGTCTGGCATTGAACTGTGCCGCCGCATTCGCTCGCGTACCGAAACCCAGGCCATCCCGATTGTCATGCTGACGGCGCGTGGCGACGAGGCCGAGCGCGTTCGCGGCTTGACGACCGGTGCCGATGATTATGTCGTCAAACCCTTTTCTATCCCCGAACTGGCGGCCCGCATCAAAGCGATCCTGCGCCGGTCCAGTCCGGAACTCATCACCAACGCTCTGATCGTCGGCGATCTGGAGCTTGACCGCGAAACCCATCGGGTGCGTCGCGGGGAACGGGAAATTCATCTGGGTCCTACGGAGTTTCGCCTGCTGGAGTTCTTGATGCGAACGCCCGGTCGAGTGTTCTCGCGCGAGCAACTTCTCAATGGCGTTTGGGGCCATGATGTCTACGTCGATGATCGCACGGTCGATGTGCATATCGGCCGGTTGCGCAAGGCCATCAACAAAGGCCGCGCGAAGGACCCTATCCGCACCGTTCGCGGCGCGGGCTACGCGTTTGATGATCGCTTCATCGACGTGAACACGCGCCAGACAGCCTGACCAGGCTCATCGACGCCAAACACAAAGGCCGGCAAGATGCCGGCCTTTTTTCATTCTCGATTTCTGAATGCGCCGTTTAGCGCCGTCGCCGCTCATTGGGCGTCTGGAACGCCACATTGCAGTGGTACTCGCAATACGGATGGTCGTCATGGGTGGCGCGACCGCAGAAATGGAAGTCGTCTGAAAGTGGGTCGCCGACCGGCCAACGGCAGGTGTTTTCCTTCAAATCCTGAATGGAAAGCTTTGGACTCTCTCCAACCAACACCAGGTCAACCCGACCACGCGCCACCGGCACGATCTCAGCTTCAGCCACCAGCTCTTCACTGGGTTTCAGCGCCGTCGCGCCAATGGACAGCGGCTGACCGCCTGACCGTGTCGTCGTGTTGCGCCGTGGACGGCTTGCGCTGGAGGATGGTGCACGCGGCTTGCGCGCTCGAGGCGCCGCCGTTGAGGTCGGTTTTCCGCGCCCCGAAAGGCCAAGACGATGCACCTTGCCGATCACCGCGTTGCGCGTGACATCGCCAAGCGTTGCTGCGATCTGGCTCGCGCTTGATCCGGCCAGCCACATTGTCTTGAGCACTTCAACGCGCTCTTCGGTCCATGCCATGGGTTCGATCCTCCACACACCTCGCGCACCACCTATGTGGTGCTGGCCCGCCCCAACGTCGATAGTCTCCAACTGGTATCGTCGCAAAACAGCAAAGTTCGTCCATGCGCTTGCGCGCGTTGGCGCCAGCGGCGGCGCCAAGCCGTTTGCAAAGACCAGGTAGAACCAGCCACCATATCTGGTGCCCGTTGCCCCTAGAGCTACACTAGGCATTGAATCGCTGACAAGAGTCAGGTCTTAAAAAAACGTGAACAACATGCCCCCAAATCCGGAGCAGCAAACGGTTTTTTGAGTCGTTTGAAGGACTTAAGATTTGACAGTCGGGCGAAAAAAAATGTTAGGAAAAACACGAGCGGCCCGGGACGGGCCGTTTCGTTTTTTGGCGGCGCATCTGGCGACGTGGCAAGCTTCCGTAGGGTCGCCTTGCTGCAGCATTGCCATCCCCGCTTCAGATGTCGCTATCCGTTGAGCATCGCTCCACTCAACATTGTTTTTCTATTTGCCGTTGAGCCAGGAGCCTAAGTCACTTTTCCACTGTCCGCTGCAATCTATGTGGCGGTCGTCTAACACCCGTTAGGGGTTTGAAGGACCCTGCCACCATGGCCCATGCCGCATCGCAAGACACATCACCGCACCAGAGCGCCCAGCAGCAATCCGATCCGCTGTACGGCACCTACGCACGCACGCCGCAGACCTTTGTGCGCGGCGAAGGCGTCTGGTTGTTCGATGAGGACGGCCGCCGCTACATGGATTTTACTTCCGGCATCGCCGTCAACGCGCTGGGCCACGCCCATCCGCATCTCGCTGAGGCCCTTAAGAGCCAGGCGGACAAGCTTTGGCACACCTCCAATCTGTTCCAGATCGACGGCGGCAAGAAGCTCGCACAGCGTCTGTGCGACAACACATTTGCGGACAAAGTCTTCTTCACCAACTCCGGTGCTGAGGCGCTTGAATGCGCGATCAAAACTGCGCGCCGCTTCCATTATGACAAGGGCGCGCCGGAGCGCACTAACATCGTCACCTTTGATGGTGCGTTCCATGGCCGGACGCTGGCCACGATCGCTGCGGGCGGCCAGGAGAAATATCTGGAAGGCTTTGGCCCCAAAGCCCTCGGGTTCGAGAACCTGGCTTTTGGCGATCACAAAGCATTGGAGGCCGCGCTCCACCGTGAAGACTGTGCTGCGGTCTTGATTGAGCCCATTCAGGGAGAGGGAGGCGTACGATCTGTCCCCGATGCCGACCTCAAAGAGCTTCGCAAGGCGTGCGACAAAGCCGGCGTGCTGTTGATCCTCGATGAGGTGCAGTCCGGCGTGGGCCGCACGGGCTACCTGTTTGCCCATCAACGGCTGGGCATCGAGCCGGACATCATGGCCGTGGCCAAAGGCATTGGTGGCGGTTTCCCGATGGGCGCGTGCCTTGCAACAGCCGAGATTGCAGAGTCCATGGTGCCGGGCACGCATGGCTCGACCTTCGGCGGTAATCCGCTTGCTATGGCCGTCGGCAATGCCGTGCTTGATGTCGTGCTGGAAGACGGTTTTTTGGAAACCGTCCGCGAGCGCGGCCGCGATCTTTCACAATCGCTCAGTGCCCTGCTTGATCTTTATCCCGACGTGTTCACCGAAGTGCGCGGCGAGGGCTTGTTGCGTGGCCTCAAATGCGCTGTCCCAGCCGGTGACGTGGTCGTCGCAGCGCGTGAAAAAGGCCTCCTCCTGGTTGGCGCAGGCGACAATGTCGTGCGCCTTCTTCCGCCGCTCATCGTCACCGATGCCGACATCGCCTTTGCGATGGATGCGCTGGAAGATGCAGCGCGCTCGCTGGACACCGCTGACGATTAAACCATCATACCCACCTTCTCTTCTCATCTGAATCCATCGTCATGACCCGTCATTTTCTTGATATTGATGCCCTGCCCATCCAGACCTTCCAGGCCATTCTGCGCGACGGCCATGCCCGAAAGGCGGCCTTAAAAGGCGGTCGCGCCGACCGTCCGCTGGACGGCAAGGTCCTGGCGCTCATCTTCGAGCAGCCCTCCCTGCGCACGCGCATGTCGTTTGATGTTGGCATGCGTCAGCTCGGCGGTGAAACGGTGATGGTCACTGGCAGCGAGATCGAACTGGGCAAGCGCGAAAGCGTGGCAGACACAGCCAGGGTTCTCTCTCGGTTCGTCGATGCGATCATGATCCGCACGCTCGATCACGCCATGCTGGAAGGTCTGGCTGAACACGCCACCGTGCCGGTTATCAACGGCCTGACCAAGCAGTCGCACCCGTGTCAGGTGATGGCCGACATCCTCACCTATGAGGAGCATCGCGGCCCGCTCACTGGCAAGAAAGTCGCCTGGACCGGCGATACCAACAATGTGCTGAGCAGTTGGATCCAGGCTGCTGGTCATATCAATATGACGATTGCCGTCGCGACGCCTGCCGAAGAGGCTCTGCCGCAATCCACCGTGGAAGCCGCGCAGAAGGCCGGCATTCGCCTTGAGACCATGACCGACGCTGAGGCCGCTGTTGGCGATGCTGATCTCGTCATCACCGACACCTGGGTGTCGATGGGCGACGACAAAAGCGAAAGCCGCCACAATCTGTTCGCACCCTACCAGGTCAACGAGCGTTTGATGGCCCATGCCAAACCCGATGCGCTCTTCATGCACTGCCTGCCGGCCTATCGCGGTCAGGAGGTGACCGAAGGCGTCATCGATGGTCCGCAGTCGGTGGTCTTCGATGAGGCAGAGAACCGCATGCACGCCCAAAAGAGCGTTTTGGCCTGGTGCTTCGGACTGGTGGATTAAGGCAGGATCGATGAGCTGCGCGCTGGTCGCATAGCACCTTTGCTTGGAATTCCGCTAAGCCGTCTTATCTAAGGGTTCAACCGCGCATCTCTCGCGCATCCCTCCCTCCATGTTAGGTTGATCCTATGACACCCAATCCACCGCATGGCGGTCGGGCCGGTTCAGCCGTTCCGTCCGCAACAACCAGTGCGACTGCACCTGCCAGCCGCGCGCCTGCCAGCTTTCATGCCGGCGATGACGACCATGTGATGCCCTTCGCCGTCGAGGCGTTGGACGTGCGTGGCCGCGTCATTCGCCTCGGCCCGGCTATCGATGAGCTTCTGGCCCGGCACGACTACCCCGAGCCGGTCGCACGGCTCTTGGCTGAGATGGTTGCGTTGACGCTTCTTCTGGGCACGTCCCTGAAGTTCGATGGACGCTTTATCGTGCAGGCTCAGGGCGATGGCCCCGTGTCGTTGCTCGTCGTCGATTTCCAGACGCCCGATTCAGTGCGTGCCATGGCGCGTTTTGATGAGACACGTCTTGCCGCAGCGGTCGCAGCCGGTGAAACGCAGCCTGCCCAGCTTCTTGGCAAGGGCCATCTGGCGCTCACCGTCGATCAGGGCGCGCATATGAGCCGCTATCAGGGCGTGGTCGCGATGGAAGGCGAGAGCCTGGAAGAAATGGCGCAGGCCTATTTCCTCCAGTCCGAGCAGATCCCGACTTTGGTTCGCTTGGCCGTGGCTCAGACCGTTGAGCGCGGCGAGGGCGGCAAAGCCCATTGGCGTGCCGGCGGCTTTATCGGGCAGTACCTGCCGCGTGACACGAGCCGTGTTGCCGTCAGGGACTTGCATCCCGGTGACGACCCGAACCCGGAAGCCACCGGCGCGATCTTGCCGGACCATCACGAGCATTGGCGTGAAGCTGAAGCTTTGATCGGGACGATTGAAGATGCAGAGCTTGTCGATCCCCAAACCGGGTCTGACCAGCTGGTCTACCGGCTGTTCCATGAGCGCGGTGTTCGCGTGTTCGAGGCGCTTCCGGTGAGCGAAAACTGCACCTGTTCGCTCGACCGTGTGAAAGCCACTGTGAAGACCTTTGCCGACGATCCCGATCCGTCCATGATCGATAACGGGGCCATCGTCGTGACCTGCGAGTTCTGTTCCAAGCAGTATCGGTTTGATCCCGAAACACTTGAGCCGATCACGCAGTAAACCCTTGTAAAGAATACTGAAAGGCCGGTCTCCAAAAGCTCAAATGAGCTGGCGGAAGCCGGCCTTTTTGTAACATGACCAATCTTTAACGGGTGCTTTGCGGCCATCCATGGCAAGTACTTGCACGTATCAAAAAGCGAGCGTGGCGACGCTTTCGCCTAAGCGTGCGCGCAGATTTACCAAAGAGACACCGCAGAGTGAGCGCAATGCTGAACCCCGATCCGCAACCGGTAGACGATATTGAGAGCGTCGACCAGAGCGTAGAACAGCAGGCCGCACCGGCCAATCCATCCGGCTTATGGCTGGCGACCAAAACCGTCATTTCCGCGGCGCTGGCCATCGCCATCATCGCCGGCGGCGTGTTCGTCATGCAGTTGTTGATCGCCGCGCGGCCAGAAGTTCCTCAACGCCCGGCGAGCGAACGCCAGATCGCGGTTCTCACCCAGCAAGTTGTGCAAACGACGCACAGCCCCGCCATCAACGTCTTCGGCGAGGTTGTTGCCGGCCGGTTGGTCGATCTTCGCGCGCTTGTCGCCGGTGAGATCACAGATGCGAACCCAAACCTGGAGGCCGGTCGACGGATTGAGGCTGGAACCTCGCTTCTGGAGATTGACCGCTTTTCTTATGAGGGCGCGGTGGTTGAAGCCGAGGCCAACCTTGCTGAGGCCGTGGCACGATTGGCTGAGGCCGAAGCGCGACTTGGCCTTGAAGAAGGCCAGCTTGCCAGCGCCGAAGATCAGTTGGAACTCGCCGAACGCGATCTGGAGCGTGCCGAACAGCTTGCCGGCACTGGTGATCTCACCGACCGGGCCCTGGACGACCGCCGTCTGATCGTGTCGCAGCGCAGCCAGACGGTGGAACAGCGCCGCGCCAACTTGGCCATTGAAGAGGCCCGTTTGGACCAGCAGCGCGCAGCGATCCAGCGCCTGGAATGGCGTGTTGCCCAAGCCGAGCGCGATCTGGAACGCACCGCGCTTCTTGCGCCCTTCTCAGGCGTTATCCGATCTGAGAGCGCGGAACCGGGCCGCCTGGTGTCGGTCAACGATGTGCTTGCCACCATCTATGATGACAGCGCGCTCAACGTGCGCTTCACCCTGTCGGACAGCCAGTTTGGTCGCTTGGCGGGCGAAGAAACCGCGCTGGTCGGTCGCCAGATCACTGTCACCTGGTCAACGGGCGGTCAGGACGTCATCTTGCCCGGGACCATTGACCGGCTCGACGCTGATATCGCAGCGGCGAGCGGCGGCGTTGCTCTTTTCGGGCAGGTCGACCAAAGCGCTGCACCCGCAGCCTTGCGCCCCGGCGCTTTTGTATCCGTGGCGATGGCTGATCAGGCGTTTGGCGCGACCATCCGCGTCCCGGAAACCGCGATCTACAATTCCGATCATGTTTTCGCCGTTGTCGATGACCGGCTGCAGCGCCGCGCTATCGAACTAGTCGCTTGGGACGGTGCGTTCGCGCTCGTGCGCTCGGCCGACGGCACCTCTCTGGATGGCGCGGAAATTGTCACCTCGCGCATGACCGATGCCGGCGACGGGGTCGCCATTCGCCGCATCACACCGACGAGCTGAGGCGCGCCACCATGGCAGGTAAATCGACCAAAGCACCCGTCACACAGATCACACGCCGTGCCGCGGCCTTAGCAAGTGCCGGGCGACTCAACCGCCAGGCCTTTGGGCCGATCCCGCTGATCAGCCGTTTTGCGCGCCACCCCAACGCCGCCAATCTGGTGATGGCGTTGATGTTCCTGTTTGGCATCTTTGGCCTTGCCAACCTCAACACGCAGTTTTTTCCCGACATTGAGACCAAGTCGATCACCATCACCACGGCGTGGAGCGGCGCCAGCGCGGAGGATGTGGAAAGCAACATCCTTGCCGTCGTGGAACCGGAGGTGCGGTTCATCACAGGTGTTGATGAGATTATCTCCTACGCCCGCGAAGGGTCCGGCACTGTCGTCTTGGAGTTCACCGACGACACAGACATGATCGAGGCGCGAGCCGATGTTGAGCAGGCCGTCAGCGCGATCACGCTTCTGCCTGACGGCTCCGAAACGCCCGTTATTACGACCAGCGATTTCTTTGATCGCGTAGGCCGTGTTTCCATATCCGGCCCCTTCTCCGAAGAAGCCTTGAAGAGCTATGCCCGCGACCTGCGTGATCGCCTGATCGACGCTGGCATTGACCGGGTCGACTTCCTGGGCCTTCGCGACACCGAGTATGAGGTCACCATCAACCCGGCGACCTTGCGCCGGCTCGATCTTACCATTGGCGGCGTTGCCGGCCGCATCTCTGAGAACAGCCGTGATCTGCCATCGGGCAATTTGGATGGCGATCTGGAACGGCAGATCCGAACCCTGAGCGATGCCGACAGCGCCGAAGCTTTGGGCCATGTCGTGGTCCGAGGTCAGGCCAATGGCGAGCGGATCGAGCTGCGCGATATCGCCGACATCCGCCAGACCTATGACGGCTCGCAGGTTCAGGGCTTTATGGGCGGCGAGCAGGCTGTCCGCCTGACCATCTTCCGCTCGGCCACAGCAGACGTGCTTGAGGTTGCCGACGCCATGCTGCAAGCGGTTGAGCAGGCCCAAGCCGACTATCCACAATCGCTCACGCTCAATGTGTTTGACCTGTCATCAACAGCGGTGTCGGAACGCATTCGCTTGCTTGTCACCAACGGGCTGTCAGGCCTGTTGGTGGTCATCACCATCCTCTTCATCTTCCTCAATGCCCGCATCGCATTCTGGGTAGCGGTCGGTATTCCGACGGCCGTTATGGCGACGCTCGGCCTAATGTTTGCCTTCGGCGAGTCCATCAACATGATCTCGCTGTTCGCGCTCATCATGACGCTTGGGATCATCGTGGACGACGCCATTGTGGTCGGCGAACACACAGCCACGCGCCTTGACGAGGGTGAGGGGCCATTTGAGGCCGCCGAGAACGGCGCATCGCGCATGATGATGCCTGTTCTCGCCGCGATGCTGACGACCGTTGCTGCCTTCGGCCCGATCCTGCTTGTCGGCTCCACCATCGGACAGATCATGGGCGTTCTGCCGGTGATTGTCGTTTCGGTCCTCATCGCCAGCCTTGTCGAGGTCTTCTTTGTGCTTCCGGGTCATCTGGCCCACTCGCTGGACTCCAAGGCGCGCCGTGGCACCAACTGGACTCGCCTTATCCTGTCGGCGCTTATCATCGCCGCGCCGCTCGTGCTGATGTTGTATTCGACCGGCCTATCGGCGGCGGTCGGGCTGGCTGAGGTCGCATCGACGATCCGCGCCTTGCCCTGGGCGGAAACGCCAATTCTGCCGGTCGCGATCGCCATCGTTGCGTTTGGCTTGGCCGCGCTCATTGAGCTTGTTCGGCTTGCCGGTGAGCGACGACGAGATCGCCGCATGGCAGCGGGCACCTACTCACCACAGGCCAAGCCGGCTTTCCGGCGTGCTTTCGACAACGGTTTTGCCTGGGTGCGCGACAACCCTTTCCGCGCCATCGTCAGAACCGCGGTCGCCTGGCGGTATGTGACCTTGGCCCTGTGCATCGCAGCGCTGGTGATGATCGCTGGCGTGCTGCGTGGCAACCATGTCGGGTTTGTTTTCTTCCCCTCGCCGGAAGCTGAAAACATTAACGCCAACATCACCTTCACCCCGGGTGTGTCAGAGGCTGAGGCACTGGCCACACTGGCCGCGGTTCAAGCAGCGCTTGTTACCGCCGATGCGCGCTTGACGGCCGACTTGCCCGATGAGGGCAGCTTGGTGCGCTCGGCTTTCTCCCGCTATGGCAGCGCTGGCCGCAACCGAGGCGACAATTTTGCCGCCGTCAATGTCGAACTGACATCAAGCGAGTCCCGATCGATCCGCACACCGGCGGTCGTGCGCGCCTGGCGTCAGGCATTGCCCGATCTCCCGGGCGTTGAACGCATTGCCATAAGCGAGCAGCGCGGTGGGCCTCCTGGCCGTGATCTCGATATCCGGCTGATCGGCGATGACGCGGCGACACTGAAAACGGCCGGCGCCGAGGTCCAACAGGTTCTGGCGCGCTTCCCGGGTGTGTCGGCGGTGGATGATGATCTGCCTTATGGCAAGCCGGAACTCATCATGACACTGACCGAGCGCGGTGAGGCCCTCGGCTTCACGCTGGATGCGGTGGGCGTTGAAATCCGTGATGCGGTCAGTGGCCGTGTTGCCCGCGATCTTCCCTTCCCCGATGAAGAAATCGCCATCCGGGTGCGCCAGGAATTGGGCGATGGCGGCACCGGCGCGCTGCGGTCTCTGGAACTGCGCTCACCGTCTGGGCTCTATGTGCCGCTCACCGAAGTGGTGAACCTGGAAGATCGTCAGGGCTTCTCCGTCATCCAGCGACGCGACGGCCGCACGACCGTGTCCGTCACGGCCGATGTCGATCCGGAGATCACCAGCAACAGCGAAATCGAGGCCGAATTGCGTGCCGGCGAACTTCAGGTGATCGCCGATCGCTATGGCATCAACTTTGAGTTTTCCGGTCGTGCTGAAGAGCGTCAAGAAGCCTTCGCGGACCTTGGTCTAGGTGGCGCATTGGCTCTCGGGCTCATGTACATCATCCTGTCCTGGGTGTTCGCCAGCTATTGGCGCCCCATCGCGGTGATGATGATCATTCCCTTCGGCATAGTCGGCGCGATCATCGGCCACTGGGTGATGGGCTTTCAGCTCACCATCCTGTCCTTTATCGGTCTGCTTGGCCTTGCCGGCATCCTGGTCAACAACTCCATCATTCTGGTGTCGCGGTTCGATGACCGATTGCGCGAAGGGCTCTCAGTGGCCGAGGCAGCCGTTCAGGCGACGCAAGATCGCTTCCGCGCCATCCTGCTGACCTCACTGACCACCATTGGCGGGCTCTCACCGCTTCTTTTCGAGACCTCGGTGCAGGCGCAGTTCCTCATGCCGATGGCAATCACCATCACCTTCGGTCTTGGCACGGCGACACTGTTCGTCATGGTGCTGGTACCATCGCTGCTGAAGGTCGGTGACGATATCGGCATGGTGCTGAAAACGTTCTTCGGTCGCCGCCTTGCGGACATGACACCAGCCGAGTAGTCGGGGCGACGGCTCGGCCTAAGTGCGCCAGAAGCGGGGCAGGATCAGCACCAGAACGGTGAAGAGCTCGAGCCGGCCAATCAGCATCGCAAGCGCCAACAGCCATTTGGCAAGGTCCGGCAGAGTGGAGAAGTTCCCCGACGGACCGATGACATCGCCAAGCCCTGGACCGACATTGGCAATGGCCGTCGCGGCACCCGAAAAGGCCGTGATCGGGTCGAGGTCCATCGCCATCAGTGCGAGCGCCAAAAGGCCGATCAGCAGAAAATAGAGGAAGATGAAGCTCATCACCGCCGAGACGACCGAACCATCCACCGGTCGGCCGTTGTAGCGCATGACGAAGACGCCGTGCGGGTAAGCAAGCCGCCGGACATGCTGACTGACGGTCTTGAGCGCCACCTGAACGCGGAAGATTTTCATCCCACAGGCCGTCGAACCGGCGCAGCCGCCAATCAAGGTCAGCACCAGAAACACCGTCACGGGCATCGCGCCCCATAACCCGTAATTCTCCGATGCATAGCCGGTGCCGGTCATGATCGAGACCACGTTGAAGGTCGCAATGCGCAGATCAGCAACCGTACCGCGTTCGGCCGTCAGCGGGTCAAGCGCGAGCGCAACAAGGATGGAAAAGGCGATCAGTAGGACGAAGAAAACCCGCACCTGGCTGTCGCGGACCAAGCCCATCGGCCGGCCCTGGATGGCCTGGACATAGAGCAGGAAGGGCAGGGACCCCAGGATCATGAAGACGATCCCAACCAACTCCACCGCGCCTGACTCATAGAACCCGATGGATGCATCGCGGGTGGAATAGCCACCTGTCGCCACAGTCGTCATGGCGTGATTGACAGCATCGAAGAACGTCATGCCAGCGGCCGTGTAGGCGAGCGCACACAACAGGGTGAACACCGAGAACACGCCGATCAGCGAGCCGGAAATCTGCGTTGCCCGCGGCAGGATCTTGTCGGGCGTGTCAAAGGCCTCGGTCTTAAAGAGCTGCATACCGCCGACCCGCAGCATCGGCAGAATCGACACAGCCATGACAATCACACCTAGCCCGCCCAGCCATTGCAGCATGGACCGCCAGACCAGGACGCCTGGCGGCTGACTGTCCAGGTCGCTCACCACGGTGGCGCCCGTGGTGGTAATGCCACTCATCGCCTCGAAAAACGCATCGGTGTAGGTCGCCGTCGCGCCCGACCATAAAAGCGGAAGTGCGGCGAAGGCTGGCAGCACCGTCCAGGCGCCGACGGTCATCAACACCGCCTGACGCGAGGAGAGAATGGCAGGCCTGCCGCGGCCTGTTTGGGATAGCCCCAAGCCGACAAGGGTTGTCACCAGCGATGAGGCGGCAAACACAACCCAGTCATCGTTGGCGGCCGCCAGATCGACCAGTGCTGGGATCATCATGGCAACGCCAAGCGTCGCCAGAAGCGCACCGACAATCAGGAAGATCGGGCCGGGATTAAACATCAAACGCGGCGTCGGTTAGGAGGGCAGAACCTGGCAAGGGGTCAGTTGATCGTGCGCTTGTAAAAAGGCGCATCGAGCGAGAAGGCCGGGATATCAACGGCGAACGCATTCCCTTCCATCGTTTCCACCTGATAGTGGCCGACCATAATGCCGGTCGGTGTGCCCAGCGGGCATCCAGAGGTGTAACGGAAGCTTTCGCCGGGATGCAAAATGGGCTGCTCGCCAATCACACCAGCACCTTCAACCTCCTGCACCCGGCCATTGCCGTCGGTGATGTGCCAGTAGCGGCTGCGCACCTGGATGATCGCTCGGCCCAGATTGGCGATTTCCACCGAATAGGCAAACAGGTACCGGCCTTCGTCCGGGTCGGATTCCTCCGGCACGAACTGCGGCTCGACGGTCACCTGAATGTCCTGCGTGACGGCTTGATACATGATTGCTTCATTGCTGTTGATCGGCCTCTATCCTCCCATAGCGCAACAGCGCTGTCACGCACGATCACAAGCTGCGGAGGCTGTTGCCGGGCACCTTGCACAGCGCGTCCCACCGGCCTAACGGAACGCCTGATACCGCGCCGATTCCTCAATCCACAGAAAGTCTCCGCCATGCTCGATGGCCAGATGCGCAAACTGATCGACCCGCCGCTCAACCAGATCGGCCGGGGCATCGCCCGCACCGGTTTGACGGCTGACCATGTCACGCTTGTTGGCCTGGTTGTCGGCCTTGGTGCCGGCGTTGCAATCGCATTTCAGGCCTTTTGGCTTGGCCTTGCCCTTTTGGTTGCGAGCCGTCTTGCCGATGGGCTGGATGGTGCCGTCGCCCGCGCAACTCGCAAGACAGATCGCGGCGGTTATCTCGACATTGTCTGCGACTATGGCTTCTATGCCGCCATTCCGCTGGGCTTTGCGATCGCCGATCCGGGTGCCAATGCCGTCGCCGCCTGCGCACTGCTGTTCTCGTTCTACGTCAATGGCGGCTCATTCCTGGGTTACGCCATCCTCGCTGAAAAGCACGGCATGACGACCGACCGGCGCGGATCCAAATCGCTCTATTTCACCGGTGGGCTGGCCGAGGGTACCGAGACGATTGCCGTCTTCGTCGTCGCCTGTCTGGTACCTGCCTGGTTCCCCTGGCTCGCTTACGCCTTCACCGCCATTGTGATGGTGACAGCTGTCTCCCGCATCATCATGGCCTGGCAGGACTTTGCGCCCGAACGGGATTAGGACAGTGCGCCGGAAAGATCATTCCAGAGGTCTTCGGCATGTTCCAGCCCGACCGATAGGCGCAAAAGGTTCGCCTTGATGCCCAGTGCCAGCCGATCTTCCTCTTCAAGACGCTGGTGCGTCGTTGTTGAGGGGTGGGTAATCAGGCTCTTTGCGTCCCCCAGATTGTTGGAGATTTTCACGATCTCCAGCTTGTTGAGGAACGCGAATGCATCGGCCTTGCTCTGCCCGACTTCAAACGCGATCAACGTTCCGCCGCGCGCCATCTGGCGGGTTGCAATATCGTGGTCAGGATGATCGGCCCGATGCGGATAGAAGACGCGTGTCACGCCGGCATGCTCTGCGAGCCGGTCGGCTAACGCGGTGGCGGTATCGGTCTGCCGGTCCACCCGCAGCGCGAAGGTTTCAAGGCTCTTGAGGATGGTCCAGGCGTTGAAGGGCGAGGCGCTCGGGCCGGTCTGGCGCATGAAGGTGTGCAGATGGTCGGCAATCCAGCCCGTCTTGGCAAGGACGACGCCGGCCAGACAGCGGCCCTGGCCATCCATGTGCTTGGTGGCTGAGTAGATCACCACGTCCGCACCGAATTGCATCGGCCGCTGGTAGAGCGGGGTCGCAAAAACATTGTCGACAAACAAAAGCGCGCCGCCATCATGGGCGATGTCGGCCACGGCCTGAAGGTCGATCACTTCCAGCGTCGGATTGGACGGCGTCTCAAGAAAGAAGACCTTGGTGTTGGGACGGCGTGCCGCCTTCCAGGCGTCCAGATCCCGGCCGTCGATGATCGTGGTTTCAACACCAAAGCGCGGCAGCAGTTCTTCGACCACATACCGGCAGGAGCCGAACAGCGCCCGCGCGGCCACAACATGGTCGCCGGCGGACAGATAGCACAGCATCGCCGCTGTAACGGCCGCCATGCCGGACGCCGTGACACGGCAATCAAGACCTTCTGCGCCTTCGCCTTCCAGCGCTATGAGGCGCTCTTCCAGCATCCGCACCGTCGGGTTGGAGAAGCGCGAATAGATGAATCCGTCATCATCGCCCTTGAAGCGCGCTTCGGCCTGCTCGGCGCTGTCGTAAACAAAGCTTTGGGTGAGGAACAAAGCTTCCGATGTCTCACCGAAGCCCGAGCGCATGCTGCCGCCATGCACAAGCGCAGTGTCGGTGCGAAGCGGGCGATGATCGGCAGACATGGGCCAGGTCCTTGGTAGGTTCAGACAGGTTTTTGGGAACTCATTTTCGACTATCATACCATCATCGTTCGTCAAGACGAACAAAAATCCGTTTTATCGAACGGCTGACAGATCATCCTTGCGCTCTTTTGTGCATGGCGGTCGCTGCCCCATTGCCTGAGATGGCGGACTCGCCCCACTGTCGCGCTCCATGAGTGATGCGATCTCCCAGAAACCGACCCAGCCTGAGTTGGCAGAAATACCCGCTCTGCCAACCTTTGGTCCCCATGACGGCATTTTGCCGGACCATGACATCCGTGCGCTGGTGGCCAATGGGGCCATCACACACAGCCGCCCGCTCGATACCGATCAGATCCAGCCGGCAAGCCTCGATCTGCGGTTGGGTGATATTGCCTATCGTATCAAGGCGAGCTTCCTGCCTGGAGCGGAGCGGTCCGTCGCTGGACGTTTGTCCGATTTGGCCCTGCACGAAATGGACCTCAGCAATGGCGCGGTTCTGGAGACCGGCTGCATCTATCTTGTGGAACTGGATGAGGCACTTGCGCTGCCAGCGACCGTGAGCGCGGCGACGAACCCAAAAAGCTCCACCGGTCGTCTAGATATCTTCACCCGTGTCATCACCGACCAGGGCGCGGTGTTTGATCAGATCCCGAGGGGCTATGCTGGCAAGCTCTATCTGGAGATCGCACCGCAGAGTTTCCCGATCCTGGTTCGGCCCGGCTCGCGCCTCTCACAGATACGCTTTCGCTGCGGCCACACCACGCTGTCCGACAAAGAGCTGGCGAGCCTTGACCAGCGGCTGGGTCTGGTCGCCGG
Source organism: Pseudomonadota bacterium (assembly GCA_038749715.1). Taxonomy (GTDB): domain Bacteria; phylum Pseudomonadota; class Alphaproteobacteria; order Rhizobiales; family MH13; genus MH13. Next base: position 78,272 of record JBCDHR010000002.1, read on the forward strand.
TGCCCAGGCGCAGTTCCAGAACGGGCTGGCGGTCTCCATTGATTTGAAGGGCGATGACACCGGCCTGATCGGCTACCGAGCCAAGCGCCCCGGCGGACTTGTGCGCGTTGATGAAAAGGCCGTGCTCGACCGCGAGGCCTATTGGGAACCGCTTTACGCCGATGACAGCCGCTCTCTGATCTTCGACCCGGCCGCCTTCTACATCCTGGTGTCCCGCGAAGCGGTGCACGTGCCGGCGGACTACGCAGCGGAGATGGTTCCGTTCGATCCGCTCGTCGGAGAATTCAGAGTGCACTATGCCGGTTTTTTTGATCCGGGCTTCGGCGCACCGGAGGCTGGCGGCAAGGGCGCCCGTGCCGTCCTGGAAGTGCGCTCACGCGAGGTGCCGTTCCTCGTCGAGCATGGCCAGATGATCGGCCGGCTGGTGTTTGAGGCCATGCGCGAACGACCCACCACGCTTTATGGCGCCGGTGGTGTCTCCAACTACCAAGCCCAAGGCCTTAAGCTGTCCAAGCACTTTAAGGGCTAGAGCGTTTTCAGCAAAAGTGCGCACCGGTTTTGCGTCTGAAAACGCGACAAAACAAAAGGCTCTAGCTGGGCTTCTTTAGCGCCTGGACCTCTTCGCGCAGCGCCCGAAGCTCACCCAAAATCACCTTCTGCTCTTCGTGCAGTCCGGCGCGCTCTTCCTCCGCCGTGGCCTCATGCTCAGCCTGCATCGCCGAGACGATGATGCCGATGAAAAGGTTCAGCACGGTGAAGGTGGTGCACAGGATGAACGGGATGAAGAAAACCCACGCATAGGGGTAGACCTCCATCACGGGCCGCACGATGCCCATCGACCAGCTTTCCAGCGTCATGATCTGGAAGAGCGAATAGGCGGCGGCCGGCAAGGTGCCGAACCATTGCACCAGCTCATCGCAGCGTCCCACAACCGCTTCGCACGCGCCCACCCCGGTGCCGTAAAGCTTAGTCGCGATGACCGAGAAGACGTAGAAGATCAGCGTCAGCAGGACCGTGATCGACCCCATACCGGGCAACGCTGCGATCAACCCGCCCACGACACGGCGCAGCGATGGCACCATGGAGACAAGCCGCAGCACGCGCAAAATACGCAGCGCCCGCAGCACCGAAAGGCTACCCGTCGTCGGCATGAGCGCGATGCCGACAATGACAAAATCGAAGATGCGCCAGGGATCGTGGAAGAAGCGCGTGCGGTAGACATAGAACCGCAGCGCCAGCTCCACCACAAACACCCACAGCACCGCCCGATCAACGAAGAGCAGAACGCCTCCAAACCTTTCCATCACGCCATCGGAGGTCTCAAGGCCAAGCGTGATGGCGTTGATGACAATGAGTGCCGTGATCGCCAACTCGAACCGGCGGTCGGTGATGAACGCTTCAACCTTGTCGCGCATGGGCTAGGCTCTCTTGATCGGTTGGGAGGGGGCAAAAAGGGCTGATCGTGCTTATGGGCATCCGGCCGCCCGGCATCAAGGGACGCCGCTATATGATCAAGCTTGCGACCAAATGCCTGAGCCTTGGCCGCTGCCAGTAACCTGATCGTGACCGTTGGGCGGTTGATCGGCCAAAAAACCAACGGCATCAACATGCCATGGAGCTTGTCTTCGCCTATGCCGCTGGATTGCTAACGCTGATCAACCCGTGCGTGTTGCCGGTGTTGCCTATTGTGCTGGTGGGGGCATTGAATGCCAGCCGCTTCGGCCCCCTCGCGCTCGCCGCGGGCATGAGCCTCTCCTTCGTTGTTTTCGGCGTCACGGTGACCGCCTTCGGCAGTGCGGTTGGGCTGACTCAGGAGAGCCTCGCCCAGATCGGCGCGGTGCTGATGATGGTGTTCGGCGTCGTTTTGATGGTGCCGGCTTTCTCCCGCCGTTTTGAACTCGCCGCAGCCGGCGCCGCATCCACAGCAGGCGACCGCATGGCCGATATCGACACCTCCGATGTGCGCGGCCAGTTCCTGGGCGGTGCGCTGCTCGGCATGGTCTGGTCGCCCTGTATCGGGCCGACCCTCGGTGGCGCCATCGCGCTCGCCTCCCAGGGACAGAGCCTGGGCTGGGTCACGCTGATCATGATCTTTTTTGCCGCCGGCGTTTCCACGCTGATTCTGGGCATCGGTTACGGTGCTCGCGAGGCCATTCGCGCCCGTGCCGATAGCCTGCGCGGCTTGGCCGAACGTTCCAAGCCCATCATCGGCATCACCTTCATCGCCGTCGGATTGATGCTGTTCCTGGGCGTTCATCACATCATCGAAGGGTGGGCGCTCGACGTCCTGCCCATCTGGCTTCAAGACCTGTCCGTTTCACTCTGACCAAGACCTTTCTGTCTCGCTCTGACAAGGAGAGATTGCATGACTGAGATTACGACCAAACCCCTCAACCGCCGCCACTTTCTGACCGCGGGCCTGGCCCTTGGCCTTGCACCTCTGGCCACTCGCCCGGCTTTCGCAACAGGATTTGTCGAATACGCACCCGGTGCCGTTGAGGGAGCGCTCAGCCGCGGCGAAACCGTGTTTGTCGACTATTCAGCTGTTTGGTGTGGCACGTGCCGCCGGCAGGAGCGGGTGGTCAACAATCTGCGTGCCACCAACCCGGTCTATGATCAGGCAATGACCTTCATCCGTGTGGACTGGGACACCTATCGCACCCATCCGGTGACCACCAGCAGGTCGATCCCGCGCCGATCCACGCTCTTGGTGCTGCGCGGCAATCAGGAACTTGGCCGCATCGTGGCCGGCACCTCGGCAACGCAGATAAGGCTCTTGATGGATCTTGGTTTGGCGTAACGCATACTCCCAAAGGGTGCGATATCTCGGCAATTTGCCGTAACGTCAGCAGCAGTATCTTTACCATCGCCGACAATAGGCCCGCGCATAAACGCCGATTTTATCCGGCTAACTTACGGTACCAGAACGAGAGACGTCGCGTTTTCTGGAACTCCCTATGTTTGCTGTTGCTGCCAAGTCTGCTTCATCGCTGCCTATTCGCCTGACGAGCCTGCTGATCTGCCTGGTCACACTGGGCATCGCTGTGGTGGCCTCGCTTGGCTATGCCCGCCTGTCGGCCGTGACCGCCGACAATGCATCGATCCGGATCGATCGGGCCGCGAAGGCTGCTGCAAGCACGATGATGCACGCCACTGATGGCCGCTTTGTCGTCGAGCGCGGCGAGTTTGGCCGTCCCTTCGCGCTTCGGCTCACCGTCAGTGACACCCAGGCCGCGCTTCAGTTTTCAGAATTCTATGACCGCCTGCTCGCCGAAATCGGTGGCAACAACCAGGGCGCGGCGAACCTGTTCGTTCTCAATCAAGAAACGCAAGGATTCGACCGTTTCGCGACGACCTTCCGTCGGCCCGACGGCTCCATGCCGCCGCCCATGTCGATCAGCGCCGGCCACCCTGCCTATGCGGCACTTGCCGCCTCAGAGCCTTTTGTCGGGCAAGTGCCGGTCATGGGACGTCTGCGGCTGGCCTATCTGACACCCATTCTTGACAGCGGTGGCAGCATCGCCGGCGCCTTGGCCGTTGATGTCGGCTGGATCGATGATCTCACCGTCGCGCGCGACGAACTGCGGGTCGTCCTGTTTGGCTCCGCCTTCATCGTCCTGGTTTTGGTGGCCGGCTTTGGCATCTTTTCCATGACACGCGAAACGCAGCCGCTCCGCAAGCTGGCGCAGTTCGCCAATGACATGGCGGCCGGCAAGGACAGTGACGACGTTCCATTCCTTGCGCGCAAGGATGAAGTCGGCGCGCTGGCCCATGGGCTCGTCCGCGTCGCGCGTTTGCAAGATGAGCTAGAGTACCTGGCCTACACCGACATGATGACGGGCCAGGGCAACCGGGCGCGCTACCTTCGCGATCTCCAAGCATCGCTGACGGCTGCCAAAGACGGCAAGCACTTCACCCTCATTCATATCGACATGGTGCGCTTCTCGCGCGTCAACGCGGCCTATGGCGTGGCAGCCGGCGATCAGGTGTTGCGGTATGCCGGTCACGTCCTGTCGACGACGATCGACGCGCTCGACAAAAACGCCAAAGTTGCCCGTCAGGGCGACGATAAGTTTGCCATTCTTGTCGAGGGAACAACGGACGCTGCACAAGCAGCAGAGCTCGGCAAGGCCTTGATCAAGGCTCTGGCAGAGCCAATCAAGATCAGTGCCGGCGAGGTACAACTTGATGCGGCTGTCGGCATCTGTCTGCTGCCGCAACATGCCAGTGACATGGAAGATGCGCTCGGACACGCCGATTTAGCGCTGAAGGCTGCCCTTTCGCCCGATGCTGAGCGCTGTATTGTCTTCTCGCCCGACCTCACCGATGACACCGCGCGTGAAATGCTGCTGGAAAGTGGCCTGCGCAAGGCCTTCGATGAAGGCGGGTTTTCCCTGCACTATCAGCCACAGATCGATCCGGCATCTGGCCGCTTGACGGGCGTTGAGGCTCTGGCCCGCTGGACCCATCCGACCAAGGGGCCAATCGCGCCAAACGAGTTTATCGGCGTTGCCGAACGCTCTGGCCTTATCGTCGACCTTGGCGACTGGGTCTTGAATGAAGCATGCATCCAAGCCCGCGCCTGGATCGACCAGGGGCTAGTCTTTGATCATGTGTCGGTGAATGTGTCGGCCGTTCAGCTGTGGCAACAGGACTTCGTCGCCAAGGTCAAAGACTGCCTGGCCAACCACGACCTTGAGGGGCGTTACCTCTGCCTTGAGCTCACCGAGAGCGTGTTTGCGGACTTCGATGATAGCTGCATCGTGTCCATCCTCAGCGATCTGCGCGATCTTGGGATCACGCTATCGCTGGACGATTTTGGCTCCGGCTATTCCTCACTCGGCTATTTGAACAAGCTGCCCTTTGATCAGCTCAAGATCGATGGCGCCTTCGTTCGCGGCGCCCCCCGCGACCGCCAGCAGGAAAAGCTCTTGATCGGTATCGTCGCCTTGGGCAAGGGGCTTGGCCTGTCGGTTGTTGCAGAAGGCGCGGAGGAAGCCGATGAGGTGGACTTCGTCGCCAAACTCGGTGTCGCGGCCGTCCAGGGATACTTCTACTCGCGCCCTGTGCCCGCTTCTGACCTCACCGAGGCGGTGACATCCATTAAGGCTCGCTTTGGGAGCGAAAAAGAGGCCGCTTAGGCCGTCGTTAGACCCCGCGCAGATCGAGCTTGAGTGTCTTGAGAGGTAACCATGCTTCTATCGAAAACCCGTGGCAGCCAGGGCCGCCACGGGATCGTCTGTCTTTGATCTGACCTTACTGCTGTAGAGCAGCCGGCTCGACATCGGCTATCGTTGGCCAGTTTGTATCCGCCTGTTCGATGAATCCAGGAACGTCTTCCAACCAGCGCTCCTGAATATCAGCAGAAATGTTCAGGTAAAGCTCACCGTCCACAATGCGCCATTGGTGCGGGTCGCCGTCGAATTTGAAACCCATCGCGGCGCCAAAGGCGCAGTAACCACCATATTCAGGCAGATATGCCTCCGGGTCAGCTTCGAAGGCTGCTTTATGTTCTTCACTGGAAAAGCGATAGGTAGCATCCTGATAGCTTGCGGTAATCCGCCAATCGCCTGGTGTTGCTTCACCTTCAGTGAAATAGGCAACAGGATCATAGCCTTGCAGGGCAAGACCGGTTGATGAAGCATTCAGTTCAACACCGGCAGCCAGGGCAGACGATGTCGCGACGACCGAAACAGCAGCTGCGGTTAGAAGGGATTTAAAGTTTGTCATAAAGGGGTTCCGTGTTCGTCAGGGCAGGCAGGACCTACCCTGGGCTTTCGATAGTTCGCGGCGCTTGAGCGCTTTGAATGCCCACAATCTTCCATTAGGAACCAATTGGTACAAATAAACAGTCTGTGATAAAAAGCGAGCAGCGTGTGATCATCATGCGATCACTCTCCTGCCACCGAGCGGAGCGATCATGGCAAGGCCTCGGTCATTCGATATGGACACTGCCCTTGATGGCGCGATGAATATTTTCTGGCGCCAAGGCTATACGGCGACCAATCTGCCCGATCTTCTAACCGCGATGGGTCTGACGCGCGGCAGTTTCTATAAGGCGTTCAACGATAAGGAGAGTGTCTATCTGGCGGCTCTTGACCAGTATGATCGCAAGGTGGTCGATAAGACGCTCACAGCGCTTGCCGACTGCGAAGGTTCTACCGCCAGTCAGTGTCTCAGCCTTCTTTTTTCAGGTCCTAAAGACCCGGGCCGAGGCTGTTTTATCTGCAATGCCATGGTGGAACTGGGTCCTGTCCAGAACGACGTAAGCCGACGGACAAATCATATGGCGTCCAAGCTCAGGAAAGGGATCAAAGAGGTAATCATCCGCTTTGGGGGAAAGCAGGAAACAGGGAACGCCATCCAGCCGGCGGACGAAAAGGCCGACCTCATCCTGCATCTTTATTTCGGCCATCAGGCCATGGGAAAGGCATCAAGCGGCCGGGATGATTGGTCACTTCAGCTGGCCCACATTCTTGGACAGAGTACAGCTTGATGGAAACAGCCGGCTCTGCCAAACAGGTTGATGTTGCGGGTGTAGCTCAATGGTAGAGCAGGAGCTTCCCAAGCTTAAGACGAGGGTTCGATTCCCTTCACCCGCTCCAAGCTCTTAGCCGGTCCTTACGTCGCCCCATGCGGGGTTTTGTTCCAATGGTGCGGACGGCGGATGAGTTCCCAAAGCGCCAGGAACCCCGCCAGCGACAGGCATATCCAGTAGATCGGGATCGTTGCCATTACAGGTAGAACGCCACCCACGCCGCGTCGCTCTGCGCCCACCAGACTAAGCGCCGCCGCTGCCGCATAGCCGAAAACGAAATTGACGAGATTCACTGTCAACAAGACCTGTCCGCCTTGGCCGAGGGCGGGATCGAACAAGGGTCCCCAAACGCCGGTGAGCGCAATCACCGTTGCGGCCAGGAAGAACGGGTGGATGAGCACCGAAACCAGGACGCCAAGCAGGATCGTTTGAAGGGCGATGAAGCCGGCGAGCCCCACCTCATGCATCAGCTTCAGCGGTTGCCGCATATGCACAAGCCAGGTCTGCCACCATCCTTTGAACCAGCGGGCACGCTGCTTGATCCAGGGCTTAAAGGTCCGCGGCGCCTCCTCGTAGGTCGTGGATGCGATGACATGCGTCGCATAGCCAAGCCGTGCCAACCGGATGCCAAGATCGGCATCTTCGGTGACATTGTAGGGGTCCCAGCCTCCAGCCTTCATCAACGCGTCGCGCCGGAAATGGTTCGACGTGCCGCCTAACGGGATCGGCAAGCCCAACTGTGAAAGGGCCGGCAGGAAGGCATCAAAGAGCGCCATGTATTCGAGCGCAAAATGCCGGGTGAGGAAGCTGTCGGACCGGTTGGTGATGTGCAGCGCCGCCTGCACGCAGCCCAGCTCTCTTCCGTTTTTCTTGTCGGCCTGGTTGAAGGCGGCGACTGCCTTGCGCAACTGATCAGGCTCCGGCCTGTCTTCTGCGTCATAGATCGTCACAAAACGTCCCCGCGTGAGAGGCAGGGCGACGTTGAGCGCCTTTGGCTTGGTGCGCGGATGCGAGGCGGGCACCTGGATGACCGCGATGTGATCGGGCAATCGTTGGCGGGCAAGTGCCTCACGGGTGGGCCGGTCATCGGCCTCCACCAGAACCAGAATGTCGAGCTTGTTAGGCGGATAGTCGAGTGCCGTCAGCGCCCCGATGAGCTGCGGCACCATCGCCGCCTCGTCATAAATCGGAACCAGCACAGAATAGACCGGCAGCTCCGACGGCGCCTTGTAGGTGCGCTTCTCATGGGCCTCGACAGAGCGCGGCAGCGGGGTCATCACGGCGACGATGCGGGCGAAGCCCACTGCCATATAGAAAAAGGCAAAGGCCGCATTCGCCATCACCAGCAGGCTTTGCGGCATGACAGCGGCCCAAATCCCGAGGACCGCCAAAGTCATCGAGAACCCAATCACCTGCCGTCGATGCAGCGTTTCGCGGGCGCTCATGAGCGGTTGAGAACGCACCAGATGGTTGCGGGCAAAGTCAGTGAGCGCTGGCCCCAGCGCTTCCGCCCACAAGGTGCGCAGCCTGTTGCGCGGCAGAAGGAGCAGTCTGGCACCGGCAATCACATGTCGCTGGGAGAGTCTCCCCACAATCCGGCGGGAAACGGCTGTATCCTCGTAGCAAACGCCGCGCCGCCCATCCCTGTGGCGCATTGGCATAAAGGTGATGTCAGCCAGAAGACCGTGGATGTTGAACCGCCCACGCGGGATATGCACCCGCCAGGCATTATTGGCATAGTCCGAACCCGGGCGTTTGGGCGATGCCGCTTGCTCGCTCTGCCCTTCGCCAAGCCCCAAGTGAAGGCGAGACGTAGCGGCAGAATCAATCAGAGGTTTTGTTCTTTGTGATATGCCTGTTATTGCATTCATCGCTGAATTACATCGAAAAATACTGATTTTTACTTTTTAAAGGCAATATATAAAAAGTGTAAAGTGAACCGATTGGACAATAGATCGCACAATTCGTTGCGAGAGATCGTTGGCGTCACACGTGAAGGCGATTTGCGAACAGGGTTTGCGCTTCGCCGCCAGCGCTCCTAAACAGAATGAGAGTGGCGCTGTCCGCTCCTTCGTTCACCAAGGCGACGAACCAAGCGTCATGTCCTCCCCAGCCACACCTGCTAGTCCCCGACACGTCCAGCAATGGGCTCGGCTCACGCTGTCAGCCTGCATCACCCTTGTGCTGTTTCTGGCACTTTCGGTCGGCTTGCCGAGCTGGTCGCTTGCCCAGCAGAACCAAGGTGAAACGGATGGGTCCGGGAACGGTCCGGCAGCGGAACAGGAGCGAGACGGTAGCGAGACGGGTTCCGCGACCGGACCGGCCCAAGAATCGAGCCAGGAACCGAACCAAGAACCCGCTTACGGTCTCTCCGATCTGCGTTTCATCAACCCCCGGGCGCGCATCGGTTTACCCGAGCCGATGCCAGGTCCTGTTATCCGATTTGTCGTGGCCGACGACTTTCCACCCTTTGCTTTCATTGATGGAGCAGGGCGCTTGGCCGGCGTTCATGTCGATCTTGTTCGTCGCATCTGTTCGACGCTCGATCTTGCCTGCACGCTTCAGGCGCGCCGCTTCGACCGCGTGCTTGCTGCTGTCGACGAAAACCCCGACAATCTCGTCCTTGCTGCCGGTTTGGCCGTAGGCGAAGAGACGGCCGAGCGCTTCGCCTTCTCACGGCCCTATTATCGTTTCGCGGCCCGGTTTCTGACGGCTGAAGATGTCGATCAAGAAGAGGGTTGGCAGGCAGACGCGATCATCGGCGTGGTCGATGGAACCGCCCATGCCGCCTATCTGCGCGAAGCCTACACCGAGCCTGACATTATCGGTTTTGCCGATGCCGAAACCCTCTTCCGGTCGGTGCGTCAGGGTGACGTGACGCACGCCTTTGGCGACGGGGTCGATCTGGCATTCTGGCTCGCCAGCGATCGGTCGGCGGAATGCTGCCGGCTGGTCGGCACGCCCATTTTCTCAGCGCCCTTTTTCGGTGAGGGTCTCGCCTTTGCTGTGCCGCATGGTCAGGCTGAACTCATCCAGGCGCTCGACGCAGCGCTCGCCCGACTGGAAAGCTCCGGTGAGCTTGAGACCCTTATGCTGACGGCGTTTCCGCTCGACCCGCTGGGATTGTAGCCTCCGGCGTGGCTGGCATCTCGCTGGCACCCGCATAGGCGGAGTTTTTAAGCACCTCGGCCTCCGGAATCTTCTTGTACGTCCGAAACGGCAGAACGAGGCTCCAGCCCAGCTTGGTCGGCTCGCGGTTTTGATGCTCGGCAAGCCCGATGATCATGCCCGTCTGTCCACCACGCGGTTCCTCGGTGTAGACGCCGAACAGCCGGTCCCAGACCGACAGGTTGAAGCCGTAATTGGTGTTCGTCTCCCGCTCGATGATCGAGTGGTGGATGCGGTGCATATCAGGCGTGACGATGGCTGGGCGCAGGATGCGGTCGAGCCAGAGCGGCAGCTTGACGTTGGAATGGTTGAACATGGCCATCCCGTTGAGGATGATCTCAAAGACCAACACCGCTACCGCCGGCGCGCCGAGAAGCGCCACAAGCGCGCCCTTCCACAGCATGGAGACGATGATCTCCAGCGGGTGGAAACGCAGCGCGCTCGTCACATCCAGATCGACATCGGCATGGTGGACCTTGTGGATGCGCCACAGCCAAGGCCAGCGGTGCGAGACGACATGCTCCAGCCAGACGGCAAAATCGAGCGCAACCACCACAAAGATCAGCGCCAGCCAGAACGGCACGTCGATCAGGTTGAACAGACCGAAGCCAGCGCTTTCCGCCCACAGCGCGACGCCGACGGCAGCGGCGGGAAATAGAACACGCAGCACGGCGCTGTCGACGATCAGCATGCCCCAATTGGTCAGCCAGCGACGCCCGCGCGCAGGGAACCGCTCGCGCCGCGGCAGCAGCTGCTCAAACACCGCCATGGCGGTGAAAATGCCGACAAAGGCAGTTAGCCGAACAGTGGCTTCGGAAAATTCGGGCACACGGCACCTCAAGAGACCGGAAAATCACTTGCTGACCTATAAGCTAGGGCCCGCTCACTGTCGTTTCAAAGGGGCGTGAGGACGCGGGGTGAGAGCGCTGTTCTTCAGAGAAGGCCATCCAGCCGCAAGGAAGTTCAGGCACCAAAGGTGATGTGCGCTTGGCCTAAAGCCGCTTTTCCATGATGACGAGGTGGCGCGCGATCTCCGGGTCCTGCACGCTTGCCTGGTCAAAGGGCGCGTCCTGAAAGCCAAGCGACCGGTAGAACGCAATCGCCTCGTGAAGTCCGCTGCTGGTGTCCAGGTAGAGCACGGAAAGGTTCATCGCTCGCGCTTCTGTTTCCAACCTTTCCATGAGCCGTCCGGCAATGCCCATGCCGCGAGCTTCAGGACTCACAAAAAGACGCTTGATCTCGCCCTTTCCGTTGGTGAGGCGATGCAGGAGCACCATGCCGATCAGATCACCATCGGGGCTTCTGGCGACGATAAAACGGCCATCTGGCCCAAGAAACTCGTCGATCTGTGCGACGGTGTGCTGAAGCTGTTCCTCCGGGTCGATGACCTGTCCTGTCGCGTCCTGATGGCGCGCGACGGCGAAACGCAGATAATCCCGCTTCATGTCGATCCAGCCAGGCACTTCGGCCAGGTCTGTCACCACATCGATCTTCGTTTCATCGGCCGTCATCAGATCCCCCTTTATGGTTTGTCCCGAGCCAAATCATCGGTCGCCATGCGGCGGCATCGCGCGATCCTTGAAGCAAGTCGTTCGATCAACATCGGCCAACTATTCGGGCAACAGGTGGCGCAAGGACGCAGCCATCTTCTTCACCCGCTCAACGCCGCTTCCCTCATTGTACAGGACCGTTCCGATCATCGCTCCGTCGATAGCCATGCAGAGTAACGTCGCTTGGTCAGGCGACATCCCGTCTTCGTCAATCATGCGGTGGCGCACAGCCTGCCTGCGCTCGGTGAGCGTGTCTCTCAGCGTTGGGTCAAGCGAAACACTTGCAACCAACACCGCTATCAGCGCGCCATTGTTGCGCACCTCACTGATCACCATGTCCACGAACGCATCGGTAAACCGCTCGCCACGGGCAACAGCCTCGTTGACCCGGCTCATGCATCCTTCAGACACATGGTCGAGCAGGGCGCGCACCATCTCGTCCTTGTTGGCAAAGTGATAGAAGAACGCGCCCTTGCTCACGCCTGCCTTCTGGATCACGCGTTCCACGCCAAGGGCAGTCACACCATCTGACCGAGCAAGATCGGCAGCTGCTTCAAGAAGGTTTGTTTTGGCCGACATTGGACGCTCCGCTCTGGCTGGCTACTACACCAACCGGTCGGTATTGACACTATACAAACCGGTCGGTTTAAATCACGCCGATGCTGACGTCGAACCCATCGGCCCAAAAGCTCGCCACTCAATGCAAAGGACCAAACAATGCGGGGCAGAACGATTGTCATCATCGGTGGGACGAGCGGCATCGGGCGTGCCCTTGCCGAACAACTTGTGAGCGAGAATGCCGTCTTGATTGTCGGTCGATCCGAAGGCAAAGGACGGGCCTTTGCTGAAGCAAATCCTGCCAACGCCCACTTTCTTCAGGAAGATGTCTCGCTGCTGCGCCAGGTGCCTGGCGTCGTCCGCCATGCACGCGATCTCTTGGGGCAAATCGATTTCGTTGTTCACACCGCTGACAGCATTCGGACCAAGCGCCTCGACACATCAGAGGGCTTGGAGGTCTCCATCGCGGCGAACTTTTACTCAAGGGTGCTCTTCAATCAGCTCTTTCTGAGCGAGCCGGAAGAGCGAAGACCGGAACGGATCATCCATATTGCCTTGGCAGGGGCGCACACGCCCGCCAAGGACTTCATCAAATACATCCCACTTCCTGACGATGTTTCAAGCTTCAAAGGGCACACCATTGGCCAGGTGGCCAACGATTTCTACGGGCTTCTCATGCGCAAGAAGCTCGAGGGCCAAAAGACGAAGGTCAACATCTTGAACGCGGGTGCGGTCGCCACCGATATCCGCCGCAATGCGCAGTTTCCTGCCCCACTAAAGCTCCTGATCAACGCCGTCGAGGGGCTCATACGAAGAAGAATTCGCACCCCGGAAAACTATGCCGAGATGGTCGTGAAAATTCTCAACGGTGACAATGATAATTCAAACACCCACGCTCTGATGAACTCCAAGGGCAAGGGAGTTACAGGCCATCTGCGTGCGAACGATCCGGAAGTTCAGCGCCTTCTGTACAGCCGTACCATCCGCACCATCGACAGCGTGTTGGGAGATCAGGCCATTGGCGATTGGCTCTGAACAGTGTCGAGATTACCGGGAAAACAGGGCCTCTGACTTTCAGTGACGCATCGTTCAGTATGGGGCCATCTTCTGTTGTCCATGCACCTAGGGCAAGGAGCAGGGGTCTGCATCAACGGTTCCTGGATTCCCTTATGGCCGCATGAGCAACACCGGTGCGTGGACGGTGCGGATCATCGCGGTTGTGGTTGAGCCGACAATCAGCGTGCGCAAGGGTGAGTGGCCATAGGCACCCATGACGAGAAAGCCATCCGGGTTCTCTTTCATTGTCGTGCCGATGACAGCGTCTGGCGCGCCGTCCTTCAGCACAACCTCACCGGCGCGCTCCGCAGCTGCCAGCATCGCCTTGGCGTCTTCAGCGAGCTTGCGGTGGCGGGCATCGTCTCCACCGGCAATCACCACCTGAAGTGGGATGCCGGCAAAGAGCGCCGAACCGGCGGCAAAGGAAAGCGCGGCCTTGGACGCCGCGCCGCCGTCAAAAGCCACAACGATGAGGCTCGGATCGCTTGTCGCAAGGTCCGGGCCCCGGCTGGAGCAGACCACCACAGGTTTCGAACTAGCGCGCACGACGCGCTCGACCTTGGAGCCGATATGCCCCTTGGCAAAATCGCTGGACGCGCCGCGCTTGCCGATCACGATGAGGTCGGCATCTGCTTCCCGCTCGGTGATCGTCTCCACGATCCCGCCATGGCGGTGCGTAATTTGAAGGTCGGTGACGCCCAGGCCTTCGACATGCTCCTTGGCGCTGTCGAGCAGGATACGGCCGCGCTCGATGGCAAGCTTGCCTTCAGCCTCATCAAGCTGCGTCAACTCCTCAAGCAGCGAGGACTTCACCCCCAGCCCGATGGCGCCGGAAAGGTCCTTGCGCTGGGCCGCCGCATTGGAGCGCTGGATGACGTGCAGAAGCTCCACGCTCGCCTCCAACCGTTTGGCGGACCACGCCGCCAGATTGCACACCCGCGCGGCGTAGGGGGAGGCGTCGATGCTCGCCAGAATGTGTTTCATGGATACGAGTTCCTAGTGGCCGGGCGCGGCATTGTCCGCACCTTCTTTGTCATGCACGGCGAAGCGAGACACCATCATCGCGCTCTTTTCATTGAGGCCGATCACATCGACGCTCGCACCTTCGCGGCGGAACTTCAGGATCGCCTTGTCGAGAATGCCGACGGCCGAGATGTCCCAGAAATGCGCCTTCGACACATCGATCACCACGCGGTCGAGCACCTCTTTGAAATCAAACGCTTCGGCAAAGCGCTCCGTCGAGGCGAAGAACACCTCGCCGGACACGTGATAGGTGCGCGTGCGGCCATCACTGGAAAGCGCCGAGGTGACCTGGAACAGCCCGCGGACCTTGGACGCAAAGAAGAGGCCGGAAAGGATCACGCCGGCCGCAACACCCTGGGCAAGGTCATGCGTCCAGACAACGACCACCACGGTCACCACCATCACCACCGACGACTGCCAGGGGTGAACGCGCAGGTCGCGGATCGACTTCCAGGAGAAGGTGCCGATGGAGACCATGATCATCACCGCGACCAGCGACGGCATGGGGATTTGGCTGACAAAGGGGCCGAGCACCACGATCAGGAACAACAGGAATGTGCCGGCCACAAAGGTTGAAAGCCGTGTCGAGCCGCCCGATTTCACATTGATGACCGACTGGCCGATCATGGCGCAGCCGCCCATGCCACCGAAGAAGCCGGTAACGAAGTTTGCCAGCCCTTGCGCCTTGGATTCCTGCGCCTTGTCGGACGGCGTGTCGGTGAGGTCGTCGACGATCTGCGCCGTCATCATCGATTCCAACAGTCCCACCGCCGCCATGGTCAGCGAGTAGGGGAAGATGATCTGCAGCGTTTCCAGCGTGAATGGCACGTTGGGGATGAAGAAGTGCGGCGGTGCCGAGGGCAACTGGCCCATATCGCCGACCGTGTTCACTTCCCAGCCAAGCGCGAGCGCCAGCCCTGTCAGCACCACAATCGCGACCAACGGCGAGGGCACGGCTTTGGTGATGTAGGGGAAGAGGTAGATGATCGCGAGCCCGCCGGCGACCATCGGATAGGTGATCCAGGTAACGTCGACCAATTGGGGAATCTGCGCGATGAAAATGAGGATCGCGAGCGCGTTGACGAACCCGGTCACCACCGAGCGCGACACGAACTGCATCAGGAGATCAAGCCGCAGGAAACCTGCGATCACCTGCAAGATGCCCATCAGGATCGTCGCGGCGAACAGATACTCAACGCCATGCTCGCGCACCAGCGGCACCACCAGAACGGCAATCGCCGCCGTGGCCGCCGAGATCATACCAGGGCGTCCGCCCGTCAGCGCGCAAATGACGGCGATCGAAAAGGAGGCGTAGAGGCCTACTTTCGGATCGACGCCAGCAATGATGGAAAAGCCAATGGCTTCGGGGATCAGTGCGAGCGCGACAACAATGCCCGCAAGGATATCGCCGCGCGGGTTGGAGAGCCACTCGCGCCGCAGCGTGTTGAGGGAAAGCATGAATGTCCTGACCGACGGAAAAAGCCGCCGTCATGGGCGGGGAGGATGGAAATTCGTTAGGCGCCTAGCAGAGGAAGGGCAGCCTGGCGAGTGGGCAGCGCCATTTTTCAAGCATCGCCTTCAGTTGCCTGCTGTGAACCTAGGAGCCTTGAAGGCTGCGCAAAAGCGCCTGCGATGGTTCACCTGTGACGGGCAGGTTGCGGCTGCGCTGATAGTCGCTGATGGCTGCGCGCGAGTTGGTGCCGATGACGCCGTCCACGCCGTCGGTGTCGAACCCAAGGGCCGTCAACCGGCGCTGGATCTCTTCGCGGTCGGCCTGGGTTAGACCATTGGCATCCGGCGGGAACGGGGTCTGCAACGGGCCGCCGCCCGCGATGCGGTCGGCCAGATGGCCAACCCCAATCGCGTAGGAATCAGAGTTGTTATAGCGTTTGATGACGTTGAAATTGTCGGTCACGGCAAAACGCGGTCCACCGGCCTGGGGCTGAATGATTGTCCCACTGCCAGATGATCCCGTCACCTCGGCGCCCCAGCGAGTCCCGCTCGTCCAGCCATTGCGTTGCAAATAGGCAGCGGCCGAGGCGAGCGCGTCGCTCGGATCGTCCGACCATATGTCGCGTCGGCCATCGCCGGTGAAATCGACCGCATAGGCTTCATAGGAGGTCGGGATGAACTGGGTGTGGCCCATGGCACCTGCCCAGCTTCCGGTGAGGTAGCGGGCGGCGATATCGCCGTTCTGGATGATACGCAGCGCCGCGATCAGCTGGCGCTCAAAGAACCGTCCGCGCCGCCCGTCAAAGGCAAGCGTCGATGTGGAGGAGACTACTGGAATGTTTCCGCGCCGCTCGCCGTACGAGCTTTCCAGCCCCCATATGGCGACCACGATTTCAGCGTCCACGCCGTAGGTGGCCTCTACTTGCTGCAACGTGCTGCGATGGGTTTGCAGTGCGGCCCGCCCATTGGCGACACGTTCCTCCGAGGCTGCGATCGCCAGATAGTCTTCCAGCGTGCGGGTGAACTCTGTCTGGTTGCGGTCACGGGTGACGACGCCAGGCAGAAAGCCAGCATTGCCAAAACCGGCATCGAGCGTTGCCGCTGAGATGCCTTGGGCTTGTGCGCGAGAGCGGAAGGAGGCGACCCAGCGATCGTAGCCGGCATTGGGGGCAGGGCGCAGATCATCCGACAGGGGTGCGTTGGCATAGCTGTAGGCATCCACCAGGCCGCCGCTGGCGCATCCTGTGATGACAAGCGAAAGCCCGCCAAGTCCAAAAGTTCGCCGCGTGATGTTCATCTGTGTGCCGCTGTCTGACTGTTCGCTTAGCCTCTTCTATACCAAGAGACTTAACCAAATTTTGGCGTTACCAAAGCGTGACTGCCGCCGCGAAAGGCTGTTTGCCGGCGTGAACGGTGCAAAGTTCAGGTGTTTGAGTTGACCACAATCTATGTTGATGCCGATGCGTGTCCGGTCAAGGACGAGGTGGAGCGGGTCGCCACCCGTCTCGATGTGCCGGTGATCCTGGTGTGCAATGGCGGAATTAGACCGTCGCGCAACCCGCTCATAACGCTGCAAGTGGTCGCCGAGGGGCCGGATGAGGCTGACCGTTGGATCGCAGACCGATGCGGCGCGGCCGATGTGGTCATCACCAGCGATCTACCGCTCGCCGACCGCTGCATCAAAGCCGGGGCGCAGGTGGTGCAGCACAATGGCGAGGCGTTGACGCCCACCAGCATCGGTCAGCGGCTGGCAACACGCGACCTGATGCAGGACATCCGCGCAGCCGATCCCTTCCATCAAGGCGGCAGCAAGCCCTTTTCCAAGGCCGACAGATCGCGCTTCCTTCAAACGCTGGACCGGGTCGCGCGCCTCGCGCAAGCAATGCCCGCAAGCGGTTAGGTCCCCGGTATCGCGACATCCACAACAACGGGGTGATGGTCCGATGCCCAAACATCCTCCGGTTGCCACTGAACCACGAACGGTCTGCCCACAGCCGATGCTGCGCCTGAAAGTCCGATATGGTCGATGGCTCCGAACAGATGAAAGCCGCGATCAAGATGGAAGCTGGCATGCGGCACACGCGGGAAGGAAAGGCCAGGGCTCTCAAGCGTTCCATGAATACGCGAGCCATGAACGGCGTTGAGATCACCAGCGAGGAGCACTGTCTCGCCGGCCTCAATCCAGGGAGCGATCCTCTCGGCAACAAGCTGAGCTGAGCGGTTGCGATTGATGCGGCTCGCCGCATCGAAATGCACATTGATCACCCGGAACTCAGCACCGTTGGTTAGGTCCGCGAACCGAGCCCAAGAAGCGAAGGACGGCGATGCGCCGTCAAACCCGCGCGAGTAGATCGCATCGGGCGTTTCGGAGAAGAAGAACCAGCCCTGACCGATCACATCAAAGCGGTCTGGCCGATAGAAGATCGGCTGCGTCGTCGGAAACTCGCGCCAAGGGCCAATAGCGGCTGCCGCGAAGTCCGGATTGTTCTCCAGAAGCCACTCCCGGGTGAGATTGATGCTTCCATCGCTGCCGCGGAAGAAACTCTCCATTTCCTGGAACGCGATCACATCCGCATCGAGCACCTTGACCACCTGATTCAACGGTTCTTTACGCGCTTCCCAGCCGGAAAGCCCCCAACGGCCCTCCGCCTGACGCAGGTAGATGTAGTGCACATTGTAGGTCGCAAGCCGTATCGTATCGTGCGGCTTGGCAGGCGGCGGCTTGGAGGTCGAAAGGCGCAGATGCTGAACGATCACGGCCACCACGACCAGCGCGATGGCCCCAAGGAGCACCCCCAAGATGCGTCCAATCATGGCGCTTCCTTTGTTCTTAGTCTTGTGACCTTTCCGTTGAAACGCCGCCAATTACAACAGGGTTGCGCCCAGGCCCCTTGCTGTCTGATGGCCAATGCTGTGCGACGCGGCCAAGGTCTGTCCCATGAAAAACCGGCACCGCATGGGAGTGCAGCGCCGGCAAGTGTGCTGGAGGGTATGTGTTCCTAGGCGGCGCGAATCCGGTCCAGGAACGCCGTGATGTTGGAGCGCAAACCGTCAGCTTCTTCGGCCAATTCGGTTGATCCGCTCAACACTTGTTGGGCAGCAGCGCCCGTCTGTTGGGTGGCATCGCTCACCCCAACAATTGTCGACGACACACTCTGCGTGCCGATAGCAGCCTGCTGCACATTGGAGGCAATTTCCTGCGTCGCCGAGCCCTGTTCCTCAACCGAGGAGGCAATGGCCGTCGCGATCTTGTCCATCGCCTTGATCTTCTCCGAGATCGCCTCAATCGAGGTCACCGAGGCTTCGGTTGACGACTGGATGTCGGTGATCAGGCCGGCAATCTGATCGGTCGCCCGACCGGTTTGCTCAGCCAGACCTTTGACCTCCGATGCCACGACCGCGAAGCCGCGACCTGCATCGCCGGCACGTGCCGCCTCGATGGTGGCGTTGAGGGCCAAGAGATTGGTCTGTTCGGCAATGTCCTGAATGAGGCTGACGACCTCACCGATCTTCTGGGCCGCCTCGACAAGCGAGTTGACCTGATCGCCAGTGTCTTTGGCCTGTTCGACCGCCGAGCGTGACATTTCCGCTGACTCGTTCACCTGCCGGCTGATCTCGCCGATGGAGGCGGACAGTTCTTCGGCGGCGCTGGCCACCGTCTGAACGTTGGAGGTCGCCTCTTCAGAGGAGCTGGCCACGGTGGAGGATTTGTCGGACGTATCCTCGACAATGACCGTCAGTGATTGCGCCGACTGCTGCATCTGATCGGCCGATTTGGCGACCTTGGCGATCGACTGCGTTGCCGATTGCTCAAAATGCCCAATAGCCTCTTCAACCACCGATTGACGACGCTCTTTGGCGGCCTGTTCATCGGCCTGCGCGGCCCGCAGATTACGGCCCTCGATCATACTGTCTTTGAAGACCTGCACGGCCTGGCCCATGTCACCGAGTTCGTCGGTGCGCTCGCGCCCCGGAACCTCGACGTCAAGATTGTCAGCAGCCAGTTCCCGCATGGCGGAGGTCATGGAGGCAATGGCGCTCGACAGTCCGCGTGACAGGATAAAAGCGATAGCGCCGCCGGTCACCAGAATGACCAGACCGACCACTGCCGTGATCGTCATGTTGCGCCCGAAGCGCGCGGTGAGGACGGGGCCAAGACTGTCCTGTACGGCCACCTGCGCATACTCAGCGCTCACAGCCGCCTCATCGATGCGGGGGCCGATCACATCCAATTGCTGGGCGTAGATGGTGTTGCGTGCTTCGATGATCCCGGAAATTCGCGCGAACGACTCTTCATAGAGGTCGAGGCCCGCCTGCGCCTCCTCGATGAGTGTGCGGCGACGCGGATTCTGCAACTCGCGCAGCACGTCCTGCAATTGCTCACGGGTAGCGAGGAGTTCCTGTTCAGCGCGCTGCCTTGCTTCCTCATCGTTGGAGAGCAGATATTCCTGCACATAGAAGCGCCCAAGCATCAGGCTCTGCTGAGCCCGGCCTGTGTAGAAAGCGGCATCAGGATCCTGATCGCGAAAGGCGCTTTCCATCACATCAGTCAGCGATTGACGGATAGCGATACCTGTCGGCGACAAATGGGTGTTGAACTCGTCATGGCGCTGTTGCTGCAGCGCGACGGCTTCTTCGAATCCGGCCTGGTACTCCACCGCATCAGCCCGGACATGGTTGAGGGTGACAGTCTGTTGCGCCGTAACACCGATTTCCAGAAGACGCTGGCTGGTCTCTTCCAGCTTGGCCATCTCATAGCGCACGGTGTCCAGGGTTGCAGGATCGTCCACGGAGCGGAACTTCATCACCGCCAAACGAGCATGCGTGATCGCTAACGCAATGTCGGCAAAGCCCACCGATGCGCGGCCACTGGTTCGATATTGAAGAAAGGAGTCGTTGGACGACTGACTGTTGAGAAAGCTGAAGCCAGCCAGGCATGCTGCCAAGGCCAGCACGGCGCCAAAGCCCAGATAGAGCCTGCGTTGTATTGAGAGTTTCATTTTTTCCCCCATAGAAATGGTTCCCCCGAACCATCACCAAAAAGGAGCGCTCCTAGCTTAAAAAACACTTAAGTTCGCGCAGGGGGCGTAAAATTCCGGATTCGCGCTTTTAGTTGCATGTACCGTCAAACCTAGGAACTTTACGTAACGGCTCAAAGGCTTGCAGGCGACAAAACCGGAGCCTAGGAAATCGGCTTTTTTGTTTGTCCATAGGGCGCTGTTTCAACCGCCGCCGCGCATGGCATGGTTGAGCGTGATGCCGTTTTCGGCGTCCCTTTGGAGCTTGATGGCCAAAAATCGGACCGAAAAGCGCCTTTAGAGCATGCGTTGGGGGCGCTCAACCGTTAACGCGCGCGCCCAACGATCCTTCCCCCTAGCGGCGATGTTCGGGGCTCTGGAAGTCGGTCTTGCAGCCAGCATCCCAGACGTCCGGTTGGTTGCCATGGGCTGGGAATCCACCTTGATCTTTCAGCCAGCGGGCGACGTGCAGCGTGTTCCACACAAGGAAGGTCGTGTTGCGGTTGGTGAAGTCGTTCTGCGGCCCGCCTGAGCCTTCATCCATATAGGATGGGCCCGGGCCAGCCTCGCCCATCCAGCCGGCATCGGCCTGCGGCGGCACCGTGTAGCCGATATGCGAGAGCGAGAAGAGCACGTTCATCGCGCAATGCTTCACCCCATCCTCATTGCCGGTGATCAGAACGGCGCCGGTCTTTCCATAGTCGCGATACTGCCCGCGATCATTGAACAGGTGCGTGTAGCCATACATGCGCTCCAGCACGCGGTTACAGACCGAGCTCTTCTCGCCCAGCCACACCGAGGTGCCGATGATGAGGATGTCGCAAGCATCAATCTTCGCCTGAATTTGCGGCCAGTCATCGCGCTCGTACCGGTCAACGCCCGCATAGTCCAAACCGAGGCCCGCCGGGATGTCATAGTCCACCGGGCGCAGGATCTCCGTCTTCACCCCGTTTGCCTGGTAGATCTTTTCGGCAATCTTCATCAGCCCTTCGGTGTGCGAGAGGTTGGGCGAGCGGGTGAGTGTGCAGTTCAGCATGAGCACGCTGAGATCGTCATAATTGGCCGGTGGCGTTGTGCATTGCTCTTCGGTGATCTTGCTCAGCTGCTCGGTCATGGTTCACTCCCCTGTTGTTGTTTTCGCGCTTGGAAAGACGCCAAGGCCATTGCGCTGCCGGGCTTGAACCTTCCAGGTCACCAAGCCGTGGCACGAAGATGCGATCAGCGCACATCCTGCGCCATCGAGCAATGCTTAGCTGGTTCAGAAACCCCGGCGCCGCCAGGCGCTTTGTCCAACGGTCTTGACGCCGGTCCCGCGTGGCTGTAGCCGAGCCGCCATCGTCAACGGCTAGGTCACCTGCTGTGCCATCTTAGGCTCCGGTCTCAACAAGCATTGCCCGAAACGCCCCACGCAATCCGTGCGGGGCGCCTTTTGACATGTGTCGGGTGCGCGGTGTGAGACCGGTCTGGCGTTTCTCTCCATCGCTGCGCGTAATCCGCACCGCATCTTTTCTTTGCGCCTCTGCGCATCCCATTCCGTCCGCCATGCCGCACCCTTTGAAGGGGTGATCTCCTCCGCTGCCCCGGCGCGCTTCGCGACCGGAGCCGCTTCCCATGGCTGGTACTCTCAGCGTCCGCTGGACGCTTACCCCCTCCTACGCGCCAATTCCTTGGCGCCACTGTCCGACCTGCGCCACGACGCGCCCTTTCCAATCGAGCGGAAAAATTCGTCTCAATGCCAATGGCCGGCGTCTTGATGCCTGGCTGATCTACCGCTGCCTCGACTGCGACCAGACCTGGAACCGAACGCTCTTCGAGCGCCGACCTGTCCAGCAGCTCTCTGCGCACGAACTTGAGGCCTTGCAGCAGTCCTGCCGATCATCGGTTGATGCCTTTGAGCAGGATGTGACGGCGCTGCGCCGTCAGGCCGACCGTGTTGAGATCAGCAACGAGGTGCAGGTGGTGAAGCCATTGCGACCGGACATTTTTGGATGTCCGTCGACCATCGACCTTGCTCTGTCGGTTCCTCATGCAACTGGATGCCGGCTAGACCGTTTGTTGGCTCGAGAGTTGGGGCTCTCCCGCAAACAGCTGCTAAACGGCGAAAAGGCCGGATGGCTCGCCATCGAGGGCGGCGGCAGCAAGGCGCTCCGCCGGCCCATTGGGCAGCACCTCACAGTGCATCTGCAAAGCCAAGCCTTTCCGGCAGAAATCCGCCTGGCTGAGGCTTTATTCGCCGTTAGAGATCCGGGCGGATAGTCGCGCGCATGGCGATGACCACCGGATAGCCTTCGAAAAACTCATCCTTGGTCATCAGGCCATCATCATTGGCATCCGCGCGGCGAAAATCCGCGCGGGTGGCGTAGTCCATCTCCGCCTCATTCAGCTCGCCCGAGCCGTCCCTGTCCCAGAAGGCGAACATGATTTTCTGCGCCGTCACATAGGCCTCGCCGCGACCCAGTTCTTCGGCAATCGGTTGGAAACCTGGATCCCATTGCGAGAACTCATCGAGCGAAATCCGGCGGTTTTCGTCATAGTCCATGCCGGCGAACACCGAGCCGTTGAAACTGTCGATCTCCGCCAGATGGATGGAGCCGCGATCATTGACGTCCATGGCATCGAAGATGGTTTCAGCGAGCATCCGGCCTGCTATGCCCGGCTCGTCCGATGAGGTCTGCGCGATCGACGGGCCCGTCGCGACGGCTGAGCACAAGGCAAGAGACAGTCCAAGAGCGTATGGTCTGTTGGGTCGGGGGGCTGATGCGGTCATGGGCCTCATCCAGTTGGCGGTTGGGGTGTGGGTGCGTCAGATCTCAGTCAGGCTGCGGTCCGGTTGCTGAACCAGACCCAGAAAGACAAAACGATGGCGCTGCCGGAGACGATGGTCATCACGGTGCCAGGGAAGAAGTTCACATAGCCGGGCAGGTCGACGAAGATCAGGTAGCCAAGATCGGCCAGACCGCCGACCATGGCTGTCACCCAGATCGCCGTCATGTTCCCGCGCCAGATAAAGATGCCGCCGATGATGGTGGCGATGCCGAACCAGGCAAGGTTCCAACCATGCTGGTTGAGGATGCCACCGACCGCCGGTGCGTAGTCGGCGACAAGCGTTGTCGGGTCGACTGCATCGGCAATGGCCTGAACCCCTGCCGTCGCATCACCAGTAACAACGATGAAACCCGCCAGGACGTGAACCGTACCCCAGATCACCCACAACACGGTGGCTATTCGCAGAGCGATCGTATGCGCGTTTGACATATTGCCTATCCGTGCGTCACGAGGGTGTCACATCGGCCCAATGACCAGCTTGTTGGTCAGCACCGCCTCATTTAGTTGCTGAAGTCCACTAAAAAGGGTTGGTGGATTTTGTCAACTATACGTGGGCGTTACGTGCTTTTCCGGGAGGATCGCGCCACCTCATGCCCAACCAAGATGCCCATGCCTGACCACGACACAAAAGCCCGTGCGGCGCTGCTTGCGCACCAGATGGATCGCTTAACGCGCCGGATGGAGGCAGGCATCCATCAGCGTGCCGAACCCGTCGATGTGGATCGGGTCGGTCCCTTGGGCGGCATGGCGCTTTTGGCCTTGCAGGAGATTGAGCCGGCGCCCATCCAGGGCCTGGTTGCGATGATGCGGCGTGACAAGTCGCAGATGACCCGCCTCATCCAGATGCTGGAGCGCAAGGGCTATGTGGAACGTCACGCCTGCGCGACCGATGGCCGGGTGAGCCTGATGCGCCTAAGCGACAAGGGCCGGGATTTTGTCGGCGCCATGCAGGCCATCATGGCCGATGTGATCGGCGACCTGCTCAAGCCCCTTGATCCGCAGGAGCGCGAGCAACTGACACAGATGCTGCAAAAGATCTGATGGCCGGTTCTGGAACCGGTTAGCCATCCGCCTCAACAAAGGCTTTGAAGGCATCGGCGTAATCTGGATGCCATCGGCTGAGCGCCGGCCGGTTCTCGATGATGTCGCCCATCGCCCAGGCCATGCGCCGTTCATCGAGTGCACGCGGCACGTCATTGTCCGGGCACAGAATGTAGAAGTCGCCGCGGTTCATGGAATCAATGAAGAAGGCAGCCGTCTGTTCCGATGTCCAGGCAGAAGGCGGCTTCTCTGGCGTTCCGATCATGCCGGTATGCACGAAGCCCGGGATCAGCAAATGCACAGTGATCTGGCTGCCCTCGGTGTTGCGCAGCTGATGGGCCAGCGCTTCGGTGAAGGATTTAAGGCCGGCCTTCGAGACATTGTAGGCGGGGTTGCCGGGTGGTGTGGTTATGCCCTGCTTCGACCCAGTATTGATGATCGCGCCGGGACGGCCACGGGCGATCATGCCGGGCGCGAACGCCTGGGTGCCGAGGATTGGCCCCCACAGATTGACGCCGAGTGTCGTCTCCCACGCCTCAAGCCCTTCTGTGCAGGACGAGCGCATGCCAATCCCGGCATTGTTCATCAGGATGTCCGCGCCGCCGAACCGGCCGGTAACGGCGGCTTCCAGTGCCTCCATCTGGCCACGATCCGACACGTCGGTCGAAGCCGTCATCACATCCTGGGCGCCCGCCGTGCGAAGGGTTTGCTCCGCTTCTGCAAGCTTGTCTTCTGCACGATCCACCAGGACGACGCGCATGCCCATTTCCGCGAATTTGGTTGCGGACGCCAGGCCAATGCCGGACGCGCCACCGGTGACGACGGCTACGGAGTCGGAGGTGAGCGCAAGGTGTGTCATGGCAAGTCCTGTTGGTTGGTTGATGCCAGATAAAGGCAGATCGCGTTTCGACCGGCCATTGGTATCAACGGCCGGTCGTTTCGTGAGGTTGTTATGGCTTAAGCAGCCTTTTGGGCGTCCGTGTTCAGCTTCAGCATGCCGTCCATGCCAAGAGCTGTGAAGATGCCCTCGGTGACTTTGTCGAGGTGCTCATTATAGCCCTCGATTGGGTCGCCCATTCCGATCTTGTCAACGGCGGTGCGGAACGGACGTGTGCCCGGCGCCTTGCCGACTACTGACACGACCGCATCGGAGACGAGTTGCGGCGATTGCTGCGGGTTTTGGGCCAGGAAGCCTTCAAACCCGGCAAGGGCTGCTTCAGGCGCGCCTGCCATCTCGCCATAGCCGGCATCCCGGTCCCGCGAGCTGGGCCGCATCAGGCTGCTGAGGAAGTTGGTCGGGAAGCCACCGGGCTCCACAATCGCGACATCCACGCCGAACTGGCTGAGTTCCACGCGGTAGTTCTCGCTCATCGCTTCCAGCGCCCATTTGGTGGCGTTGTACGGGCCGTAGAACGGCAGCGTGACCCGGCCCAACAGGCTGGAGATGTTGAGGATCAGTCCATCGCCGCGCGAACGCATCGCCGGCAGCACGGCGCGGATCATCCGCTGAACGCCGAAGACGTTGATGTCGAACACGCGCTTGAAATCGTCGGCAGAAAAGTTTTCCTGAAACCCGTGCACGCCGACGCCGGCATTGTTGATGAGGATGTCGATCTGGCCAAGCTTGGCTTGCGCATCCGCCACGCCGGTTTCGACGGAGGCGTCATCGGTGACATCGATCTCAACGACGTCGGCACCAAGGGCGCGCAGCTTGGCCGATGCGTCGGCATTGCGCCCGTTCGGATCGCGAACCGATCCGGCGACCCGGTGACCGGCCTGGATGAGGTCAGCGGCAATCAGAGCACCGAACCCGCTGTTTGCTCCTGTGATCAGAATGTTCATCGTTCTTTCTTCCATTCCTGAGGCGCCGGTGAGGGCGCCGTTTGCGATGGAAGCTAGATACGGCTTGCCTAATTTCAGCAACAGAGTGATAAATTGCAATCCATGGTTCAAGATATTAGAACGTTGGGATTACCTGCGCTCCTCAGCTTCCACACAGTCGCGCGGTTGGGCGGCATCAGCGCGGCGGCCGAGCGCCTCGGACTCGCCAAGTCCGGCGTCAGCCGTCACGTCGCTCAACTGGAAACCCATTTCGGCATCAGACTGCTTGAGCGCGGCGCGCGTTCGGTCAAGCTCACTCCGGTCGGCGCGCGGCTCGATCAGCGCATCCGGTCCATTTTGGCGGAGGTCGATCTTCTCGGCGATATTGTCCGCGAGGAAAGCACCGGCGTGTCCGGGCATGTTAGCATCGCTGGTACGCCGGAGTTCGGCGGATTGGTCGCCGCCCATCTGTTTCCGGCCATGCACGCGCGATACCCCGACCTCACGCTTTCCATGCGGCCGGACTATGCGTTCGAAGACATGCAAGACCCTGGCACCGACCTGGCCTTTCGCGTTGGCAGCTTTGACGACGACCGTCTGGTCGTTCGCAGGCTGGGTGCTTTTCGTTGCTGGGTCGTTGCAGCCCCGGTATTGGCGCAGCAATCCAAGATCGCAAGGCCAGAGGATCTAGCCGATCTGCCTTGTCTGACTTTCCGAGGGGACCGTGGCAACGGCAGATGGACGCTCTTCTCTGGAAACAGCGAAACGGCGGTCGATATCGCCGGACCGTTCGGCGTGCGTAGTTTTTTCGTTTTGCTGGAGCTTGCGGCCGCCGGGCATGGGTTTGCCTTCCTACCCGACTTCATGCTGCCAAAGGCGATAGAAAGCGGCGCACTGGTCCGGTGTCTACCGGACCATGTCTCGCGCCCCTTCTCTGTCTTCCTGACCTTCCGCCCAGGTGCTCGGTCCATCGCGAGGGTCGACGCGACCATATCGATGGCGGAGGAAATCGTGCCCCCGCTGTTGTCTGATCGATAGGCGCTCGGTTTCGTTTTAAAGCGTCCGATACCGCGCCATGGCCGAGCGCTCTAACGCTGCGACCGTCAGCTTATCGAGGCCGAGAGCATCGCGCAGCATTTGCAGCATGCGCAACTCTTCCTGGCGCAGTGACAGATCGGCCGACGCCACTTCCACCGCACAGGCATAGGCAGTGTCCGCCAGCCTTTCGGGCACCGCGTCCTTGATGGCTTCCAGCACCGAATCCAGCCCGCCCTCTTCCGACAGGGCAAGGCCTGCTGTTTCAGCGGTGGTCACCAGTCGGTCGCGCGAATAGCCCTCAAACACCGGGAAGGAGGAGACCACCTCGCCGATCTTGGCAAGTTCCTGGTCGTTCATGGCCCGGTCGGAGGCGGACACCATCACCATCATCATCACAAGCGCGTCCTGCGCGGTCAGATCGGCCATCGATAAAAGTCCTTGTGCGGAAAAGCGCCGCGCGCAGAACTGGCGGGCGTTGATTGTGTTTCGTGCAGCCACAAGCTAGGAACCCCCGCACGCCACCGCAAGGCCGTGGTCGTGCCTATTCTCCCATTGATGTGCCAACTTTCCAGAGACGCTCATGCCGACGCTCGTCCCCTCCGATCTCGACCCTGACCTGTTTGATGCCGCGACCAAGGCAAAGGCCTGGCCGTTCGAAGAGGCGCGCAAGCTGGTCAAACGGGTGGAAAAGTCGGGCAAGAGCGAGCCGATCCTGTTTGAGACCGGCTATGGCCCGTCCGGCCTGCCGCACATCGGCACCTTTGGCGAAGTGGCGCGCACGACCATGGTCCGCCACGCGTTCCATGTGCTCACCAAGGGTGAGGTCGAAACTCGGCTTATCTGCTTCTCAGATGACCTTGATGGCATGCGCAAAATCCCCGAAAGCGTGCCGGACCAAGCCGCGCTGGAACCCTATCTGCATCAGCCGCTGACCAAGGTGCCGAACCCCTTCGGTGGCGACTATGAGAGCTTCGGTCACCACAACAATGCGATGCTGCGGCGGTTCCTCGACACGTTCGGCTTCGACTATGAGTTTGCGTCGGCCACCGAATACTACGCCTCTGGCAAGTTCGATGAGGTGCTCCTGCGCGCCTGCGAGCGCTACGAAAAAATCATGCAGATCATGCTGCCAACACTGGGCGAGGAGCGTCAGGCCACCTACTCGCCCTTCCTGCCGATCTCGCCGAAAACCGGCCAAGTGCTCTATGTGCCGATGAAGCATGTCGACGCGAAGGCCGGCACCATCACCTTTGACGATGAGGACGGCGAAGAGACCACGCTGCCCGTCACCGGCGGCCATGTGAAAATGCAGTGGAAGCCTGACTTCGGCATGCGCTGGGCCGCGCTGGACGTCGATTTTGAGATGTTCGGCAAGGACCACGGACCGAACCAGGCGATCTACGACAAGATATGCCTGGTGCTCGGCGGCACCGCGCCGGAGCACTATGTCTACGAGCTGTTTTTGGACGAGCAGGGTGAGAAAATCTCCAAGTCCAAGGGCAACGGTATCACCATCGATGAATGGTTGGCCTATGCTTCACCAGAGAGCCTGGCGCTGTTCATGTTCCAGAAGCCGCGCACGGCCAAGCGCCTCTACTTTGACGTCATTCCACGCGCGGTGGACGAGTATTTCCAGCATTTGAACGCTTATGAGCGTCAGGATGCCAACCAGAAGCTTGGCAACCCGACCTACCACATCCATGGCGGCGATCCGCAGCCCGTCGAACTGCCGGTGAATTTCTCAATGCTCCTGAACCTCGCGAGCGCCTCCAACGCCCATGATGAAGGCGTGCTATGGGGCTATATCGCCCGGTACACTGCCGGTCTCACAAAGGGCGACAACCCGATGTTCGACCGGCTGGTCGAGTCGGCTGTGCGCTACTTTGAGGATCGCGTCGCACCAAACAAGAGCTACCGCGCACCGACGGACGAAGAACGCGGGGCGCTTGAGGAACTCGACGACAAGCTTGCCGATCTGGAAGGTGCCGACGCCAAAACGATCCAGGATGCGGTCTATGATGTCGGCCGCTCGCGCTTCCCCGATCCCGCCAAGAAGGGCCCGGATGGCGGGCCCGGCGTGTCTCTCGGCTGGTTCGCTGCGCTCTATCAGATACTACTGGGCGAAGAAAAAGGCCCCCGTTTTGGTTCCTTCGTGGAGCTTTACGGCGTGCCGGAAACCCGCGCGCTGATTGGCAAAGCGCTGGCGGGTGATTTGGTGGCCTGACAGCATCAAGCGGGCAATTGGAACTCCGACATGCCTGATAGCCCTGCCACACTCCACTTGATCTGCGGCAAGATCGCTGCAGGAAAGTCCACGCTAGCTGCCAAGCTGGCAGAGCTCGATGGCACGGTGCTCATCTCTGAGGATGAGTGGTTGAGCGCCCTCTTCGGCGATCGGATGATCACGCTGCGAGATTACATGACCTACACGGGCAAGCTACGCGGCGTGATGGGGCCGCACATTGCGTCGCTATTGAAGGCAGGAACGTCTGTCGTTTTGGATTTTGCCGCCAACACGGTCGAAGCCCGCGCATGGATGCGGAGCATCCTGGAAACAACAGAAGCTTCGCACCAACTTCACGTGCTGGACGTTCCCGAGGAGGTTTGTCTCGCCCGCCTGCGCGCACGCAACGCCGGTGGCGATCACCCGTTCGCCGCCACCGAAGAGCAGTTTCATCAGGTCGCCGCGCGCTTTGCCCGGCCAACGCTGGACGAGGGTTTCAATCTGGTCGTTCATGAAAGCGCCTAGTGGAGCGACCCACTCACGTCACTCCCAGCACAAACCAGCCCAGGGTGCCCTTGGCGCCGCGCACGCCAACGCCATATCTGATCAAGGCGAAGATGGAACACCGGCTCTGCCATGCTCAAAGACAAGCGCAAAGATCTGGACTCTGAGAAGCAGAAAAAGCTGCTGCAGCGCCTGGTCGAGCAGTTGAGCCGGACCGACCCTGATCTCTACTACCGGCCAACCAGCCAGATCGCTTTGCTGCTTAAAACGTACATTGATGGCGATGCCCGGTTGCTGGCTGATGAACGCACACTCCTGCAGCATCTCAGTCAGCGCGACATTGAAGTGCTGCTCAGTCTGCATTAAGCGACCGCACGCACGGGGTCAGCACTTGGAACACTGCCGCACCCACATTGTCGTTCTCACCCAGACTGTGGTTTGAGTGGACGAACCTTTGCCGTCGGAGGCCCCAATGGCCGAACTGCCACACGCTATGGAAGCCTATATCGCTGCCTACAATGCCATGGATGTCGATGGCATGATCGCGATGCTGACCGACGATGTCGTCTTCAAGAACTATTCAGGTTCGGATCTCACCGCCGAAGCCGATGGCAAGGCCGCCTTTGAGGAGTTGGCACGGATCGGTGTCAGTGTCTTCAGAGAGCGCAAGCAGACCGTCGTGAAGGCCATCACCAAGGAAGACACGACGGTCGCAAAGATCCAGTACAAGGCGGTCGTCGCCGTTGATCTACCCAATGGTTGGAAAGCGGGCGAGGTGCTTGATTTTCGCGGTACCTCGGAGTTTCAGCTTCGCGATGGCAAGATCTCCCACATAACCGATCAGAGCTGATCGCACCGGAAACCCACATGGTCACCGTCGCCGCCCTTTATCACTTCGCCAAAGTGCCCGATCCCGAGGCCCTGCGCGCGCCGCTGCAAAAGCTGTGTGATGCTGGCGGGGTGAAGGGCACGTTGCTGCTCGCCAAGGAGGGTATCAACGGCACCATTGCCGGGTCGCGCAGCGCGATTGACGATGTGCTCGCCCATATCTGTGCCCTGCCACCCTTTGCCGCCTTGGAGTGGAAGGAAAGCATGGCTGACCAGATGCCTTTCTACCGCATGAAGGTGCGGCTGAAGAAAGAGATCGTCACCATGGGCCAGCCGGATATCGACCCGACTCTATCGGTTGGCACCTATGTTGATCCGGCCGAATGGAACGACCTGATCAGCGAGCCCGATGTCGCCGTCATCGACACGCGCAACGCCTATGAGACGGCTATTGGCACGTTCGATGGTGCGGTTGATCCAGAAACCGAAAGCTTCCGCCAGTTCCCGGCCTGGTGGCAGGCTAATAAGGATCGGTTTCACAACAAGCGCATTGCCATGTTCTGCACTGGCGGTATCCGGTGCGAGAAATCGACCGCCTATCTGAAAAGCCAAGGCGTGGAGGATGTGCTGCACCTTAAGGGCGGCATACTGAAGTACCTCGAAAAGGTGCCCAAGTCTGACAGCCTGTGGCAGGGCGACTGCTTCGTGTTCGATGAGCGGGTGTCCGTCGGCCATGGTTTGGTGGAAGGGCCTCACAGCATGTGCCGCGCCTGCCGCCGCCCGCTAACGCCGGAAGAGCTTGAGCTTCCGGCCTATGAAGAAGGGGTGCAGTGCCACCATTGCGTCGATGAGTTCACCGACGAGGATCGCACCCGTTTTCGCCAGCGCCACAAACAGATCAGGCTGGCTGCTGAGCGTGGTGAGGTGCATATCGGTGCGAAGATGGCAAGCGGAGGCAACGGATCATGATCGAGCCCGGCAAGAACATTGCCATCAAGGTGCCCCAGCACAAATGGGATGAGATGGTCGCCTTCTACCGCGGCCGTGTCGGTCTCAAACCGGTGCTCGAAAAGGATGGCCACATCGCGTTCGAGTTCGGGCCCATGAAGCTGTGGCTCGACCGTGTGGCAACGCAAAGCCAGGTCGATGTGTGGCTCGAGCTTTTCACCGATGATCCCGATGCCGCATTAGAGAGGCTGGAGAGCCCCAAGCGCAACGAGCTTGAACCCCTTGATGGGGTCGAGGGTCACTGGACCTCCGACCCCGCCGGCGTGGTTCTCCTGCTGCGCCAAGAGTAGCAGGTCAGCCCCCGGGCAGCCCCTTAGGACGGCACCGTCACGCTGTCGGTTTGCCCGTTGGGATAGGTGATATCGACCTTCACCTTGTTCTTGCTTTCATCTTTCGGGTCTTTGGTCTTGGTCACCTTGACCTTGGTGCCGTGCGGATAGTCGAGCGTGTCCACCTCAGTACCGTTAAAGAGCGTGCTCTCCCCCGTCTTAGGTTTATCGGTCTTGCCAAGCGGGTAAGTGGCCTTGGATTTGTGGGTCGATGAAACCCTCTTAAACTTGCTTCCGTCAGCCCCCGAACACACCTCTTCAACGGTGATAGTCGTTACCACCGTGTACTCGTGGGCGACGACGGCCTTTCCGTCCTCTCCTTTGATAGCCTTTTTGTCTTTGTACTCGATGCTGACCTTGACGGTGACGACGCATTTGCTGGTCCGCTCTTTGGTAATCGTGTCGCTGCGCTTGCCGTCAACAAAGTCGCTTGAGCCATCAAGTGTGATGCTTGCCAGAAAAGGCAGTGCAAACCCATCGATCAGCATCGGCATTGCTGCGATCAAGCGCTCATTCATCATCTCAAGTTTGCCGAGGCGTTCAGCAAAGGTTTCGATTTCGTCTTCCATGGTGACAGATCCCCCGTCTGTTTTCCTGAGTTGAGACCCGCGGCAATCATAGGAAAATCTTCGACATCTGTCATTTGTGGGAATATGAATGAAGAAGAATGCGGTCTCGCTTGGCAAAAGAAGCGCAATTTTCCTTCTCACAGATCAGTTTAGGCCAGTCAGTGCGCCTTCACATGGTCACCAAGCAAATATCGTCTTGTTCAACATCAAGATGGCGCGCAGATCAGGCGCTTGTTGAGTGAGCCGGTCATTGTTGCTTTTTCCAAAATATACAGAGCAGTTGTGCTGATTAAACTTCTCTACTAGGCTTTTATCGAGAAGAGGCAGGGGGTCATTGCTCTTCCAACATGCGCAGATCGCGAGGTCTGCAAGGCACTGAAATAAATCATAAAAAATCCAGTCAGTTCCAAAAGGGGGGTGGTCTATGTCATGGGAACTCATTTACGCCCACGATAGTCAGGGCAACAAGACGTCAGGCGACAAGGATCTTTTGATCAATTCTGTGCGCAACGGGCAGAGCGTTCGCATCGTTATGACGGATGAAGACGGCACACTGTATTCAACCGATGCCACCGGACTTCATGTGAAAAACGGCAATGTCTATGCGCAGAATAACTCGCATGTAAGTCTGGAATTCCAGGGCGATGTCCTGAAAATTCAAAAAGACTCCTACTGGTGGATGATTGCGGTCGATACAAACGGCAACCGCGACATGGCGCGTTGGAACGTTGGCGAACATAAGAGCAGAGGTCACACAAGTGACCGGACCGCGATAAGCTGGTTTGTGGCTTAGCGCCTGACCGAAAGTCAGCACGGCCCGTTTCCAGATTAGCTCTAGTCGACGTTGATTTTACCGCTGCGGGCTTTCTTCACCGCACCACGTTTGGCTTTGCTTTCAAGCCGACGTTTCTTGGAGCCAAGGGTCGGTTTGGTCGCGATGCGACGCTTGGGAACATGTGCCGCCTTTCGGATCACCTCGAACAGCCGGTCCTGCGCATCCTTGCGGTTCATCTCCTGCGTGCGGTGGCGGTCTGCGAAGATCACCAGCACTCCGTCTTTCGTAAGGCGGCTGTCGCCGGAGGCCAAAATCTTCTCCCGCACCCGTTCCGGCAGGTTGGGTGACTGGCGCACATCAAAGCGCAGCTGCACCGCACTTGCCACCTTGTTGACGTTCTGCCCGCCTGGACCGGTCGCGCGCACGAAGCTGGCGATGAGTTCATCGTCAAACAGGCTGATGGAGGAGGTGACGTGTAGGCGGGCCATGGGTGAGATCGGATGCGGCTAGGTTGGAAAATGGGTGGGCGGATCGCCCTCTTGCCAGACTGGATATTTGGCCATCACGTCCAAAAAGCGGTCGGAGGCCAAAAACGCCTCAAGCCAGGCTTGCAGGTCGGGCCAGGGCTGGGCGTCGAACCAGCCTTTGTCGATAAAGGCAAATTGCCGGACAAAGGGCAGGATGGCAAAGTCAAGCAGCGTCGGTTTGCCAAACATCCAGCTATCAATCTGGGCATTGAGATCGAGCAGGAAGGTTGAGGCTATCTCACGTTGCTCTTGAGGGTCGCTGTCTGGATACCGCGTTCCGTATTTGGTGCGGTCGAGCGCTTGTTTGAACGGGCCGTCATTGCGCACAATCCAGTCCCAACCCTCTTCGGGCATGGCAAGCCAGCCTTCCGGATCGTTCTGGCCAAGCGCCCAATCCATGATCTCCAGACTTTCATCCAAAACGCCATTGGCCGTCACCAATGCTGGCACTGTCGCGCTTGGCGAGACATCCAGAAAGGCTTGCGGCTTGGCGGCAAGCTTGATCTCGCGCAGAGCAACTGGTGTCTCGGCCACCGACAGCGCCAGCCTCGCCCGGATCGCATAGGGACAGCGGCGGAACGAATAGAGGATGGGGCGCGTGTTGGTGGCGGTCATGGTCGTTCCTGTCCTAAAGCATCCCACAAACCGCGACGTTCCTCTCGAGCCGTTGTTTCAGCCGCCCGCATGAGATCATTGGCACCCGGCCCGGCAAAAGCCCATCCCTGCGCCACCACCCACAGGCTGAGATCGATATCACCGAGGCTGCAATTTGCCACATGATCGAGCGCGGCATCCTCGCGCAGCCCGAGCACGCAAGCGACCGAGCGCCGTCCCACGAACCGGCGCACTGCCGTGCGCGCCAGGACGTGGCAGGCAGGTGTTCGGCCATCGGCCAAGGAACAAATAGCGTCCTGCGCCACTGGTTCCACGCCTTGCAATTGAACCATGCCGCGGCGGGTGGAAAGCCGTGTGGCGCTTTCCACCTGAACGATCCCGAGATTGATCGCTCGCGGCGGTTCAACCGGCGCCGGCGGTGCCGGCAGCCGCTCGACAGTAGCGCCAGCGCCCGGCACATGTACCGCCCGGCCCGGAATAACCTGACGCACCTCGGGCAATGTTTCCGGGATCAGCGCAGGCGGCTCAGGCACGATAGCGGCCGGAGCGCCGGTGCCTTCAGGCGCACTAGCCGCGTCTTCTTCGGGCGAACAGGCAGCAAACAACAGGATAAGGGGGAGTAGGAGAAGGGCTGGTCTGGCCCTATTGGCTCGCCCAGACGATGCGGGCCATCCAGTCGATCTGGTTGCTTTCGATCCTGCGGGGCGGATGGCTGTCATTAAGCGAGTGCAGCTCCACATGGGTGGCCAGACGCCGGTAAATCAGTTTGGCCAGAACCTCGCCCTCAAGGGTTTTGATCACAATGCGATCATGACGGCGAATGTTGGAATTGGGCGATACGACAATGATATCGCCATCGCGGTAAAGCGGCAGCATGGAATCGCCGTTGATCTCCAGCGCATAGGCCTGTTCATCGTTGATATCAGGTACGTGCACCGCATCCCATCCCTGGCCGGAGGGGAAGCCTGCATCGTCGAAATAACCACCGCTGCCGGCCTGGGCAAAGCCGATCAACGGCACGGCGAGATTAATGGAGATATCAGACCGGCCCTTGGTCTCCGGCGCGGCGCTGAACAGTTCAGCAAAGCTGTCAAAGCTTTCACCGGTGGCGGCAAGCGCCTTGAACAACGACTCCGTCGATGGCCAACGCGGACGACCGTCGTTGGAGAATCGTTTGGATCGGTTGAAGGCCGTCGCGTCGAGGCCCGCTTGGCGAGCCAGTGCAGACACCGACAGCTCGTGCCGCGTCGCGAGGGCATCAATGGCCGACCAAATCTGAGTATGAGACATGGCAAGCACGCTTTCAGATAGGACTAAAAACCTATTTCTACCTATGCGAGCCATAGCGCAAGGGCTTATGGCATCAAGTTGCGATCAGGGTAAACACCTGGGTATCGTTACGGCTCCTTGGATTTGCGGGTCAAAATGGCGCTGTCAGGAGACTGGAATCGGGTGTCAAAAGCCGTCTTGACCCCCCCACTTGCGATGGCGCACACCGGTTGCATGACCTCATTCATCTACAAGATTGAACAACGCGACCAATGGGCTGCCGCAACGGCAATCGGGCGCTACAAAGGTGCCCCGGTCGATCTTGCCGACGGCTTTATTCACTTTTCCGCCGCCGATCAGGTGGCCGGTACGCTGGGCAAACATTTTGTCGGGCGAACCGACCTACTGCTCATCCAAATAGATGCCGACACGCTTGGTTCGGATCTTAGATGGGAACCATCGCGCGGCGGCGCACTTTTTCCACATCTTTATGGCGATTTGGACATTAGCATGGTGACCGGCGTTCGCCCTATCCCTGACGGTCACGATCTTTCCGGCTTTGCCGATTGGGCCATCACACCGTGACCGGCCCGTTGTGGCGCGCTGCGCGCCCGCTGATTTTCACCCGACCACCTGAGGATGCCCATCGGCTGGCGATCAAGGCCTTGGCTGCCGGGCTGGTGCGTCCTTCGGCGAAAGCGCAACGCCTAAGATCGTCTTTGAGCCGTGAAGTGGCTGGACTCTCCTTCGCCAACCCCATCGGTATCGCTGCCGGCTTCGACAAGGATGGCGAGGTGCCCATGGCGATGCTAGCCCAGGGCTTTGGCTTTGTGGAGGTCGGCACCACCACACCGCGGCCGCAAGTCGGCAACCCAAAGCCGCGCGTTTTTCGCCTGACAGCTGACGGCGCGCTGATCAACCGGCTGGGGTTCAACAATGCCGGCCACGACGCGATGGCGCGCCGGCTGGAAGGACTACCTGGCAAAGGCGAGCGCTCTGGGCCGCTCGGTGTGAATATTGGCGCCAACAAGGACAGCCAGGATCGTATCGCTGACTATGTGTTGGGCGTGGAGCGCTTTGCCCGGCTTGGCGACTACATCACCATAAATATTTCCTCGCCCAACACGCCCGGCTTGCGCGATTTGCAGGGAAAAGAAGCCCTGACGCGCCTGCTGACCGAAGCCCTGGAAGCGCGTGTGCGCACCCTGCGGGCCGGCGAGGCATGCCCGGTTTTCGTCAAGATCGCGCCAGACCTTGATGAGGACGGCCTGACCGACACGTTGGATGTGATTGAGGCAAGCGCCATTGACGGCGTGATCGTTTCCAACACCACCAACGCCCGCCCGGCTACCCTGCGCTCAGTTGAGAAGTCGGAGACCGGCGGCCTGTCAGGCCGTCCGCTGCTTGAACCGTCCACCGCCATGCTCGCCAAGGTGAAAGAACGGTTGGGTGATAGCAAAGCTCTGATTGGTGTTGGCGGTGTGGATAGTGCCGAAGCCTCACGCGCCAAGCTGGAAGCAGGCGCTGATCTTGTGCAGCTTTACACCAGCTATGTGTTCAAAGGCCCGGGCCTGATCGGCGAGATTCTGGAGGGCCTCGACAAAGGTTGAGGTCTCGACAGGACCCGCGAAGCAGCCTAATCGTCGTTCAACGATGAAATCAGCCCAAAGGGGCGGACACTTGGCACGCGATAGCGATGACGCGACTCCAATTGAGGGGCGCGACGCGCTGGTGGCTTATCTGGCAGGCGGCGAGAAACCGCCATCAGACTTCCGGATCGGCACCGAGCACGAGAAATTTCCCTTCACCCTTAAAGACCATGCGCCAGTGCCCTACGAGGGCCCTGGTGGCATCGAGCAGCTCCTTCGTGGGATGGAAGGTCTTTTGGGCTGGGAGCCCATTCTGGACGAGGGGCGCATTATTGGCCTTGCTGATCCGACCGGTGGTGGCGCCATCAGCTTGGAGCCGGGCGGCCAGTTTGAGCTTTCCGGTGCGCCGCTCGATAATCTCCACCAGACCTGCTCGGAGGTGCACGCGCATCTCGCCCAGCTACGCGAGATCGCTGAACCCTTAGGCGTTGGGTTTTTGGGCCTTGGCATGTCGCCAGTTTGGTCGCTGGATGAAACGCCGCGCATGCCCAAATCGCGCTATGCGATCATGACGAACTACATGCCGAAGGTCGGCGCACGCGGCCTCGACATGATGTACCGCACGGCGACCATTCAGGTGAATCTCGACTTTGCCTCTGAGGCCGACATGGTGCGCAAGATGCACGTCGGTCTGGCGCTCCAGCCGGTGGCAACGGCGCTGTTCGCCAACTCACCTTTTAACGACGGCAAACCCAACGGCCTGCAATCGGCGCGTGCCCATATCTGGCTCGACACCGACAATGACCGCTCCGGCGGCCTGCCCAAAGCGTTCGAACCGGGCTTTGGCTACGAGGCCTATGTCGATTGGGCGCTCGACGTGCCGATGTATTTCATCAAGCGCGGATCGACCTACTATGATGTGGCAGGCACTTCGTTCCGCGATCTGATGGCCGGCAAACACCCCGCCCTGCCCGGCGAGAGGGCTACGCTTTCAGACTGGACCAACCATCTTTCCACCTTGTTCCCGGACGCGAGGCTGAAACGCTACATCGAAATGCGCGGCGCCGATGGCGGCCCTTGGGCGCGTATCTGCGCCCTGCCGGCGCTCTGGGTCGGGCTGATGTACGATGAGGGTGTTCTCGCAGAGGCCGAAGCCCTGGTCATGGACATGACCGCTGAGGAACGCGCTCATTTGCGTGAGAGCGTTCCAAGCCAAGGCCTTAAAGCTCCTTGGCGCGGTGGCACGGTTCGGGATTTGGCACGTGAAATCGTGGCCCTGGCAGCCAAGGGATTGAAGGTCCGCGCCCGGCAGAACCCGACCGGCAATGATGAGAGGATTTTTCTCTCAACCCTGGAAGAGGTGGTCGAAACCGGCCGTACGCCGGCGGACATTCTTTTGGAGCATTACAAGGGCGACTGGGACGGCGATCTGGACCGCATCTTCAAGAAGTTCGCGTACTAGGAGCCGTTCAGGGCCCGCCAACCAATGTCGCGGCGGCAGAAGCCTTCTGGCCAATTGATCTCATCAATCGCGGCATAGGCTTTGTCGTGCGCTTCTTGCAGCGTTGAGCCACGCGCGGTGACATTGAGCACACGACCGCCACTGGCACGCAGCGTGCCGTCTTCATCGCGGCTTGTGCCGGCATAGAAAATCATCACATCCGGATCGCTCATCTCCGGCAAGGTTATGGTTGACCCCTTGCCGTAAGAGCTCGGATAGCCCTCTGTCGCCATCACCACGGACATCACCGGATCGCTGTTCCAGGTGATGTCAGCACTGCCAATGTCGCCCTCAGCGCAGGCGTGCAGCACCTTTGCCAGATCTCCGTCAAAGCGCATCATCAGCACCTGGCACTCCGGATCGCCGAACCGCGTATTGAATTCAATGAGCTTCGGCCCGTCCTCGGTGATCATCAGCCCTGCAAAGAGAACGCCTTTAAATGGTGTTCCGCGCGCCGCCATCGCATCGACCGTCGGCTGCACAATCTCCGCCATGGTGCGCTCCACCATGGCATCGCTCATGATGGGCGCCGGCGCATAGGCCCCCATGCCGCCAGTGTTCGGGCCGGTGTCACCTTCGCCAACGCGCTTATGGTCCTGCGCCGCGCCGAAGAACACTGCCTGTTCGCCGTCGCAGAGCGCAAACAGGCTGGCTTCCTCGCCTATCAGGCATTCTTCGATCACCACCCGCGCACCGGCCTCACCGAACGCGCCATCGAAACAGGCCGATACGGCTGCGCGCGCCTGATCCATGGTTTCGGCAACCGTCACGCCCTTGCCGGCAGCCAGCCCGTCGGCCTTGATGACGATCGGCGCAGTCTGGCCGTCCAGATAGGCGAGCGCCGGTGCTTCTTCGTCGAAAACTGCATAAGCTGCTGTGGGGATGCCGGCCTCGTCGCACAGTTCTTTGGTGAAGGTCTTCGACCCCTCCAGCTGGGCTGCGGCCTGATTAGGCCCGAAAGCCGCTGTCCCACTGCCTTCAATGTCATCGACCATGCCGGCAACCAGCGGTGCCTCTGGTCCGACAACCACAAGGTCCACCGCTTCGAGCGCGCAGAAATCGGTGACCGCTTCAAAGTCAGTGATGTCCATCGGAACCGACCGCTTGATCCCGCCATTGCCGGGTGCACACCACACATGATCGACCGAGGGCGAGCGCTCCAGCGCCCAGGTGAGCGCATGTTCCCGTCCGCCCGAACCGATCACCAGAATGCGCATGCCGGACCCCTTTGTCGCCGAAACCTTGCGTTTGCCCGCCTCGCTTGCCACATGCGGGGCGGATCGCGTGTCAGCGAGGGGAGACCAAACATGTCCGGTTCCGTCAACCGCTTCCTTGGCGGGTCACCGCTTGGCGTGGTGTTCAAGCTGGTGATCGTCTCGCTTTTGGTTGGCATCGTGCTG
This sequence comes from Pseudomonadota bacterium, assembly GCA_038749715.1. Taxonomy (GTDB): domain Bacteria; phylum Pseudomonadota; class Alphaproteobacteria; order Rhizobiales; family MH13; genus MH13. The sequence goes on from JBCDHR010000002.1 coordinate 118,499, forward strand.
TCGGCCCTTGGTCTGACGCCCATGGCGCTGGTGCAGGGCGTCATCGACTTCTTCCACCGCCTTTGGACGCTTGGGTTCGATGCGCTTGGGCAGTTTGGCGATTGGCTCATTCTGGGCGCGACGCTGGTGATCCCGGTCTGGCTCCTGATGCGCGTGTTGGAGGCCGGCAAGCGGTAAAGCAGCAAGACCAGGAAAAGTGGGAACCGGTTTTCCGTCCGGGCTTGCGATCAAAAAAGCTAAAAAAACTCCGCCATCACCCGATGGATGGTGCCATGCCGAACGCCAAGCGCGTCGTGATCCGGACCGTAGGCACCGCCTATGACGCCTGCGATGGGTAGTTCCCGCGACCGCGCTGCATCCACGACGAACCGGTCGCGCTCGGCCAAGCCTTCGTCGCTCATGGCCAGCCGGCCAAGCTTGTCGTCCCGGTGCGGATCGACGCCGGCATTGTAGAAAACGATGTCTGGGCCAAAGGCATCAAGCGCGCGCGGAACCGCCACCTTCACAATGTCCAGATAGGCCGCATCGTCTGTGCCGTCCGGAAGCGCAATGTCGACATCGCTTGTCGCCTTGTCGGTCGGGTAGTTGTTTTCACCGTGGATGGAGAGCGTCATCACGCTGGTATCCTCGGCAAAGATCCGCGCGGTGCCATCGCCCTGATGGACATCCAGATCGATGATCAGCGCACGCTCGATATCGCCATCGGCCTGCATCACCCGCACGGCGACCGCCACATCGTTGAAGACGCAGAAACCGGCACCATGCTCAAAACGCGCATGGTGGCTACCGCCTGCTGTGTTGGCGGCCATGCCATGCTCTAAGGCCAACTTTCCGGCAAGCACAGTGCCGGCCGTCGCAAGCCGTCCGCGCCGACCGACCTCTTCGGTCATGGGCAGGCCGATGTGTCGTTCGATCTCGCGCGGCACCCGGCCAGCATTCACAGCATCGATGTAGGCGGCCGCATGGCCAAGGCGCAGCCAACCCTCCGGTGCTTCCCTCGGCTCGTGGAAGCCGTTCGGCGCCAACCCTTGCGACGTCAGATGTTCAGCCAACGCGCCGAATTTGCGCATCGGAAACCGATGCCCTTCCGGCATCGCGGCGACGTAACCGGGGTGGTGGACAATGGGTAGGGTTGGAGAACGCGGTGCCATCGCGCGGGGATATAGGAAAGAAACAGGGCGCGTGAAGAGCAGGTGGGCCGTCGGCCGGCCTGCCCTTCACCGCCGCTTTTTAATTCACTCGCCCCAAAGTTCCGTTTCGGGGTGGAACTGCGACCAGGCGAACCAGAAGGCCTGATGGCTGCCAAGGTCGCTGCCATCCACATCGACCGCGCGGATACCGCCTGCGTCGAGTTCCAGGCGGATGTTCTCCACCATGATGTCCTCGCCGGAAAGCAAGGCGGCCATGGCCGGTGCGCGCTGGAACGCCCACGGCGTGCCGGATTCTGCGATAACCCCAATGATATCTTCGTGCACTGGCAGGCGCGGATCAACGTCGCCGACCGGGAAGATCGGACCGTTGGCATCGCGTCCATTGCGGAAATCAGGGTTGCGGCCCAGGGCATAGCGCTCCGCCAAGACCGTGGTCTCAGGGTGCGCTTCTTTCCAGGTGCCCCAGTCAGTCGTGACAACGGTGGCTTGATCGAGCAACAGTCCGATCTCAGCCAAGGGGCCCGTCACCGCATCGCCGCGGAAGGTGTCGAAGACCGAGCCTGAGGTGATGTCGTACATGACCTTGTTGGAACGGATCAGAAGACCTGAGGTGCGCAAGACAGGGCGCTCCACGCCTTCAGGCATCCGGTCGGTAAAATAGGCCTGCGCGGCCCCGCACAGCGTGCAGTAGGGGATGCCCAGATCGCGGCCGCCAAGCGTGTCGTTGACCATCTCGCGCACTTCCATGATCTGGCGCGGATAGGCGCGATACTCGCCATTCACCTCGATGCCAAAGACGATATCGTCGTCTGCTGGCCAGGTGGCGTCAGCTGCGCTCACCACCTCAGGATTGTCGGCAGCCGGAATGCAGTTGCACGGGTCATCAGTGGTGTCGAAGGGCCGCGCGTCGATCAACACTCCGCCCCAGGAGACAAGACGCCAGTCGATATCGCCCTCGACCATCAAATCTTCCCAGCCCGGCACGAAACCGGTGAAGATGGCGCGCTTGAAGTTCAGATAGCCTGGAAAGGCCGGCACGTCCCAGGCGATCAGATGGTCGGTCGTACGTCCCCACTGATTGCGTGCCTGAAGTTCGATGCCCAGGAGCTGCGAGGCGGCGTCTGCAAGGTCTCGATCAAAGGAGGTGTTGAAGGCAAAGCGCATCATGTCGGCAATGACCCAGACCACCCGTGGGTCGCCGGATTGAACAACTTGCTCCAGCGCTTCAGCCTGATCGCTGCGCCAACGTCTTGTCTGGAAGATTTCGATGAAGGCGGTCCCAAGCGCCTCTTCCAACTCCTGGGAAATCGGGCCTTCGGGAATAGGCGGCGGCGTGCCGAACCGTTCGATGACCTGGGCCGACAACTCGGGCGTACTCGCATCCTGCGCGGCCACGAAGGACACGTGCAGCGAAAAGCAAGCGATGAGGAAGGATGGAAGCACCCGTTGGGTGAGAAATCGCAGGATCATGGCGGCAAATCCTTGGACAAACGGCGGTTTCCTAACTGGTACCACGCGCCCGAAGACAGCCTGCTTCACCAAGGATCACGATTTGATCAGCTTGGCTTTATGGCGGCGACGGAAACTGGTTGTCCGGTGCCCATTTCCCATCCCTCAAAAACCACCTAAGCCTGCCAGGTGATGACCACCTCCCAAGACTCCACTTCAGTGCCAGCAACGGACTTCACCGTCACACACCGCTCGGTGTTTGCCATCGCCGCGCCGATGACGCTGGCCTACATCTCCACACCGCTGGTTGGGCTGGCTGACACTTGGACCATCGGGCAGCTCGGCGATGCCGCGTTGATTGGCGCGATTGCTGTTGGCGGCGTCATCTTTTCCATCCTGTTTGCGACCATGAACTTCCTGCGCTCGGGCACCACCGGTCTGGTCGCCCAGGCCTTTGGCGCTCGTCGCACGCGCGAAGAGATCGCGATCCTGTTCCGGGCGCTGGTGATTGGCCTGCTCATTGGGGGCGCAGCCATCGCGCTCCAGGCGCCTCTCTTGCAGGTGAGTCTGTGGTTTATCGGCGGTACGCAGCGCGTTCAGGACGCGGTGGTTATCTATTTCTCGGTACGCATTCTGGCCGCGCCGCTTATCCTCTCCAACTATGCGATCCTGGGATACTTTCTTGGGCGCGGCGAAGCGATGACCGGTCTTGCGCTTCAGACCGTCCTCAACCTCACCAACATCGCGCTCAACATCTGGTTCGTCCTTTACCTCGATTGGGGCGTGGCCGGCGTCGCGTTCGCCAGCGTGCTGGGGGAACTTGCTGCGGTGCTGGTCGGCGCGGCACTCATCGCTTGGCGATTGCGCCGGGGACCCAAGCCCTCGCTCGCTGAGGTGATGGAGCGCGCCGAACTCGTTCGCATGATGGGCGTGAACCGCGACATCATGATCCGCTCCTTTGCCCTGCTTTTTGCTGTGGCGACCTTCACCCGCCAGTCTGCACAGCAGGGCGAGGTGGTGCTCGCCGCCAACGCCATTTTGGAGAAGTACTTCCTGCTTGCCAGCTACTTCCTGGATGGGCTGGCAACCGCAGCCGAGCAACTGGCCGGGCGCGCTGTGGGCGCCCGACGGCGCAGGCCGTTTGTGCGCACGGTGAAACTTGCCGGATTGTGGTCTGGTTTGCTGGCATTGGCGGCGACGCTGGTTTTTCTCGCAATCGGAGGGTCGGTCATCAACGCCATGACGCCGGCAGAAGACGTGCGCGCGGTGGCGATGACGTTTCTCTTTTTCGCTGCCTTGTCGCCCTTGGCTGGCGCGGGCGCCTTCCTGATGGACGGCGTTTACATCGGTGCGACCTGGACCCGCGACATGCGCAACATGATGCTCGCCTCGTTGGCGCTGTTTTTGGTCGCTGCGTACACATTGACGCCGGCGTTCGGAAACACCGGACTCTGGATAAGTTTTCTGCTCTTTCTCGGCCTGCGCGGTGTGACGCTCGGCCTGATGCTTCCCCGGAGGATACGCGAGACCTTTGGGCCCGATCAGCCCCAGTCCCCTGCCACCATTTGAACGGCAGCGAGCGCTGCCACCGCCGCTGTATCGGCCCGTAGGATGCGCGGCCCGAGCGCGATCGCGCGGGTAAAGGGTAGGGCGAGTAGCTGCTCGCGCTCCGCTGGTGAAAAGCCGCCTTCCGGTCCGATGACGATACCAAGCGGTTCACCCCTCAGGTCTGCCAAGGCGTCAGCCGGGTTCGTGACCTCGGCCTGTTCATCGCAGAAGATGAGCGTGCGCTCTGTCGGCCAATCAGCGAGCATCTGATCAAGCGCTTGCGGCTCGTTCAGCGACGGAACGGCCAGGACGCCGCATTGTTCGGCGGCCTCGACGAGATGAGCACGCAGTTTGTCGGTCCGCAGCTTAGGGCTTTGCGTGTGATCGGTGATCACGGGCATCAGCCGCCCGGCGCCCATTTCCACCGCTTTCTCCACCAGCCAGCCCAGCCGATCCTTTTTGATCGGCGCAAAGCAGAACCATAGATCGTTGAGCACCGTCCGCGGGCGCGTCTGCTCCAGCACTTGCAAAGACCCAGCCCGTTTGGACCGCCGCTCAACCTCGACCCGCCATTCGCCATCGCGGCCATTAAAGGCAAGCAGTTTCGCGCCGGTTTCCATGCGCAGCACGGTCAGCAGGTAATGCGCCTGGTCGTCGGCGAGTGGGATGGTTGTGCCAGCCTCAAGATTCGCCTCGATGAAGAGGCGCTGGCTGGTGAAATCAACTCTTGGCGGCACACGAACCTCGCGAGGGTAAAGGCATTGTCTTGTTTCGAATCGGTGGGCCTGCAAGGGTGCTTTGATGACCGATCAGGCCGCCACCAACACGCCGGAATACTCCGTCAGCGAGATATCGAGCGCCGTCAAGCGCACGGTGGAAGATGCGTTCGGCTATGTGCGCGTGCGCGGCGAGCTGGGGCGTGTCAGCCGCCCGGCGTCCGGCCATGTCTACACCGATCTGAAGGATGACCGCGCGGTGCTTTCCGCCGTCATGTGGAAGGGCACGGCGCAAAAGCTCACCTTCAAGCCGGAGGAGGGGCTGGAGGTGATCGCTACCGGCCGCATGACGACCTTTCCGGGGCAGTCACGCTATCAGCTGGTGATCGACCGCATCGAACCCGCCGGCGTTGGCGCACTGATGAAGCTCTTGGAGGAGCGACGCAAAAAGCTCGCGGCCGAGGGTCTTTTTTCAGAGGATCGCAAGAAGGCGTTGCCCTTCCTGCCCAAGGTGATCGGCGTGGTCACCTCGCCCACGGGGGCGGTGATCCGCGACATTCTTCACCGCCTGTCGGATCGCACGCCCGCCCATGTGCTGGTCTGGCCGGTACGCGTGCAGGGCGAGACGAGCGCCAAGGAGGTGGCCGCCGCCATCCGGGGCTTCAACGCGCTGACGCCGCTCTCCGACCCGCCGCGCCCCGATGTGCTGATCGTCGCGCGGGGCGGCGGTTCGCTGGAGGATCTGTGGGGCTTCAACGAGGAGATCGTCGCCCGCGCCGCCGCCGAAAGTGAAATCCCGCTCGTCTCTGCCGTGGGTCATGAAACCGATTGGACGCTGATCGACTACGCCGCCGATGTCCGCGCGCCAACGCCCACCGGCGCGGCGGAGATGGTCGTGCCCGTCAAGGCAGACCTGCTGCTGACCGTGGACGATCTCGCCCGCCGGCTAACGGCCTCGGCCCTGCGCGGGGTTGAGACGCGGCGACGGGACTTGAGATCGCTGGTCCGCGCGCTGCCGCAGGCAGACAATCTGCTCACCCAGCCGCGCCAAAGGCTCGATCAGGCAAGCCTGCGCCTCGGTCAGGCGCTCATCGAAGGCACGCTGAGACAGCGAGCCCGGCTGGACCGGCAGACCGCTCGGCTCACACCGCGCCTCATCACGGTCGGCCTGCAGGAAAAGCAGCGCACGCTGCTGGTGCAGGGCTCATCGCTCATCAGGGCGTTCAGCGATGGCCGCCGCCGGCAGGATGAGAAGCTGGCGAGCCTTGGTGCCCGCGTGACGCCGCGGGCTGTGGAGCGGCTGGTGGGCGAGGGGACACGTAACCTTGCCCAGCTCGACCAGCGTCTCCAGCGGGCGATGAAACAGTCTGTCACCAAGCGGCAGGACCAGATCGCCCAGCGCGCCAAGCTTCTGGATGCGTTCAACTACCGACGCGTGCTGGATCGCGGTTTTGCCGTTGTCCGCGCCCGCGATGGTGATCCCCTGCGCAGCGTCGAAGCACTGGATACCGTCGGCGCTGTGACCATCGAAATGCGCGACGGCACCCGCGACGCGGTCGTCGGAGCTGATGGCAGCCCGACCGCCTCTGGGACACCAAAACAGCCAAAGTCCAAACGTGTGATCGACGCTCGGCCCAAGCCAAAGCAGGAAAGCTTGTTCGATTAAGGCGTTAACGATGCCAACAAGACGCCAATCCATCGCACGAAAATCCGACACATTGACATTCATCCAGCCCAGCGAAGACAACAACGCCGCATTGGGAATGGGTCGACTCTGATGGAAAGGACGGCCCCAGGCTGAGCAGTGGGGCGCAAAACGGATGACGGAACTGGGCGGTCGCGACGATCTTTTTCTCGGGGTGGACGCCGGCTCATCGGTGCTGAAAGCGGCTCTCTTTGACCGCGACGGCACACTGATAGCATCCGCCAGCCGCCCGACACCGCGCACCCATCCGCAGCCCGGCTGGGTGGAGGTTGACCCCGCCGCCTGTTTGACGGCTCTCGACTCCGTGTTGCGCGAACTGGTGGATGCGTGTGGCGCGCCGCAGCGGATCAAAGCAGTGGGCTTCAGCGCGGCCATGGTCGGCGCTTGGCTGCTCGACGACATGGGGCAGGTTCTGCGGCCTGGCATCAACTGGGAGGACAGCCGCAGCCAGGCCTTGCTGGACAGGATGCAGGCGGAGCGACCGACGCTCTACAGCGAGATTTTTGCCGTCTCCGGCTCGGTGCTGCAACAGGGTTGCACCTTGCCGGTTGTCGCTTGGCTACGTGATCATGAACCGGGTGTGCTGGCGAAGACGGCCCATATCGTCACCTACAAGGATGTGCTGCGCCATCATCTAACCGGCGTCGTTGCGAGCGAGCGTAGTGAAGCGGCTGTGATGCCGGGCGATGCGCGCGTGCAGGATCACAGCGCCGCCCTGCACAGCCTGTTCGGTCTGGACGGATTCTCCCATCTCTTCCCCAAGCCACTGGCCTCCAACGTGGCCGCCGGCGCGGTGACCACCGAAGCGTCTAAGCGTACCGGCCTTTCCGAGAGCACGCCGGTCGTCGCGGGCGCTGGGGATGTGATTGCCAATGTCCTTGGGGCAGGCGGGCTCAAGGAAGGCGCGGCCACGGCCATTTTGGGCACCACCTGCATGGTCGGCGTCACGCACGCAAAGCCGGTCTTCGAACCGGCAGACCTTGGGTTGTTGTTTTCCCTGCCACAGCAGCGCTGGTATCGCGCGATGGTGAACGTGGCTGGAACCAGCAATCTGGATTGGGCGCTGTCCATGGTCGCGCCGGAGCTCCTTGAGGGTGCGGACCGGTTTGATCGGCTGACGGCGCGGCTTTCCGCCGTTCCTCCCGGTGCAAACGGTGTGACTTACCTGCCTTACCTCAGCGAGAGCGGAATCATCGCTCCGGTCAGTGATGCCCATGCGCGCGCCCAGTTTAGCGGCTTGCATGCCGGCCACACACCCGACGATATGCTGCGCGCCGTGTTCGAGGGCGTTTCCTTTGCGATGGATGATCTTGTCGGCCTGCTCGGGCTTGCCGACGGCGCGGGCCTCACGCTGGCCGGTGGAGGCGCGCGCAATTCGCTGTGGGTGCGGATGATTGCCGATATCTGCCAACAGCCCGTCACAGTTCCCGATGGCAAGGAACTGGGCGCCAAAGGTGCAGCCATTTTGGCAGCCTCCTGCGTGATGCCCGAGGAGGGGTTGGAAGCCATTGCCGAGCGCATGACCGGCTATGGACGCCGTCAACAGCCACGGTCCGAGGCCGCCAAAGACTGGGCCGAAGCCAAGGCGCGCTTTGCCGATTTTCGCGATCGCCTGCTGACCAGCACTTAGCACCAGCCAAGAACAATCAACGAAGACCGATGCACAGAGGCTGGAGCGTCAACAGGGGCTTGCCAGCATTCTAATTGGTATATACCAATATCCGAAAGGTATAGTCCGCTATCCTCTCTTGAGCCTTTGGAGCCTCGGTTTTGGCCAAAACAGCGCATGTCCTCTACCGGCAGATCGCCTCCGAGCTGGAAGCCGACATTCGTGCTGGGCGGCTGAAGGAAGGCGAGCAGATCCCCTCCGAGCGCGCAATGGCCGAACTGAAGGGCATCAGCCGCATGACGGCGCGAAAGGCGCTTCAGCATCTTGCCGGTCGCGGCATGCTGGAAACCCGGGTAGGTCACGGCACGTTTGTTGGCGCGCCGACGATCCATCAGGAACTGAAGGCTCTTTCCGGTTTCACCGAAGAGATGGAGCGGCAGGGGCGCATCACATCCAGTATCGTTGTAGAAGCCGTTCGCGATGTTCCGAGCGAGGCAGCGGCACGCGCTCTGTCCCTGCCCAAGCGCGCTTCCGTGCTCCGTCTGGTGCGTCTTCGTCTTGCCGATCATGCGCCGGTTGCGATCGAGCGGACAGAAATCGAGGAACAGCGGGCGCCGGACTTGTTTGCCAAAGCCGATTTCTCCCGCCAGTCGCTCTATGCCTGCCTTGCCGAGAACTACGGCATCGTCGCTGCGACCGCTGAGCAGACCATTGAGGCAACACTGGCCGATGAGGCGACCGCCCTCCAGCTTCAGCTGCAGCCGGGCGATCCGGTACTCCGCCAGACCCGTCTGACGCGGGACGCGGATGGTCGCCCGTTTGAGTATGTGCGGTCGACTTATCGCGGCGATGCGTTCGTGATGCGGGTCCATCTGTCGATCGACCCCGGTTCGAGCACGCCGGCAAGCGCAGAATCTCTGGCAGAAAAGGACCCATCATGAGCGCTGTGATGGCCGCCTATCTGGATACGATAGCGGGCCGTATCAAAGGCCTAACGGACCATGCAGGCGCGGCCATGGAAGCTGCCCGCGATGTCATCGTGCAGGCAGTGCGCGGCGACAATCTGGTCTATCTGTTTGGTACCGGCCATTCGCACATGCTGACCGAAGAGGTCCATTACCGAGCCGGTGGGCCAGCGTTCACCGTGCCCATTCTGGCCACCACTTTCATGCTGCACGAAGGCGCCATCGCGTCGACAGAGGCGGAGCGCACAGAGGGGCTGGTTGCTCCGGTCTTTGCGCGGTACCCGATCAGTGCTGACGATGTTCTGTTCGTCATCTCCAACTCCGGCATCAACGCTGCACCCGTTGAAGCGGCTCGTCTCGGCAAGAGCCTGGGCTGCACGGTCATCGCCATCACGTCCATCGCCTACTCGACGGCAGCAGCCAAAGGGCGAGAGCGCATAGCCGACATAGCGGACATCACCATCGACAATGGCATCCCCGCAGGCGACGCGCTGGTCGATCTGCCGGGGTCGGATCTGAAAGCCGGCCCGGCCTCAACGGCAGTCGGTGCAGCCATCCTCAATGCCATCTTTGCCGATGTCGCCTACCACCTCGCCGAAGACGCCACCCCCCCAGTCTATCGCAGCGCCAACATGCCCGGCGCACAAGACATCAACGCCCGTCTTGTTGCCCATTATGCGGGGCGCAACCGGCATCTTTGATCTCCCCCTCACGAGCAACCGAGCCTGACCAACAGAAAACAAAAGAGAAGGGTACGTCATGAAAAAGCAGCTCACCTTACTCCTTGCAGGCGGCATGCTGGCCGCCCCTGCCACCGCCATTGCTGACCCGGTGGAGATCACCGTGTGGCACATGGAACAGCCGCCCCACCGTGTGGAACGCATTCAATCCCTGATCGACGAATTCAACGCTGCCAATCCGGACATTATGGTCTCGCAGGAGCCGCAGAACTGGGGCGAGATCTACGCCAAGGCACCAGCGGCGGTTGCCGCAGGCACCGGACCGGACATGCTGTTTGCCATTCCCGACTTCGCCCCCATCCTGAAAGACATCGGCGCGCTGGAATCGGTCGCCGACTTCGTTGAGGAGCTCGATGGCGCGCACGATTTCGTCGACAGCACCGTGGAAGCCTACAGCTATGATGGCGGCGTTTGGGCGGTGCCGCTCTACAACATGACGCTCAATCTCTGGTACCGCGAAAGCGTGCTGGAAGAAGCGGGCATCGCGGTGCCGACAAGCTGGGAAGAGTGGCGCGCAGCAGCTGAAACGCTGACCACCGACGACCAATTCGGCATGGGACTTCCGGCGAACCGTCAACTCTACACCGACCAGACGGTCTACTCCGTCATGGTCAATGGTGGCGCATCGGAGATTTACAACGAAGATGGCACGCTGCGCTTCGACAATCCGGAAACCGTCGCGGCCTATGAATTCTACAACTCGATGATGGAATTCTCCCCGCCAGATGCGCCGTCCTGGACATGGGGCGAGGCAGAGGCGTGCTTTGCCTCACGCAGTTGCGCCATGGTGATGCAGTTCACGGTGATTTCCACCTATGAAAACCAGGCTGAGGGCGATGCCTCCGACCTTGGCGTGGCGGCGATCCCGACCTCCGATGGGTCCGACGACAACGCCACCATCGCCTATGCCAACGCCGTGATGCTTTTGTCCGACGACGAGGCTCGCCGCGAAGCGTCCAAGGAGTTCATCCGCTTCCTGTTGCAGCCGGAGAACTATGGCCGCTTTCTCAACATGGAGCCGGGTCTTTTCATGCCGGTGACGGCTGATGGCGCGATGGCGGAATCCTTCTGGAGCGATCCTATGGTTCAGGAATATCGTGACCAGATCGAAACCGTGATCGCCAACGGCCAGAACGGCAGATTGTTCGGCTTTACGTCCGGCCGGGTCTACCCAGCAATCGCGGCCATCTCCGCGCAGAACGTGCTGGCTGAAACGCTGCAAAGCGTTGTCGTCACCGGTGCTGAGCCGGCCGATGCGGTGGCTGCCGGCCAGGATCGTATGGCTGACCTGTCACGCTAAGCCTGCAACCGACCAACCGAGAGGGCCGGGGTGAACCGACCGCTTATCGCCTTTACGTTCGTCGCCCCGGCCCTCGCCTTCCTGGCTGCCACGCTGGCTTGGCCATTGGTATCGGCCTTCCTGCTCAGCCTTCAAAACGTCCGCAGTGTCGGCACCACGGGAACCTGGGTTGGCCTTGAGAACTACCAGTACATTCTCGCCAATGCTGCTTTCTGGCGTTCAACGGGCCTGAGTTTTGGCTGGGTGATTGCCAACGCGGCTCTCCAGACACTGCTCGCCTTGTTGGCTGCTTTGATCCTGCACCAGAAGTTCCCCGGTGTTCGGGTTGCCCGCACCTGGATCATCCTCACCTGGATTGTGCCGACCGTCGTTGTCGTCATGATCTGGCGTTGGCTGTTTTCAACCTCGGGCGGCATGATTAACCCAATCCTGATACAGCTTGGCATCGTCGACCGGCCGGTCGGCTTTTTCGCAACGCCAGAATCAGCCTTTGCAACGCTGGTCTTCATCAACTCCTGGCGCTGGTTCCCGTTCATCGCACTGATGATGCTGGCCGGTATGAGCCGCATTCCAAGCGATCTCTACGAGGCAGCTCGCATTGATGGCGCCGGCGCCTTCAAGCGCTTCACCCGCATCACCTGGCCGCTGCTCGCGCCGACATTGACGGTGCTTCTGATTGTCGGAACGCTGCTCTCCTTCAACGTGTTCGACGTCATTTGGCTGATGACCCAGGGCGGACCTGCCGGTGGAACACGCACGCTCCCAGTGCTGATCTACGAGACAGCCTTCCGCAGCTATCGCATGAGCGAAGCGGCGACGATTGCCGTTCTGGCAACCGCATTGCTTATGAGCTTCGCGGTGCTCGCGACCCGCTATCTTGCTCGTTCAGGAGACGAGCGATGAGACGCCCGCTGCGTTGGAGCATCGCGCTTGCGGCCGGGCTCTTGGTGCTGGCCGCGCTCATAGGTTTGCCTTTTTGGTGGGTTGTCTCCGGGGCCTTCAAAGCACCTCAGGAGATCATCGCGCGGGTGCCGACCTTCTTCCCGCAATCCTTCACATTGGAGCACTTTGAGAAGCTCTTATCGGCGTCGGACTATCTGACCTATTTGGTCAACTCGGTCTTTGTGTCTGTCCTTTCAGCGCTCGTCACGCTCGTGCTTGCGATCCCGGCAAGCTACGCTTTCTTCCGGCTGACCTTTCGCGGCCGCGAGACGCTGTATCGGGTCATTCTGCTTGCCTATGCCTTCCCGTCCATCGTGGTGTTGATCCCACTCTTTGCGACCTTTGCGCGGCTCGGTTTGGTCGACACAAGGCTGGCGCTGGTGCTGGTAAATGTTGCCTTCGCGCTACCCTTTGCGATCTGGATGCTGCGGTCCTTCTTTGCCTCTATCCCGCGCGAGATCGAAGAGGCCGCCCGTCTGGATGGTGGCGCGCCGCTCACCGTGCTGCTCAGGATCATGATACCGCTGACGGCACCCGGCATCGCAGCGGTGGCGATCTTCGCCTTCGTCACCTCCTGGACCGAGTATGTTTTCGCCTCTGTGATGATCCTGTCGGACGCAAAGCGCACCATCCCAGTCGGGTTTTCCGGCATCATCGGACAGTATCAGGTTGATTGGGGGCTGCTTCTAGCCGGCGCCAGCCTTGCCATCCTGCCGGTTGTCCTGCTGTTTGCCCTGATCGGACGGTGGTTCGTGACAGGGCTCACCGAAGGCGCTGTGAAGTAGAGTTGGAGAGCGCATCTATGGCTGTCACGCAATTGCAGCAAGTGTCCAAAGCGTTTGGACCTGTGAAGGTCATCGAACCGCTGGACCTGACGGTGGAGCGGGGCGAATTCCTCGTGGTCGTCGGTCCGTCGGGCTGCGGAAAGTCGACGCTTTTGCGCATGATCGCAGGACTGGAAGAGGCGACAAGCGGCAGGGTCCTGATCGATGACCAGGATGTGACCCGCAAGGAGCCGTCGGAGCGCGGGGTCGCCATGGTGTTCCAGACCTATGCGCTCTATCCGCATATGACGGTGCGGGACAACATGGCGTTCGGCCTGGAGATGGCGGGCGTCAAAAAGCCTGAACGCGAAGTGCTGGTCGGCAAGGCAGCCGCCACGCTGCAACTTGAGGCGCTGCTTGATCGCAAGCCCAAGCAGCTCTCCGGCGGCCAGCGACAGCGCGTGGCGATTGGCCGGGCGATTGTGCGCGATCCTAAGGTGTTTTTGTTCGATGAACCCCTGTCGAACCTCGATGCCGAACTGCGCGCGCAAATGCGCCTTGAGATCGCCAAGCTGCACCGCGAACTCGGCGTCACCATGATCTATGTGACCCATGATCAGGTCGAGGCCATGACATTGGCCACACGGATTGTCGTGCTGCGCGATGGACGGATTGAGCAGATCGGTCCGCCATCGGAGCTCTACACCAACCCCGACAACACCTTTGTTGCGGGTTTTATCGGCTCACCGCGCATGAACTTGCTGGATGGTAGGGTCACCGGCAAAGACCCAACCGGTCGCAAGGCGCTGATTGATGTGCCCTCGCTTGAGCTTTCAGGCGTTCCCGTGCCATTGCGTCACCCCGACGCCGACGTGCAAGGCGCGGTCACGTTCGGTATCCGGCCAGAGGATCTCATCCTTGCGGACGATCCGGCGACGGCGGACTTCACCATGACGTGCGAGATTGTGGAAGACCTTGGCAGCAGCGTCTTCCTCTACAACACCACAAGCCGCGAAAATGCGGTGGTTGCCGAGCTTCCACGCGCCACCAACCCTGCCCATGGCGAACGGGTTCCTTACCGCATCGCGCCCGATGCGGGCTTTGCGTTCGGCGCGGATGGCAGGCGGCTCTAAGCGATGAAGGTTCTCATCCTCCCAACGGCCGAACGGGCAGCGATGCATGTCGCCAACCACATCGCCGACACGGTCACTGGGACCGCCAATCCGGTTCTCGGCCTTGCCACCGGCGGCACCATGGAGCCGGTTTACCGGGAGCTGGTGCATCGCCATCAGGCCGGCGGACTGTCTTTCGTGGGGGTCACGACCTTCAATCTTGATGAGTATGTCGGCCTGCCGTCAGCGCACCCGCAAAGCTATCACAGCACCATGCGACGATTGCTGTTCGATCACGTTGATATCGACCTTGCGCGCTGCCACCTGCCGCAAGGCGATACCAAGGACGTCGAGGTAGAAGCTGCGCGCTACGAGGCCGCGATTGCCGATGCTGGTGGCATCGATCTACAACTGCTCGGCGTCGGGTCCAATGGCCATATCGGCTTCAACGAACCTACATCCAGTCTGGGCGCACGCACCCGGGTCAAGACGCTGACCCGCGAAACGCGCTCCGCCAATGCTAGGTTTTTTTCCAGCCCCGACGAGGTGCCCCGCTATGCCCTCACCATGGGGCCGGCGACAATCATGGATGCTCGGCAATGCGTGCTCCTTGCGATTGGTGCGGGCAAGGCGGATGCGATCGCACGCATGGTCGAAGGCCCGGTGGGCGCCGACTGTCCGGCAACAGCGCTGCAATGGCACCCCAAAGCGACCATCGTTCTGGACCCGGATGCGGCCAGCAAGCTGAAGATGATCGCCTACTATCAGTACGTTCACCCCGACGGACAGGAGCCTGAACTTGGGGGCGGCGATGGCCAAAGTTGAAAATCGCACCCAAGCCAGACCGAACGGAAACGCGGTCCGGCATGTGTTCGCCGAGCAGCTCTACACCGGCGTTGGAGATGAGGTTCGCGGGAACCAACTGCTCACGTTGAACGATGGCAGGATTGCTGAGGTCGAGCCCATCGGCGCCGGTGTTGTTCCGCCTGACGCTATCCACACATCCATTGCCGCGCCGGGCTTCATCGACGTGCAGATCAACGGCGCTGCGGACGTCCTGTTCAATGATGATCCGACTGTCGAGGCCATCGAAAACGTCGCCTGGGGCGCGCGGCAGGGCGGGACAGCTTACATTCTACCGACCTTCATCACCGATGCGGGTGACCGCTACCAAACCGCGATTGCCGCCGTCGAGCAAGGTATGGCTATGGGCGCGCCGGGCTTGTTGGGCGTGCACCTTGAAGGGCCGTTCCTCTCGCCGCAAAGGCCGGGCATCCATCCGGTGCGCTTCATCCGGCCCTTGGAAGTCGAGGACGTCGAGCATTTGCGCGCTGCCAAATGCCCGGTCTTGCTGACGGTTGCGCCTGAGATGCAAGACCATGCCCTACTGCGCCAATTGACCGAGGCCGGCATCACGATCTTTGCCGGGCACACCAACGCCACCCATGAGGAACTGCTAAGCGCTGTTGATGCCGGGCTCTCCGGCGCCACGCATCTGTTCAATGCCCAGTCACCCATTGCGCCACGTGCGCCGGGCACTGTCGGAACGGTTTTGATGCATCCAGGTCTTCGCGCTGGGATCATCGCCGATGGCTATCACGTGCATCCGCAGATGCTGGCGATGGCGTCATCACTGATGGGCGACCGGCTTTTTCTCGTTACCGATGCCATGCCAACGCTTGTGGGCGAGGAGCCTGCTTTCGATCTCGTCGGCACACGCATCACATTGAAAGATGAGCGGCTCACGGGCCCCGATGGCACGCTCGCCGGTGCTCATCTGGCGATGGACCAGGCCGTGCGCAACGCGGTCGCGATGATGGGGGTATCCGCGGCGCAGGCTCTGCGGATGGCAAGCGGCAATGCGGCTCGGGCACTCGGCCTACAGGATGAGCTCGGCAAGCTCCTGCCCGGCTACCGCGCCGGCATGACCTGCCTCTCCGCCGACCTCCACGCCGAACGCGTGATCGTCGATGGCCTGGTGGATGATCGTTGAGGGGCAATGCTGGCCCTAGTGGAACCCATCACATCAGGCAAAACTGACAAATGCGGCACGTCTTAGAGCGCATCGTAGTCTAGCTTTTGAAACCTGTCGGGTTGATTTTTTAGCGCTTCCCAGTCGAACGCGTACACCTCATCTTCAGGCCAATCTGAGGGGAACTCTATGCGGAACAACTCTCCGATTGCTGGTTCCATTTCGTGATAATCAAGCCCCTCCAGACTGAGTGACGTCGCACCTGCATGAAAGTCCTCTTGTCTGAATTGGGACGAGAGAACGACTAGTAGCCCAGCGACTGCAGATACCAATGATTCAAAGCTGGCCTCTTTAAATGCCGCAAGACGGTCATGTTTTGAATGGTTGTAAGCTTTATACCACTCAGGAGACCCACCGTTTGCCCAGGCCTCGAACGGCCGGAACACCCCGGCGCTACCATGCCAGATAGGCAAGCTGACTTTGTAAGATGAGAGCCGATGTGTTCGCTCGATCTTACGGTAGATTGTCATGTTGTAGTTGGAGCTCTCGCTCTTGTTTGGGGTCGGAGTGTAGACATTCTCAGCTAGAATAGCTTTGAAGTTCGCTTCGACCTCGATACAAGCGCGCATAAGAAGTTCGTGTGTGCGGAACGAGTGCGTTCCCAGGCAATTGTCGCTCGGTTCAATGTACTCGAACAACCGTTCAAGATCCCTTTGGATCAAGAGATACGCTCGAACATATTGCGCTGGCGACTTGGCGTAGCCGGCGTCGAGAATGTAACCCCAACTGCTAAAGCCCGAGTATTTATTGCCGGCACCGGCACGAACGCAACGATGGAATGGTCTATCAATGCCCATGGTACGCTCCATCCACTTCTACAATCTTGCAGCTGATCTACGTGATGATTTCAAGCGAATTTCGCGCAGATTAGGCAACAAGATGGGGCCGGCTTTCGCTGATCACACCCCCAAATAATCATCCAAGAGCACCCGCGCGATGGCGAGTTGTGGCGGCAATGACACCAGCCCTGCTTCGCGCGGATTGGGGGTGATGGCGATGAGCTCGTCCCGTGAGAACCAACGTGCTTCGGCAAGCTCGGCCTCATCCAGCGTGATGTCGCGGGCGAGCGCCTCGGCTTCAAAACCCATCATCAGGGTGGAGGGGAAGGGCCAGGGCTGCGAGGCCTTGTAGGTCACCCGGCCCAAAGGAACCCCAGCTTCTTCCAGCACCTCGCGGCGCACCGCATCCTCCAGCGTCTCGCCGGACTCCACAAAGCCGGCCAAACACGAGAACATGCCTTCGGGGAACCGCTCCTGCCGACCCAGCAACACATCGCCGGTGGCTGGATCGACCACATTCATGATCACCACCGGGTCGGTGCGCGGAAAGTGCATGGTGTCACCCGCCACGCTACGCCGCCGCCAGCCCGCCTGCTCGTTGCGGGTTGGGGCGCCGGTCTTGGCGCAGAATTTGTGTCTGAGATGCCAGCCGGTGAGCGACGCCGCCTCCGCCAAGACACCCAGGTGATGGTCCAGCGGATCAAACTGTTCGGCGAAGGGTCGCAAAGGCTGCTGCGAGGGCGGCGTGGTGGCAAGCCCACCGACATCTTCCGTTTCCTCATCGGGCGTCAGCGCGTAGGCATAGATCGGCCCGTCGGCATCCTCGCCCAGATAGACACGGGTCTCGGCATCCACCCCACTAGGCAAAGCAGCATGGTAAAGTTGATGCGGGCCGTGGTCGCCTTCCACCAGAGCCGCGCCGTCAAACAGGATGAACCGCGCCCGCGCTTCTTGAGCGGCCAGAAACGCCTCATCATCCCGCCTGTCGCCATGGCGGTTCAACCGGTTGCCGGAAAAGCCGGTGCGCGAGGAAAGGCCGGGGCGGGGCAGGCTGGCGAACAGCGCCGCAATCGCATCGCCGCTCATGAGGCTGCCCACCCTTTCGCGACAAGCGCGCGCTGCACCGTGACGGCCCAATCCGGCAGCGCGTCCATGGGGTTTGCCTTGCCAACGCCCCAGATCGGCCCCGGCCAGGCGGCATCCGTTTCAAAGCGCGCAATGATGTGCACGTGAAGCTGCCGTACCTGGTTGCCGAGCGAGGCAACATTGAGCTTATCGCACCCAGTCGCCGCCTTCAGCGCTTCGGATGCGGTGCGAATAACGGCCATTACCGCTGGCTCATCTTCGGGCGCCAGATCGATCAGATCGGCGAGACCAGGATGCCGTGGAACCAGAATGAGCCAGGGGAAGCGCGCGTCACGGATCACACGCAGCAGACTATCGGGAGTTTCGCAAAGGGGGAGGCTGTCGGCGGCAAGCCGATCATCAAGGGAAAAATCGATCATGGGCGCTCTCTAGCAGCTATGAACAGCCCGTCCACCCTTGCATGTGCGGGTGTACTAGACATCTCGGCCATGAAATCCGATATAGAAAGCGGGAGGCTGGCGGCGGACGAGCCGCTCGCCAACCGGGTCAGGTCCGGAAGGAAGCAGCCCCAACGAGTTTCCGGTTCGGGTCACCGATCCAGTCTCCCACCCATCATCGACGCGCGACACGGATCCTAATGGCTGACAGCACCCCACCCGCTGATTTGCCTGAAACTGGCTACCGCGTCCTTGCCCGCAAGTACCGCCCGGCACGCTTTGAGGATTTGATCGGCCAAGAGCCGATGGTGCAGACGCTGCGCAACGCGTTTGAGATTGGCCGCATCGCGCAAGGCTTCATCCTCACCGGTGTGCGCGGCGTCGGCAAAACCACCACCGCCCGCATTCTTGCCCGTGGCCTCAACTACGAGACTGCCGATGGCACAGGCGCGCCGACCGTCGATCTCACCGAGATGGGCGTACACTGCCAGGCAATCATGGAAGGCCGCCATGTCGATGTGATCGAGATGGACGCCGCCTCCCATAATGGCGTGGCTGATATTCGCGAGATCACCGACGCGGCTCGCTATTCGCCTGTGTCCGCGCGCTTTAAAGTCTACCTCCTCGACGAGGTGCACATGCTCTCCACGGCGGCGTTTAATGCGCTGTTGAAGACGCTGGAAGAGCCGCCCGATCATGTGAAGTTCATCTTCGCGACCACCGAGATCGGCAAGGTGCCGGTGACGATCCTCTCGCGTTGCCAGCGCTTCGATCTCAGGCGCGTGGAGCTGCCCTCCATGATGGCCCACCTCGCCAAGGTCACGGAGGCTGAAGGCGCCAGCGCGGAGGAAGACGCGCTGCGGCTCATCGCGCGGGCCTCGGAAGGCTCGGTCCGCGATGCGCTGTCGCTTCTCGATCAAGCCATCGCGCACACTGGCGCGGACACCAGCACGCCGATCACCTCCGAATCGCTGCATGCCCTCCTCAATTTGGCCGATCAGGCCTCAACGCTCGACCTCTTCGATGCTGTCATGAAGGGCGCTGCCGATGAGGCTCTTGCCCAGCTTGCAGAAGCCCATGCCCGCGGTACCGATCCCGCCGCCGTGGTTGCCGATCTTGCGGAGCTGGTGCATGCCGCGACGCGGGTGAAAGTTCTCCCTGGCATCCCTAACGAAGCGCTGACCGCCGACAACCAGACCCGGCTTGCCGACATGGCCGACAAGCTGTCGATGAAGGTGTTGGCGCGCACTTGGCAGATGCTCTTGAAGGGTCTTGATGAGCTTGCCCGCGCGCCCAAGCCACTGATTGCCGCCGAGATGATCTTGGTGCGGCTCTGCTATGTCGCCGACCTACCAACGCCGGATGATGCCATCAAAGCGCTGGGCGAGGGGACAGCATCCACCTCTGCTCCACCGCCTGCTCAGCCCAACGGCCCCGGCAACGGCCCACGCGCGGCACTGGCCCTGGCACCGGCTGCGCCAGCCCCAGCACCACAGGCGGCTGCGCCTGCACCTGCGAGTGCGCCCAAAGCTGAGGCGAAACCGCAGCCGGTGGTTCTGCGTGATCTCGACGCAGTCATTGCGCTGGCCGAAAAGAACGGCAACCGAGCGCTTCCCTTGTTGATCCGGGCCTATGTGCGCCCGCACTCTTTTGGCGACAACCAGATCGAGATCGGTCTGGCTGAGGGTGCGCCGCAGAGCTTTGTCGGTGATCTCTCCGAAGCGCTCAAAAGTTGGACCGGCAGCCGGTGGCTGATCTCCGTCAACCCCCGCGCTGATGCCCAGACACTGAATGAACTGGCAGCTGAACGCGAACAGGCACGACGCTCCGATGCCACCCAGCACCCGACGGTGAAGGCCATTCTGGATCAATTTCCAGGAGCGACGATCACCCAGATACGCAGTCTACGTGCCGATGAGGACGATGCGAGCGAAGCCGGTCTTGATGATCCGGAAGCGTCCGACGCAGACCCGGTCGATGCTGCACCAACAGACCCAACCAACGATGAGGATGAGCCGCCATGGACATCATGAAGATGATGAAGCAGGCCAAAGACATGCAGGACAAGATGCAGACCATGCAGGCGGACATGGCCGATGAAACGGTCGATGGTGTCGCCGGCGGCGGCATGGTCACCATCACCCTGTCCGGCAAGGGCGACATGAAGGCCCTGAAGATCGATCCGTCCTTGCTAGCACCCGGCGAGGGTGAAATTCTGGAAGACCTCATCATGGCTGCGCACAATGATGCCCGCGCCAAGGTTGAGACGATGATGGCCGAAAAGACCCAGGAAATGATGTCGGGCCTCGGTCTGCCACCGGGCATGAAACTGCCGGGGATGTGACCCACCCTTTATGAGCGACCATACAATTGGGCCGGAGATCGCGACGCGCTGTCAGCAAAAGTTGCAGACTTTTGCGCCCGCGACAGCGCGTCAAAGAGAACCGTTCGATAAGCCATGACCGACCATACTGTTGGGCCGGAAATCGAACGGCTCATTCAACTGCTTGCCAAATTGCCGGGCCTTGGCCCGCGCTCAGCGCGCCGGGCGGCTCTGCACTTGGTTAAACGCAAGGATCAGTTGCTCGGGCCGCTTGCTGAAGCCATGGCTGTCGCGCGTGACTGCGTTGTTGAATGCGCGATCTGCGGCAACATCGATACGGTCTCGCCTTGCACGATTTGCACCGATCCGCGCCGCGACGATGCTGTGCTCGTGGTAGTCGAAGATGTGGCTGATCTTTGGGCGTTGGAACGCGCCAAAGCGAGCAAAGGCCGCTACCATGTCCTGGGTGGTGTCTTGTCCCCGCTGGACGGCATCGGTCCCGACGATCTCTCCATTGAGCAACTGCTTGAACGCGCTGCTTCGCCGACAGTGAAGGAGGTCATTCTGGCGATCAATGCGACGGTAGAGGGCCAGACAACCGCGTTCTATCTGACCGATCGGTTGGCTTCGGCGGAGGTCACTATCACGCGCCTTGCGCATGGCGTGCCCGTTGGCGGTGAGTTGGATTACTTGGATGAGGGGACCCTCTCAGCGGCAATGCGGGCGCGAACGCAGCTTTGAACCGGTTTCGGCGTGCCGTGTTTGATCCGTATCACCACGTAAATGGTAATAATGCGTAGACAATTACTTGGTACCCAGGGTGCTCACGACATTGTTACCGGTGGGGCCGAACAACATGCGTCTACATTTTCTAGTATATATAAGTACAAGATACAACTTAGGCGAGAAATCTGACCTAGATGATTTGAAGGCTATTTACGAGACGTCCAAGGGCAACAATGCCCGCTGTTGTGTGACCGGTGCATTGGTTGTGACGCCGAACCGGTTTATCCAGTGGCTGGAGGGTGACCGTAACTGCGTCATCAACACCTATGAGCGTATCGCGTCTGATCGACGCCACCACCATGTTACGGTGAGAATGTCAGGCCCGTTGGAGAAGCGAGTGTATGCCAACTGGTCGATGAACAGCGTCCAGATCGATAGCGTCGAAAAGATGCTCTATGGTTTTGATCACCTTGCCCATGATATCGATCCCTACGACATGACCAATGATGCGCTGATCAACCTGCTCAACAAAGCAACGACGAATGAAACCTCGGTCGACGGCATTGGCGGAGGGCCGGCCACGGCGTTCGTAGATCCGGACATCGTGTATCTCGACTAGGCAAACAGGCTGGCTCTTGGGCTGGCGCAGGTCACCCGGTAAGATCAGGAAAAGAAAGCAGTCTTGGGTTTCCTTGAGGTGCAAGGCATCGGGCTATCACTCCCCGGCCAGTGGTAGCCTTTGCTCTGAATCGTCGCCCAACTCCCGATCCGACGCATCGCCGGGCCCTACATCAAGGTCGCCGATGCGCGCACCACGGCGGGTGATTTTGCCGGTTGAGGTCTGGATCTGCTCAATATCGCGCTGGGCCTGGCCGAAATGGGTCGCAAGCTTGGCCACCCGATCATCGAGCCGACCGATATCCTCCACCAGCCGCACGACCTCATCTTGAATGAGATGCGCCTGCTCGCGCAGCCGGGCATCGCGCAGCACGGCCTGGACCACCTGAATGGAAAGGGTGAGCAGTGAGGGTGAGACGATCACGATCCGCTGGCGCGCTGCCTTTTGCACAACATCTTCAAACCGCTCGTGCAGATCGGCGAACAGGCTTTCGGAGGGCACAAACAAAAACGCCGTTTCATGCGTCTCTCCGGGGATAAAGTATTTCGATGCAATGTCCTGCACATGCTTGCCAACATCTTGGCGCACGCGCTGGGCCGCCTGTGAGGCCAGCCTGTCATCGGGTGCATCGCGCAGTGCATTCCACGCTTCCAAGGGGAACTTGGCGTCGATCACCAGGCTTGGTGCATCATTTGGCAGGAAAACCACGCAATCCGGGCGCTTGCCGTTCGACAATGTGTGCTGAAACGAAAAGGCACCACGCGACAAGGCATCCTGGACAATCGCTTCCATTCGCCCTTGGCCGAACGCACCACGCGTCTGCTTGTCCGACAGGATGGATTGCAGCTCCACCACGCCCTGGCTGAGCTCCGTGATATTCTTCTGCGCTGTGTCGATGGTCGCCAGACGCTCATGCAGGGTCCGCAAGGTCTCATGCGTCTGGCCAGCCTGCTGTGTCATGGATTGGCCGAGCCGATGGCCGAGGCCATCCATCCGCTCCGACATGACCCGCGCCAATTCTGCCTGGCGGTTGCCCAGCATCTCGGTCATGGATTGAACCCGACCTGTTAGCTCGGCCTGCGCGCTCGCCATGGTTGTGATCTGCTGGGTGAGAGCGGTTTTCTCAGCTTCCGCGCGCGCGGTGATCTCATCGGTGCGTTGCCGCATCCTTCGTGCCGACAGGAAACCCCAGCCGATAAAAAGCGCAACCAGCAGCCCAACAGACCACAGCGCTATGGCAAGCGTGATGGGCGTGCCCTCAAAGACAAACAGAACGGTGGCGAGGTCGAGGGTCAAAACGGGAATCTTCGGTCGAATCGGCTCCGTAACGAGACTAGATCAAAAGGCGAACAAAAACCATTGCCTTGTCTCTGCCTGCCCTCGCGGCCTTGCTGTCGCTTGACCGGAACCGCCTTGCCGCCTAAGTCCCAAGCATGGCTATCCGTGACATTTTAATCCTGCCCGACAAGCGCTTGCGCGAGGTTTCCGAACCGGTTCAGGAGATCACCGATGAGCTGCGCACGCTTGTCGCTGACATGTATGATACGATGTATGATGCGCCCGGCATCGGACTGGCGGCCATTCAGATCGGCGTTCCGCTGCGCATTGTCGTCACTGATTGTTCCGCGCGCGAGGATGAGCGCGAGCCGCTGACGCTCCTCAACCCTGAAATCCTGAACCTGTCGGGTGACCCGGTGCCCTATGAAGAGGGCTGCCTGTCGATCCCAGACTACTACGAGGAAGTGGAGCGTCCGCCGCTTGCCAAGGTCCGTTACATGGACATGGAAGGCCAGACGCACGAGATCGATGCGGACGGATTGTTATCGACCTGCATCCAGCACGAGGTGGATCACCTCGATGGCAAGCTGTTCATCGACTATCTGTCAAGCTTCAAGCGATCGCGCGTCATGACGAAGTTCAAGAAGGCAGCACGCTTGCGCGAAAAAGCGACCGTTTCGGCCTAGAGCGGGCTTTAGCGTCCCAGTCCGCTCAAACGGTCACCGGCATCCACACCGAAATCACTGACCAGCGTCGGCGCATCCTCATCGGAACGGCAAGGCGTCTGGCTCGGCGTCACACCATCAACCGGCTCATACGGACGGATGCGCGCTTCGATGCGTGGCCAGTTGGTCTCACGCAGGACCGCGATTTCGTAAGCTGCTTGCAGCTTCATCCACAATTCCGGCTTAGTGTCGAAATAGGCCGCAAAGCGCATGGCCGTGTCGGCGGTGATGGCCCGTTCGCCGGCAACAATGGCGGCAATCCGGCTGACCGGCACGTCAATGTCACGTGCCAGGCGATTTTGGCTGATGCCAAGCGGCTTCAGGAACTCCTCAAGGAGGAGCTGACCGGGATGAATACTAAAAGATGCTCTGTCCATAGGCCCCACGCTATTCCTTGCGCCGGTATAACACAAAAGGAATGCGCGGTGTTGATGAATTGTTAAGGTTAATCCTGGGGCAGTGAAATTAGGGCATGTGGCGTGATGTCAGAGAAGGCCAAAATCCAGGCAATGCGGCGCTTGGCGGCGTTTGTTCGCAGCGAGGTTGATGCGCATTTTTCTCTCAGACTGTGGGATGCATCGATCGAACCGCTCGGTGCCGACCCGCAACCTGGCCTCGTTCTTACGTTAAAGTCATCTGGAGTGGTGCCATCTCTCCTGCACCGGCCGACGCTTGACCGGCTGATCCGCCTTTACGCAAGCGGCGGGATCGATGTGGGTGGTGGGTCGTTGATAGACTTAGCCGAACCGATCGCTCACGACCGCGCCTATCGCCGTCGGTTCAAGTCCTTGGGCAAGGGCAGGCTGGTTCGCACGCTCGCCCCGCTGTTCTTTTCAAAGGGCGATGATCCCGACAAGACCCGTGGCTTTGGGGAGGGTGCGGAGGGTGAACAGCGCCAGCAGGGCGACAACAAGCGCTACATTCAGTTCCACTATGATGTCGGCAACGCCTTCTACCAGCTCTTCCTGGATGAAGAGATGCAGTACTCCTGCGCCTATTACCCGCAATGGGACGCAACGCTGGAAGAGGCGCAGATCGCCAAGCTGGACCACATTTGCCGCAAGCTGCGCCTCCAGGACGGCGAGACCTTTCTCGACATTGGCTGCGGATGGGGCGGCCTTCTGTGTCACGCCGTCCAAAACTATGGCGTGGAGGGCCATGGCGTGACCCTCTCCGAAGAGCAGCTTGCGTTTGCCCGGGAGAAGGTCGAGCGGCTTGGCATCGCAGACCGTGTAACACTTGAACTGAAAGACTATCGGGAGCTGGACGGCACGTTCGACAAGATCGCCTCCGTCGGCATGTACGAGCATATCGGCCTGGCCAACATCCCTGAGTATTTTGGGACCGTTCAGAGGCTTTTGAAGCCAGGTGGTCTCTTTATGAACCACGCCATCTCACGCGGTGCCAAACGCAAGCGCCGTCGCTTTTCCAGCCGTCCCGAACAACGCGCCTTACAACGCTATATCTTTCCTGGCGGTGAGTTGGACGATATCGGCCACACGCTCGCTGAAATGGAGATCGCCGGTTTCGAAATCCAGGATGTTGAGGCCCTGCGTCAGCACTACCAAAAAACGACGCGGGCCTGGTGCCAACGGCTCTATGAGCGCCGCGCGGATGCCGAGGCGTTGGTCGGCCCCGAGACCTATCGCATCTGGGCTGCCTATCTTGCGGGGTGTTCCTTCGCCTTTCAGCGCGGCTCGGCCCGCCTCTATCAGACGCTGGCCAGCAAATCGCCGAAAGGACTCACGTCCGTGCCATCCACACGGGCCGACATCTACCGCAATTCGCAGTGAGGCCATGGGTCAGGGACAGGGAAACGCCTTTCGTTCTGTCAGGTTCTCAGTTTTCGGCCAAACCAGCGGGTGCGTTCAGTCGCCTCCGATGCGTCTAATGTCAGCGGCGCAAAACCCTTGGCCTGCCAGAAGGAAAGCGCGCGATTATTTTGCGCGTTGACCCCGACATGCAGGCCGGCAGCGCCACCTTGCGCGGCGAGCAGTCTGAGCCACCGGTCAAGCAAGGTCGATCCAAATCCCTTTCCTTGAACGCTAGGCAGAAGGTTCATGTGCATATGGGCCGGGTAATCGGTGAGGATTGATCGCGGCGCTTGGGCAGGATGATAGAAAGAATTGGCCCGTCGTTCATCAGCGCTCCACTGGTCACGCCGCTTGGGGTCGGGCGCCCGATAGTCCATACGCAACCTCGGCCACCAATCCCGCTCCAGCTTGGCCTCGAAAGCGGCTGTATCAGTAACGCCGAGCGCAAAGCCCGCGACCGTGCCTTTATGCTCAAGCACCAACCCCAGTTCGGGCGCCAGAACGGCATAAGGCGCGCTGTAGATGTGGCCCATCACCCTTGGATCGACATAAAGTGCGCTGGCATCCTCGCCCCTGTCGCCGGTGGCCAAGGATATGGCGTAGAGCGCGTCGAGATCGCCGGCCAAGATGGGCCTTATGATGGGTGTCGCCATGGTCGTTCGTCGCTCTAGACCACGAAATTGGCGATGACCTCATCATCGGTGATGTCCTCCCACCGTATGCCAGCTTCGTCGAACCGCTTGGTTAGAGACTCAAAATTCTCCGGCGCCATGGTCTCGATACCCAGCAAGACCGAGCCGAAATTGCGCGCTGACTTCTTCAGATACTCAAAGCGGGCAATGTCATCGTCGGGCCCAAGAATCGACAGGAAGTCTTTCAAAGCCCCCGGCCGCTGCGGCATCTGGATGACGAAATACTTCTTGAGGCCAGAGAAGCGTAGCGCACGCTCCTTCACATCCGGCAGGCGTTCGAAATCGAAATTGCCGCCCGACACCACGCACACAAGGCGCTTACCGGCAACCATATCTTTGGGAAGGCGTTTCAGCGCGTCGATGGTGAGTGCGCCAGCCGGCTCCAGCACGATGCCCTCAAGGTTCAGCATGTCGATCATCGTAGCGCACAGACCGCCCGTGGGGGCGAGGACGACCTGATCGGCATGGAAGCGTTTGAGCTGCTCAAACGGCGTTGCCCCAATCTGCGCCACGGCAGCACCATCGACGAAATTGTCGACCTTGCCCAGCACCACGCGATCGCCAGCAACGAGGCTGTTGTGCAGGCTTGGTGCATTGTCAGGCTCGACAAAGGTGTAGCCGGCGGAGGCCCCAACGGCCTCGAAGTAGCGGGTGATCCCTGAGGAGAGGCCGCCCCCGCCAACGGCCATAACAACTCGGTCCCACACTTGGCCGGCAGGACTCTGGTCCAGGATTTCCTTGCCCACCGTCGCCTGGCCACGAATGATGGTTGGGTGGTCGAAGGGTGGCACCATCATGCCGCCTTGCTCAGCACAGAAGGCCTTCGCCGCCTCGTTGGCAGCATCGAAGCCGTCGCCCACAAGCTCAATCTCGACCAGCGGCGCACCGAAGGACCGGGTCTTCTGGATCTTCTGCTGCGGCGTCGTTAGCGGCATGAAGACAACACCGCGCTTGCCAAAATGCCGGCAGGCATAGGCAAAACCTTGCGCATGGTTGCCCGCCGAGGAGCACACAAACAGATCCTGATCCGGGTCGTTGGCGAGCGCCTCGTGCACAAAGGCATAGGCCCCGCGCACCTTGTAGCTGCGAACCGGCGTTAGGTCTTCGCGCTTTAGCCAGATATCGGCATCGTGCAGATCAGAAAGATACTGGCTTCGCTGCAATGGTGTGGGGTCAAGCACCGTCGACAGAACTGTGTGAATGCGGGCGACATCGTCAGCAAAGCTATCGTGAGGGTGAGATGGGGAGAGGGATGCGGGAGTGTTCACACCAGCGCCTTTCAAATCGTGCGGCGGTCGGCGGCACACTAGACCCGAAATGCGCTCACATCCAACACGGTACCAGCATCATCAAAGTCCGAACATGCGGCCCCATCTTTCCATTGTCATGCCCCGGCGATAGTCGGCCTGCATGTCGGGATCGAGCACTTCGATCAGCAACCGTCCTTCTAGCCAGACTTCAACACACTCAAATGGCCCACGATTGCAGATGCGGGCGAGCCAGCCTTCGATGGCCGCCATGGCCAAGATCTCTGTCTGGCCGAACGGTGAGCCGATGGCGGCATGCACAAAGGTCGGCTCGGCGTCCGGTTCACCAACATCGCAGGCGATGGCCTCCCGACCCGCTTTCAGCCGATGGGTCAACGGGTAGACCTCGATCGCCGTTCCGTCGTCAGCCTGAGAAAAGGCAATCCAGCTGTCGGGAAACGGCGGAAACACCATCGCCCGCCCGCCCAGAATCTGGGCGAGAAAAGTGGCGACCCGCTCCGGGTCCTGCGCGCTGATTGAGAGGTGGAGAAGAGGCATGATGGCATCCTAGGAACTAACACAAGTCCGCTTCGGTGATGTCATGACAAGGCCAGCAGCACCATCTGATTTTGGCAGGCGCCCTCCGCTGACACTATCGTAGGTACGAAGCAATGCACGCAAACACCAAGAAATAGAGTGTTTTGAAAAAGTAAAAAAGTCGTGATACTGTAATTCCGTTAAGTAAAAAGAAGGGGGAAACAATGGCTGAATCACGTCGCGTCTCTGATGACGCAGCAAAAATATTGGATGACATATCAGGATTGAGTGCGGAGCGGTTAGCAAGTGAAGGCGACAAAGCCGAAGGCATGGCCCGGGACATGGGCTACAGTCCAGGCCGATGCGTTTGGTTTGGCGGATGTTACTACTGCAATGATAGCGGTGGCTGGTATCTGGTCTACTGCATCGCTTGATCGGCAGTCACTCAGGCCAAGAAGACTACTCCGCCGCAGTCAGCATGGTCTCGTCAAAGGCGGCGGCGATGAGTTCGCGGGTATAGTCCTCGCGCGGATTGTCGAAGATCGTGTCGCGGTCGCCGGCTTCCACCACCTTGCCGTCCTTCATCACCAGAATGCGGTGCGATAGTGCCCGCACCACTTTCAGATCGTGGCTGATGAAGAGGTAGGCCAGATTGTGCTTGGCTTGGATGTCGCGCAGCAGTTCCACGACCTGCGCCTGAACGCTCATGTCGAGCGCCGATGTCGGCTCATCGAGCAGGATGACCCGCGGCTTTAACACCAGAGCACGGGCGATGGAGATGCGCTGGCGCTGCCCGCCGGAGAACTCATGAGGGTAACGGAACCGAGTCTCCGGATCGAGACCAACTTCTTCAAGTGCCTGCACCACCGCCTGATCGCGCTCGTCGAAGGAGAGGTTGGGCTGATGGATCAAAAGCCCCTCTTCAATGATGTCGGAGACCGACATGCGCGGGCTCAGTGACCCAAATGGGTCCTGGAAAACCACTTGAAGATCGGACCGCAGTGGCATCATTGCCTTGCGGCCATAGCCGCTAATGTCCGCTCCATCGAAGCGCACTGCGCCTTTGGAATCGGTCAGCCTGAGAAGAGCGAGACCCAGGGTCGTCTTGCCGGACCCGGATTCGCCCACGATGCCCAGCGTCTCACCCTGACGGATCGCGATATCGATGCCGTCGACCGCTTTGATATGGTCAACCGTTCGTTGCAGCACGCCACGTTTGATGGGGAACCAGACCTTAAGATCATCGGCCGCCAATGTCGGGCTGGCGGCCTCTTCCGGCGTGCTGATCGGCGCGCCAGATGGTTCGGTAGAAATCAGCATCTGGGTGTAGGGGTGCTGCGGATTGGAAAACACCTCCGACACCTTACCCTCTTCCACGACCTTTCCGCCCTGCATGACATAGACCCGGCTCGCCAGACGGCGGACAATGCCAAGGTCATGGGTGATGAACATCATCCCCATACCAAGCTCAGCCTGAAGCTCCACAAGAAGCCTGAGAATCTGCGCTTGCACGGTCACGTCAAGCGCCGTCGTCGGCTCGTCAGCTATGAGAAGCTTTGGCCGGTTGGCCAGCGCCATGGCGATCATCACGCGTTGGCGCTGCCCGCCTGAAAGCTGGTGCGGATAGCTTCTCAGCCGCTCCTCCGCGTTCTTGATACCCACACGGTCAAGAAGCTCAATCGTGCGCTCACGCGCCGCCTCATCGCGCAGGCCTTGATGCAGCTTCAGTCCCTCGCTGACCTGCCGCTCCACCGTGTGCAGGGGATTGAGAGAGGACATGGGCTCCTGAAAGATCATCGAAATGTCGTTGCCGCGCACCCCTTGCAATGCCCTGTCATCGGCTCCTAGCAACTCCTCGCCATCAAAACGGATCGAACCGGAGGGGTGGGACGCAGCGGGGTAGGGTAGCAGCTGAAGCACAGATAGAGCCGAGACCGACTTTCCGGACCCGGACTCGCCTACCAACGCAACGGTTTCGCCGGCATCGACATGGAAGGACACGCCTTCCACGACGGTGTTGACGGTGTCGCCGGATCGGAAGGCGACCGACAGATCGTCAACAGCGAGCAACGGAGAGGAAGCTTCTTTCGTCATGCGCCACCCTCCACCTTGCGCGGATCGAAGGCGTCGCGCACCGCCTCCCCAATAAAGATCAGTAGCGAAAGCATGATTGAGATTGTCATGAAACCAGTGAGGCCGAGCCACGGCGCGTTTCGGTTCGACTTGCCCTGCGCCAGCAACTCACCGAGCGAGGGCGCATCGCCCTGAAGGCCAAGTCCTAAGAAGTCCAGCGCCGTCAACGTGGTGATGGATCCAGACAGGATGAAGGGCAGGAATGTGATCGTCGCCACCATCGCATTGGGCAGGATGTGGCGGAACATGATCCTCACATCCGATAAACCCAGCGCCCTCGCGGCGCGGACATATTCAAGGTTTCGCCCACGCAGGAACTCCGCGCGCACCAGCCCCACCAATGCCACCCAACTGAAGAGAAGCAGGATAAAAAGGAGCGTCCAGAAGCCCGGCACGAAGAAGGCCGAGAAAATGAGGAGCAGGTAAAGTGAGGGGATCGATGTCCAAATCTCGATGAAGCGCTGGAACAGAAGATCGGTCCAGCCGCCGAAATAGCCTTGTACCGCGCCGGCGGCGACGCCGATCACTGAGGAGATGATGGTGAGGGTCAGGCCAAAGAGCACCGATAAGCGGAAGCCATAGACAAGGCGGGCAAGCACATCGCGCCCCTGATCGTCTGTCCCCAGCCAGTGCCAGCCACCAATGCCGCACAGAGCATTCTCCGTCCCACCATCCAGCCGCGAGCAGGCAACCTCCTCATCCAGCGTCCAAGTTGGCGCGATGGGGTATGGTAGTTCGGAGGCGTAGGAACGGGTGGTGTGGTCGTAGCGGATGGGCGAATGGATCATCCAGCCATTGGAGGTGATCTCCTCATAGATGAAGGGATCATAGTAGCGCGTGACGGCCAGGAACCCGCCAAACTTCTCCTCCGGATAATCCACCAGAACCGGAAAAAGAAGCTCGCCCTTGTAGGAAACGATCAGCGGTTTCTCGTTCGATATGACCTCGGCGAATAGTGTCAGCAGGAAGAGCGCCAGGAAAATCCAAAGCGACCACCAGCCGCGCCGATTGGCTTTGAAATTGTTGAGCCGGCGCTGATTGAGTGGCGACAGGCCGCGTCGTTTGCGCACCACCGGATTGGCGGCTGGCATCTCAATGTCGTCCACCAGATCGCTGTGCGGCTGATCGATCGCAGGAACGCGGGCATCCATGGATCACGTCCTCCGCGCTTCAAAGTCGATCCTGGGATCGACCCACATATACATGAGGTCCGACAGGAGCGCGACGATGAGGCCCATAAGCGAGAAGATATAGAGCGTACCGAAGACGACCGGGTAATCGCGACCAAAGACGCTCTCAAAGCCCAATAGGCCAAGCCCATCGAGCGAGAAGATTGTCTCGATGAGCAGCGAGCCGGTGAAAAACGCGCCGATAAAGGCCCCAGGGAAACCGGCAATAATGATCAGCATCGCGTTGCGGAACACATGGCCGTAAAGCACAGTACGCTCATCGAGCCCCTTGGCGCGCGCAGTGGTGACATACTGCTTGCGAATTTCATCGAGGAAAGAGTTCTTGGTCAGAAGCGTGGTGGTCGCAAACGCGCCAACCGCCATGGCGATCAAGGGCAGGGTGAGGTGCCAGAAATAGTCGAGAATCTTCTGCCACCAATTGAGCTCATGCCAGTTCTCTGACGTCAGGCCCGAAAGCGGGAAGAGGTCCCAGAACGATCCGCCCGCGAACAGCACGATCAAAAGGATCGCAAACAAGAAGCCAGGGATGGCGTAGCCGACAATCACCACCGCGCTGGTCCACACATCGAAACGGGTGCCGTCGCGCACCGCCTTGGCGATGCCGAGTGGAATGGAGATACCGTAGGAAAGCAGCGTCATCCAAAGCCCGAGCGATACGGAGACCGGAAGCTTTTCCACGATCAGGTCGATGACCTCGACATCGCGGAAATAGCTCTCGCCAAAATCGAACCGCGCATAGTTCCAGATCATCAGTCCAAACCGCTCCAACGGCGGCTTGTCGAAGCCAAACTGACGCTCCAGCTCGGCGATGAACTCTGGATCAAGCCCCTGCGCGCCGCGATAGACGCTGCCGCCCTCCTCTTGGCTTGAGGAGAAGTCCTGCTCCTGGTTGGAGAAGTCGCTCGTACCGCCAGAAAAGCGCGCGGTGGCCGAAACGTCGGTACCCTGAAGCTGGGCGATCACCCGCTCAATCGGGCCACCTGGTGCAAACTGCACAACAACGAAGGAGAGCGCCATAATCCCCAAAATGGTCGGGATCATCAGAAGGACGCGGCGGATGATATAGGCGAGCATTCCTTAGGCCTCTTCCATCCACCAATGGGATTCGATCGGCAAGGCGAAACGCGGCTTCGTTTCAGGGAAACCAATCGACGTTTGGTGGGCCATCCAATGGTTTGGCTTGAACCATTGTGGCACCCAATAGTGACCGGAGCGCAAGATGCGATCCATAGCGCGCATGATTATGTAAAGCTCATCGCGGGCTTCGGCTTGACCGGCCTGTTCGATCAGCGCGTCGAGCGCCGGATCAGCGATCCCTGCAATGTTCCAGGCGCCTTCCTCATTGGCCGATGCCGACCCGATGATCGTCCTAAGGCTCGCCCCTGGGGTCAGCGTGAAAGAATAGCGGCGCACGGTAATGTCGAAGTCGAACGTCCGAAGCCGCGATTGGAACTGAGCGCCGTCCACCGTGCGCAAGGACGCTGAAATGCCAAGGCGCTCCAGATTCTGGATGTAGGGATTGACGATCCGCTCAAACAGAGCGCCGCGCAGCAAAAACTCGATCACCATGGGCTCGCCATCGGAATTCACCCGGCGTCCATCCTCAAGCGTCCAGCCCGCTTCATTAAGCAGGCGATTGGCTTCGCGCTGAAGCGTTCTGTCCGCGCCTGAGCGATCGGATACCGGTGGAACATAGGGCTCACCGAATACCGCTTCCGGCAATTGATCACGGAAGGGCTCCAGAAGCGCAAGCTCCTCTGTGCTTGGCATCCCCTCAGCCTTGAACGGCGAATTCTCGAACATGGACTGGGTGCGGTCGTAAAGACCGAAGAAAAGGCGGTCATTCGACCATTCGAAATCGAACAGGAGACCAAGCGCTTCGCGCACCTTTGGGTCGGAGAATTTCTCAAGCCGGGTGTTGAAGAAGAAGCCTTGAGCCCCGGAGGGGCGACCATCAATCATGTCCTCGGTGCGCAGGATTTCGCCGGAGGTGACGGCTGGGAATGTGTATTCGGTCGCCCAGATGCGAGAGGAAAACTCCTCGCGCACATTGGTTTCCCCGGCCTTGAAAGCTTCAAAGGCCACATCCTGATCGCGGAAGAAGGGGATGCGGATGCTGTCGAAATTGTGCTGCCCGCGGTTCACCGGCAGATCACGGCCCCAATAGTCCGGCACGCGCTCGTAGCGGATGACCCGGCCCGCCTCGAAATTGCCGACTCGGTAAGCCCCCGAACTCATGATCGGATCGAGCGTCGAAGCGCCAAACTCCTTGCCGTCGAACCAGTCGGCTTTGAAGATCGGCACGCCGACCACGTTCAAATGCGCATTGCGCGAGCGTGTCGGCCTGAAGACGACCCGCACCACATCGTCGGCTGGAAGTTCTACAGACGCGACATCAACCAGCAGGTTAGCAAGCTGCGGGTGCCCTTCCTCCTGCAAGGTCTGGATCGACCAGGCAACATCGCTTGCCAGGACGGGCGAGCCATCATGGAAGCGTGCTTCCGACCTGATCTTGAAATCGTAAGTCAGCCTGTCGTCGGAAAACTCAACCCACTCAGCCAGGAGACCGTAGACCGCGTCGGGCTCATCGCCCGTCGTCTTCATAAGCGAGTCGAAGGTGATCTCGATGCGTGGCGGGGCATCTCCACGTAGCACGAACCCGTTCAGTGTGTTGAACGTCTGAGGGTTCTGGTTGAACAGGAAGCTGCCCGGCTGAAAGGACAAGGTGCCACCCTTGGGGGCATCAAGATTGACGTGTGGAAAGGCCTCAAAATCAGGCGGCAAGGCAAGCTCGCCGAAAGAGGAAAGACCGTGGGAGCGGGTAACGCCGCTTTGCGCGGTCGCGACCGCCGGAAGGCCGGCCATGAGAGCTGCTGCGCCAGCGCCCTTAAGGACGGTGCGGCGCGTAACAGGAAGGGACGGGGTCTTTCCGGCGCGCTGTATCATCCGCCATTGCCTCCAATGCGCGCGGCACGCGCTTCATCATACCACCAGATCGTTGGGAACCCGATGGAGTAGGTTGGCAAATCCTCAGGATGGCCAAATCGATCCCACCGCGCCACCCGGGCGCGAGGCTGCCCCCAACCAGGCACAACATAGTGGTTCCACAAGAGGACGCGGTCCATCGCGCGGGTTGCCGTCTCCAGTGCTTCGCGATCGGGCGCAAAGATGATGCGCTCGATCAGCGCGTCAACGGCTGGGTTTTCGATACCGGCATAGTTACGCGAGGCCGGTTGTGTGGCCGAGGACGAGGCAAAGTAATCGCGCTGTTCGTTGCCGGGCGACGTTGATTGCACCCAGCCGGAATAGATCATGTCGAAATCCCGCTCACGAACCCGGTTCGTGTACTGGGAGGAATCGACCGGTCGCATCACAAGTTCAATGCCGACAAGTTCAAGCGATTGGGCAAACTGGGCCGATGGGCCCTCCTGCGTGGGACCGTTAAGCAGAAGCTCGATCACCACAGGGTCACCGGCTTCATCGCGCATCACACGGCGCGTCGGATCAGAGGCCAGGCCAACTGTCACCATCAACCGATGAAGGAACCCCGTGGGCGCTTGTTCTTCATCCACTTCCTCGCGCATCGACCATCCGCCAGCTTCAAAAAACTCCAGCGCCTGGCGGATGTTTTCCCGGCGGCTTTCAGGTCCTTCGGTCACCGGATTGGCGAACGCCTCGGTGAACACTTCATCGGGAATGGCGTGGCCTTCGGCGCGAATGTCTTCCAGCAGCGCCAACTCCGCACCCTCAGGCAAACCTGATGCTGCCAGGGCATCAAGACCTGTGAAATAGCTGAAATACTGGCGGTAGGAGTCAAAGAACAGCGAGCGGTTCAGCTCCTGAAAGTCGAGCATATAGGTGAAGGCGCGCCGCACATCGGCATTCTCAAAGATCGGGCGCTGGGTGTTGAACACATAACCGACCATCAGCCCGGCACGGCGGTAGGGCTCAACGAACTCTTCCAGAACCATCTCGCCGGCCTCAACGGCGTCGATCTCATAGCCAGTTGCCCAGTTTCGCGCCCGGTTTTCGATGCGGAAG
Source organism: Pseudomonadota bacterium (assembly GCA_038749715.1). Taxonomy (GTDB): domain Bacteria; phylum Pseudomonadota; class Alphaproteobacteria; order Rhizobiales; family MH13; genus MH13. The sequence continues at coordinate 154,159 of JBCDHR010000002.1, forward strand.
TCGAACTCATCAGCTTTGAAAGCCTCAAAGGCGACATCGCCATCACGGTAGAAATCGTACTCCACGGCGCCGAAATTGTAGTGGCCGACATTCACATTGAGGTCGCCGGCCCAATAGTCCTCCACCCGCTCGTAGCGGATCGAACGACCAGCGATGACGGCTTCAATCCGATAGGCCCCCGAGCCGAGCGGCACTTCCAAGGTGCCTCGCGAGATGTCGCGTTGGTTTCCATCAGCATCCGTGCCTTCCCACCAGTGCTGCGGCAAAACGAAAAGCTGGCCGACAATGTGCGGTAACTCACGGTTGCCGGTCTGATCGAAGGTGAATGTGATCTCCCGCTCGCCGGTGATTTCAGCGTCCACCACGTGGGAGTAGTAAGCAGCCTGCTGCGGGTTGTGCTCGGTAACGACGTTGAAGGAGAACAGCACATCCTCCACCGTTACCGGCTCACCATCGTGCCAGTAGGCACCCTCGCGCAGCCGGTAGGTGACCGAAGAATAATCGTCCGGATAGGTCATTTCCTCAGCCAGCAGGCCATAATCGGTGGACAGTTCATCCAGCGACGACGTCATCAGCGTGTCGTAGATAAGACCAAGCCCAAGCGGCGTGATCCCGCGTGGCGGCACAAAGTTCAGCGTGTCGAAGGTGCCGATGTCCGAAAGGCGGACTTCGCCGCCAGTCGGCGCGTCCGGATTGACATAGTCGAAGTGCGCAAAGCCTTCAGGGTATTTTGGAAGGCCCTCATTGAGCGATGTCGCGTGGTACCAGATGCGATCATCAACAGGCTCTGTCGCCACCGCATCCACCTCTTCGGCGGCGGTTGGCGCATCTGGGGCCGTTGTGTCGGTTTGGGCTAAGGCTGAGGTTGCGAAGGCCGCAAGGGAAAGGGTGAGCAGACCTGCCAGCGCTAGGCACTTTTCAAGGTTCTGTACGCCCGCTCGTCGCGTAGTCGGTTGGAGGATCAACGCATTCACCAATTGCAACACCTTCATTCCTTGTCTCGTCAGAACCCAGGCCGACCAAGGAGGCGGCTGGTGGCTGACATCAAACCAATCTCGCCAAGGGTACCCTTTGCAAGCCGGATGCCAAGCACCGCAGCCCTCCGCGATTCGAAACACAACGTGAGAGGAATATGGCGCAGATGCGGCCAACCGGCGAGGCTGTCGGCGCTCTCACGCCCAGTTGATCGGCCGTGTTCACGGCAAAGAGGTCTCCGCAACCGCTTTTGAGAGGCGGCAAATGCAAAACGCCGGGCATGGGCCCGGCGTTGATAACTGGTGATGAACGCAAGGCGCAATCGAGCACCCGCTTCTCTGGACGTCGTTATCGCCTACTGCGTTGCAGCTGGCTCAGGCAGCGCCGCCGGGCTGTTGGAAAGCGTGACCAGATAGGCGATGAGGTCCGCACGGTCTTCGGCATCGCGAATGCCGGCAAAGCCCATCGTGGTGCCAGGCATGTAGTCGCGCGGGCTGGCAAGGAAGCCGTCAAGCTCTTCAAAGCCCCAAACTTCACCAGCAGCAGCCACGTCTTCCATGGCCGACGAATAACCAAAACCAGCCACAGCACCCTTGGCACGGTTTACAATGTCCCACAGATGCGGGCCGACGCCGTCAGCGCCACCTTCTTCAACGGTATGGCAGGAGGCGCAACGGCGCACGCCACGTTCGCCAGCGCCAACGTCGGCTGTGGCGAGCAGATCAAGCACCGACACCATCACTTCTGGCTCTTCAGCTTCGGCGGTTTCTTCTTCCGGAACGTCGATGGAGTAACCAGCAACTTCTGGTTCATCCACGTGATAGATCAGTTCGGCTGCAAAGCCGATGAGCATAACAACCAACAGCGAACCGAGAACGGCCCCCATAATCTTATTGAGCTCAAAACCATCCATAATGATCCATCCCGATACTGGCGTTGCCCGAAAAACGCCGCTTAATGTCCAATGCAAAGTGAAACAAGGCTTTAAGACGCCTCACTTTGCGCTGGGTGATAACCTCATTCGCCGGCCGCTTGCAATAAGTGCGAAGGGATGACAGGGGGGGCTTGCGACCATATGCCCACCCTTTTTGACCGCCATCCTTCATCCGCCCCATGACTGCTGCATCTTCAAGCCCCAATCCGTCCACCAAACCAGACATTCTGGTGCTGATTCCCGCACGAATGGCCTCCACACGCCTGCCGGGCAAACCGCTCGCGATGATTGGGGACAAGCCGATGATCGCCCATGTGGTGGACCGGGCACTTGAGGCAGGATTGGGTGAGCCGGTAGTGGCAACCGATGATGCGGATGTCCTGCAGGCTATTGAAGCAGATGGTGGCAGAGCGGTGATGACCCGCGACGACCATCCTTCTGGATCCGACCGGATTTTTGAGGCGCTTCAAACGCTCGATCCCGAGGGAAAGGTCGATCTCATCGTCAACGTGCAGGGTGACCTGCCAACCCTTGATCCCACGATCCTGCAAAAGGCTGTGGCGCTGATGAATGATCGGGCGGTTGATATCGCAACGCTGGCAACGATCATCGACAACGAGACCGATCGGCAGGACCCCAATGTTGTGAAGGCAATTGGTTCGCCTGTTGGCCCGGACCATATGCGCGCGCTCTACTTCACCCGCGCGACCGCTCCCTTCGGTGAGGGGCCGCTCTACCATCACATCGGCCTTTACGTGTATCGCCGTTCCGCGCTGGAGCGCTTCGTGCATCTGCCGCCTTCGCCCTTAGAAGAGCGAGAAAAGCTGGAACAGTTGCGGGCGCTTGAGGCGGGCATGCGGATCGATGTGGCCATCGTTGACGGCGTGCCACTGGGTGTTGATACTCCCGCCCACTTAGATGAGGCCCGCCGCCAGCTGGGCTGACCTCCACCGAAAGCTTGTATCATGCGTATCGTTTTCCAGGGCGAGCCTGGTGCCAACTCGCACATTGCTTGTCGCAACGTCTATCCGCAGGGCGAATCTGTGCCGTGTGCGACCTTCGAGGACGCCTTTGCGATGATTGAGGATGGGTCGGCCGAACTCGGCATGATCCCGATCGAGAATTCCGTTGCTGGCCGCGTTGCCGATATCCATCACCTCTTGCCGACATCGCCATTGCACATCACAGGCGAGTACTTCCTGCCCATCCACCACCAACTTGTCGCGCCCAAGGGGGCGACTCTGGAGACGGTGAAAAGCGCTCAAAGTCATGTGATGGCGCTGGGCCAGTGCCGTAAGTTTCTCCGACAGCACCGTCTGGCCGCCGTTGTTGGCGCGGACACGGCTGGCTCCGCGCGGCAGATCGCCGAGCAAAACGACTTCTCCCAGGCTGCGATTGCCTCTTCGCTGGCTGCTGAGGTCTATGGCCTGGACATCCTTGCAACCGACATCGAAGACGAGGCGCACAACACCACGCGCTTCATCACGCTGGCCCGTGAGCCGGTGCCCCTTGCCAGTGGCAACGGCCCGACCGTGACGGCCTTCATTTTTCGGGTCCGTAACGTGTCTGCGGCTCTCTACAAGGCGTTGGGTGGGTTCGCGACCAACCTGGTCAACATGACCAAGCTGGAGAGCTACCAGACCGGTGGGCAATTCTTCGCCACGCAATTCTATGCCGAAATCGATGGTCACCCGGACGACCGCAATGTCGCGCTCGCCATGGAAGAACTGGAGTTCTTCTCCGCCGAACTGCGCATCGTCGGCACCTTTGCAGCCGATCCCTATCGCGTTGCCATCCGCGAGCCAGAAGAAAACCGCGCGCTGCGCCCGTCACCGGGCATGTGATCCCGCAAGCAGGAAACCTTAGATGACAGCCAATTCCGCCGACCTTGATCTCGGCAAGATCGTTCTGACCGTGGGCGATTGGCCGCCGGAAGCTTGGATCGACCACTTGGGACGCCTGGTGCCGCGCGAGGACATCATCTTTTCCGATGGAACGGCCCCGCCGCCGGCGGACGTCTGCGACAAGGTGAAGTATGCTGTCGCCTGGAAGACGCCCGATGGCTTCTTCGGCAACTTTCCCAATCTGAAGGCCGTGCTGTCGACTGGCGCGGGTGTCGATCACCTTGTCGGTCGCGCGGACTTGCCGCCTGAAGTCGCGATCCTGCGCATCAACGACCTTGATCTGACCGGCCGCGTGACAGCCTGGACGGTGATGAATGTCATTGCCCACCACCGCCAGGCGCTCGCCTATCTTGATGCCCAACAGCGCGCCGATTGGAAGCCGCTTTCCCAATCATCCGCGCCAGATGTCCGTGTCGGGATCATGGGCTATGGCGCGCTTGGTCAGTCGGCAGGCGATGTGCTCAGACTTCTGGGCTATGATCTGGCAGGCTGGGCGCGTAGCCCCAAGCCGGATGCGCCGATCAAGGTCTATGCAGGCCTTGATCAGTTGGACGCCTTTCTCGCGCGCACCGACATTCTTGTGTGCCTGCTCCCGCTGACCGAGCAAACCGAAGGCATCCTCAATGCGGACCTGTTCGGCAAACTCGCGCAGGACGGGGTAACGGGCGGCCCGTTCGTGATCAATGGAGGCCGCGGCGGGCATCAGGATGAAGACGATCTTCTCGCAGCGCTGGTCGATGGCACCCTGAAAGGGGCCTCCATCGATGTGTTTCATGAGGAACCTTTGCCTGCCGATAACCCGCTGTGGAAGGCGCCCAACATCCTCATCACGCCGCACACAGCCGGCATGAGTGCGCCTGAGGCACTGCTTGGGCAGATGGTGAAGAACCTGATCGACTTCGCGTCGGGCAAAGAGGTCGACGTCTTGGTCGACCGCTCCGCCGGCTATTGACGCTCTAGAGCCGCTTGACGGTCCGGGCGGTCCCAATCCGCGCTTCGACATCTGAGAGTGATTCAACTGCAGTCGCCATCGCGAAGGCATTGGCGTGCAGGAAGGATGTGGCGTCGATCATGATGCCAACATGCCCGGGCCAGAACACAAGATCACCGCGCGCCAGGCCGACTGAACGGTCGATCACTTTGCCGAGCGTTTCTTCCTGCATGTCGCTGTCGCGCAGGCAGGCGATGCCAGCCTGATCCAGCGCCAGCTGGACAAGCGCCGAACAGTCGAGACCCAGTGGTGACCGGCCGCCCCAGACATAGGGAACGCCAAGAAAGGTCTCAGCGACGGCGACCCAATCGTCTGCATGGTCGTCGATTGGCGCGATATGAGCCGAAGGCACCGCGCCGGCATCTGTCTCCGCAAATGGCGCGCTTGACCCACCGACCTCGATAGAGGGATTTGTCACCCGCAGTCGCGCGCCCAGGGGCAGTGGGCCATCGCCGATCACCTTGATCGAACCGCTGGTTGCGCGGGTGAGGGTGGCAGACACCTTGTGAGTCGCATTTGTGCCGTCCCACCGGCCAGCCGCATAGGCGCTGACCCAACCAACATAGCCATCGGTTTCGAGCTGGCCCCAAACCCAATGGTCCTGACGGTCGTAAACGGTGAAGCGCTCGCCATAGAGCGCCTGGCTGGTTCGCGCCTCACCGATGGTGTTGCTCATGATATCGGCTAACGGCTCGATGATGATGCACTTTTCACCTTCGATGAACCGTTTCGCCGTTACCTGCCCCTCAAGATGCTTAGCAGCAACGTCCGGTCGATAGGCGTGAAGGCGAGGATCGAGCGTACCGTCGCTCATGGGCGGACCCTAAGCCCGGCCGTCATCGGCGTGCTTGACGATGGTCTCAGCCAACGCTTCCACATAGAGCGCTCCATCGACTGTGCGCTGGATAATGACGTTGCGCTTGTCGGCGGGGTCCCGCTTACGGGTGACAAGACCCATAGCGCCCATGGTGTCGAGCGCGCGGGTGATGACAGGCTTGGTGACGCCGAGCTTGGCCGCAAGGCCGCGCACGGTATGTGGCGGGGTTTCCAGATAGATCGTCAAAAGGATGAGCATCTGTCGCTCGGTAAGGTCACCAATGCCGCCGCGCACACGCGTCAACGCGACATCGTGCCAGAGCTTCAAGGCACGCGCTGGCGAGAAGCCAGATTTCACAGAGGCGTACCCACGCAAGGCCACGACAACACCCCTTTGTTTCGGAGCCGCAATTAATACGGCAAAACGGGGCCGCGAATCAATCCGTGCGTGGGTAGCGATTGCGCAAGAGGGTAAACAGGGCGCGGATTGCCTGTGCCTCACCGCCTTCCGGACGTCCCGGACGAGCGCTCGGCGTCCAGCCATAAATGTCGAAATGCGCCCAGCTTTTGGCCTTCTCAACGAACCGTCGCAGGAACAGCGCCGCGGTGATCGAGCCAGCAAATGGCATCGAACCGGTGTTGGAGATATCGGCCACCTTGCCAGCTATCGCGCTGTCGTAGCGCTCCCAGAGTGGCATGCGCCAAACCGGATCGTCCTGCGCTGCGCCAGCGCTTGTGATCTCCTCGGCCAACGCATCGTCATCGGTGAAAAAGGGTGGCAGGTCAGGTCCGAGCGCCACACGCGCCGCGCCGGTGAGCGTTGCCATGTCGATCAGAAGATCGGGCGCTTCTTCGTCTGCCAAGGCCAAGGCATCGGCGAGGATCAGCCGACCCTCCGCATCCGTGTTGCCGATCTCAACGGTCAGTCCTTTGCGGCTCGTGAGCACATCGCCGGGCCTGAACGCGCCGGACGATATGGCGTTTTCAACTGCAGGCACCAGCACCCGCAAGCGTACAGGCAGTTTGGCCTGCATGATGATCAGGGCAAGGCCCAGAACCGCCGCTGCGCCACCCATGTCCTTCTTCATCAAGGCCATGGCATTCCCCGGCTTGATGTTGAGCCCTCCACTGTCAAAGGCCACGCCCTTGCCCACCACTGTGACGCTTGGCCCGTCATCGGAGCCGATCCATGAAAAGTCGATCAAGCGCGGTGCCTCATGGGCGGCCCTGCCAACGGTGTGGATAAGCGGGAAGGAATTGTCGCTGTCCAGAAGCGTGTCGCCCTCGATCACGCTGAGCGGCGCATCAAATGCGTCCGCCAAGGTTCGCGCGCTCGCTTCTATGGCAGCCGGGCCCAGAAGATTGGCCGGCGTGTTGATGAGATCGCGTGAGAAGATGACACCCCGGGCTTGGCAAAGTGCCGCCTCGCGCTCGGCACCGTCCTTCACCAGCAAGCGTACTGGTCCACGCTTGTTCGCTTTGAACCGGTCGAACGCATAGCCGCCGAGCAGGAATGCGGTGAGCGCTGTTTCAAGCGCTGCAAGCTCAGTTTCCAGTCGATAGACGCCCTCGGGCAGTGTGCCGGCAAGTTTGCCCAGCTCAAAGCCCGGCTGAGGCAGGCCTTTATCATCAGCCTTGGCGCCAACAAAAACCGCAAGGATCGCCCCATGGCCGTCCGGCAAGATTAGTACCTGACCTGGCTTGCCTTCGAAGCCGTTGACCTTCGCCCAATTGGTATAGGCAGCTTCATGCTCGCCTGCCGTTGAAAGTGCGGCCTGCGATCCGGTGACCACGTGCAGAGGAATAGGGGTTTCTTCATCACTGAGGTCGCCGGCCAGGGGAAGGCGCGCTTGCAGGGCGGAAAGGTCGGGCAAGGATACGGTCAAATCGGTCTCGTCATCGGTCGGTGGGAGGGCAGCAAGGAAAGCGGAAAGGCCGCCGTTTAAGGGTTCATTAGGGTTAACGGACTATTGCTGAATGCCAGTCAGAGCAAGCCTTTGGGCCAGCTCACCCCTCCTTACGGCGTATCTTCGAAGGACCCAGTCAATGGCCCGCAGGCAGCTTCCGCACAGCGCTCAGGCCCTTTCCGGTAAACGCGCCGCGCCGCGACCTTTGCGTCGTCTGGCCAGCATGGCCCTTCTTGGTACCGCGCTGGTTTTGAGCGCCTGCGGCACCTCTTCAGTCTCATCTACGCATGGTGTGGCTGTCGAAGGCCGTGCGGAGCTGATGTCCGACGAACAGCTTCGTCGCGCCGCCAGCCATTGGGAGCAACGGTACGATCGCGACCAGAGCGACCGGACAGCAGCGCTCAACTATGCCGCCGCTCTGCGGGCCCTTGGCCGCCACGAACAGTCTGTGGCTGTGCTGCGCACCGCTGTCCTGACTCATCAAAACGACCGCGAGGTCCAAGCCGCTTATGCAAAGGCGCTGACGGCTGCTGGTCATTTCGAGCAGGCTTTGCAGGTGATCTCCCAGGCCCATACAGCGGCGCGCCCTGATTGGCGCCTTCTGTCGGCCCAGGGCACGATCCTTGATCAACTCGGACGCCATGCTGAGGCCCGCGCCGCCTACACCAGCGCGCTGCGCATCGTGCCTGATGAGCCGACGGTGCTGTCCAATCTGGGCATGTCCTATGTGCTCCAGGGCAATCTGCCAGAAGCGGAGCGCACTTTGCGCCAGGCGATTGCAACCGGTCGACGGACAGATCCGCGTGTGCGCGGAAATCTTGCTCTGGTCGTCGGTCTTCAAGGCCGGTTCGATGAGGCTATGCGGATTGCTCAGCAAGACCTGCCGCCACAACAGGCGCAGGCCAATATTGCTTATCTGAGGCAGATGCTTTCAGAAGCTGACCGCTGGGGCCAGATCGCGGCCAGCGACGCGGGCTAGCTAGGGCAAGCCGACGCCGAACCGCGGTAAAGCCATGTCCCGAGCACGTGCGTGTAGGGCAGTGCTTGCCGATAGATTTCCTAGCGGACCGCCATGGCCTGCATCACGGCCGGGCCAATGATCACGATGAACAGGCAAGGCAGGAAGAAAGCAATCATCGGAACCGTCAGTTTGGGTGGCAGGCCAGCTGCTTTCTTTTCTGCTTCGGCCATACGCATATCCCGGCTTTCTTGGGCCAGAACACGCAAAGCTTGACCCACTGGCGTACCGTAGCTATCGGCCTGGATGAGCGACGTCATAACGGCTTTCACCATATCAAGCCCGGTGCGGCGTCCGAGATTCTCATAAGCCCGGCGACGATCATTGAGATAGGCAAGCTCGGCGTTCACAAGCGCAAGTTCCTCAGCGAGCGGCACCGATTGAACCGCCACCTCGTCGGCAACCCGCTTGAACGCTTGCTCAATGGACATGCCTGATTCCACGCAGATCAGCAGCAAATCCAACGCATCCGGCCACACCCGCCGGATCGATATCTGGCGCTTCTGAATTTTGTTCTTCAGAAGCACATTCGGCAGATAAAAACCAATACCACCTGAGCCTACGGCCATAAGAATGCGCACGATCGCCGGCTGGTCGAAGCTGCCAATGCCGAACAGGTAGACCAGGGCAAACAGGAAAAGGACAACCGGAAGTACGATCCGCGAAAACAGGTAGCGCACAACGGCCGACTCGCCGCGATCGCCGGCTTGCGCGAGCTTGTCCCTGGTGCCCTCGGCCAAAAGCCTTTGGCGCAAGTCCAACTGATCGACAATGCTGCGCATATAGGCTTTGGGCTCAGCGCGAAGATTGGGCCGTTGCCCGCGCTGCGTTTCACGAGCAAGGGCCGCTCGTTCGCGGGCGCGAATCTCTGACCGCTCAACCGCCATGCGCTTTTTGCGCGCCGACAGATCGTTCCGGGCCAGCAAAGGCGCGGCAATTGTGATCACGGTTGCCATCACGGCGATGGCACTGAAAAGGCCAAACAGAAACTGGCTGCTGGTCAGTGTGTAGAGGAGATTACCCATGCCGGTGCCCGTCCTCTAAAAGTCGAAATTGATCATCTTGCGCATCACCAAAACCCCGGTGAGCATCAAAACCGCGCAGGCACCCAGAAGCAGATTACCCAACTGCTCGGTGAACAAGAGCATGATGTACTCTGGCGACGTCAGGTAGAGCATGCCAACCACGAACAGCGGTAACGATGCGATGATGCCAGCTGATGACTTGGCTTCCATCGACATCGCCTGGATCTTGGCCTTCATGCGTTTGCGTTCGCGTACAACCTTAGAAAGGTTGCCCAAAGGCTCAGACAGATTGCCACCGGACTGGCCTTGGATGGACAGCATGATGGCCAGAAAATTGACCTCAGGCAGCGGCATACGCTCATACATCTTCATGACGGTTTCGGCGAGTTGAATGCCCAGTTGTTGTTGTTCGACAACGAGCTTGAACTCCGAGCGCACCGGCTCTGCGGCTTCGCGAGAAATGATGCCCATGCAATCATTGAGGGGCAGACCAGCCTTCATGCCCCGCACAATCACATCCAGCGCGTTGGGATACTCGGCCAGAAACATCTTCTGACGACGGTTGGCGCGGAAGTTAATGTACCAGTTCGGCAAGCCAAACGCACCTGCGATGCCGCCGGCGACAGCCGCATAAGAGGGCGCTCCGACCGCCATGGTCCCCGCCACGGTGAACAGGCCAACCATTGCGCTAAACATCCAGTAGGTTCGCAAGCTCCACCCAAGGCCTGCGCGCACCAAACGTACGGTCAGCGGTGCTTTGGCAGATGCCGCAACCTTCTGTTTTTCGTCGATAACGTCTTGTTGCTGCTTGAGCTTGGAGGCGATGTTTTTGCGCCGGCTCGCCGCATCTTCCTGTCGCGACTGACGGGCATGCGCCGCACGGCGATCGGTCACCGAAACCTTGCTGATGCGGTCTTTCTTGTCTTGCCGGTCCATCAATGGCGCCAGAAGCGCGTACGCCAGACCACTGATTGAAAGTGCTGCCAGAATGCCAACGGCAAGCGTTACGGTCTGAGGATCGAACATCAGGCGCTCCTTGTTCCGCTAGGCCGTCAGCCGCTCGGCATCCACAGCGGCGGCATCCAGCGCCGCAGCAAGGCGAGTTTCTTCATTGTAGTAACGCGCGCGATCCCAGAACGCCGGTCGGCCAATGCCGGTAGACTTATGCTGGCCGATGATGCGTCCGTTCGCGTCCTCGCCGAGGATGTCGTAGACGAAAAGGTCCTGGGTGATGATGACCTCTCCTTCCATCCCAAGCACTTCAGTGATGTGCGTAATGCGACGTGAACCATCGCGAAGGCGCGAGGCCTGAACGATGATGTCGACCGAGGAGGTGATCATGTCGCGGATGGTTGAGGCCGGCAGCGAAAAGCCGCCCATCGTGATCATGGATTCAATACGGCTGAGCGCCTCACGCGGTGAGTTGGCGTGCAGCGTGCCCATCGAGCCGTCATGGCCGGTGTTCATCGCCTGCAAAAGGTCAAAGGCTTCCGGGCCGCGAACCTCACCCACGATGATGCGTTCTGGGCGCATACGCAGACAGTTTTTGACCAGATCACGCATGGTGATCTGGCCTTCGCCCTCAAGATTGGGCGGGCGGGTCTCAAGGCGCACAACGTGTGGCTGCTGAAGCTGAAGCTCGGCCGCATCCTCGCAGGTGATGATGCGCTCATCCTGTTCGATGAAGGCTGTCAGGCAGTTAAGAAGCGTGGTCTTACCCGAACCGGTACCGCCTGAGATAACAACGTTGCAGCGGCTCTTGCCGATAACTTCCAACACCGTCGCGCCGTCAGGCGTGATGGAGCCGAATTTGACCAGCTGAGGCAGGGTAAGCTTGTCTTTCTTGAACTTACGAATAGTGAGCGTCGGACCATCGATGGCCAGCGGCGGCGCGATAACATTGACACGCGACCCATCCAGAAGGCGGGCGTCACAGATCGGCGAGCTCTCATCGACGCGCCGGCCAACCTGGCTGACGATCCGCTGACAGATGTTCATCAGCTGCTGGTTGTCGCGGAACTTTACGCTTGTCATCTGGACCTTACCATCGACTTCGATGAAGGTCTGGTCAGCACCATTGACCATGATGTCGGCGATATCGTCGCGCGCCAGAAGAGGTTCCAGCGGACCGAAACCCATCACATCGTTGCAGATGTCCTCCAGGATCATCTCCTGGTCGGCAATCGACATGGCCAGATTTTTGAGCGCGATGATTTCCGTGACGACGTCACGGATCTCTTCGCGCGCGGAATCATTGTCCATTCGGGTCAACTGGGCCAGATCGATGGTGTCGATCAGCGCCGAAAACACATCAGCCTTGATATCGTAGTAGTCCGACCGGCGGGCCTTAGGGGCGGCTTCGGACTTCTGGCTGGGCGCCACAGTTGGTTGCGGCGTTGCGACCGGTGCCGCCGGAACCGGCTCAACGCCGGGATTTGGGCTTGGACCTGGTGCAGGTTCAACTGACCTGGGCGGTTCGGCCGGTGTGGGCGAAGGTTGTGCAGCAGCGGGGTCCACCGCAGGCACAGGCGCTGGCACGGCGGTTTGGTTTGCCGCTGGAGCCTGATCCGGTATGGCCGGTTTGGGACTGGATTGGCCTGCTACGCCGCGACGCCCGAACATGGTTTAGGAAGCCTTTTTGCGCTGCAGGAACTGCTGAACAATGGGCGGCAGATTGCTCTTTTTCTGCCTCTTTCTTGTTGCGCGGCCCGATAGGGCGGCTGCGATCAGATCGAAACCGGCAACCGCGTCGTGCTTTGAGGCGATCTCAGCGATCATCTGGCCAGAGTTGGCCGCGTTGCCGAACGTTTCGGCATCAAACGGGATAACCGTCAGCGGCTCGATCGAGAGCGCATCGGCGAAGTCCTTGGCGTCGATCTCTGGACGCTTGGGCACACCAGCCATGTTGATCACCAACCGCGGTGGACCATCATTGGGACGCGCCTGTTTGACGGCATCGATGAGGTTCTTTGAATTGCGCAGGCTTGCAAGGTCGGGCGCGGCCACGATGACAAGCTCATCGGCGTCGATAAGCGACTTGCGGACCCAGCCGGACCAATGGTGCGGCAAATCCATCACCGTCGCCGGGACGGAGGCACGCATAAGGTCGATCACGTCAACAAACTGATCGTCGCTAAAATCGGTAACGCGATCGAGCGTCGACGGCGCCGCCAGAAGGCTCAAACGGTCCGAACACTTGGCCATCAGGCGGTCGATAAAGTTCTCATCAACCCTGTCAGGCGCGTTGACGACGTCACCGAGCCCGGTCGGTGGATCTTGATTGAAATCGAGATTGGCGGTTCCGAACGGAAGGTCGAAATCGGCAATAACCGTGTTGGTTTCCATCGGGCCGGCGAGTGCCCAGGCAACATTGTGGGCAACCGTTGACGAACCGCAGCCGCCACGGGCGCCGATAAAGGCAAACGTGCGCCCCAGCGCCTCTTCGCGTGATGCGCTGTAAAGCTCTGAGACCAGCCGGACGATGTCCATCGGCGCCAGCGGAGCGACGGCATAGTCACGCACACCGCAGCGCAAAAGCTCGCGGTAAAGCGGCACGTCATTGACGTGGCCGATCACCACCACCTCGGTGCCCGGGTCGCACACTTCAGCTAGGCGGCCAAGGTGATCGAGCAGTGTCGGGGCCGGCGCCTTGTTCTCCAGGATCAGGAGATTAGGCGTTGGCGCGGCAGCGTAAAACTCCATGGCAGCGGCGATGCCGCCGGGATGGGCTTTGACATAGGCCTTCGCCATGCGACGGTCGCGCGAGGCCTCTTGGATCGACTCCATGAGGCTAGCGCTTTCGCAAAAGGCTTGAATGGAAATGCGCGGCACCGGCGCGATGTCGTGATGAGCATCACCTGGCTGACCGGCGCCATCAGGCAGCGGCGGTGGCGCGCTGCTCATATCGCCCATTCCCGATCCGGAGTTTTGATCGTCCATCTGCATCACTGCCCCACCTGCGCAATGGAAGCCTGGTTGTCTTCAGAAGCCTGCGTGTTGGTTGGCTGGCCGCTGCGATAGAGCGCCAGCACTTCGGCGCGGCGACCGGCATCCGGGTAGCCAACGCCGCGAGGACGGACCAGGTCACGAGGATCGTCCAGCATCGCACCCAGATTGGCCTGTGTCGCGCAACCAAAATTGTAATAGTCTGACTGCTCATTGGGTGGATTGAACGGGTCTGACCACGTTCCACACGGGTTGGTCACCGCTTGCAAACGGTCGAACACAACCACGATTGGCGCGTGCGAGGTCGCATCGCCGACATGATAGTGGTCCACATGGACAGCTGAAGGATTAGCTCCGGCGGCAGCCACCACGTCATGCACGTCAGCCAGTGCCCGACGGGCAGCGGCTGAGTTTGCTGCACCCTGAGGTACCTGCACCCGAAGGCCGCTTTCGCCGCGCGCCTGGTAGGTCTGTAAGAACCCCGCAAGGGCGGTACGGTCACTGCTTGTCAGCCCATGAGCATTGGCCCCGACGAGCAACGGCATGGTCTGCTCGCCCTGCTGAAGGGACAAGGCATGGCGCTGATCATAGTTCACAAAGCGCGGATCGTAGGTGCCCTCGCTTGAGCGCGTCGTGTGGCAGGCAGCGAGCGTAAGCATCGCCACGCTGGCCAGTCCAGCACGCAAGACGGCGCTCCGACGCCCGCTCAAGGTCCGATTGGCAAAGTGTTGGGTCATCATCACATTTCCTTGCGCGTCGGCACCCTTAGGGAACAATGAAGCCGGCATGTCCGTGATAGGGGCCAGATGGCCGCTGGCCATCCACGCCGTACTGTTCGATCAGCCGGTTAAAGAAGAGAGTTGAGAGATCGCTCGCCGGCCGCAGGTTTTCATCAGGACGAACAAGGTCCTGACGAGCCACAGCTCGGGTGAGATAGGGCGTGATGAAGATCGCCAGTTCCGTTTGGGACCGCTGAAAATCCGAAGACCGGAACAACTGACCGAGGATCGGAAGGCTCATCAGCCCGGGAATGCCATCAATGTTCTGGGCAAGACGCTGGTCGATGAGACCGGCCATCACGATAGATCCACCCGATGGCAGTTCCACCATGGTTGAGGCGCGCCGGACCGAAAGACCGGGGATGGTCAGGTTGCTGTCGTTGGCACCTTGAAGGGTGAAGGAACCATCCGCCGTGATGTCGGAGACCTCTGTTTCAATGCGCAGCGAAATGCGGTCTTCGGCCAAGACAACCGGTGTAAACCCAAGGCCTACACCGAAGGGCTTGTACTCAACGATCACATTACCTTGGCTGTCCTGCGATACCGGCACCGGAAACTCGCCACCAGCTAAGAACTGAGCAGCTTCGCCGGAGATGGCCGTCAAATTGGGTTCAGCCAACGTGCGCACAACGCCCTCTTGTTCCAGGGCGCGAATGCGTGCCGAGAAACCGTTGCTGACGATATCGAGCGCCGACGAAGACAGTGCCTGACCGGAAAGAGAGAAGGGGTTGCTCGTCAAAGCAGAAATCGCGGTATCGCCGATGGTCGCGGTGACAGGCTGTGCAGTTGTACCGGTGAAATTGCCGATATTGATGCCGAGCTGGCGCAGGGCATTGCGCTGAACTTCGGCAATGGTGACCCGCAATTGCACCTGCTCGCCGCCGGCGATCTGGAGCGCGTTCACAACGCGGCTGGCCTCGCCAACGAAACGGGTTGCGACATCGACGGCTGTTTGTGCCTGGGCCGCGCTTCCCACAACGCCGCGCAGAATCACGCCGTCATTGACTGGTTCGACAAAAATCTGAGCACCGGGCATCAGATCGGCGATGGTCGCCTGAATGCCGGTGACATCGCGTTGCACGGTCAGATCAAGAACGGCAATCTGCCGGTCAGCGCCATCAAATAGGAAGATGTTGGTGTCGCCGGCTGCCACACCAATGACGAAGACGCGTCTTGCCGTACGAACAACGGCGTCAGCGACCTGCGGATTGGAAACTAGAACATCGCGGACATCGGCGGGCAGCTCGACAACCATGGACTTGTTGATGCCCAAGGAGAGAGTGCGCGCCTCGCCAACCCGCGAGATCTCAAGCGTATCGATATCGGTTGCCTGCGCCGGCAGCGTCGCCGGCATCAGTGTTGTGAAGGCGACCGCCAATGCTGCAGCGAGCTTGCCAAACCGCAACCGATTGCCCCCAGTGGGGCGGGGCGATGTGGCCCGGGACGAACCGTCCAAGGGTGCAAAACGGGAAAGCATAGTCCTTAGCCTCCTTGGATACCGAAGCGGATCATCCGCACCGATCCATCCCGGTTGCCGTCTCCGCGCAGCAGCCGTTCAATATCTTCACTGACTTCCTCATTGCCCTCTTCAAGATCGGCAATGGAGCGTAGTGCGAGTGAAAGCTGGCCCATCTCATTGGCCAGCGCGATCAATTCGGCCTCCCCGGGAGAAAGCTCCAGCGTTGCGATTTCGCCAGTGACGAATTTCTCGCCGTCGCGCTCTTCAAAGGTCTGGTCGATGGCCAGAACGCGCACGTTTTGCAGAATGGTTTCGGATGTGAACAGATCACCTGTGTCGGCGCTGGTTCCGCGCTCAAGACGCGTCAAGATGACGTCGATGCGGTCATTGGGAAGAATAAAACCAGCGGCGCGTGCCTCGGTTTCAACCCGAATGGAAACGGCGCGCCGTCCAGACGGCAAGATGGCTGACATGAAGCCGCGACCCGCTGTGGCAATGATCGGCGCCCGGATCGGCTCGCCAGCGTAAATTGGTGCGGTCACGATGCCCTGATCGTAGTCGCGTAGCGCTTCAGGCGTCCCGCTTTCGGAAATGAAAGCATCGGCCAAGTTGGCAGATGGCCATTCCTGCCATTCCATGGAACTTGGCGTTAGCCGCTCGCCGATCGTCAGATCATGCCGGGCGACAAGGATGCGCGTGGTGTCAATGGATGGGGCCGTTGCAACCGGCTCGGGCGCCGGCGGCGGTGCGGACAGATTGCCGGCAACCATCCAGGCCAAGCCCCCTGCCAGCGCGGCAACGCCAAACACAACAACTCTGGAGGATTTCATGACGCGATCCCTTCAACACAAGGACGCGCCTGTGACCTCTATGCGGGCCAACACATGACCAACAGGCGCGCAGTACTCGACCTGCACTGTGGGCCGTAAAGGTATAGGTAAGGTTAATCGAGTGTGAGCGAGTTGAACGAAAGCCTGTCTCAGCTGCTCGCGCTGTTACTTGGCATGGTCAAAAGCCAATGGCTGCCTGGAACCAGGTGGTTTGCGGCAGGACAACGATAGCGGCCGCCGACAAGGCAATGCCGTAAGGGATGCCAGTCTCCTTGGCCACCAAACGCGCAGCCCATGGAACACGAGCCGCCGCAATTGCTGTTGCGGGCGTGCGCATCATCAGGATGCCAAGCGTCAGGAGGCCACCGAGGATGGCACTAACCAACAAGAAGTCCAACGCATGGGCAGGGCCAAGCCACAGCATAACTGCAGCGGTCAGTTTGGCGTCCCCGCCTCCCATAACGCCACCAGCGAAAAGCAAGAAGCAGACCGCAAAAGCACCAAATGCAGCAGCAACGTGCCAACCCAACTCGGCAAACGGCATTCCTGCAAAAGGAACCGCGATGAAAAAAGCGGCCACCAGCGCCAAGCACAATTTGTTCGGGATGGTCATTGTAAAAAGATCGGACGTGCCGGCCAACATCACAAGACCGGGAAATACAGCCAACACGAGAACTTCAAGCATAGGACCGTCCCTTTTCCCCAGCGACCAGATCAATAGAAAAATGGCAGCGCACCGGTTCGGTGCGCTGCCAAAACGTATTCGTCGATGCGCCCAACCTTAGGGAGCAGCGCCTGCGGCCTGCAGACGTGTCGAAATACGACCGAACAGATCTTCCAGATCGGTTCCGACAGTATTGACAGCGACGATAATTGCGACGGCGATGCCAGCAGCGATAAGACCGTATTCAATGGCGGTCGCGCCAGATTCGTCTTCCGCAAAACGCGAGAGAAGCTTTTTCATGTCCAGACTCCATACACACTGTATTTGTTGGCGTTCCGATGCACGGCGCCCGGAACTGCGGTGGACACTACGCTCCACATCTTAAGAGCCGGTTTTCGATTTGCGACACATTTCATTAATTTGCATTCATTTCTTCGTTGTACCGCTACGGCATGGGGCATTTTAGAAAAGCATAATATTTTGAAAGCGCTGATTTTGCGGCCTTTTCCCATTGTTGGTCGGCCGATGAACGAGCGTTTAACCGCCTGTTCACCAAAAGCTTGCATCGTGGTCCCTAACAAGTTTTTGGAGGTAGTCCGGTGCGTTTTGGCTCTTCTCGCGGTCCCTTGCGGGCCACCGTGGCAGGCATGTCTTTGGCCGGATTGGGTGCCGCGTTCCTGTTGCCGCACCTAGCTGTGCCAACGGTGAGCAACACCGAGGTCGATCCCATCATCACCCAGTCGGTGGATAAAGGCACGGCTGGCGAGCCGACCATCACCGATCTCCCGCCTGATTTGGATGCCGTTGCTGATGACATGCCCCGTCAGGTCATCCCGGCATCAAACAGTGTTGACGTTATGATGCAGGACTTCGACCAGGATCCGGTTGTCCAACCGGTGATGTCCGATGAATTGGGCGCCGCTGCTACCGGCGATCTGGATAACACTGAGCCACTGGATCAAATGGCGGCCGCACAGACCTTGCCGGTTGAGCGAGGTGAAACGGCCGCTGACCGCTTTGGCACCGAAAATGATGTTGGACTGTCTGGCACCACCGGAATCGGTGAAGGGATGGGCCAGGCTGCCGTTGTTTTGGCACTGGATCATGCGCGTGTAATGAGTCTGACCGGTGATGTCAGCACCATCATCATTGGCAATCCAGCGATCGCCGATGCCTCCATGCCTGATCCGCAGACATTGGTCCTCACCGGCAAAAGCTACGGTGAGACCAATATGGTGATGCTCAATGAGGCAGGCACCATCGTCGGTGAACAGATTCTTCGTGTCACGGTACGGGGTCAAAGCCTTGTGTCGGTCTATCGAGGGGTGGAACGCACCACGCTGTCCTGCTCTCCGACATGTGAAATCCGGCCAACACCGGGCGACACGCCAGATACGGTCGTGTCCGGATTGCAGGCCTTCCAACAGCGCAACTCTGCAGCTCTGGAAGCCGTCGGCCAGCAATAGGTTCAGTGTTGAACAATCCCGCCACGTAGCGGCTTTGATCGGGCCACCCAGGCGGCGATGCGGCCAACCTGTCGGATTTTAGCAATCCACTCCACCATCCATTTACCTTTCCGCTGAGGCAACGGTTTACATTTGTGTGCCTAAACTCCTGGTCGCACAGCCCATTTGCATCGCATGACGCAAGGGCCGTGAACCGACCAAGGCGGAGTTGAACGGGCATGATACAGGCGCTCGGCAATAAGGTACGAAAACTGGGACCGTTGGGGCGCCGCTTTTGGCGTCAGCCATCCGGTGCCACGGCAGTGGAGTTCGGCCTTATCGCCGTGCCGTTCTTCTTCCTGATGATGGCCATCATCGAAACGGCACTCATCTTTCTAGCCAGTCAGCTTCTTGAAACCGGCGTATCGCAGGCAGGGCGCTCAATCCGAACCGGCCAGGTGCAATCGCAGGGCATCGGTGAGGCAGAGTTCCGCGACATGATCTGCGGTGAGGTTGGCGTTCTTTTCGACTGCGGTCCGCGCCTTGCTATTGATGTTCAAAGGGTTGAGACATTCGATGCCGCCGAATTGGCCCTGCCTGTGGATGTCGCATCGGGAACCTACACAGGCGCCTTTGGTTTCGATCCAGGTACCGGCGGTCAGACAGTTGTCGTTAGGGCGTTTTATCTTTGGCCGGTGCTTTTCAACTTCTTTGGCCTAGACGCAGCCGACGTGGGCGGACGGCAAAGGATCCTGGCGGCGACGACCGCCTTCCGAAACGAACCCTTCCCAGACTAGCTGTTCTAAGGTTTAGCCCATGTCGAGTTCACATGAAAACAAAGCGGAACGCCCACACGCCGTCGCAATCGATGATCGTTGGGGTTTTGTGAAGGTCGGTCGACGGATCGCCGGATTTCGCAAATCCCGTCGCGGTGTCGCTGCCACCGAGTTCGCGCTGCTGGCACCGTTCATGATCGCGCTGTGGCTTGGATCTTCAGAGCTGACGCAAGGCGTTGCTGCAGAGCGAAAAGTCTCACTTGCGGCCAGCACTTTGGCTGACTTGGTGACGCAGCAAACCAACGTGACGCCAACGGAAATGAACGAGATCATGAACGCGACGGTCGCGATCATGACGCCGTTTAGCACTGCCAATCTAGCGATTGAAATCGCTGGCGTTGAGATCGACGAAGATGGCGCGACGAATGTTGTCTGGTCGGATGCGCGGGGTGCCGGATCCAGTGCGCCGACGGTGGGCGAAGGCTATGACGTGCCCGCTGAGCTAATTCGCCCCGAAAGCTTTCTCGTGGTCGCGCAGTTGCGTTACGCTTATACGCCGCCAACGATGCACACGATCACCGGATCGTTGGAACTGTCCGACAGCTTCTTTCTGCGTCCGCGCCAGTCTGACACTATCACCAACTTTCCCTAACCGGTTTGTTAGCACGATCGGCCGTCATCCAAGGGTTGTGATAGGCGGAGATCGCTACCTCCAATACCTTGGTTTTTTTCGCTATTTCCGTCTCGCAGGCGGCTTAGGAAAGCGTTCATTAACTTCAAATCAGCAAACTGGATGACGGTTTGAGTGTAGAGAGATGAACCGTGGCGGCGACTGAGCACAAAAGAGGCTTTCGGCTTGCTCGCCTCTTTCCGCGCCGGCTGACCATGGGGTTTGGCATGGCGGTGTGCGTCGCCGTACTCGTCACCGAAGCCCTTTTTCTCCTCCCGGCAGCCTACTTCTGGCACAAAGCCAATCAGCGGGACGCTGTCGAAGACGTGCGGCTGGCCTGGTACCATGCCTCCAACCCTGCAGCCTTTCTGACCGCAGAACAAAAAGCTCGCCTTGGTCAGCGCATGATCAATGATGGGCTGATCCTTGGCGGCGTTGTGTTCGATTCAGCCGGAGAGCCGTTGGTCGTCTTCGGCGAGCGCCCCTTTCTCGACCTCAACATTGCTCGCCTGTCGGGCATCAGTGCGCAACTTAGCCCCACCAGTCCAGCGCTCGATGTGCATCTTGCGCCTGAGCAGACCGGATTGTCTCATCATATTGTGGTGCGGCTTCCCACTGAGCCGATCGAGGCGACAACACTGCGCGAGGTCCGCAATTTCGGGCTCAGCGTTTTGTTCATTGCCGGGTTCACGGCTCTGCTGTTCATCCTCAGCTCCATCTTTTTGGTCATCAGGCCGCTGCGGGCAATCAACACCTCGCTGCGGCGGGCGGTTGAAAACCCCAACACCGCTGACGGGTTCCACATCCAGATGGAGCGCCGCGATGAAATTGGCCAAATCTCCCGCTCGCTGAACATGCTGCTCACCTCCGTGTCGGTGGTCTATCAGGACGAGTTGGCATCGGTGAAGAAAGCCATTGAAGGTTTTGGCTTCGGCATTTTGCAGTATGATTATGATGACCGATTGGTGGCCGCTAACCCTGCAGCGCTGGCCATGTTCCAGGCCGCTGACTTCAATGCCCTGCGCAAGATGAACCGCAATTGCGCCCAGCCGCTGGGCACACGCCGGGCTAATCCCAAACCATTGCCTGTCGTGGTGGGTGAGAGCCACGAGCCCATGCTCATCACGGTTCACACCGAAAGCGACATGTTCACCGCCCTTGCTTACGGCACGATCGTGCGCCGCGAGGATGGCAGCATCAGCCACCAGTTCGTTTCCATCACCCCGATGGACCGGATTATGCGCGACACCCGCCGAGCCATCACCAACGCCAAGAAGTCCGAAGGTCGTGCAGACGCGATGGGCGTGCAAGTTCAGGAAATGCGACGGCTTTTGGAAGCTTGTTTATGCCTGCTAGCTCCGGCGCCTGAGACCAACCGGAAGGTTGAGTACACCATCTTGCCTGATCGCATTCTCAACACCTGGTACGGTGAAGCGCTGCGCGACAATCTGGTCAGCGGTCGGTTGGAACATGGCCTGCTTCCATTGCTTGAAGGCGATCACGACAGCATTCGCAGTGTTTTGCGCCAGGCCATGCTGCTGGTCTACGCCAAGGCGTTGCGGCCCCGCCCTGTTCTGCGTGTTGATGGCAGCGAGGAGGTTGGAGATCGGGCGATTTTCACCGTCAAGGATGTCTCGCCTGACAGCGGTGAGCTGCGCTCTTACACGGTGGACGAAGTCTTGCCCCACGCGGCGCTTCAGGCTGCCCTTAGCCACGCCAATGGCGGGCTGATCTCCATTTCCGAACAGGGCGAGGCGGCCAAGGTCGTTTTCTTCCTGAAGGCATCGGCGCAGACAACCAGCGGTGCCGATGAGCTCGACGACATGGGCCTTGTCACAGACAAAGCCGCCAGCTAGCGCAACGGGGCAGCTGCCGCATCCTGCCAAAATCCGAGCGCATCGCGGTAGGGCTGATAGGTCTCAAGGTCGACCGCCACAAACGCCCGTCCACTTCCCTGATCAATCGCATCGAATGCTTCGCCGTCGCGTCCGTGCAGACCGGTCAGCATCTGTTTAAGCGTGCCGCGTTCCTCCTCGGAGACGCCGGTATGGACCAAATGGGTGTGGCCGGCCAACGGCCGCGACCGCCAGATGATCCGAAGAGCCCCGCGCTCCTCATCGGAAAGCTCGTGCACAGGCGGAACATCAAACAGCACGCCGCCTTCCACCTGCCGCGTCCACATCAAAACCGCATCGGCCTCGCCAGCCGCCATTTGGCGCGCAGCCTCCGCGAAGGAGGACGCAAAGGAAATCTGCTCACCGCGCAGTGCGACGCCTGCCCGCCAGAGCTCCGACAGACCAACATGATGGGCCACAACGCTACCCTGTCCAACGACAACCAGGCGGCGCTCCTGTTCGGCCAGGTCGGCAATCGCTCCCACCAATCCATCCTGTGGAACGACCAGAGCGCTGAACAGGCCGAACCCTCCATCGCCATTGGCCTGGCTTGCTAGCGGTTCAATGCAGGCACATCGCAGATCCATGGCGCTGACCAATGACGCCGGACCCATCGCATAGCCGATAGTACCGCGCTCCATCGCACCCATCAGCCCGCGCGCTTCTTGAAAAGGTACCAGATCGACCGGACGTTGCAGCACGGCCTGCATATGGTCGGTGAAAGGCGT
Source organism: Pseudomonadota bacterium (assembly GCA_038749715.1). Taxonomy (GTDB): domain Bacteria; phylum Pseudomonadota; class Alphaproteobacteria; order Rhizobiales; family MH13; genus MH13. Next base: position 176,920 of record JBCDHR010000002.1, read on the forward strand.
GAGCCTGTCTCGCGCGAGGGCAGGTGCTGCACCCGCGAGGAACCCGACGCGAAAAACCGAACCCGCTGATAGGTCTGTGTCCACTCCTTCGCCGTCTGGCACGGTCAGCGTTAGACCGGCCGGCGGTACGGATCGGTCCGGTGCCTCTGGCAGCGGCAGAGGGGAATTGGCAGGTGGTGGCAGAAATCCATCATCGCTCGGCGTCTGCACACCATTTTGTGCTAGAGAAGGCTCTGGTGCACTCACCAGGTTGACGATCAAGAGGGCCGCCAGAAGAACCGGCCGGCCCAGACGACCAAGTCGCACGACCATTTGGGCGCCTCTTGCGCGGTTGTCAGCCACCGTCACGAAACTGCCATGGCTTTTGGTTTACCCACCGGGGTTGCCGCCGGCTTACTTGTCATCGTAACGGTTTTAACCAATTGATTTTGCGAAGGAATAATCATGATGAATACTTCCGACATCGCCCTCGACGCTGTGATTTTCGACATTGGCAATGTGCTCCTGGATTGGGACGCTCGGCGTGTTTACCGCCCGCTTGGTATGTCGGACGATGAGATTGCGGCCTTTTTTGAGCGGGTCAACTTTTTCGATTGGAATTTGGAACAGGATCGCGGCCGCACATTCGCCGATGGCGTGGAGGCGCTGGCCACAGAATTCCCTCAAGATCGAGATCTCATCGCCCGTTATGACACCCATTGGATCGAGTCCGTTTCAGGTCCCATCCAGGGTACTGTCGACGTTTTGAACGCTTTGATCGCGGCCCAGGTGCCAGTGCATGCGATCACCAATTTTTCTGCAGAAAAGTATCCTGGCGAGGTCGAGCGCTGGCCGTTTTTGAATCAATTCGGTGTCACCATCGTGTCGGGCGAGGAGATGGTCATCAAACCCAATCCGGCGATCTATCAGATCCTTTTGGAACGCGCCGGATTGATTGCCGAGCGCACGGTCTTCATTGATGACAGTCCCAAGAACGTGGAAGGTGCCCGTGCCGTTGGGATGCACGCCATTCATTTTACAACGCCGGCTGATCTTCGTGAGGCGCTGCGGATGTTCGATCTGCCGAATGGGGCGACCGTCTAGAGCGTTTTCAGCAAAAGTGGACATCGTTTTTGCGTCCGAAAACGCGACAAAACAAAGAGATAGGGCTTTTGAGGTGAACTGGTGTTCGCCTCAGAGGCTCTAGCGTTCGCCAAGAAACGCCGTCAATGTGTTAACGGCGTTCACGCCAAGTACGTCGACCGCATAACCACCCTCAAAGACGATGACAGTCGGTTGGACGATCTGGCCGAGCGCCGCGCCCAGCTTGAGGAAGTCCGGGCTTGTGAACTTGAACTGCGAGATCGGGTCGCGCTCATAGGTGTCGAGGCCAAGCGAAATCACCACGGCATCTGGGCGGAAGTCCGCGAGCTGCTTCAGTGCCTCGCCCAGGGCCTGGCTGTAAGCTTCCCAGTCGGTGCCCGGCGGCATGGGGTAATTGATCGTCGTACCTTCGCCGCCACCCGACCCGGTTTCATCGGCGTGGCCCAGAAAATAGGGGTACTCGTCCATCGGGTCCGCGTGGAGATTGATAACGAGTACGTCGCCGCGCGCATCGAAGATCGCCTGTGTGCCATTGCCGTGATGATAATCGACATCGAGCACCGCGACCCGCGCGGCGCCCTTCGTTCGAAGCGTTTCGGCAGCAATGGCCGCGTTGTTGAGAAAGCAATAGCCGCCATAGGCGTCAGGCATCGCGTGGTGGCCGGGCGGACGGCAAAGCGCGAAGACGTGCCGTTCACCACCCGCAACCCTGCACGCCGCTGTTTGCGCGACCGAGGCACTCGCTGCGGCCGCCTTCCATGTGCCTGGGCCCATCGGCGTGCCGGCATCGAAGGAGTAGTGGCCCATCAGCCCGTCCAAGTGGCGGGTTGGAATGCGGCGAAGGCCGGGCGTTGGCCAGACAAAGGGAAGCGTGTCTGTCACTTCCGGGTCGCGCCCGGCATCGAGCCAGCGCTGCCAAAAGCTCTCCAGAAACGCCACATAGTCCGGCGCATGCAATTGTTCGACGATGGATCGATCAAGCGGCGCGGGCGGTTCGATGGGTCCGAGCTTGGCCTCTGTGATGGCCGTCAGCACCATCTCGGCGCGTGAGGGGATCTCCACCGCCGGCACCAGCTTGCCATCGGCCATCTCGACCTGCGGATCGTGGTGGGCATGATCCGGCGAATAGATCGTCGTGAGACCCATCAGATCATCTGATTATACGCGCCGACTTCTGGGTTCTCGCGCAGGACGCTGTCCATGGCGGTGAACATGGCGCGCATGCGCTCTTCGGAGACGGGGCTCTCGACCACCACGACGAGTTCCGGCTTGTTGGAGGAGGCGCGGATGAGGCCCCAGGTTCCATCGGCGGAGACAACGCGCACGCCGTTCACGGTGATCAGCTCGCGAACGTCCTGCCCGGCAACGGTCTCGCCATTGGCCTCCATCGCCTTGAAGCGGGCAACCACCCGGTCAACCACCTCATACTTCACCTCATCGGCGCATTTCGGGCTCATGGTCGGCGAGCCCCAGGTGCGCGGCAGATCGCGGTAAAGCTCGGCCATGGAGCGGCCTGGATTGTTCTCCAGCATCCGACAGACGGCAAGCGCCGTCACCAACCCGTCATCGTAGCCACGACCGATGGGCGCGTTGAAGAAGAAGTGGCCGGACTTCTCAAAACCCGCCAAGGCGCCTGTGTCGGCCACCCGGCGCTTGATGTAGCTGTGACCGGTCTTCCAATAGTCGGCCCGCGCGCCATTGGCCTGCAACACTGGATCGGTGAGGAAGAGGCCGGTGGACTTCACGTCCGCCACAAAGGTCGCATTGGGATGCTGGGTGGAAAGATCGCGCGCCAGCATCACGCCGATCTTGTCGGCGAAGATCTCATGGCCTTCATTGTCGACGACCCCGCAGCGATCACCATCGCCATCGAACCCCAGCGCCACATCGGCGTCATGCTGCTTCACCGCCTCGGCCATGGCGTGCAGCATTTCCATGTCTTCAGGATTTGGGTTGTAGCGCGGGAAGGTGTGATCAAGCTCCACATCAAGCGGGATCACCTCACAGCCGATGCGTTTGAGGAAGTGCGGCGCGAACGCGCCCGCCGTGCCGTTGCCGCAGGCACAGATGACCTTCAGCTTGCGCTCCAGCATCACACCGCGCGACAGATCATCAAGATAGGTCTCAGCAAAGCCAGGCACGAAGGCGTAGCCGCCGCCATCGCGCGCCTTGCTCTCATTGCCAAGCACGATGTCGCGCAGCCGGCCCATCTCATCCGGGCCGAAGGTGACGGGGCGCTGCGTGCCCATCTTAACGCCGGTCCAGCCATTGTCATTGTGCGAGGCCGTCACCATCGCCACACAGGGCACATCAAGCGCGAACTGGGCGAAGTAGGCCATCGGCGAAAGCGCCAGGCCGATATCGTGCACCTTCACGCCGGCGGCCATGAGTCCGTTGATCAGCGCCATCTTGATGGAGGCCGAATAGCCACGGAAGTCATGGCCGACCACGATCTCCGGCCTCACCCCCTGCTCGTGGATCAGCGTGCCAAGACCGGCGCCCAGCGCCTGGACACCCATCAGATTGAGGTCCGGTGGCACATCCGAACCTGGATGCCCAAACCACCAGCGCGCATCATACTCGCGAAAGCCTGTTGGTTTAACGAGCGGCGTTGTCTCGAAGGTATCGGTGTTAGGCTCTAGGCTTGGAGCAGTCGCTGGAAAGATCATGGAACATCGCTCGGATTGAGACGGGGAGAAGAGGCGCGCTCTCCCTTACCCTGCGAGAGCAAGGGTTGAAAGCCGCGCGCATGAGGCGCCCAGACGGTCCTTAGTTTTCCAGAACCAGATGCCCGTTGTGGAAGCGGAACCCATCAAGGCGACCCAGAAACGACATGCCGAGCAGATTGGTGGAAAGCTGATCATCGCGGCTCACCAGCGCTTCCACATTGCGCACGCGTATGGAACCGATCTCCACCGACCGCAGCACGATTGGCGCCGCCAGTTTGGTGCCATTCGCAGTCTGTACCGGAACGGTGAAATCGCGGTCACGCAGGCGGTAGCCAGCGCGTCGCGCATCGCTTTCCCGCAAGGCGACAACCGTGGCCCCGGTATCGATCAGCACCGGCATGTCGGCGCCGTCTATGTCGGCATAGGTTTCAACATGGCCGGCCCGGTTGAGCTGAAACCGCTCATCACCGCCGGTAACCGGTGGGCGTTCAGCTTGCGTTGCGACCTGCCGCTCAGGCTGGGCCGTTGCTTCAAGGCTCCCAGTGCCTGGCATAGAGGAAGAGAAGAGGCCAAGGGCCGAGCCAAAGCCCAACGCAAAACCAACAACAAGCAAGGCTACAGCACGCATGGCCAACTCCTCAACTGAGTGGCCAGTTCATACCATGGTGGGCGACCGTCAGGGGCCGCCCATTGCAAGCAGCGTTAACGACTTAAACCGCCAGCGAGCGTTGGCATGTCGAGAGGGCGGAAGCCATAATGCTTCAGCCAGCGCACATCGGCCTCGAAGAAGGCCCGCAGGTCAGGCATGCCGTACTTCAGCATCGCCAAACGGTCGATGCCGATGCCCCAGGCGAAACCTTGATAGACGTCCGGATCGAGCCCGCAATTGCGCAGCACATTGGGGTGCACCATGCCGCAGCCCAATATCTCCATCCAGTCATCGCCCTCGCCGAGGCGCACCTCGTTGCCTGACCGGTCGCAGCCAATGTCCACTTCCATGGAAGGCTCGGTGAAGGGGAAGTAAGACGGGCGGAAGCGCATGGCGACCGACGGCACCTCAAAGAAGCTCTTGCAGAACTCTTCCAGGATCCATTTCAGGTGGCCGATATGGCTTTCCTTATCGATCACCAACCCTTCGACCTGATGGAACATGGGCGTGTGGGTCTGATCGCTGTCCTGGCGATAGGTGCGCCCAGGAATGATCACCCGGATCGGCGGTTCCTGGGCCCGCATGGTGCGGATCTGCACAGGCGACGTATGCGTGCGCAGCAGAAGTCGCTCACCATCTTCCTTGGGATTGAAGAAGAAGGTGTCGTGCATCTCGCGCGCTGGATGGCCTTCGGGGAAGTTGAGCGCTGTGAAGTTCAGCTCATCGGTTTCAATGTCCGGGCCTTCGGCAATCGCAAAACCCATATCGCCGAAAATCGCGGTGATCTCGTCGATCACCTGAGAAACCGGGTGGATACGGCCTTCCGCTGTCGGACCTGGTAGGACCGGGAGCGTGACATCAACCCGTTCCTCGGCCAGCCGGGCGTCCAACGCGGCATCTTCGAGTGCTGATTTACGCGCATTGATCGCGTCGGTGAGGCGTGTCTTAAGGCCGTTGAGGGCAGGGCCCATAACCTGACGCTCATCCGGCGACATCTTGCCCAGCGTCTTCATCTGTTCTGAGACGCTGCCCTTTTTGCCGAGGGCGCCAACGCGCACCGATTCCAGTGCGGCCTCGTCACCGGCACTTTCAATCGCGCCCATCACCTCGGTTTCAAGGCTCTCGATCTGAGAAAGGTCAGCCAAAGAGGGGTCGGAATGATCGGTCATCGTCGGGTCGTTTCATCTGTCGGGGGAGCCCGGTTTGTACCCCGGCGCGCAAAAACTGCAAGCTTGGGGTTGGGCAGCGCACCATTGCAAAGAAAAACCCCACCAACGGGCGCTGGCGGGGTTTGTTCTGTTTCGGGTCGGATCAGGGCTTAGGCCAGCGCGCCTTTGGCCTGATCGACCAGCGCGGTAAACGCTGCCGGCTCATGCACAGCCAGGTCCGCGAGAACTTTGCGGTCAACCTCAACACCAGCCACCGTCAGACCGTTGATGAAACGGCCGTAGGTCAGGCCCTGCTCACGGCAGGCAGCGTTGATGCGCTGGATCCACAGCGAGCGGAACGCGCGCTTTTTGTTGCGACGGTCGCGATAGGCATACTGGTTGGCCTTTTCAACCGCCTGCATGGCGACGCGGATGGTGTTCTTGCGGCGGCCATAATAGCCTTTTGCCTGCTTCAGAACCTTCTTGTGACGGGCGTGGTTCGTAACGCCGCGGGAAACGCGAGACATAGCGTGATCTCCAAACTTTGAGGAAAGCGGCGTTTAGCCGTTCGGCAGGAAGTGCTTGCGGATCACCCGTGCATCGGGTTCCGCCATCACCATGGTGCCGCGGGCCTGGCGGATGAACTTGTTCGACCGCTTGATCATGCCGTGCTGCTTACCGGCCTGGGCAACTTTAACCTTGCCGGAGGCCGTGAGTTTGAAGCGCTTTTTCGCGCCCGAATTGGTCTTCATCTTGGGCATTTGCTCATCTCAAGTTGGCCCGAGCTAAAGGATCGCGCGGGCGAGGGGTACGCTGCCTGATGCAAGAATCTGGCGTGAGCGGTTCAGCAAACACGGCAGCCCAACACTGGCCGGCTCGCTGATGAAGGCGGTGCTATAACGGGAAACCCAAGCCGGAGCAAGAGGAAGACGCACCCCATGCCAATGCCATCGACCTATCAGCGCGCGACCGAGGAATGGCGTGCCTTTCTGGACGATGTGAAAGGCGAGATGGACCTTGTTTCCGACAACATGGCCTACACCGCCGTCGATGGTGTTTTCCAGGTGTTCCGCCAGCGTTTGACGGCCCAGCAGGGGCTTGATTTTGCGAGCGTTCTTCCAGCGGTGCTGCGGGCTGTTTTCGTCAAGGACTGGGATGTGAGCGTTGATCCGGTGGCCTTCGCCGACCGCGAGACCATGACCCAGGAGGCCCAGGAACTGCGCCGTCACCACAATCTGACACCTGACAACGCCATCGAGGCGACGGGCCGGGCGATCCGGCGCTGCACAGAACCTTCGGAGTTCGAGCGTGTGCTGGCAACGCTACCCAAAGAGGCGCAGGATTTTTGGCGCGAAGGCATGGCAAGTGCGGCTAGAGCGACGGACCGGGTTTGAGTGGTGTTCCGTCGGTGAAACGGTCAAACCGGAACCGGGAAAGGTCATGCTCATCGCTTTGGCCAGTGAGCCGCCGGGCCAGAGCCCGTCCAAAGGCTGGCGCGATGCCAAAGCCATGGCCGCTCATGCCGGTCGACACGAAGAGCCCCGGCAGGCGCGGCACCCAATCGACGATGGGCACGACATCGGGCATCGCATCAATCAGTCCGGCCCAAACATCCAGGATCTCTGGCCGGCCGATACCCGGAAAACGGGTCGCGAAGCGATCCGCCATGGTATCTGCCGCCTTGGCAGCGGGTTTCGGTTCAAGCACGCGTTGGCGTTCGAAAGGCGATTCTTCGTCGCCCTCCCAACGCCGTTTGGTCGTCCAGCTATCAGGAAAGCCGCGCGGCGCGGCTGGCGACAAACGAAGCTCGCCGATCTGTTGCCGCAGTTCAGGCAGCCAGGGTTTGAACGACGACAAAGCGTCCGGGCCGAGATGGAAGCCGTGCCGGTCGGTTAAGGCGAGGGTAAAACCGCCATCATCGCGCCGCCGCCAGGCAAGGCCATCATCGGCGCAATTGGCTTGCGCGAAATCAGGCAGTTGCGCCGTCCGTGCGACCGTTCCCACAACGCCAAGCTGCGGAATACTGACGCCATGGGCGCCCAGAAAAAGCCGTGACCAGGCACCGGCTGCGACGACGACTTGTTCGCAGGCTACCTTTCCATGCTCGGTAATCACCCCAGCGATGCGGCCTGCCGCGATATCAAGCTTGCGCACCGCGCAATCCTCACGGATCACGACGCCAGCCTCTTGGGCAAAGCGAGCCACCGCTGGAATGGCCTGCCAAGGCTCGCCGCGGCAATCGCTTGGTGTTCGAACGCCGCCGACCCAACGCTGCGAGGCGGCGCCGGAAAAACTTTCCGCGACATCGCTGGCGCTTAAGAGTTCTGAGTGCAGCCCATAGCCTTTGGCGGTTGCGACCCAAGCTTCGTAACGTGCCATCTTGGCGTCATCGTTTGCCAGATAGGTAACGCCTCTTTCCTTGACGCCGCACTGGCCGCCGAGCTGCTCATCGATTTCCTGCCACTGGCGGACAGCCTCCATGGCGAGCGGAAGCTCGCCCTCATCACGGCCTTGCTGGCGTATCCAGCCCCAATTGCGCGAGGACTGCTCACCGGCAATGCGCCCCTTTTCGCAGATCACGACGCGCTTGCCGGCCTGGGCGAGGAAAAGCGCGGCGAACACGCCAATGGCCCCGCCGCCCACGATCACCACATCAGCCGCTTCGGGCAGGGGATCGCGGAACTGAACAGGCGTGGCCTTGGTTGGACGGCGCGGTGTTTCCATGCCCTTGTCGCTTTGTGTTGGCAGGTCTCTGCCTTCCGACCTAGCCGGTGGTCGAAGGTCTGTCCAAGCGAAAATAGGCGCTGTCGACCCACTGATCGCCAAGCTTCAGCGTCTTTTCCGCAAAGCCTGTTTGGGCAAAACCAAGACCGAGCAGCAGGCGCCGTGAGCGGGTGTTGCGTGGGTCGATCTCCGCAACCACATGGTCCCAACCTCGGGTGTCAAAGGCCCGGGCGAGAAGCGCAGAAAGTGCCTCTTTGGCGAGCCCCTTGCCCCAATGATCACGGTGGAGAATGTAGCCTATCTCTGGCTTGCGCCAGAACCCGGCCTTGCCGATCACCTTACCGTCGAGCACAAGCACAAAATCGTCGCTGGTGACGCCGTCGGACTTGGCCATCTCGCGCACAAAACGTTCCGTCACCTCAAGCGAGGCATGCGGCAGCGTATCCCAATAGGCCATCGCCTCCGGGTCGCTGAAGATCGCAAACAGCGCAGTCGCATCACCGGGCCGCGCGCGCCGCAGCGTCAGACGGTCGGTTGTGATCATGGCAGGTGAGCGCTTTCTACCGGCTTTATCGAAAAACGATATTTGCCCAACAAAAAACCCCGCCGAAGCGGGGTTTTGAATGCCTACTCTTCGCCGTCGTCCGGCCCGTCATTTTCGGGCTCATGGTCGCCTTTGACGTCGATCTTGCCAACCATCGCCGGCACCGGCGCCAACACCATCATCATCTGACGGCCTTCCATCTTCGGATGGGCCTCGACCTTGGCATAATCCTCGGTCTCGTCCTTCACCTTCATCAAGACGTCCATGCCCAGATTCTGGTGCGCCATCTCGCGGCCACGGAAGCGCAGCGTGAACTTCACTTTGTCACCGGTGTTAAAGAAGCGGCGGGCGTTGCGCATCTTCACGTCATAATCGTGGACGTCGATGTTCGGACGCATCTTGATCTCTTTGACCTCGACCGTCTTCTGCTTCTTTTTCGCCTCGGCAGCCTTCTTCTGCTGCTGATATTTGAACCGCCCATAGTCCATAATCTTGCAGACCGGGGGTTGAGCGTTGGGCGAGATCTCCACCAGATCAAGACCTGCATCCTGCGCGATACGCAAAGCATCGCGGGTATCGGTCTCGCCGCGATTGTCGCCATTCTCGTCGATCAGCTGAACGGCGGGGACGCGAATTTTGTCGTTGATACGGGGGCCTTCTTTAACGGTGGCTTGGGAACGGTGAGGACGGCGAATGGTGCTGGTCTCCTAAGGACGTGAACGAATAAGGTGGTGAGTTGTGCCGCAAGCACGCGCGCCTTGCAAGCAGGCAAGCAGCGATGAACGCGGGTTTGAGGGAACTGAAACCGGTTTTTACGGTTTGACCGTCAACCGATAAGGTCTGAATAGACCAAAAGGGTCGCCTCGCACATGGCAGGCAGCGAGAAATGCGCATGAACATGCGTCTTCGCCAAGTTGATATGGCGATGGCGTGCGTCTTCTTCAAGGCAAAGGGCTGCGGCGATGGCGTCGGCAAGCGCCTGGCGGTCGCCTGCCGGCACGTGCCACCCCGTCCGATCTTCCGGGGCAACCATCGGTGGAACCAGCACCGTTTCGCCGACTGCACCAAGTGCTGACACAATGATTGGAATGCCGGCCGCTTGGGCTTCGACAGCCGCGCGCCCAAAGGCTTCCGGTTCGGTCGAGGGCACGATGCACACATCCGCGGTCGCCAGGGCGCGCGGCGGGTCGACATGCCCGACAAGGTGCACGCGGTGTGACACACCGCTCTTTTCTGCCAAGCGCAGCAAATCTTCGCGGTAGCCTGTTCGCCCCTGGTCGTCGCCAGCCAAAATCAAATGAACCTCTTCAGGCAGCTCGCGGAGCGCCCCAATGGCAACCCGCTGGCCTTTCCATTCGGTCAGCCGCGCAATCTGCACCACGATGCGCGCCCCGCTGGGCAGCGACCAGTCATAGGGCTCAGCCGAGCCGTCATAGCGAGAGAAGTCCGTGCCACGAGGAATGACGACCAGTCGGTCGCGGGCGAAGGGATACTGCGCGGCGATACGATCGGCAGTGTACTGCGAGTTGGCGATCACCCGGTCGCCGCGCGCCATGACGGAATTGTACAAGCGTTTCAGACCGGATTGTGCCTTGTAGGCCCCGTGATAGGTGGTCACGAAAGGGATGCAGGACTGCCGGGCGGCGATCATGGCCGACCAAGCTGGTGCGCGTGATCGCGCATGGATTAGCTGGATACCCTCTCGTCGGCACAGCGCACCAATTTTCCGTGCATTGGCCAGAATGGAGAATGGGCTCTTCGACGCAACCGGCATCACGATGTGATGGGCAGCCTCCGGCAACTCGGCCACCATCCGGCCGCCCTGGCTGATCACCCAGGGCTCATGGCCGGCATCAATCAACGCCTGCGCGATATCAACGGTGGTCTGTTCAGCACCGCCTGTTTCTAACTGGGGAACGATTTGCAGAACGCGCAAAGACAAGCCCTTCTGAACGTCGCCTTCAAATGGTGGCGAAGAGCACGGCGCTTGCTATACCCCAAGCAGCCAAAACGCAAAGTTTGCTTGAAGGAATTGCCCGCCTCCCATGACTGAAACTGTCTCATTTCTCGACCGCGATACCCACAAACTGGCCTTCGTGAAAACCGATGGCGACGGCCCCACCCTTGTTTGGCTGGGTGGCTTCCGCTCGGATATGACCGGCTCCAAGGCAGTAAAAGTCGAGGAGTATGCCAAGGAACGTGGGCAGGCGAACCTGCGGTTCGACTATGCTGGCCACGGCGAGTCGACGGGCGCTTTCACCGATGGATCGATCGGCGCTTGGCGGGACGATGCCCGCGCGATGATCGAGGCCGAAGCCCCCGGCGACGTCATCCTGATCGGCTCGTCCATGGGCGGCTGGATCGGTCTGTTGTTGGCGATGGAAGAGGCGCAGAAAGCCAAGACGGAAAACCGCCCAAGCCGGGTCAAGTCGCTCGTGCTCATCGCACCCGCGCCCGACTTCACCCAAGATTTAATGTGGGCCACCTTCAGCGAGGAAGAGCGCGAACGCATGGTCCGCGATGGACGATTGGTGGAAGAAAGCCCCTATTCTGATGAGCCGACAATCCTCACCCATCATCTGATCGAGGAAGGTCGCAATCACCTCATTCTCGGCGGGTCGATTGAGACCAGCTGTCCGGTTCGCATCCTTCAGGGCGTTGCCGATCCGGACGTACCCCACACCCACGCGCTTCGGATCATGGACGCGCTCATCGGAGAGGATGTGGTGCTGACCCTCATAAAGGATGGCGATCACCGCCTATCCCGCGATGAGGATTTGGCGGCTCTGGTCCGCACGCTTGATGCCCTGCCTGATCAGGCGCGCGGGCCGTTGATCTAGGCCCAGTCTAGGCCCAATGTCACCGACCCATAAGCCGCTTGCCCCACGATCGGAATCCTCGCGCTTGTCGCCGGGATCCATTCCCTTCGGGGTCATTTTCTGCCGGCGGAGATTGCAGCTTCGAGCCCAAAGTACCGAATGCTGCGCTTTGCACCAATGTCTGCTGTTTGGAGCAATTCGAAAGCGGGCGTTCGCTAGTGTCAGATCAGCGACCAGGGCTGCCGTTGATCAGAGGGCTATCTCCTACGGATAGCAATTCCATTGCCTTGGAAATCTCTGTAACTGGTGAAACATTGTTTCGAGCAACAAGTAGGCCCGCCACCCCAAACAACGACATGACAATCAGTCCAATAAGAAATGATGTGTCGCGCATAGTAACAACGTCGGCAAACATTTCCTCTTAATCCATACTGGCAATCAGCGCCCATTGCGTGCCGAGAAAATCGACGGGCGTGAAAGCGTTGACCGACGCAACGCCGCCCGCACCTTCATGATTTAACAAACCGGCTTGACCACACAGGGCTTCGGCAACGGCAGCACTATCGACAATGGTGGTGAGAATGGTGGATTCTTCACTGAATCGCGAATCGGTTCGCATAAGCAGATCGCCACCCACAAGGAAGGTTTCGCCGCTTTCGCTCAAACCGATGGTGCTCTGCATAACTGCATTGAGATTATCGATCGGCATCTGAAACGCTAGGACGCCCATGACCGTGACTCATCCCACCGACTCGTTTCCGCCAGTTTTGCCGTGTCGCATCACTGATCCCGACACTGCGGCATGCCGTTGCAGGAACTTCGTCTGAAGCCAATCTTAGGGCGATCTCATGCAGCCGCTTCAAAACATCTTCGTCTGAGCGTTGCTTCCTCGTCATGGCAAGTTCCCCTCTCGCGCCCAATACACTGACCCAGTTCTAAGGGGATAAGGCGGCAGGTGAGCCATATTCGAATCCAAAAGTTCTGCAAATGTGCTGCGTTTTAAACAGCCATTTCTTCCATCGGCCATATCGGCCGTTTCAATTTGCTATAGGCTATTTTGCGTGGGTCGGTTGGATAGACCCCATCGGTGGCAACGTAGAAGATCTCACGAGCAATGGGCTTGAAGCCGGCATAGAAGTGATTGGTCGATTTGATAACCAATATGTCTTTGTCAAAGACATTCACGCCCAAATTGGAGAAGATATCCGGCTCAAAGGTTTGCGTGCGGTTCGTATTTAGGATGACGTCGATCTCGGTTCCGACAAGGCGCACAGCAGCGGCGGTTCCCAGCGTCACCTTGCTGGTGCCAAAAGACTGCCAGCCTGGCTGCGCCGTTGCCAACACCTCAACACGCGCGTCGATGGGTGGGCCGCTTGCTGCACCTGCCTTACCGCCAAGGCGCATATCAAGCACCGCACCTTCACCGGCCGCTACAGCAAAGCTCGCCGCCAGGGGATCCCACAACGTTGCAATGCCGGCGCGCTTGATCCCGCGCTCGATTATGGCACGCAATATCGCCGTATTATCACCAGCGACACCGCCGCCGGGATTGTCCCAGACATCAGCGAGCACATAGGGCTTTTCTTGGCGCTTTGACTGCGTTTGTGGGGCTTCTATCGTGTCGAGAACCTCTTCAACATTATGGGTTTCAAATTTGGTTGTGCCGCGCATCGCGCGCACTTCATGGCCCAGCCTTTCGGCCAGGTTGCTTGCCGCTGAATGATCGCCATCGGCCACCACCAGAACCTGCGTTCCCATTTCGGGAACATCAGCGGCCATAAATCCGTGAATGAGAGACACCGATAAGATGCCATCCCTGCCCTGAAGCGCCGTCATCTTGTCAACAAAGGACCGCATCGGTTCCTTGCTTGTCGGAAAAATGTCGATCATCCGACAATCATAGGCAGCCATCTGCGGCGTGACCTCACCACGCGTCGCGCGCAGGGCCAAATCCACGACATGCTCGCCCCTTTGCAAAAAATCGGTATGGGGGAACTCCAGGAAGGCCGCCAGAATATCGGCAGCCTCCAGGCGTTTTTTGGTGAGATGGGAGTGCGGGTCCAACTCCGCCGCAACAATTGTGTCAGGCCCCACAATTTCACGAACGCGTGTGAGCAGATCACCTTCGCAATCATCATAATCGCGGGCAACCATGGCGCCATGCAACCCGAGCACCACACAATCAACTGGCATCGCTGCTCTTAGCTGATCGAGGATCTCATCGCGCAACTCTTCATAGACGTCGCTGCGCACATAGCCGCCCGGCTCCGCCCAGGTGGCCGTTCCCTCAATCAGGGTAAAACCCTCTTCTCGCGCACGGGCGCGCAGAACCGGAATAGGCGCTGAGCACAATGTGGGTGTTTCAGGATGCTCGCCAGGGCCCGCATAAAAGGCGGATTCGAAGCTCAGCCGGTCGGTCGGCACCGGAGAAAATGTATTGGTTTCGGTGGCCAGGGACGCGGTGAAAACGCGCATGGAAAGACTCCTCAACGGCGATCATCAAAGCGGTTTGTAGGCAACCGCCTCCACTTCGATTTTGATGTCCAGCATCAGGCGAGATTCAACCGTCGTGCGCGCGGGAGGATCTTTAGGAAAGTACCGGCCGTAAACGGCGTTGAAAGGCCCAAAGTCGCGTGCATCCTCGACCCAAACGGTTGTCTTGACGACATCGGATAGCTCGCAGCCGGCAAGCGCCAGGGCTGCCTTCACATTCTCCATCACCTGTTCGGTCTGTTCGGTGATGCCGCCTTTGACCACGACGCCGTCGGAACCAAAAGGCACCTGGCCGGAGATGAAGACATAATCACCAGCTCGCACGGCTGGGGAAAGCGGAACATGCGACTCTCCAAAGTGTTGTTTTGACATATAAATTTCGTTCCCTTTTGAACAATGATGGATGATTTATTTGACAGCGCCAATGGCCAGCCCTCGTACCAGGTAGCGCTGAAGCCAGGCGAAAATGATCGCCACGGGAATGGTAGCAACCAGAGCGGCCGCCATGACGTGATGCCATTCGACCGTGTAGCGCCCGGCGACAAGCGAGAACACCTGGATGGGAAGCGTATAGACCTCCTGGCGCCGCAGCATGGTCAGTGCGATGACAAACTCGTTCCAGGCATTGATGAACGAGAAGATCGCGGTGACGGAAATGGCGGGGACGGCCAAGGGCAGAAACACTTTCACCAGCGCCTTGAATGGGTTGGCACCCTCCATCCAGGCGGCTTCTTCAAGATCTTTGGGAATGGTGGAAAAATAGCTCTGCAACATCCACACGGTGAACGCGATGTTGAAGGCAGCATAGACGAAGACAACGGAATTGATGTTGTCCAGAATACCGAGCCAGACCACCAACTTAAAAAGTCCGATCACCAACACCATGGGCGAGAGCATTTGTGAGACCAGCAGAAACTGACGAAAGAAACCCTTGGCGGCAAATCGGAAACGGCTGAGTGCATAGGCAGCGGGAATTGAGACCATGATCGCGATAGCCGTTGAAACAACGGCAACATAGATGGAGTTCCACAAGGCCGGTCCGAAATTGGTCGCCTCCCACATGGTCAGAAAATTGCGCCACACCAGTTCAGATGGCCACCAAGTCGGCTCCAATACCTCTGTTGCAGGCTTGACCGCTGTCACGAACATGACAGCAAACGGGAAAAGGATGAGCAGGACAAAGGGGGCAAGGAAAAGCCACGACCAAAAAGTGCGCTTCCATTTGACACTCATTCTTTTTCTCCGCGCATGGCCAAGGCGACATAGACGAGTGTGAACAGCAAAAGCAGGGCAAACATCATGATCGAGAGCGCCGAAGCTTCGCCCAACTTCCCAAACCGAAACCCAAGCTTATAAAGGTACGTTACCAGTATATCTGTTGAATTGGCCGGCCCGCCCTGTGTCGTCGCCCAGATGATCGGAAAGGAATTGAACACGTAAATCGTGTTCAAGACGATCGCGATGTTCAAGAACGGACGGATGAGCGGCAGTGTGATTTTTGTGAACAGCTGTACAGCACCGGCCCCTTCAAGGCGTGCCGCTTCATACAAATCGTCAGGAATGGAGGATAGTCCGCCTAAGAAAATGGTCACGGTGAAGGGCACACTGACCATGATCCCAATCATGATCTGCATGGGAAAGGCCGTCGACGCCTGTGCCAGCCACTGAATGTTGGTATCGATAATGCCCAGACCCGTCAGGGCCGAGTTTAACATGCCGATCTCACCATTGAGCGCCCAACGCCAGACGATGGCCGTCATGGTCAAGGAAACGGCCCAGGGCAACATGATGATGACCCGCGCCAGCCCACGCCCATAAAAATCCTGATGCAGCACAATGGCCAATGGCAAGGCCGTGATAATGGAGCCAACGACAATCCCAACCGTCCAGATCAATGTGCGCCACAAAGCGCCGAGAAAATCGGGATCGCTGAAAACCGAAATGTAGTTTTCAAGGCCGGCAAAGCCTCGTATCTGTCCAAAGCGGCTGACATCACTTAAGGAGAGTTGGCTGAGCTGAACCAACGGCCACAAAATAATGAAAGCAGAGAGTAAGAACCCCGGTAAAATCAGAACATAAGGGTTTGAAAAGGGCGACCGGTTCATCGTTGTGCATTCCATTTGGACATGGTGAGCGCTTCACCTTGATGTTGAATTCCTTTTCACAGCCTCAGCGCGCACTCGAGTACGAAAAAGGATGCGTGGTGCAGCAACGAAGTATTAGAACGCCTTCAGCGCTTCCCAGCAAAAGGGCGCGATTTAGCTCCTAAACCGCGCCCGTTTCTGTCTATTTGCTATGCTTAATTGCCCAGGATACCGTCGATTTCGCTGGCTGCAGCGTCAAGGGTTTCCCTGATGTCGCCTTCACCCAGATAAATTGTCTGAAGCGCATCTGAGGTGACAGCGGCAATCTCTTCCCAACCTGGAATGACCGGGGCAAAGCGTGCATCGGGCAGCACTGCGGCAAAGGCCCTGAGATCGGCATTATCGGCAAACGCAGGCCCTTCTGACACGGCGCGATTCACGGGCAGAAAGCCCTCGCCACCGGTGAACTGTGACCGCCATTGGTCTTCAAATAGCATGTCGAGGAAGCTCCAGGCGGTGTCCTTAACCTCTGAATTCTCAAACATGATGATGGAATCTGTCACGCCATAGGTGCCGCGCGCACCATCAGGCCCAGCAGGGATCGGTGCGACACCATAGGAAAGATTGGGTGCTTCAGCCGCGATCTGCGAGGATAGGAACGGCGCCGTGATCATCATGCCGACCCTGCCCTGCTTGAACAGGTTCTGCACATCTTCGCGGGTGTAGGAGGTCACTCCCGGCTGGGTCTGACCGCCATCAATCATCGATTGGTAAAGCTCAGCCGCGGTGTACGCAGCCTCGCTGTCAAGGCCGGAAGTACCATCTTCGTCGATCAGGCTGCCGCCAAAGGCCCAGAATGCATAATAGAAGTAGACGTCGGTCTCAATTTCCTTGCCCTGCATACCAAAGCCGAACACATCATCGCCCAGCGCGCTGATCCTCTCAGCTGCATCGGCAAGCTCTTCCCAGGTGTCAGGCACCTCGGCGATGCCAGCCTGTTCAAACAGGTCAGTGTTGTAATACATCGCCCGCGCCGAAGCGGCGATCGGCAGTCCGTAGGTCTGCTCATTCAAGACAGAAGGCGATAGGAAAGTGGGAAAAAACCGACCCACAAATTCATCGGACATGTAGTCATCGAGCGGGGCAGCGATACCCTGATCAACAAAGTCGATAAGCCAACGCGTGCCGATAATGGACAAGTCGGCATTGACGCCACCTGAAATGTCAGTCGTCAGCTTCTGCAGCAAAACATCCCATGGCACGACTTCGATCTGAACATCTGTATCGGGGTTGGCCGCCTCATAAGCTGCCGCTGCCTCTTCAAAATATGGCCCAGTCGCGGAGCTGTACTCTGCCACGGTCACACGTAGTGTATCGGCCAGAGCCGGCAGACCCAAAGATAGCGACGCCATGGCAGCGGCGCCCAAAACCCATGTTCTTTTCATTTTCCATCCCCTGTTTTTTATGGCCATTGGTTACGTGATTTTTGTTTCTTTATTACAAAATTCGCATTTTGAAAAGCTTATGATATTTTTTGTTGTATTATTACAAAATTTTGGGCACTGCTAGACGTCACAGGGCACAATCCGATCAGACGCGGTGAGGCCAAGGGGCTCTATGCGAGGCTCATGCGTGTGAACTTCAGGAGGCTGCGCGGGCCATGCCTACCCAGGATGGTTTGAAAAACACGGGAAGACGAAACGCATGATTGATTTCTCTGGGCAACGGGTTGTGATCACTGGAGCAA
The DNA here is from genome assembly GCA_038749715.1 of Pseudomonadota bacterium. Classification (GTDB taxonomy): domain Bacteria; phylum Pseudomonadota; class Alphaproteobacteria; order Rhizobiales; family MH13; genus MH13. The sequence continues at coordinate 194,880 of JBCDHR010000002.1, forward strand.
CTGGCGGCGTTGGCCGGGCTCTGATTGAAACTTTCCATACCTATGGCGCAGAGATCATTGGATATGATGTGGCCGGAGCGGATTTTGACGGTCTTCCGGTGAAGCACATTTATCAGTTTGACCTGACTGATAAGGCTGCCTTGCAAAACGCCATGCGAGACACCTGCACCGACAGACCGCCGCCTGCCGCGGTCATTAGCAATGCCGGTTGGACGCGTGCTGAAACTTTGAACGATGTCACGCCTGAGGCATTCGAAAAAGAGCTGAACGTGAACTTCAAAGCCGCTGCTGAACTTGCCCACGCGTTCCTGCCGATCATGCGTGATAAGGGGGGCGCGTTTGTGTTCATTTCCTCGGTCAATGCTCTTACCCATTTTGGCAATCCAGCCTATGCGGCAGCCAAAGCCGGATTGCTTGCCTGGTCGAGGGCAATTGCCACAGAGGAAGGATGCAGCGGGATTCGTTCGAACGCCATAGCCCCGGGTTCGATATTGACTCCCAATTGGGCGCATCGGCTTGCAGTCGACCCAAATCTGGCCGACCGCCTGAAGAACCTTTATCCCCTTGGACGCTTTGTCCTGCCTGAAGAGGTAGCCCAAACAGCCGCCTTTCTGGCGTCACCACTTGCCGGAGGCATCACGGGCGCAACCATACCGGTCGATGCGGGACTGATGGCAGGAAACATGCCCTTCCTCAACGAAATTGCCAGTCTATAGGAGGCCTCAAACATGTCAGCGCTGACTATGGCCAACATCTGCAAGAGCTATGGCAATGTACCGGTTATCGAGAACCTGTCCCTTGCCATCAAGGACGGCGAGTTTGTGGTACTGGTCGGTCCTTCGGGGTGTGGGAAATCCACTTTGTTGCGCATGATTGCCGGTTTGGAGAGCATTTCAGGTGGACAGCTCACCATTGCCGATGAAGTGGCAAACGATACGCCTCCGCAGAAGCGCAACATTGCCATGGTGTTCCAGTCCTACGCCCTGTTCCCGCATATGAGCGTGCTTGAGAACATCGAGTTCGGCCCCAAAGTGCGCGGCGAAAGCAAAGAGGAAACGGCCAAGCGGGTTGAAAAGGCTTCCAACATTTTGAACCTGCAAGATTATCTGGACCGCCGACCGAGACAGCTTTCCGGCGGTCAGCGCCAGCGCGTCGCGATGGGTCGCTCCATTGTGCGCGACCCGAAGGTCTTCCTGTTTGATGAGCCGCTGTCCAATCTTGATGCCAAACTGCGCGTTCAAATGCGTACCGAAATCAAGGCACTGCACCAAACGCTCGGAACAACGACTGTCTATGTCACCCATGACCAGATCGAAGCAATGACGATGGCCGACCGTATCGTCGTCATGAACAATGGTGTGATTGAGCAGATAGGCGCTCCGATGGAACTCTATGATCGCCCTAGCAACATTTTCGTCGCAAGTTTTATAGGCTCTCCTGCGATGAGCATGCTGCCGGCGCGCCATCTGGTTGATGGGTCAAGTTCTTGCTTGCAACTGCAAGACGGAACGCTGCTTGAAGCCCCACAAAGTAGCGCCGGGCACGACCATGATGTCGTTATCGGCATCAGACCGGAACACTATGATCACGATGATGAGGGACCGCTGGCACTGAACGTACAGGTCGTCGAGCCAACCGGACCGGAGGTGCATGTGTTTGGCAAGCTTGCCGATACCAATGTCCGAGCCGTCTTTCGTGATCGCACCATTCCTAACCCAGGCGATACATTGAGGCTCAGTATCAAACCGGAAAACTTGCATCTCTTTGACGCCGCAGATGGCAAGCGGCGGTCGTGACCGGTCCCGGGGAAGCAACTGAAAACAGTAGCGCAAGCTATGACAGGCGTGTCGACATCGTCGGGCGCCTACAAACCCGCTTGCAGCTTGGCAAAGGGGCTGAGAAGCGGCTGGTTGAGAGCATTCTTGGCGATCTAAACTTTGCAACCTACGCACCAATTGCCGACATTGCCGCGCGGGCGCAGGTCAGTGAGCCGACAGTGACACGACTGGCGCGTGCGCTCGGCTTTTCCGGCACGCGCGAGATGAAGTTCCATTTGGCGCAATCGCTCGCCATCGGCGGGGCTTATCTGCGTGGCTCCAATCAGAAAAACATCGACGACCGCCCATTGGACGATGTCATCACCAAAGTGTCGGAAGGTGCCCATGCGGCCCTTGAACTAATGAGCGTGGCCCTTTCAGAGATTGATCTGCCCACAATTACCCAAGATATCGCCAAGGCCAACCAGGTCGTTGTTTATGGTACTGGCGGCGGATCCTCGATGGCAGCTGTTGAACTGCAGAACCGGTTGTTCCGGCTTGGGTTACAAGCGACAGCCTACTCTGACCCGCAATTGCAAAGAATGAGCGCGTCGGTTCTTGATGCTAAAGCTCTTGTCATTGCCTTTTCCATATCCGGTCACGCACGGTCAGTTATCGACGCGGTATCGATCGCCAAGCAATACAACGCCAGGACGATCACCGTGACCTCTCCCGGTTCGCCTTTGGCCAATATCGGTGACACGCTTTTTCCTCTGACGTTCAAGGAGGATAACAACCTCTACAAGCCGACAGCCTCACGCTATGCGCTGCTTGCTGCAGTGGATTTCCTGGCCATGGGAACAGCCATGTCGATCGGCCCGAAAGTGCTCGAACGCCTGCGGCGCGTGCGCCAAAGCCTTGCCAGCCAGGATATTGGATATCCTGAACTTCCACTGGGCGATTGATGCAATGACCTTTGATGATCTTGATACACCCTGCATTCTTGTCGATGCAAAACGTGCAGACAGCAACCTTACCAAGGCGCAAACCTATGCTGATAAGCAGGGTCTGAAACTACGCCCGCACATTAAAACCCATAAACTGCCGCTGTTCGCCAAAAGGCAACTCGAGCTGGGGGCTGTCGGAATCACTTGCCAAAAACTCGGTGAAGCCGAAGTAATGGCCGGTGCGGGCATACCTGACATTCTTATCAGCTATAACATTGTTGGTGATGCCAAGCTTGCTCGCCTGAAGAAACTGCATGACCGGCTCACCGTCACAGTCTGCGCTGATCATGAGGCCCATATCCAAGGCTATGCGGATGCCTTCACGGACGCCGACCATCCGTTGCCAGTGCTTGTTGAATGCGACACCGGTTCCCAACGTTGTGGTGTCCAGTCGCCGGAGGATGCGCTTGCCCTTGCGCAGCGGGTGGCGGCAGCACCGGGTTTGCGATTTGACGGGCTCATCACCTACCCGCCACGTGGCCTCGTCGGGGTCAATGATTGGTTTGAACGCGCCAAACACATGCTCTGCCAAGCAGGCTTGCCACCGCGCACCCTTTCCAATGGCGGATCACCTGATCTTTACCACGCTCATACGGTTACTCACGCCACAGAACATCGCCCAGGCACCTACATTTACCTGGATCGCATGCAAGTTGGTTATGGGCTGGGCACACTGTCGGATTGTGCACTGACGGTACTTGCGACGGTGGTGAGCGCGCCGACGGCAGACCGCTTTATCCTTGATGCTGGATCCAAGGCGCTGACCTCTGATCTCTGCGACGCGCCAGGTTTTGGTCACATAATCGAGCACCCAGATGCGGTTATCGCTGTACTCAATGAGGAGCACGGAATTGTCGATGCCTCACGTTGCAAAAGCAGAGTGACGATCGGCGACAAAATCCGCATCATCCCCAATCACGTCTGCCCGGTCTCCAACCTCTTCGACAGCGTGCATCTCATTGACGGCGATGCGTTGGTCGAGACCATAATCGTGGCCGCACGCGGCCAAGTAACATAGACCCAACCAAGCTTGGACACTCATAATGAACTACGAGAGAAATCCATTTCCAAATAGTGATCCGGATAGACATTCCATCTGGGAAATGCTGGTGCGCCGGGATATTGACGCCTTTCTTGCGCAGGACTGGTCAATGGTAGAAGGCGATTTTGTAACCGACCGATTTTTCGGGATGCACGCGCATGGGAGATCAAACCCGGATTCCTGGCGCTTGGGGTTTCCTGACTTAAGCACCTATCGCGACGAATGGTTGCGCCAGGCGGCAGAAACAGCATCGGTTGACTTTGGCGAACCATTAAGAGCTGCCCTGTTTCGCATCACAACATTGCGTGACATCGATCTGGGCGAAGATGTTGCAGTGATCCACAAGAAGTTTGACGGCGAGATTGCCAAAGCCGATGGCAATGTTGAGCAACTCAACTGGCAGACTCTCTACTTCTGCGCCAAGGTCAACTCTGTCTGGAAGATCACTGGTTTTGTGGGCTATCTGCCCTTTTCGCTGGGATCAAAGCCGTAGGGTCCTCTGCGTGTAGCCTGGATGTCTATACCCACATGAGATGGTCATGTTTCTCATAGTTCACGCTCCGACATCAAGACCACTCGGTCCAGCTTAGCCGGCCCGAAGACGCTATGAAAATCACAATCAAAACTACAGCTAACTCACGCCGGAACATTTGGTTTATCGACGGTCAGACCATCTACCAGATGGCTTCAAGCTACATGTTTCTTGAGTAACTTGAACGAGCGATTGACGTCTTCGATAGCAGCAAGCCCTCCGCGCCTAATGTAGGCGCTGATCGGAAGAGCGTATAGCGCGACTGCCATTCCGTCCTGTGCGGATCACTCGACAGCGACCCTCTTGTGTCTTGCTCTAGTGGCTGGACTTATAAGGCAACCGGCGAGTGCAGCAGAAAGTGTAGTGGCGCCGCGTCAAGACGTCGAAAATCGACGCCATGGGATCGAAGTTCAGACGCTTGGCGGCCAGCATCGATGTTTGCAGTCGTCTTGATAGCTTCGCCGGTACGGTGTTTGTTGATCGACTTGCGTCATGACATCCCAATAGCCCCGTGCTCACGGGCCTGAGGTCGGGCAGTCCGCTAAGCTTACATCCTTCGCGCTGATCGTTCGGGAGCTGACCGCTTAGCGACTCGGCCATTGATCCAGAGCTTCTGTAGTCGACTAGCGCTCAGTCAGAGTTGCCGTTTTTTAGTCTCGCCAACGTCCGCTTTTTGTGGAGGATGGGGATCGGCGCTCTTTGCAAGGACAGTGTCAGCTTCTCATTCATGTCGGCCAAAGCCGCCAGTGAATTGATGACCGCTTTGTCCGCACCGCTTCCTTTCGGACTCGGTAGAAAAGAGACTTTTCGGCAAATGCGTTAGACCGCAACGCGCTTCGATAGGGAGCCCTGCGATAAGCGCAAGAGCGATGGTCTGGGGTGCATGACGACCTGAGAGAGCTGTCCGTCAAGTCCAGCCGATCTAGGTGTGCATCACCTCAATCCAGCTGAAAAAGCTCACCGCCGGCGGCCACGGCATCCGCCGGATCGTGGGTCACAAGTACGACCGGCAATTTGCGGGCCTTGGCATGGTCGAACACCAGCCGGCGCATATCTTGGCGCAGTGCGGCATCGAGCTTGGAAAAGGGTTCGTCGAGCAACAGCGCGCGCGGACCAGACAGGAGGGTTCGCTGCAGCGCAACGCGGGCCGCTTGTCCACCGGACAAGGTTGCCGGGTCGCGCGGGCCATACCCGCCAAGTCCAATGGCGGTCAGCGCATCTTCCGCCAGGTCCTGCCGTTCATGGCGGTTCTTGGAGACGGCGCGCGGAATGGCGATCATGACATTGCCGCACACCGACAGGTGCGGAAACAAAAGTGGGTCCTGAAACAGCAGCCCCATGCGGCGCGTTTCAGCGGGCAGGGACAGAATGTCTTCCCCGCCCATGGTCACCGTTCCCGAAAGCTCGAAGGCGGGAGCCAGCGATCCGGCCAGCGCGTGCAGCAGCGTGGATTTGCCCGCACCAGAAGGCCCCATCACGGTGAGAACCTCGCCTGGCTCAACGGTTGCGCAGATGTCGATCAGCGTACGGCCATCCAGCCGGATCATCACATCCGTCAGCATCAGGGCCGCATTGTCGGCGGGTGTGGACTTCATCGAACCTGCATACCCCGGCGGTGGCGTGCGAGGAAGGATGGCACGGCGAGTGCGATCCAAAAGGCGACAAAGGGCAGCAGCGCTTGCAAGGTGGCGGCGACAGCCAACGCCCTACGATCACCCCCAGCCGAAAGGGCCACCGCTTCGGTGGTGAGTGTGGGAACCCGCCCAGCGCCAATCAGCAGCGTCGGCAGGTATTGTCCGATGGAAACGGCAATGCCGATGGCAAGCGCCGTCAAGATCGGGCCGATCATCATCGGCAGGCGGATCTGAAAGAGTTGCCGCCAGAACCCCATGCCGAGCCCGGCGGCGACCTGAAGCATGCGCTTGTCGAATCGGCGATAGGGGTCGGCGAGCGACAGGAACATGTAGGGCAGGATGAAGACGAGATGCGCCATCATGACCGACATGATCATTCCGTCCGTGCGGCCGACAATAGCTAGGAACTGCAAGCCAAACAGGAAGGTGACCTGCGGCACCAAGAGCGGCAGATATAGGACGAGGAGGGACCGGCTGCCACCGGTTCGCCCCGTGCGCTGTTCCACTTCCAGGCAGGCGATGATGAGCACGCCGGCGACAAGCGTCGGCACGATGGCAACGATCAGCGAGGTGATCGTGAGCTCCATGGCATCGCTGCCCATCTGCATCCAGCTGCGCAGGGAAAGCGAAGTCGGGAAACTGTCCGGGAAGCGCCAGGGGCCTGCAACGGACCATAACAGTAGAAGCAACAGCCCCAGCGCGATGGCGAGCATCGGGGCAAGGCCCAGCACCAAGCCGGCAGCACGCATCGGCCCGCCACCACCGGAGCGCAGACCAGACGTCGTGACCTTCAACCAAACCCAACCGGCCACGCGCTCGCCGAGCATCCAGAGTCCGAGGACAGCAAGCGTGATGACGATCTGAACAAGGGCGGCTGCCGCTGCCATGAAGCGGGTGGAAAGATCCGGATCGGATGACCACTCCAGAATGCGCACCGGCAGGGGAGCGGGCGTTGTGGGGCCGAGCACGATGGCAACGTCGGCCACCGAGGATGCATAAGCGATCACCGCGAAGACCGGCAGGCGGATGAGCCGGTAGAGTTGTGGGGCAACCGCCACAAAGAAGCCGGTTCCCCTCCCATAGCCGAGCGACGCCATCACCATCCGCCGCCGCGATCCGTCCAGCGCTGGAAGGGCGGCGAGCGCCATCAGAAGGAGGAAGGGCATCTCCTTGGCGACGAGCCCCGCGATCATCGCCAGGCCCCACTCATCATTGACGATAAGAAGATCGGGCGGGCGGTCCCAACCGGTGAGCCCAGGCGAAACGAGCCGGAAAAGAAAGCCCGAAGGCGCGATCAGAAACGCCAAGCCGACCGCTGCTGCCGCATGGGGCACCGAGAGGAGCGGCGCCACCAGCCGGCGCACTGCCAACAAACAGGGCGTATCCCACACACAGGCAAGCAGGATGAAGGTGAGGCCGAGCGCAATGGCCGAACTCACCAGCCCAACAGAGCCTGCCAGAAAGATCGATTTGCCAATGCCGGGCGCGCTGAACACGTCGCGCAGCGGGTCCAAAGAGGGACCCATCCCGCCCAGCGGAGGGAAGTATCCAAAAGCGGGAAGAAGAGCGGCAATCAGCCCGGCGGCCACCGGCAAAATCAAGAGCGCGATGGTGAAGGCAGGCGCCAGACGCAGCCAGCCAGGAAGGGTCCGGACACGGTCCGGAACGGTCCGGTGAGGGTCCGGCATAGGTCCGGCTCCGGTCCGATGGTGCCGGTTATCCGCCCTGGTAGCGGGCAGCCCAGCGGATCTCGATCGCCTCCAGCCAGCTTGTGTGTGGTTCGGCGATGGCCGGGCCCAACTCTTCGGGCGTGAGTGTCGCCACACCCAGATCAAGACTGCCAAACGCCTCGCGCACGTCAACATCGAGTGCTGCCACATCAAGCACCGTGAAGTCGCCCCAAACGGCCGGATCCTGCTTTGCCAGCTGCGCTTCTGCGCTCATAAGGAAGTTGGCGAACACCAGCGCTGCTTCCGGAGCATTGGCGTTGGAAGGGATGGCGACAAAGTGTGAGTTGGCGATCATGCCGTCATCGAAAACGAAGGATCGGGTGGCGGCCGGGAACTCTTCGCGGGCGACAGCGCCGGACGCTTCGGCCGGATTGTTGGCAAAACCGATTTCGATCTCGCCATCGGCAAACAGTTGGCGCAGCGCCGCCTGGTTCGCCGGGAAGGTCCGGCCGGAGCGCCACAGATGCGGATGCAACTCGTCGAGATAGGTGAACAGCGGCTCCAGGGCGGCTTCGGCTTCATCGGCGGGCAGCGGCGCGCCCAGGCGTTCGCGGTCATCGACCGTGTAGGCCAGAAGCAGCTTCAGGAACGTGGAACCCAGAAAATTCGGCGGCTGCGGATAGGTGAACCGCCCGGGATTTGCCGTGGCCCAGGTGAGCAGCTCGTCGGGGTTGGACGGCGTCTCATCGATACGGTCGCTGTCGAAATAGAAAGAGAACTGAACGGTTCCCCAAGGCGCTTGAAGGCCCTCGACCGGAACCGTGAAGTCGGTGGTGAGTGACGGGTTGCCCTCAACATCCACAAGTTCCCAATTGGGCAGCCGATCGGCCCACCCATCGCCGTCGGGGGCATAGAGCAGTTCTGCGTCTTTGAGCGCGATGAAATTCTCGCCATTGATCCAGACGAGATCGACGGTTCCACCGCTATCGCGACCGGCCGCGGTCTCAGCCAAGACGATGCCAACCACATCGGCGGTGTCGGTAACGCGCACATGCTCCACCGTGATGCCGTAGCGCTCGGAGACCTGATCGCCAGCCCATTCAATGTAGGCATTGATGGTTGGGTCGCCCGACCAGGCATGGAAGAACACCGTTTGGCCGCGCGCGCCCTCAGTCAGCGCCTCAAAATTGGCAAGGCTGTCGGCGTTGGCTGGGGCCAGGGACCCGGCGGTGGCAAGCAGCAGGGATGCCGCGAACGTAGCGGAGAGACGGGTGGTCATACGGGTCCTCATCGCAGTCAGTATGGGCGGTCAGCCGGGGTGGCGCGGGGTGCGTCTATCGGTTTGAGCGGGCTTGCAGAGCATGCTTCAATGCATGCGCCAGAAGGCCTGGCCATCGCCCATGCACGCTTTGGCGCACACATGCACTTCACAAATGCTTGACGGATAGTCGAGCGCGAGGCGCTGGGCCGACCTAGCGCGGTGCTGGCCCATGCGTGGCGCGTGGATGGAACTCGGCCTCGATAACGTCGAGTGCCGTTGGTATCGCCTGGCCTTCCACCAAGGCGGTGATGCAGTCCGCACCAAGCCGGCCGGCCTCGCTGAGCGACCAACTGACCGTCGATAGGCCACCACTCAGCCAGGATGCCAGTTGCGTCGAGCCGATGCCGATGATCGACAGCTCGCCCGGCACGGAAAGCCCGCGGTCCACGGCCGCCATGTAAAGTGCGGCAACCGTGCGCTCGCAGCCGCAGAACACGGCTGTCGGCTGACCGGACACATCTTCCAAAATAGCATGTGCCCGCGCGGCCAGCGATTGGTCTGCACCGTCGGTTGCCAACTCATTGCCAAACACCGGCTGAGGCTCGGTCTGCACCGACGCCACAAAGCTTGTGTTGCGGTTGCGGCAGGCCGCCGACAGGATGTCACTGTGCAGCTTTTGCAAGGCTGGCGGAGCGTCCTGGCCGAAATAGGCAAACCGGCTGTGACCAAGGCTCGTCATGTAGTCGACCAGCCCGTCCATCACGGCCCCATCATTGATGCGGATGGTGGGGACAAGGTCCGGGCTATGAGAGGGTGCGCCGCCACCGACAACCACAGCAGGAACTCGGCTGTCTGCGGCCAGAGCGATGCGGCCGTCAGCGGGATAGGCAAGGTTGAAAACGAAACCGTCCACACGGCGTTCTTCAAGCAGGCCCTTCATCGTTTCCTGCGCATGGGCCATGGTGTCGGCAAGCGAGACCAGCAGGCCATAACCGCGTTCGGCAAGTGTGGAAGAGAGCGCACTAAGGAACGAGCGCTCAACGGTCATCCAATCGGAGCCGAGCGCGACATAGGAAATGAGTTCATTGCGGCCGGTTGCCAGCCGCCGTGCAACCCGGTTGGGCTTGTATCCCAGGCGAGCGGCCGCCTCCACGACCCGCGCACGGGTGGGGGCTGCGATTTCCGGATAGCCATTGAGCGCCCGGGAAATGGTACCTTTGGAAAGGCCCAGATGCTCCGACAGCGTTTTGAGGTCCACATGGCTTGCTTTGTTGGTGGCCTGTTGGCGGGCACCGGCACTCAGGCCAGTCGGGTTGATCCCGGGCGTTTTTTTGCTCATCGCCTTGCACCACCTTTCAATCCACGGGAATCGTGGCAGGCCGATTTTAGCGCTTTTTTGGAAAGAAACAATACTATTGTTTCCATATTGGAGGGGATCACAACATGAACGAATATCGAACAACGTTGCTTCATGCTCCCAAACAGAAAAAGCCGGCTCCCAGAGAGCCGGCCAAACCGGGGCGCAAAAAGCGAGGCAAATGAGCGTTTTAGCGCTGAACGTCGAGACGGTCTGACTGTGTTGCAACCTCAGCGGGTTCGCTCAGCCCGCCCTCGGCTGCAAGGCGCTGCTCGGCATAGGCATTGGAAAGCCTCTCCGGTGCGCTCAGACGTGTGGCGTTCTCAATCATGCCGACGATGAACAGCCCGCCGCATAGGCCAAGAAGAGCCGCCTGCAACAAAAGTCGGCGCGGCGAAGCATCACGGGCGGCGCGCGCCGGATCGGCCGAAAGGCCATTGGCTGAGACCGTGTCAGCTGAGACAGGAACGAACTTCATCGGGCAGCACTCCACGCAACATACGCTTGCACAGGCTATCGCTCACCGATCGATCAAATCGCAGCCACAGCGACCGGCACCCTAGAAGGGGGTGCTTAAGCGTGGGTTAAGGTTGACAAAGCCTGACCAGGCAGGATTGCCATGCCGGCATGACCAACCCGTCAAAACCTCGCCTGCGTTCCGAGCCCGAACTCCCAATTGATGCTGTCTTGGCCGACGTCAAAGATGCCTTGGGACAGGGTAGCAATCTGGTCGTGATCGCTCCGCCCGGTGCCGGCAAGACAACCGGCCTGCCGCTCCATCTGTTGGATGCGGGGTGGCTAGAAAACCAGCGTATCGTTCTGGTCGAGCCTCGTCGGCTGGCGGCCATCGGTGCTGCTCGTCGAATGGCGTCTTTGCTGGGAGAAAAGGTGGGTGAGACGGTCGGCCATCGGGTGCGGCTCGACACCAAGGTCAGCGGCAAAACGCGTCTGGAGGTTGTCACCGATGGCGTCTTCACGCGGATGATCCAAAGCGACCCGGAGCTTGCCGGCATCGGACTCATTCTTTTCGATGAGGTGCATGAGCGAGCGCTGGCCGCTGATCTGGGGCTCGCCTTCGCGCTTGAGACCCAGGCGGTCTTGCGACCTGATCTGCGTTTGGTCGCCATGTCGGCGACCGTTGAGGGCGAGGCGTTCCACGCTCTGATGGGGCGTCAGGTCTCCTGCCGAACGATTATCAGCGATGGGCGGGCTTTTGCTGTCGAAACCCATTATGAGCCCAGTGCCGAGCAGCCTGTCGAAGCCACGGTCGATGCGGCGCTTTCTGCACTGGCGCGGTTTGAAGGCGATGGGCTGGCGTTCCTGCCTGGCCAGCGTGAGATCGAGAACGCTGCCCGGCTGGCGCGTGACCGGCTGATCGAACAAGGACTGGATGACGGAGTTGTTGTCCATCCCCTTTATGGCGCTGTATCAAGGGAAGCACAGGACTCAGCGCTTGCCCCAGATCCCGACGGGCGACGCAAGCTCGTGATCGCCAGTGCCATCGCCGAGACCAGCCTGACCATCCCTGGCGTACGTTTCGTGGTGGATTCTGGCCTAGCGCGTCGACCGATCTACGATCCGCTGCGAGGCATAACTCGGCTGGAAACACGATCAGCAAGCCGAGCCTCGATCGATCAGCGGCGCGGCCGCGCTGGCCGTACGGCGCCCGGGCACTGTGTTCGGCTTTGGCGCCGAGAGGAGGAAGGCGGTCGCCCGGCGCAGGATCGCCCAGAGATTCTTGACGCCGACTTGGCTGCAACGCGGTTGGCCATGGCCGCCTGGGGCAGCCGGGCGCGCGACGGCCTGCCTTTTCTCGATCCGCCACCGCAAAACGCGTGGGACGAGGCTGGCCGGCTGCTGACTGACTTAGGCGCGCTCACTGCGGAAGGCGACCTGACCACGCTCGGAAAAGACATGGTCGCAAGCACCGCCAACAATCCACGACTGGCGGCCATGATGGCGCATCCCGATGGCCGTGATTCGGCCAGCGGTCTTGCTTGGGCGGCCGTTCTTGCTGGTGAGCTTGGCGACCGCGGTGCCATCGAGGCCGACCGCCGTTTGGCCGAGGCGCTTGCCGACCGCCGCCACGCCAAGGCGTTGCGGGCTCTCCATCGCCGTCTGATGCCGCCCGGCTCGGCCAAAGCAGCGGAACCACCCTCTGCGCACACAATAGCTCGGCTTTTGTTGCGCGCTTTCCCCGACCGGGTGGCCATGCGCCAACGCGATGATGGCCAGACCGCGATCTACAAGCTGGCGCAGGGTATGCAGGCGCGCCTGCCGGCTCATCATCCCTTGGCGAAAGAGCGATTTTTGATTGTGCTCGATCTTGGTGGCGGCCGGTCGGGTCGTGGAGCGCATGTGCCCGACATTCGCTTGGCCCTGGCCGTCGATCACTCGGCCTTGGAAGACGTGCTGGGTGACCGCATCCAAACCCAGACAACACGCACGTTCGATGTATCTCTTTGGACCGTACAGGTGCGCGACGTCACCCGGTTGGGGTCTTTGGTTCTGTCCGAGCATGGCCTGCCGCGCCCGAACGAAGATGTCGTGCAAACGGCCATCGCCGATCATGTACGTGCGTCTGGCCTGTCCAGCCTGACGGCTGGTGATGCCAAGACTGAAGCGGTCTTGGCGCGCCATGAAGCGTTTCACGACGCCCAAGGCCAGGCGGATGCCCTGACGGGCCGGGTCGATCTTTGGCTGCCCACCTTGATCGGGAGTGGCGAACGCCCGCCCTTTGCACCTGCCCTTTTGGATCGCGCGCTGCGCCAAGCGCTCGACTGGCAAGAGGGCCAAGCCTTCGATCAGCTTTATCCCACCACGGTCGCGTTGCCGGAGGGCAGGCAGGCGACCATCCAATATGATCACCCCGCTGGCCCGACGATCAGCGTCCGAGGGCAGTGGCTCTACGGTCTCGACCAGCATCCAGGCTTGCGGGGCGGAAGCAAAACGGTTCGCATTGAACTCTTGTCGCCGGCCCAGCGTCCTATCGCGACGACGTCCGATCTGCCCGGCTTTTGGCGTGGTGGTTGGGCGGATGTTCGTAAGGACATGCGCGCCCGCTACCCCAAGCATGATTGGCCGCAAGAGCCTTGGAAGGCCCAGCCGCTAAAGCGGCGCTAGAGCGTTTTCAGCAAAAGTGGGTGCCGGTTTTGCGTCCGAAAACGCGACAAAAAGAGAAAAGGGCTTTGGCCCCTAGACGTCCGCGCCTTCGCGCACCCACATCCGGTCGTCCACATCGACCAAAAAGCGGGTCGGCGTACGGGCATAGCTGCCCAAACCGGCAAGAGCTGGGCGGGGATGCGTGACGACGACGGTAGCAAAGCTCTTCAGCTTGTCCTCATGCGGATAGCCGGCCTCAAAGATCGCACGGAAGTCGGAACTCTGGATGAAGGGCATGATCTTCGGTGGGATGCCGCCACCGATGAACACGCCGCCCGCAGGCATGACGGTGAGCGCCAACTCCCGCGCGATGCGGGCAAGATAGATGACGAACCGTTCCACGGCCTTCACCGCCAGCTTGTCGCCGGCCAGCGCGGCCTCAGTGATGTCGGCAGCTTTGACCAGCGGCGCTTCCACGCCGTCCACAGCGCCGAGCCCATGATAAAGTCGTTCCAGGCCTTCGCCGCAGACAAGCTGCTCGCCACCGAGGCGACGCTGGCCGCCCTCGGTGAGGTGAGCAAAGAGGCGATCATCCTCTTCATTCTCCTGCGGGATGGCCACATGGCCACCTTCGCTCGGCACGGTGATCCAGGTGCCCATGCAGTCAAGCAGCGCCGATGCGCCGAGCCCCGTACCTGGGCCAAGCACCAGCTTGCTGCCATGGCGGGGTGGTGACAGCGTGCCGATGATCTCCACATCATCCGGTCCGAGATCGGGCAAGGCGAGCGCTTGGGCTTCAAAATCATTGATGGCGATAACGCAGTCAAAGCCGAGCTGATCCATGATCCGGCGCGGATCGATCTCCCAGTTGGCATTGGTCAGCTTGAAGGTCTCGCCCAGGGTCGGGCCAGCGACCGCCAAAATGGCCGAGCGCGGGATGAGGGAGGTCTGGTCGAGAACGCCGGTCTGAATGGCAGATTCCACTGTGTCATGTTCCCGCGTGCGCACCTGCGCGAAACCCTGCTCCTGGGCATGGGCATCGCTGACCAGCGCGAAACGGGCATGGGTGCCACCAAGATCGGCGATAAGAACCGGAAACGGCGTGACGAGATCGGGGCGCTGGCGGTCGGGCATGAAAAGGCCTGAGAACAAGACAGAGGAACGGGCAGCCGAAAGCCGGCGGTTCAAGGGATTGGATCAAACCGCTTTAGCGGTCGGGGACGGTCGCGACAAGGTCGGTCAAAAGCGCTTCCGCCGTGGCCAGGTTCAGCGCCATCGGCACATCATACACAAGCGCGAGCCGCATCAACGCTTTCACATCCACATCATGGGGCATGGGTGACAACGGATCGACGAGGAAGAACAGAGCATCGATCTTGCTTTCCGCGATCAGGGCACCGATCTGCTGGTCACCGCCCAATGGGCCGCTTTTCAGCCGTCTTATGGAGAGTTCGGGCACCGCCTCCCCGATCTTGCCACCTGTTGTGCCGGTTCCAACAAGGTCGTGGCCGCGCAACACATGGGCGTGCCTGCTGGCAAAGTCGACCAGAATGTCCTTCTTGGCGTCATGGGCGACGAAGGCGAGGGTGAGAACTGGCTTGGCGAGCTTGGTTGTGGCAGGCTGAGTCATGGCAGCCGCTTTAGCACGCTGGCCTTTCTTGCCAACCCGCAACCGGTATCCTAGCCGACGGGCCGGCCAAGCGAACGGGTGAGTTCTTCCTTCAACCAGCCGGTGAAGCGGTCGATGCTGCGCGCTTTGAGGGAATGGCGGCGTTCCAGCAGCCAATAGGAAATGCCGGTCTTGGCGCGGCGACGAAAGGGCTCTGCCAGACGTCCGGCAGCCAACGCATCGCAAGCGAGCGTTTCCCAAGCCAGGAAAACGCCTTGGCCAGCGATGGTGGAGTCCAGGCACAGCGAGGCGTCAGAAAAGGTGAGCCCGGTGGTCAGGTCATCATCCTTGGGCTCGCCCTCCAGAAACCACTCATTCCAATTGAACATCGCCAGCCGGTCACGGACGATGGGCACGTCTTTGAGGTCAGCCGGCGACTCGAGCTGCTCAGAAAGCGCAAGGCTGCAAACAGGATAGATGTACTGATCCATCAATTTGCTGCTGCGCGCCCCGCCTGGATTGAGTGGGCTTTCCTGGCGCTTGACCCGCACGCAGATATCCACATCGGAGGTGGCCATATCCACCATGTCCATGCTGGCATCGACCCGCACCTTGATGGTCGGATAGGTCTCGTTGAAGGCACTAAGGCGCCAAACGAGCCACTTGGAGGCAAAAACCGGGGGCACGGAGACTACAAGCGGATCGTCGCGGCTCTCGGTCAGCATGGCGACGCCGGCTGAGAGTTCTTTCATGGCCGCGGTGAAGTGCGGCATAACGTCGGAGCCGAGCGGCGTGAGGTGAAGTCCGCGCCCGCTGCGATCAAAAAGCGCACGGCCAAGCTGTTCTTCGGCCTTCTGAATGTGCTGGCTGATCGCGCCGGGCGTCACGCCGAGCTCATCGGCAGCGGCAGAAAGGCTGCCCAGACGCCCGACGGCTTCCACGGCCCGCAATCCATTAAGATGAAATCTGTTCAGGTTTTTCATTTCAGAAAAGCTAAAGTTTCAGCGTTCTAATCTGCATGGAAACTAGGGATGGCAAGCACTATCTTGAAGTCATGCTAAAGACAATCATCACTCAGATCACAGATCGCTTCAAAAGCGGGCCGTCCCGGCCACGCAGTGTTTCTCACACCAACCATCTCCAGGACGACGTCTGGTACGCGGCCAACCCTCTGGCCCATCCGGACCTCCAACGCATGGACCAACGAGAACTTGGCGATCTGCCGTTCGAGCCCCGCTGTATCCGCAGCAGTCGTTAGGCAGAACGGCTCAAACTATGCCGGTGCGCGTCCCTGATGCGCACCGGATAGGCAAACCTCCCACAGTTTGTGCGCATCAACCGCCGCGCACGAAGCGACTCCCTCTTGGCCAGTTTCACCCAATGGCATAGGGTCGGCTCAGCTTGGCCGATCTCCTACCGGAGCCGCGGCGGCTAAAACGCAAACAAAACCCACCGGACCGTCACCATGCGAGCAATCAAGGGATCGGCTCAGACGGACCGCAACGGAGGTGAACAAGAATGACAAAACAGCTTCTCGCAACGGCTGCGCTCGGCGCGCTTCTGACGGGCACTGCCATCGCGGAAGACATCTCGCCAGCTGTGGTCTACGACCTTGGCGGTCGTTTTGATGAAAGCTTCAACCAGGCTGCTTACACCGGCGCGGAAGCGTTTATGGCCGAAACAGGCATTGAGTATGCCGACTTCGAGATCCAGAACGATTCCCAGCGCGAGCAGGCCCTGCGCAACTTCGCCCGCCGTGGCATGGACCCGATCATCGCCATCGGCTTCTCGCACGGTACCGCCGTTGAAACGGTGAGCCAGGAATTCCCGGACACGCGTTTTGCCATCGTCGACATGGTCGTTGATCAGCCAAATGTTCGCTCCATCGTCTTCAAGGAGCATGAAGGCTCCTTCCTGGTTGGTGTGCTGGCCGCGCTTGCCTCTGAATCCGACACTGTCGGCTTCGTCGGCGGCATGGACATTCCGCTCATCCGTCGCTTCGCTTGTGGCTATGCCGAGGGCGTTCTGTCGGTGAACCCGGATGCTGAAATCCTTCAGGCCATGACCGGCACGACCGGCGCTGCTTGGAACGATCCAGTGCGCGGCGGCGAGATCACCCAGAGCCACATTTCAGCAGGCGCTGACGTGGTGTTCCACGCCGCTGGCGGCACCGGCATTGGTGTTCTTCAGGCGGCAGCCGACGCTGGCGTGCTCGGCATCGGCGTTGACTCAAACCAGAACGGCTTGCAGCCGGGTTCGGTTCTGACCTCCATGCTGAAGCGTGTTGACGTTGCTGTGGCCGATGCCTTCAACGATGCCCAGAACGGCGAATGGACCAACGGCTTTGAAGTGCTGGGTCTTGCCGAAGGCGGTGTCGATTGGGCCGATGATGACAACAATGCCGACTTGATCACCGACGAAATGCGGGAAGCTGTTGCGGCTGCTCGTGAAGCGATCGTCTCCGGTGAGGTGACCGTCCATGATTACATGGGCGACAACACCTGTCCGGCGACCGACTCCTAAGGTCGATTGAAAAACGGACGGCCAGCCTGATGAGGTTGGCCGTTTGCCATTGCCCTTAGACCAGTTGCGTCGTTTGTGATGACCCAATCCTCGGCCGCCCGAACCCCGGGTGCATCCGACACCCAAAGCGAACAGCCGCTCGCCATTGAGCTGCGCGGCATCGACAAGCGCTTTGGGCCTGTACATGCCAACAAATACATCGACCTGAAGGTCGCCCGGCAGACGATCCACGGCATTGTCGGCGAGAACGGCGCCGGCAAATCGACGCTGATGTCGATCCTCTATGGCTTCTACGAGGCTGATGCCGGACACATCCTCGTCAGCGGCAAAGAGGTCTCGATCAAGTCCTCCAATGATGCCATCGCCCACGGCATTGGCATGGTTCACCAGCACTTCATGCTGGTCGACAACTTCACCGTCATTGAAAACGTCATGTTGGGCGCAGAGGGTGCTGCGACCTTGCATGCCGGCCGCGACAAGGTGCGCGCGGAACTCAAACACTTGTCCGACGAGTATGGCCTGACCGTCGACCCGGACGCCATCGTCTCGGAGCTTTCTGTCGGCCTTCAGCAGCGCGTTGAAATCTTGAAAGCCCTCTATCGAGGCGCGGACATCCTCATTCTGGACGAGCCAACTGGCGTGCTGACGCCAGAAGAGGCGGACAATCTGTTCAAGATCCTCCGCCAGCTGCGCGAGCAGGGTAAAACCATCCTTCTCATCACCCACAAGCTGCGTGAGATCATGGCGGTGACCGATGAGGTCTCCGTTATGCGCCGCGGCGAGATGGTCTCAACCCTTCAAACCGCCAACACCAACCCGCAGGAGATCGCCGAGCTCATGGTCGGCCGGCGCGTGCTGTTGGAAGTGGACAAGGGCCCATCCAATCCAGGCGACGACGCGCTGGTGGTTGACGGCCTCACCGTCCGTGACCGCTTTGGCGTCGACCGTGTGAAGAACGTTTCCTTCACCGTCCGCAAGGGCGAGATCGTCGGCATCGCCGGCGTGTCGGGCAATGGCCAGTCGGAGCTTCTGGCGGCTGTCTCCGGCATCGCATCACCGGCGGCTGGCAGCGTCTCCATCATGGGCAAGACACTCTCCCATCGCGGCGATCCGGCCGAAGCGCGCCATCTTGGCCTCGCGCATGTGCCCGAAGATCGGCTGCGCATGGGGTTGGTCAAAAGCTTTGAGGAAAATGAGAACTCGGTTCTCGGCTACCACGACGCCGACGATATCGGAGGCAAGATTGTCATGGATGTGAACGCGGTGCGCGCCAACGCGCGCGATCACATCGAGAAGTATGACATCCGCCCGCCCAACCCGCGTTTGAAGACGGCCAACTTCTCCGGCGGCAATCAGCAGAAGATCGTCATCGCGCGCGAAATGGAGCAGGACCCGGAGGTTCTGCTTGTCGGCCAGCCGACACGCGGCGTCGACATTGGCGCGATTGAATTCATCCATAAACAGCTGATTGCCATGCGCGATGCCGGCAAGGCCGTGCTGCTTGTGTCGGTGGAACTGGATGAAATCTTTGGCCTGTCGGACCGCATTCTCGTCATGTGCGGCGGTGAGATTGTCGGTGAACGCCTGCCGGAAGAGACCGATGAAAACGAAATCGGCCTCATGATGGCGGGCATCGATGGAGCAAGCACGTTGGAGGCCGCCGAATGATTGCCCGTCTTATACTTGCTGCCGTGATGGCCGCCCTGTTGAGCCAACCCGCCATGGCGAGGAAAGGCCGTCCGGTTCCAACCGATGCCGTCCAAGGCGTGATGATTGAGCCTACCGATGATAACCGCCGGGTGACGGGAACGCTCGATGGTGTGACGGCAAGTTTGGAAGGGCGTCCCAACAGTGACGACACAACTACGCCCGTCTTCACGGTGAGCGATGCTGGCGGTGCCGCTATCGAGTTTGAGGGCGAACCGACCTTTTACGGTTTTTTGCCGGTGAACCTGCGGATCGTGCAGCTTGATCCCTCGACGCCAGAGCCGGAGGTCATCGCCTCTAGCTACACCGGTGGTGCGCACTGCTGCGAACGGCTTCAGATCGCGGCTATCTCGCCGGATGGCTCCTGGAACGTGACGGAAATGGGCTTCTTCGATGGCGGCTATTCCATCGGCGATGAGGATGGCGATGGCATTGGCGAAATCCGCGTGTCTGACCAATCCTTCCTTTACACGTTCGATTGCTATGCCTGCTCGGCACCGCCCCCGCTCTTCTACCGTGTGGTCGATGGCGAGCCGGTGGACGTTTCAGCCGATCCAGCTTTTGGCCCCGCCTTCAATGCCGAGTTTTCACGCTTCGGTGCGCCCATCGAAATGGTAAGCGAGCCTGGCCGCTTGGCTGGCTGGGTCGCCCTCAATGCCCGCATCGGATTGGCAGAAGACGCGCTGGACACAGTCGTCGCCGTCAATGGCGGCGAGGGTTTTAGCTTTGATGTGTGCAGCACTGGCGGCGCACCGTTTGAGTGTGCGCAAGAGAACATCCGCCAGGTCGGCTTCGTGGAGTTTTTGCGCAACCACCTGATCGAACAGGGTTACATGCGACGTGCTGGGAAGGGGTAACGCCACGTGTCGTTGAGCAGGGGCGAACTGCCCAAATGGGTTGAGTACGGGCTGATCCCGCTTTTGAACCTGGCCGCTGCCTTTCTGGTGGCCGGCCTGGTGGTGATCGCCGTCGGCGAGAACCCGCTGGAAGCCGTCGAACTGATGCTGTTTGGCGCGTTCGGCTATGGCGAGGGCCTCGGCTTCACACTCTACTACGCCACAAGCTTCATCTTCACCGGCCTTGCGGTCGCGGTCGCCTTCCATGCCGGGCTTTTCAACATTGGCGGCGAGGGCCAGGCCTATGTGGCAGGGCTCGGTGTCGCCATCGTCTGTCTGTCGCTCGACACCATAATGCCCTGGTGGATCACCGCGCCCTTTGCGGTTGCCGCAGCCGCCCTGTTCGGTGCGTTCTGGGCCTTTGTGCCCGGCTATCTTCAGGCCAAGCGCGGCAGCCACATTGTCATCACCACCATCATGTTCAACTTCATCGCCGCCGCGCTGATGACCTACATGCTGGTGAATGTCTTCCGTCAACCTGGATCGATGGCTCCGGAGTCGCGCACCTTCGAAGAGGGCGGGCGCATCCCGCGCATCGACTGGTTCTTTGACTGGTTCGGCATGAACTTGGGCGGTGCGCAGACCAACATCTCTTTCTTCCTGGCGCTCATCATGGCGTTCCTTGTCTGGATGCTGATCTGGCGCACCCGTCTTGGCTACCGCATGCGCACGCTGGGCCAGAACCCGACCGCCGCCGTCTATGCTGGCATGAAGCCGCAGCGCCTCATCATGATCGCGATGGCGATTTCCGGCGGCCTTGCCGGCATGATGGCGATCAACGAGATCATGGGCGTCCATGGCCGGCTCATCCTGGAGTTTGCCGGCGGCGCAGGCTTTGTCGGTATCGCCGTCGCGCTCATGGGCCGCGCGCACCCTATCGGCATTGTTCTCGCCGCGCTCTTGTTCGGCGCGCTCTATCAGGGCGGAGCGGAACTTGCCTTCTCCATGCCAGCCATCACGCGCGACATGATCATCGCCATTCAAGGCCTGGTGATCCTGTTCGCTGGTGCGCTGGAAGGGCTGTTCCGCCCGGCCATCGTCGGCTTTTTCAATGCCATGTATGACCGCCGACAGGCGGCTGAAGCGGCGGCTGCCAGCCGCCAGGCAGCCGAGTAGGGGGCGGACATGGGAACCTATGAAAGCTTCATCCTGCTTTTGGACTCCACGGTCCGGCTCTCCATGCCGCTGATCTTCGCGGCTTTGGCGGGGCTCTACTCAGAGCGTTCTGGCGTGTTCGACATCGGTCTTGAGGGCAAAATGCTGGCCGCTGCCTTCGCCGCTGCCGCCATCGGTGCGGTAACGGGAACCGTGTGGCTGGGTCTCTTCGCCGCTATCCTGATTTCGGTCTTCTTGGCATTGGTCCATGGCTTTGCCTGCATCACGGCGCGCGGCAATCAGATCGTTTCCGGGGTTGCGATCAACTTCCTGGCCGCCGGTATCACCGCGCTCATCGGTCATGCCTATTTCAGCCAGGGCGGGCGCACGCCGCGCCTTGAGGACGAGGCGCGTTTCCTGCCCATTCAATGGCCGGGCGCAGAAGCGTTGCGCGATGTACCCTTCATCGGCCCGCTCTATTTTGAGCTGATCTCCGGCCACAATCTTTTAGTCTATCTGGGCTTTGCCACCGTTGCGCTGACTTGGTTTGTCGTCTTCCGCACAAGGTTTGGCCTGCGTTTGCGTGCGGTCGGCGAGAACCCGGCGGCGGTCGATACGGCCGGTATCTCCGTGACACTGATGCGCTATCAGGCAGTCATCATCTGCGGCGTTCTCTGCGGTCTGGCAGGCGCTTATCTCTCCACCGCGCAGGCGGCGAGTTTCGTGCCCAACATGTCCGCCGGTAAGGGCTTCATCGCCCTGGCGGCGCTTATATTCGCGAAATGGAAGCCGCTGCCAGTGCTCTATGCCTGCCTGCTTTTCGGTTTCCTTGACGCTTTAGGCATTCGCCTTCAGGGTCAGGAACTGCCGGTGATCGGCGAGGTTCCGGTGCAGATCGTTCAAGCGCTGCCCTACATCCTCACAGTGGTCCTTCTGGCCGGGTTCATCGGCAAAGCCGAGCCGCCCAAAGCCGGCGGCGTGCCTTACGTGAAAGAGCGCTAATATGCTGTCCGACAGCGACAAATCCCGCCTTGTTGAGGCGGCGCGCACGGCGCGTGAAACCGCCTATGCGACGTACTCGCACTACCGCGTCGGCGCTGCGGTGCTGACCGACACCGGCACCATCTACGCCGGGTGTAATGTGGAGAACGCGGCTTACCCGCTCGGCTCCTGTGCCGAAGCGGGCGCTCTGGCCGCCATGGCACTTGCAGGCGACCGGACGGTGACAGCGGTCGCGGTGGCGGGTGGTAAAACCGATCTGCAGGCCGACGATGAACCCTGGGGTTTGGCCTCACCCTGCGGCGGATGCCGGCAGCGCATTGCCGAGTTTGCCGATGGCGCGGCCTGCCCGATCATCATCGTCTCGCCAGACGAGATCATGCTGGAAACCACCATTGGCGACCTGCTGCCCCACTCGTTCAATTTGAAAGACAATTAGCATGTCCGACGCTATCTCCGTCATCCGCGCCCGCGTGCCTGAGGCGAACCCCAAATTGGGTCTGGTTCTAGGCTCCGGCCTGGGTGGGCTCGTGGATGAGGTCGAGGACGCCGTTCGCCTGCCCTACACCGACCTGCCGCATTTCCCGCATTCAACCGTCTCCAGCCATGCTGCTGAACTGGTGATAGGCAAGCTCGCCGGTGTGGAGGTGGCCGTGCTGGCCGGGCGCGTCCACGCCTATGAGAGTGGCACGGCCGACGCCATGGCAACGCCGATTGCCACGTTGAAAGGGCTGGGTGCCGAGCGCCTGATCCTCACCAACGCTGCCGGCTCGGTTCACAATGACATGGTGCCCGGTTCGCTGATGCTGATCTCCGATCACATCAACTTCTCCGGGCGCAATCCGCTGATCGGCGTCGATGGCGATGGCCGTTTTGCCAACATGGTCGATGCCTATGACCCGGCTTGGCGCGAGCGCGCCAAAGCGCTGGCCGAGCAGAACAATGTGGGCTTGCATGAGGGCGTCTATGGTTGGTTCCTGGGGCCGAGCTTCGAGACGCCAGCGGAAATCCGCATGGCGCGCAAGCTCGGCATGGATTCTGTCGGCATGTCGACCGTGCCTGAGACGATCCTTGCCCGTTTTCACGGGCTCAAGGTGCTGGCCATCTCCTCCATCACCAACTTCGGTGCGGGGATGACGGGCGAAGCACTGTCGCATCACGAGACCAAGGACGTTGGCGCGACAATCGTGCCGCAACTCACCACCCTTATCCGTGCCCTTGTTGCCGATCTGGCCACCGCCTGACATAAAACCACATGACCTATCTGCCCCAGGAACTCATCGCCAAAAAGCGCGATGGCGGCACCCTTTCCGGCGCTGAAATTGCCTTTCTCGTGGACGGCATGACGACCGGTGCGGTAACCGACGCGCAGATTTCCTCCTTCGCTATGGCGGTCTTTTTCAAAGGCATGGAGATGGATGAGCGCGTCGCGCTGACCCTTGCCATGCGCGACAGCGGCGACGTGCTCGACTGGTCGCATCTGGATGGCCCGGCGCTGGATAAACACTCCACCGGCGGCGTTGGCGACAATCTCTCGCTCATGTTGGCGCCCATTGTGGCAGCCTGCGGTGGCTATGTGCCGATGATTTCAGGTCGCGGATTGGGCCACACGGGCGGCACGCTCGATAAAATGGACTCCATTCCAGGCTACACAACGCAGCCGGATAATGCGCTGTTCCGCAAAGTGACCCAAAGCGCCGGCTGCGCCATCATCGGCCAGACAGCGAGCCTCGCTCCGGCGGACAAGCGGTTCTATGGCATTCGCGATGTCACCGCGACGGTGGAGAGCATCGATCTCATCACCGCGTCCATTCTTTCCAAGAAACTCGCCGCCGGCCTGCAAGGGCTGGTGCTGGACGTAAAATCCGGCTCAGGCGCCTTTATGCCAACCCATGAGCAATCCGAAGCGCTAGCTGAAAGCCTGGTGGCCGTCGCCAATGGTGCCGGCACGCGCACCTCCGCACTTCTGACCGATATGAACGAAGTTTTGGGTCACGCGGCGGGCAACGCGGTGGAGGTGGCAACGGCGGTCGAGTTCCTCACTGGCGCGGCGCAGGACTCAAGAGTACGCGAAGTTACCTTGGCGCTGTGCGCGGAGATGCTGGTTCTGGGCAATCTGGCGACCGAAACTGATGCTCTTTCCAAGGTCTCAGAAGCTCTCGACAGCGGCAAGGCAGCCGAGGTTTTCGGCCGGATGGTCACCGAGCTCGGCGGCCCTGCGGACTTTGTTGAGAACTATCAATCTCACCTGCCCGAAGCGCCAATAACCATCGACGTTCCTGCGCCATCTGCCGGATACGTCACAGAGATGGACACGCGCGGCGTCGGCCTTGCCGTAGTCGCGCTGGGGGGCGGACGCACCGACCCGAAGGACACCATCGATCATGCTGTCGGGCTCACCCACATCGTCGATGTCGGCGCCAAGCGTTCGACAGGCGACCCACTGGCACGCGTACTTGCCCGCGACGAGGAGACAGCGAAAGCCGCTTCCCAACGTGTCGCCGACGCCATCACGCTCAGCGACACTCCGCCCGAGCCACGACCAGTGCTCTACCGCCGCGTTTCACCGACGGAGGCAGGCTGATGCCCCGCGCGTTCTTGGTGGTTCTCGATAGTGTCGGCATCGGCGGTGCGCCGGATGCAGGCACGTTCTTCAACCATGACACGCCGGACACGGGCGCCAACACCGTCGGTCATATCGCCGAGCATTGCGCAGCCGGCAAGGCGGATGAGCCGGGCATGCGGTCCGGCCAGTTGAAGCTGCCGAACCTTGCGCGTCTGGGCCTTGGCGAGGCCATGAAACTTGCCACCGGCAGCAACCATCCCGACCTAGAGGTCGAGCCAATAACAGGCCGCTACGCGGCGGCGACCGAGGTCTCCAAGGGTAAGGACACGCCGTCCGGCCACTGGGAAATTGCGGGTGTGCCCGTCCCGTTTGAGTGGGGCTATTTCCCAGAGGATGATCCTGTCTTCCCGCCCGACCTGATGGAAGCTTTCATTCGGGAGGCGGACCTGCCCGGCACGCTTTGTAACACGCACGGCTCGGGCACGGTGGTGATTGCCGAGTACGGCATGGAGCATATCCAGTCCGGCAAACCCATCGTCTACACATCGGCCGACTCCGTGTTTCAGATTGCAGCCCATGAGACCCATTTCGGCCTGGAACGCCTCTACGAGATCTGCAAAGTGGCTCGCCGGCTGGTCGATCCGCTCAACATTGGCCGCGTCATCGCGCGGCCCTTTGTTGGCGAGAGCGTGGAAACCTTCAAGCGCACGGCCAACCGGAAAGACTATGCAGTCCCGCCGCCCGAGCCGACCGTGCTCAACCGCGTGCAGGATGGCGGCCACCGCGTCATCGCGCTTGGCAAGCTGGGCGACATCTTTGCCATGCACGGCATCGATGAGGTGCGCAAAGTGCCCGGCATTGAAGGCTTGTTCGACGTGCTTATGGGCACGTTGGAAGGCCCCGAAGCGGCCAAGGATGGTGATCTGGTGTTTGCCAATTTCGTCGACTTCGACTCTGAGTTCGGCCATCGCCGCAATGTTGCCGGCTACGCCGATGCATTGGAACGGTTTGATCGGCTCTTACCCCGCTTCACCGATGCCATGCGGGACGGCGATCTTCTCATTCTGACCGCCGACCATGGCAACGACCCGACCTGGGTCGGCACCGACCACACCCGCGAGCGCGTCCCGGTCCTTTGCTTTGCCAAGGGCCTGGAGCCGGGCAGCGCCGGCGTGCGGACAACCTTTGCTGACATCGGCGAAAGCGTCGCGTCTTGGCTCGGTCTACCCAAGGGCGCGCATGGAGACTCCTTTCTTTGATTCCTCTTGCTGAACTGCACTGCCACATTGAAGGCGCTGCGCCGTCTGACCTCGTCCGTGAACTCGCCCACCGCAACGGGCAGGAGATCAACGGTCTGATCGATGAAAACGGCCACTATATCTGGCAGGATTTCGACACGTTTCTGGGCGCCTATGATCGCGTCGCCGGTGTTTTCACACGGGCCGAAGATTATGCCGCGCTCGCCCACGCCTATGCCAGCGATCTTGCGGGGCAGGGCGCCATTTACTCCGAAACCTTCGCTTCGACCGACCATGCCGAGCGGTCCGGCGTTGATGCCATGGCCTATCTCGATGCGCTGACCGACGGCATTAAACGGGCCGAGCGGGAGCATGGCATTGTCAGCCGTATCATCCCCACCGGTGTGCGCCATTTCGGCACCGAGGCCATCGACCGGGCGGCGGACATCACCATCCAAGCCGCCAAGACGAACAGCTTTATCACAGGCTTCGGTATCGCCGGCAGTGAGGTCGCCGGTTCACTACTCGATGCCAAACCGGCCTTTGAACGCTGCGGCGCGGTTGGGCTTGGCCTTACCGCTCATGCCGGTGAGTGGACTGGCCCGCCCACCATCCGCGATGCGCTCCAGCTTGGTGTCACCCGCATCGGCCACGGCATTCGGTCTGCCGATGATCCCACACTCATGGTGGAGATCGCGGAGCGAGGGATCACGCTGGAAGTCTGCCCGGAATCCAACATCGTTCTGAAAGCCGTGCCATCTGCCGCTGAGCACCCCGCCAAGACGTTGCTGGACGCCGGCATCAAGCTCACCGCCAACTCCGACGATCCGCCGCACTTCGCTACCAACCTTGCCAAGGATGTGGAGACAATGGTGTCGCTCTTGGGCGGCGATGAAACCGCTATGCGGGCGATGTTGACCCGCAATGCGCTGGAAGCGGCCTTTGTGGATGAACAAACGCGGGCAAAACTCATTGCAAAGCTGGAAGCAGCGGTAGACAGCGCCTGATGGCTTGGGCAAGAACGGAGCACCTTCCAGCCCGCACCTAAGGAGTTCCGCCATGCAAGGCGTCACCGTTGTCGATCATCCACTGATCCAACACAAGCTCACCTTGATGCGGGACAAGAACACGTCGACCGCCAGCTTCCGACGGCTCCTGTTCGAAATCTCTCACCTGCTTTGCTACGAAACGACCCGTGATCTCGAAACCGAACTGGTCGATATCGAGACGCCCATTGAGCCGATGAAGGCCCCCAAGCTTTCCGGCAAGAAGCTGGTGTTCGCCTCTGTCCTGCGCGCTGGTGATGGCTTGCTTGAGGGCATGTTGGACCTCGTGCCGGCCGCCCGTGTGGCGCATATCGGCCTTTACCGCGACCCTGAAACACTCCAACCAGTGGAGTACTACTTCAAGGCGCCCGAAGACCTCTCCGATCGTTTGGTGATCGTGCTTGACCCAATGCTGGCGACCTCAAACTCGGTGTCTGCCGCGGTCACCAAACTGAAGGAACGCGGCGCGCACAACATCCGCTTTGTCTGTTTGCTCGCTGCGCCTGAAGGCATTGAGCGATTTACCCAGAACCATCCCGATGTTCCTGTTGTCACCGCCGCCATCGACGATCATCTCAATGACCATGGATACATCGTGCCGGGTCTGGGCGATGCCGGCGACCGGATGTTTGGAACAAAATAGCGACACGATGGAGTCGCGCCCATTAGGGCGCTATCCTAGGGCCCGACGCCGGCACAGCGGCTCGGATTCCACCGCCACGCGTTGCAAATACTTCAACTGGCCCAGAGCCTCCACAAAGTCTTCATGCGCGGGCTTGCGCTCCAAATAGTCCATCATCCGGTAGATGTTGATCGGCTGTTTGGTCACCAGCTGTCCGACCCGGTCCAGCGCCTCGTCGTAGCTGTAGGTATCGATAAATTGGCAGGCCGTCTGGGTGGGCGTTAAGAGAAAAAAGTCCTGCGAGCGCCTTTCGGCATAGCGTGTGATGTCAAAGGGCGATGCACCGAGCGCGTGGAACTTCGGGATGATACACCGCACGTCTGCGTCGCGATTTTCCAGGACATTGCCTGAGATCTGCCGGAAGCCGACCTCACGCAGCTTGCCGATGGCATGCGTGCGCATGGCCGGCGAGAGCATGTCAGCGTCCGAGCGATCATACTTCAGATCGTCGAAAATCGAGAAAAGGCGCAGGCGCCAGTCGGCCACCAACATGTAAGGCCCGAAATCGACCTCTGCGGTATCTACCTTTTGTGTTGTGGGCAGGTCCGAGGAGATCTGACTCAAAAAGGCAGTGGCATGGGACATGGGATCAAGCGTACAGGCTTTTGCCAGCCGCCGCGAGATCGGCATTTCCAGACCCGGTCATGGTTTGATCCGCGCGATCACGAGTTCTGCAATCAACATGTTCAGCGCCCAAGCAAAAACCATATAGGCGTCCCGGACGGGGCCTGGCGGCCCATTGAAAACTGCTTAATTCTCTGTTCTCGTTATGCAAAAATCAGGGGGCGGGCCAAGGCCTTTAGGCAGCTTTCCGATAGATGCTGGCGGATACGCCGTTCTCCAGCGCTTCTGCGGAAACACGTGTCAGCCCTTGGGCCGGGTTTGATCCATCAAACACGCGCTTGCCGCCGCCGATCAACACCGGAAAGGTCCACAGCCGCATTTCATCGACAAGGCCGTGGGCAAGCAACGCGTGAGCCAGCTCCGCGCTGCCATGCACCTGGAGTAGCGGTCCGTTCTCCGACTTCAGTCGCTGCACCTCGTCCGCCAATTCGCCTTCAAGCGCCTCTGAGTGTTGCCAGTGATTGGTGAGGGGCGAGGACGTCACGACATATTTGCGAGCGCTGTTGAGCCGTTCAGATACGTGGGACTGCGGCGCGTTCGGCCAGTAACCGGCGAAGAGATCGTAGGTCTTGCGACCCAACAGGATGTGGTAGGGCTCCGCCATGGCCGTGCGCTGAACGTGGGCCATCACGCCCTCCCAATAGGGCGCAGCCCAGCCGCCTTGGTCAAAACCACCGGACCGATCTTCGTCGGGCGATCCAGGCGCCTGGATCACGCCATCGACGGTCAAGAAGATGAGGATGGCCAGTTCACGCATGCGAGGTGTCCGCACCCATCTGCGATCTGATGCAATCAGCCAGCTTATCGAACGCCTGGCTCCAGCCACCAGCACCTGCCGTGCCCTCAGCAACGCCAACATGCACCATGACCATTTTGGTCTTGCCGCCGGCCTCACTGAGCTCGACGCTGACCTCGGTGATGTCGGGAAAATCGTCAGGCATCCCAATGCTTTGCGGGGAGAGGATCGTTCCCGCCTCGTCGCACATGCTCTCGGTGTAGACGAGCCGATGAGGTGCACTGATTTCCTTGTAAACGCCGGTGAACCACATCGACATAGAACTGTCTGGCCTCTGCATCACCATGCAGACCTTGCGGGTACCGCCGACCGTCACATTCATTTCCACCGTTGGCACCGACATGCCTTTGGGACCGTACCATTGCTTGAACAGGTCGGGGTCGGTCCACATCCGCCAGACCATCTCAATCGGCGCATCAAACTCGCGCTCAATGCGCACCCATTTGCTTTGATCGCTCACGATGATTGGTCCTTCATTTCGTCCAGAATTCTGTCCATCGCATCAAACCGCGCTTCCCAGATGTGACGGTATTGCTCTGTCCAGCCGGCCACGGCTTCGATGGGCTTGGTATCAAGCGTGCAGGGGCGAAATTGGGCATCTTTTTCGCGCGTGATCAGCCCCGCATTCTCCAGAACACGAATGTGCTTGGAGACCGCCGGCAGCGACATCTGAAAAGGCTCGGCCAGATCGTTCACCGTGGCCTTTCCCTGGGCTAGGTGCGCCAGGATTGCCCGCCGGGTCGGGTGGGCCAGGGCCGCAAAGGTCGCATTCAGCGCGTCATCGTCTGTCATGCAGACTTTATTTAACTGATAAGTTAATTAGTCAAGAGGTTAAATGATAGTGGCTGCTGGAGCCGGCCGCTAGCTGGCGCGACCCGGCTGAGCCTAGTTAGGCGATGTCAGGACTGGCTCACTCCCGCTTCAGCCAGCGTTCGACTGCCTCACTCAAATTGCGATTAACGAGGTCGCGCTCGCTGTCGGCAGCCTCGAGCACCTCGCGGGTTTTCAGGAAGTTGAGGGCCGGGAAGTTCTCAATGGGCGGACGGATCAGAACATCCGGCGGATGCTGGGCCAGATGCGACCGGGTGATCGTCTGCATGCAAAGCTGTGTGGCACCCAGTATGCTCTCCATCTGGGTTGGAGGCTCATCGGTCCTGTTGCCGCCATTTTCCCCCTGCGGTGTTGGTCCACCAATCACATCCACAGCAACCACGAGATCACACGGACCAAGCCCACCGGTCGGCAGCGGGTTCACCACACCACCATCCACATGCACGCGTCCTTCCAGGACGGCCGGCTTGAAAACAAAGGGAATGGCGATGGAGGCTGCCACACGCGGCTTGATTGGCCCGGTCGCAAAGGTCTGTGACCGCCAGCCATAGTAGTCAGTCGTGTTGACGGCGAGCGGGATGGAGAGCTCCTCGAACGTTTCGGCGAGCTTGCGATCCGGCAGGAACGCCTCCAGCACGACAAGCGGATCAAGCTGGGTTCCAAGGCCCTGAAAGAAGGTGCCCAGACCCTTGGGGCGCATCCGCCAGGCACGCGAGGCGACCTCGCGGCTGTCCCCGAAGGTGGAAAGCGCATAATCCCGCATCGCCGGTCCCGACATGCCGGACGCGATGCCCCAGCCGATGATCGATCCGATTGAGGTTCCCGACAGGCAGGCGATGGGCAGGCCAAGCTCCTCAACGACCTCCACAATGCTGATATGGGCCAAACCCCGAGCGCCGCCGCCGCCAAGCGCAAGGCCGAGGCGCGGCAGATCAGAACCGGAGGAAGCCTGAGAGCAAGAGGCAGAGACAGTGGTATCACTGGTGGTCATGGGACTTCTTTCATGACATGAGGCGAGAGGACGCTGCTCAGTTTTCGGGTGGCGCGCAATGCCCTTTATTGTGTGACTTGCTTTCGTGACACCTTCGTCAAGCCAAACCAGGCCCGCGCCGGCCACGCGGGGCGCGTCCTCTGACGCGCCATTGGAGCGGTACGACTATGTGCTCTATATCGTCACCTGTTTTGTGTGGGGGACGAGTTGGCTGGGCCTTCGCATGCAGCTTGGCACAGTTGCACCGGAAGTCTCCATCGTCTGGCGCTTCGCGTTGGCCGCCCTTTTGGTTTTCGCCTGGGCGGCGTGGTCCAAACAGCGCCTGCGCTTTGGATGGCGCGAGCATGTGCTGTTCGCAGCCATGGGTTTCTTCCTGTTCTCCACCAACTTCCTGCTGTTTTACAATGGCGGTCTGGTGATTACTGCGGGCCTGTTGGCGGTGGTTTTCTCTCTCGCCTCCATCGTCAATTTTATCATTGGCATCGCCTTCATGGGCCAAAAAGCCGATCCGCGGCGGTTGGGCGGTGCCGTGCTCGGCGCCTGCGGTATCGGTTTTCTGTTCTGGCCGGAGATCGTTGGCACCACCTTCAACCAGGCCGTGCTTGTCGGCCTTGGCCTGTGCGTCATGGGCACACTTTCCTTCTGTGTCGGCAATGTTCTGTCGGCGCGGGCGCAGCGCCAGGCCCTGCCGATCCTCTCCACCAATGCATGGGGCATGTTGTACGGCACCGTGTGGATGACCTTTCTCGTCCTGGTCCAGGGCCACGCCTTCGTGATCGAACCAACCGTCAGCTATCTCGGGTCCCTGCTTTGGCTTGCCGTCTTTTCTTCGGTCATTGCCTTTTGGAGCTACCTTACCCTGCTTGGCCGGATCGGTGGGGCACGAGCTGCCTACGCCACGGTGATCTTTCCGCTTATCGCGCTTGCCTCATCAACGCTGTTTGAAGGCTATCAATGGACCATCTTCGCCGTCATCGGCGTGGTGCTGGCGCTGGCCGGGAATTGGCTGGTGCTTGGCGGCGGCAAACGGCAGCTCGTCAACAAGGGTGGCTAAAAAAGCCCAGAATACTGTACTTCGCGACACCATTTACGCGCGCTCATGTATTTGCCTAGGATAGAAACTGCGAAGGGCGCGCAGAACCTTTCGCTGTTCATCGCGGTCAGTCCCCTCCTCCTAGCCGCGACAATGCCAATGACGAACTAGCTGGCGTTAGTGCAACCAGGACGAGGAGTTGAACAATGCCCGGTCCTTCTGAAATTCAAATCGACAATCTGCTACGGTTTCTCAATGACGTTGAAACCGTTGACGACCTTATCTGCGGTTTTCCCGCCGAGCTTTCCAAGCAATTGGCTGAAGGTGCCAAAGCCATCATGGCGCTGCGTGAGGAGACAGGTGCGTTCTTTTCGATGGCAGATTTGGCGCCTCTCGATGAGATTCTGGCCGAATTGATGCCAGCGCTGCTCGATGCCGCCCGCCATCCTCTGTTGCCCACACCGCCACCAGAGCGTTTTGCCCTCTTATCCTTTGACGCAGCACCCATGCTCATTGCTGGACTGGTCGCCACACCCATTCTTTTCGCCATCAAATGGGAGCCCACGCCCGGGCATTGGAGGCGCACCTATCCCACTCTTTACCTCGGGCTGGACGCCAAGCGCGTTGATCTTGCCGTTAGGGAAGTAGAGCTGGAAGCCCGCATCAAGGCACTGAAGAAGAAAATCGATGACGAGACTGACAAACGAGACAAAGCGCTGAACGAAAATCCACCAGACTACACAGTAGCCAATCAGTCCGAGATATTGGTGGCCGGCGCCAAGGACGACCTCGCAACTGCAGGAAAGCTGCTGAAGAAAGTGCTTCGCGATGCGGAGGCGCTGAACAAGGCAGTAAAAGCAGGCGACAGGAAAAAGGTCGGGGCGATTGTTCGTATCAACCTACTCGCCGAGCTCAAAAAGAAAAAAGCCGTGGAACGCGACGCCCAAACAGACTTGGTCAATGCCCCAACGCCTGCCGAGCAGGACAAGGCAAAGGACAAACTGAAAGAAGCCCAGGCGGACGTGAAAGCTGCTGAAGATAGAATTAAGGACCTGGACGCAGAGCTGGCCAAAAACCCCTAAAAGTCTTTTGGCACCTTTAGCTTGCCGCCTTGCCCGATGCGAAGGGCGCTGTCTCCGCGCGGTGGGGCAGGGCCGTGTGATCATCGCCCGGCGGTTCTAGCCGTTGCATGACGATGTAGGCGGTGATGACAGCAGCCAGACCGAAAACAACCGAACCCAGCGCCTGACCGATCAAAACGCCTGATGCACCGCCCCATTGGGCCCCAAGCCAAACGAACGGCAAAGTTCCGAGCGTTGCGCGGCCCCAATTGAAGAAGGTCGAGTAGGTGGCAAAGCCCAGATTGTTGAACGAGGCATTGGCGACGAACAGCGTACCGTTGAACATGAAGCTTGCTGCCACATAGGTGCAGAACAGGATCACCAGAGCCGCCGCATCGCCTTCAGCATCGAACAGGGCAACGATCGGGTCACGCGCCACGAAAAGGATCGCCCAAACGGTCGCGGTGTAAATCAAGATCAGAATAAGCGAGTCCATGAAGGCACGCTGCACCCGGTCGATCCGCCCGGCCCCATAGTTCTGTCCGAGGATCGGTCCGACAGCGCCCGAGAGCGCGAAGATGGCGCCGAAGGCCACCGGAATGATCCGGCCGACAATCGCCCATCCGGCCACGGCGTCATCGCCAAAGGGTGCGATGGCCCGCGTGACGATGGCATTGCCGACCGGCGTTGCCACATTGGTGAGGATGGCAGGGACAGCGATCCCGGCAAGCGCGTTCGCCTGTTCGCGCATGGCGCTGATGTGTGGCCGCGCCACGAGATCATGAACCACCATGACGCCATAAATGCCCATGCCCAGAAGCACCAGCCGCGACAGCGTGGTTGAGACCGCCGCGCCATTGACGCCCATATCAAGAAAGAAAATGAAGAACGGGTCCATGATCGCCGCGGCGATACCCGCGCCAAGCGTCACATACATGGCGCGTTTGGCATCGCCCACTGCACGCAAAAGGCCAGACATGGCCATACCAAGCGCCAGCAAGGGCATGGATGGCAGCACGATCTGCAAGAAACCGATGGCGACCTCCAGCGTGACGCCCGATGCGCCAAGGCCGACCAAGAGCGGCCTTAGAAAGACGAGCGCAATGATCGTCAGAAGGCTGATCAAGGCTGTGATGAGCACCAGCCCGGTTGCCGCCATGGTGCGGGCGCGTTCCTTGTCACCGGCCCCAAGCGACCGTGAGACAAGGGCTGTGATGCCGATGGTCGACCCAATGGCCGCCGACGTGATGAAGAACATCAGCGTGCCGGCATAGCCGATGGCAGCCGCAAGCTCGGTTTCGCCGAGCTGGGAGATGTAGAAGAGGTTCGCAAAATCGACGATGAAGATCGCCACCAGCCCGATGGAGCCGGTCGCGGTCATCACGACGGTATGGCGCATTGTGGAACCGGTGACGAAACGCGGTGTCGTATCGTCGTCACGCGCAGAAGAAGAAGAACTCATTGAGCCAACTTAGCGCTTTATTCCAGCGCCGCGAACCCTTCAGCGAATCCAGATAACGCGACCGGTATGCCGATACCTTCATCGGGCGTCTGGAAGATGACGAACCAGGCCGTCTCACCGGTCGAGAGCGTATCGACCAAAGCCTGATCCATGATCATCTCAACATAACAGCCAGATGGCAGGCAGATCGCAAAGTCTGCCGTTCCCACATCCGTGTCGTCGATGCGCAGGCCAAGGCCGCCTTCAAGCAGAACGCCGAGCGGCACGATCACGCGCAGAATATGTCCCCCGCCGTCCAGCGTGCGCACAACGGTAATGCGAAGTTCCACATTGGGGCGGTCAACGGCGGCCACGTGCTGCACCAGGGCACACAATTCCGCGTCGGCGCCTTCAGGCGTCTCGCACTGGATCTGCCAGGCTTCAAAGCTCTGCCGCACCTCCAGCTGTGCAAGTGCGGGCATGGCAAACAACATGCAACCCAAGACAAGGCTGACGGCACGCAAGGGATTGAAAAAGGGAATGTTGGTCATATTCGTCCAGATCGACAAAGCGCCGAAAGACCGGCCACTTCAGGTGATTCGCCCGCGACTTTAGGCCAAGCCTAGCAATGCGGCCAGCAAAGGGCGAGCGTGCGAAGACAGCGGGAAATGCACTGTTCGAAGAGAAATGCCGGTACGGTTCACGGGGCTTTTCTGGGTATGGTGCTGAAATGACGCAGCTTGTGGGGCTGCCGTCCCTTTTCATCGCAAGGACAGTCGGTTAGGTAGAGCTCAAGAGGGGGAGTGCGATCCGCCGCGCCGGCTATCGGGCAAGCGCAAACAAGCGTTTCGGCCTCGCACCCTTGCCTGGTTGGGAGACCAAAAACTGATGATCGTTTCATTTCGACGGGCGCATCGCGCGCTCGCTTTGATGATGGCAACGCTGTTTGCCAGCCTCGGCGTGACCGCACCGGCCTTTGCCGCGCAGCCCACACCCTGGGGCATGGATTTTCAGCCCGCCGCCACCGTGGTGATGGACCATATTCACTGGTTCGAGAATTTCACTTTGATAATTATCACGGCGATCACGATTTTCGTGCTCGCTCTGCTGCTTTATGCCTGCTGGCGGTTCTCTGAGAAGAACAACCCGACCCCATCCAAAACAACCCACAACACCATGTTGGAAGTTGTTTGGACGGTGGTGCCGATTGTTATTCTCTTGATCATTGCCGTGCCGTCTTTCCGCTTGCTTTGGGAAGAGGCTGTGGTGCCGCCAGCTGACATGACCATCAAGGCCATCGGATACCAGTGGTATTGGGGCTATGAGTATCCCGATAATGGCGACATTGCTTTCGACCAGATCATGTTGCGTGACGCTGAGCGTCTGGAGCGGATGGAAGCAACCGGCGGAACAGAATCCGACTTCCCGCGCCTTCTGGCCGTTGATTATGACATGGTGGTGCCGGTCGATACCACCGTGCGCCTGCAAGTGACGGCTGCTGACGTGTTGCACGCTTTCGCCATGCCGGCCTTCGGTGTGAAGATGGACGCCGTCCCCGGCCGCCTCAACGAAACCTGGTTTCACGCCGAGCGCGAGGGTATCTATTACGGTCAGTGCTCGGAGCTTTGCGGCACCGACCATGCCTTCATGCCGATCGCCATTCGCGTTGTCAGCCAGGACCAGTTTGATGTCTGGGCAGCTGCCGCGGCTGAAGACATTGACGAGGCGAGCGAACTGTTGGCCCAGATGCTGCGCGAAGATGACGGTACCCGTCTGGCAAGCAGCAACTAATTTCGACTTCGAAGGCGGGCGCGTGACAAGCCTGCCTTCTTCCGACCCGCGAGCGAGGACGAACACCCACCATGGCTAGCTACGCAGACGCATCGGCGCACGACGATACACCGTCCTTTTTTCAGCGTTGGTTCTATTCAACCAACCATAAGGACATTGGCGTCCTCTATCTGATCTTCGCGATCATCGCGGGCATCATCGGTGGTGCGTTGTCGATCGGCATCCGGCTGGAACTGCAAGAGCCGGGCATGCAGATCTTTGCCGATGGCCATGGCTACAACGTATTTGTAACCGCCCACGGCCTCATCATGGTTTTCTTCGTGGTGATGCCGGCGCTGATCGGCGGCTTTGCCAACTACTTCGTGCCCATCATGATTGGCGCGCCTGATATGGCGTTCCCACGCATGAACAACATTTCCTTCTGGCTGCTGCCGCCGGCGCTGATCCTGCTCGTCATTTCCATGTTCGTTGGAGGTCCTCCCGGCGGCAATGGCGTAGGTGGCGGCTGGACGATCTATCCGCCGCTCTCAACATCCGGCCACCCTGGCCCGGCGGTCGATTTCGCCATCCTGTCGCTGCACATCGCGGGTGCATCCTCGATCCTTGGTGCGATCAATTTCATCACCACGATCTTCAACATGCGCGCCCCGGGCATGACGCTGCACAAGATGCCGCTGTTCGCCTGGGCCGTGCTGGTTACCGGTTTCCTGCTTCTTCTGGCTCTGCCCGTTCTGGCTGGCGCTATCACCATGCTCCTGACTGACCGCAACTTCGGCACGACCTTCTTTGATCCTGCCGGCGGTGGTGACCCGATTCTGTTCCAGCATCTGTTCTGGTTCTTCGGTCACCCTGAAGTGTACATTATGATTTTGCCGGCCTTCGGCATTGTCAGCCACATCATCTCCACCTTCTCCAAGAAGCCAATCTTCGGCTATCTGGGCATGGCCTACGCCATGGTGGCCATCGGTGTGGTCGGCTTCATCGTGTGGGCGCACCACATGTACACCGTCGGTCTGTCGGTGCAGACCCAGGCCTATTTCGTCGCCGCGACGATGGTGATCGCCGTGCCGACAGGTGTGAAGATCTTCTCCTGGATCGCGACCATGTGGGGCGGTTCCATCCGCTTCAACACGCCGATGGTTTGGGCGATTGGCTTCATCTTCCTGTTCACCGTTGGCGGTGTGACGGGCGTGCAGCTCGCCAATGCCGGTCTCGACCGCGCTTTCCACGACACCTATTACGTCGTCGCACACTTCCACTATGTGCTTTCGCTGGGCGCCGTCTTCGGCATCTTCGCCGGCTGGTACTACTGGTTCCCCAAAATGTTCGGCTACATGTACTCCGAGTTCCTCGGAAAGCTGCATTTCTGGGTCACCTTCATCGGCGTGAACCTTCTGTTCTTCCCTCAGCACTTCCTGGGGTTGAACGGCATGCCGCGTCGCTACGCCGACTATCCAGATGCCTATGCCGGCTGGAACTATATCTCCTCCATCGGTTCCTACATCTCAGCACTCGGCGTGGTGATCTTCCTGATCGGTGTTGCCCATGCCTTCGCCGTCAAGCGCCGTGCTGGTGACAATCCGTGGGGCGAAGGTGCCACGACGCTGGAGTGGACCCTGTCCTCGCCGCCGCCGTTCCACCAGTTCGAAAAGCTACCGCGCGTCACCTTCGACAAGCACTAAGCGCCGCGCCTAGAAAGACCCACCGGAATGAGCCTGACGGACGCCACACCCAACGTTGCCGATCCCAGCCTTTCACTTCGGCAGGCCGGGCTCTCCACGGCGTCTGCGCGTGACTATCTGGCGCTTCTTAAGCCGCGGGTTATGTCACTGGTGGTGCTTACCGCTTTGGTCGGCCTGCTCGCTGCGCCGGTG
Organism: Pseudomonadota bacterium; assembly: GCA_038749715.1. Classification (GTDB taxonomy): domain Bacteria; phylum Pseudomonadota; class Alphaproteobacteria; order Rhizobiales; family MH13; genus MH13. The sequence goes on from JBCDHR010000002.1 coordinate 233,045, forward strand.
ACGCTTCATCCTGTGCTCGCTTTCGTCGCGATCCTTTGCATCGCCATCGGGGCGGGAGCGTCCGGTGCGCTCAACATGTGGTACGATGCCGACATCGACGCCGTCATGGGCCGCACGGCAAGTCGCCCCGTGCCGTCGGGCGCGGTGCAGCCGCGCGAAGCGCTGGCCTTTGGGTTGGTGCTGTCTGTGTTTTCCGTCATCACGCTCGGCCTGGCGATCAATTGGGCCTCAGCCTCGTTCCTGGCCTTCACCATTTTCTTCTATGCTGTCGTCTACACCATGTGGTTGAAGCGCTCGACGCCTCAGAACATTGTGATTGGTGGCGCAGCCGGCGCTTTCCCGCCAGCGGTTGGCTGGATGGCAGCAACAGGCTCGCTCGCGCTTGAGCCAATCCTGATGGTTGCCATCATCTTCATGTGGACGCCGCCGCACTTCTGGGCGCTCGCCCTGTTGAAGGCCGAAGACTACGGACGGGCCGGCGTCCCGATGATGCCGAATGTCGCCGGCGACCGATCCACCCGGCTTCAGATCTTTGTCTACGCCCTGCTGCTTGCACCGCTTGGCGTTTTGCCCGCCGTTCTGGGCTATGCCGGTGCGGTCTACGCGCTGGTCTCAGCGGTCGGAGGCGCTCTGTTCGTCGTTCAGGCCCATCGTCTGATGAAGGCAAGCGATCAAGATCGCAACAGCGCCGCCGGCAAACTGTTCGGCCTGTCGATCACCTACTTGTTCGCGCTCTTCCTCACCATGCTGGCTGAGGACTCAATAAGCCGCATCTTTGGTCTGGAATGGCTTCTGCCGAGCGCGTTGCGCATCACGGTGGGTGGCTAGACATGGCGCGAACCCGCCCACAACCTGCAGAGCCCGTGCCGACCGACCATGAACCGGTGCCCATGACCGAAGAGGAGCGCAGCCACTTCCATCAGCAGCGGCGCTCCCGTTCTGTCGCTCTGGCCGTCGCACTCGCGGTTGTTGTTATCCTTTTCTATGTCGTCAGCCTTATCCAGGGGCCTGGCATCTTGAACCGGCCGATGTAGCAGGGGAGGCAAAGATATGACAGCACGCAGCTCGACCCTTTCTCGCCCTGTGAAAACGGCTCTGGCGCTGGCCACCTTCGTGGGCTGCATGGTCGGCGTCGCTTATGCCGCCGTGCCGCTTTACGAGCTCTTCTGCCGCGTGACCGGCTTTGGCGGCACCACGCAGGTCGCCGATGTGGCGCCCGAGACGGTGGCAGAACAGACCATCAAGGTGCGCTTTGACGGCAATGTCGCACGGGGCCTTGGCTGGGACCTTGATCCGCTGGTCAATGAAATCGAAGTGCCGATCGGCCAGGTCACCGAGATCGCCTATCGCGCACAAAATCTGACGTCCCGCGACACCTACGGCACGGCGACCTTTAATGTCTCGCCGCCGCAGGCCGGCATCTACTTCCACAAGATGCATTGCTTCTGTTTTGAGATGCAGCATCTGGAGCCCAATCAGGGCATCGACATGGGTGTGGTGTTTTTTGTTGACCCGGAGATCCTTGATGATCCCGATTCAGCGATCATTGATACCATCACCCTTAGCTACACCATGTTCGAAGCCGATGCGCCGGCGGAAGCCGAAACCGCGCACCTGGCGCCGAATGTGAACTAGGAAAGACTTCGCTCAAACGGGGGAGCGGCCATCCAGCGATGGATGGAGATCGAAGGAGACCTTCCATGGCCTCAGGGCACGCAACCGATCACGACTATCACATTCTGCCACCCAGCCCTTGGCCGCTGGTCGGCTCCATCAGTGCGCTGGTCCTGGCCATTGGCGCCATCGTTTGGATGCATGATGGGTCCTGGTTGTGGTTCGCGCTTGGCATGCTGGGTGTGCTCTACACTATGGTGATGTGGTGGCGCGACGTTGTGCGCGAGAGCATCGCCGGCGACCATACACCGGTTGTCTCGCTGCATCTGCGCTACGGGATGATCCTGTTCATCGCCTCAGAGGTGATGTTCTTCGTTGCCTGGTTCTGGGCCTATTTCGATGCTGGCTTCTATCCAGGCCCGGCCGAACAGCCCATGCGCGCCGAACTGTTGGGCGGTGTCTGGCCACCGTTGGGGATTGAGACCTTTGACCCCTGGCATCTGCCGCTAATTAACACGCTGATCCTTTTGACCTCAGGCACGACCGTGACTTGGGCGCACCACGCCATCATCCATGGGGACCGCAAAGGCTTCAAACAGGGTCTGGCGCTCACGATTGCGCTCGGTGTCTTGTTCTCGATCGTTCAGATCTATGAGTACAGCCACGCGCATTTCGATTTCTCCGGCCACATCTATGGCGCGACCTTCTACATGGCGACCGGCTTCCACGGATTCCACGTCTTCGTCGGCACCGTATTCCTGGCCGTCTGCCTGTTCCGCGCCATGCAAGGCCAGTTCACCAAGGAGAAGCATTTTGGGTTCGAGGCCGCAGCCTGGTACTGGCACTTTGTCGACGTCGTCTGGCTCTTCCTGTTCGTTGCGATCTATGTCTGGGGTTATGGCGGGGGCGGCAATTTTTAGCATGTCGCCGCATGCCCAAACATGATTGCAAGGGGGCGGCCTTCGGGTCGCCCTTTTGCTGTTTTGAGAGACCTTATGGCCGACTACCAACCCACATCCGCCCCGCTGTCTGCCGGGTTCCATGGCCGCTGCCCACGTTGCGGCGAAGGCGCCATGTTCGATGGCTACCTGAAACTGCATGAGCGCTGTGAGGTCTGCGATCTGGACTATGGCTTTGCTGATTCAGGCGACGGACCTGCGGTGTTCATAACCTTTTTCGCAGGCTTCATTGTTGTCGGCGTCGCCTTATGGCTGGAGGTGGCGTTTCAACCCTCCTTCTGGGTCCACGCCATTGTGGCAGTCCCACTCATCCTGATCACGTGCCTCCTGCCGCTGCGCCCACTCAAAGGTTGGCTGATCGCCCGTCAGTATCAGATGGACGCGCTGGAGGTGCGCAACGACGATGTGTCGGGTGGCACCCGCCGATGAAACGCCTTTTTGCCGCCGCTCTGATCGTCGGGGCGTTTTTCACGCTTCTGGGTCTTGGCACGTGGCAGGTCCAGCGGCTGGCCTGGAAACAGGAACTCATCGCGCAAGCGGAAGAACGACCGTCGCTACCGGCCGTGGCTCTGGCGGACCTCATCTCCGAGCATGGCTTGGAGCCCTTGTCCTCTGGTCTGGAAGAGGGCGACGGGGCTGACTCCGATGCTCTGGCCTATCGCCGCGTCTCTGTGGAAGGCCGGTTTGTCGGCGAGCCGGTGCGCGTGTTCACCACCTTGTCGGACCCCGCTGGAGCCTTTGAGGGCCCTGGCTACTGGATGATGCAGCCCTTTGAGATCGAGGGCGACACGACCGGCCACCTGTTCGTCAATCGTGGCTTTATCCCCTTCCTGCTACCGGACGGCGTGACGGTGACACGCCCGCCGGAAGAGCCAGTAAGCTTTGAGGGGCTGGTACGTCCCAACGACCCGGTCGACTGGATGACCCCCGATCCTGATCTGGACGATCGCATCGCCTACCGACGCGACATTGCGCAGATGGCGATATTGTCTGGCGTCGACCAAGTCTTGCCGATCACCGTTGATATGCCCGCTGGCGAACAAGGCGTCCTGCCCCAGGCAGGCGAGACCAAGTTCACCTTCTCCAATCGCCATCTGGAGTATGCCATCACCTGGTATGCGCTGGCAGCGGTGCTGGTCGGCGTGGTGGGAACGGTAATGTGGCAGCGGCGCCGCTCTGCCTGACATTGCCTGGAAGAAGAGGTCAGGGGAACGGCGACGCTGCCTAGGCGTTCAGGCTGTCCGGCTAGCCGTAGAAAACAGCAACCTGCGGTTCGCTGAGGCCCCATTTCTCACCGGCAATCGGCGAGTTCTTTTCGCTGGCGACGGCTGTCAGTGCCTGGTTCACGGCCTCCTCATACTTGTCCATCGTATCGGCGGCGGATGCGTCACCGGCACCCTTGGCGAACTCCACCTCAAGCTTCGCACTGCCGGCAGCTGCCGAAATCTTGGTCGGCTTCAGGTTGTTGGCGAACTTGTCGATGAGGTTCTTCAAGAGGTAGGTGACGGCAGCGGTCGTAAGAGCCGTTGTGAACGTGGCAAGAACCTCCACCATGATGCCGCTGCCATCCAGATCCTCTGTGACGGCATCCATCGAAACCGCAGAAGGCAGGCCTCCCTGCACCCAATCGCCGGAACTGGTGTAGCTGATCGTTTTACTGGTAGTGCCGCCGGAGAAGGTCACCGATCCGGCATTGCTCACATTGTTGGCAATGATCGTGCCGGTGTCTTGGTAAGAGTCGAACCAAATCTGATACTCGTCGATCGGCGTCAGCGTTGATGTACCTACGTCCATCCCGCTGTAGTCGTTGACGTAGATTGTATTGCCTTCATTGTCATTCAGGATGGCATTCGGGTTGCCTTGAAGCTCGTTGGTGATCGTGATCTCACCAGCCGTCCCGGTGTTCGTCGGGGTGGCGAACAGACCTTGGCTGTCCAGATCGACTGTCTGGCCAAGGTCGATATCAACCGCCTTGCCGCCGGCCGAGAACGAAATTGCACCCTGCTGGTCGGTCACCGTGCCGTAGTTTACCTGGTAGGACGGGATCGTGATGTTGAAGGTGTTTTTGTACTCGTAAACCGCCGGGTTGGTCGCGGTCGCGATCGGCCCTTTGGATTGCCAGACAACCGTGTAGTTACCGTTCACTTTCTTCGCCAGATAGAGGCTGTAATTGTTCTTCTTCTGCAGCGACAACTGTGTCGTGTCGATGTAGACGATGATTTGCTCAGTCGCCATGAGTTTTCTCCTTTAGGTTTTGCTTAGGAAATTAAGCAACCTATGGATGCAGCAAACGGCGAGTGCGAGAAATAACTCCGTTGGGGTAGGCAGGTCACTCAAGCTGGCGAACCAGCAGCGCAAGATCGGCGACCGAATGGACGCCCAGTTTGGCAAAGATCGCGCGTCGATGGGTTCGCACCGTCAGTGGGCTAATGGCGAGCTCGCGGGCGATATGCTTGGACGTTTTTCCTTCGGCGACCAGCAGCGCAATCGTCTCCTCTCGTTCGGTCAGCAAATGCCATGCAGAACCTCCTTTGAGTGCTGATCTTTGTCAGAAAAGTGCTGCACCGCATAAGCTTGGAGCTGGGCAGCATCATGAAGATTAAGCTTGGGTAAGATATTCGATCTATGTTTGCGAACATTGTAGTACGCGATGCCAAGAAACACCGAAATCTCTCTACTGTTCATGCCTTTAGCTATCAGTTGTAAAACTTCAAATTCACGTCGCGTGAGATTCTCATGGCCATGTTCCGCCATTGATGTCCTCACCAATCAAATAAAAACGAAATACCTGTTCATTTTACATAAATAAAAAAAAGAGTCGAATAAGAGAAATGTAAAAATAATACAATTCAAGGGTGTAAGGATCATCAAGGCAAGGAAAGATAAATATATATTGATATGTTATAAAGTATCAACGAATAGAAATTTGTTGGACTGCCAGATAAGAGGTCGCGTTGTTTGGCTCGATTTTGCCTGCCGACCCATCACCGTTCGCCTTCCGGCAAAAGCGCCATAACCGTCTCAAGCGTGTCAGCCTCGCGCGGTGGCTTGTCCCAACGAAGGCGGGAAATGCGGGGAAAGCGCATGGCGACACCGCTCTTGTGACGTGTGGAGCGTTGCAACCCTTCGAAGGCAACTTCCAGCACCAGGCCGGCATCCTCGCCATGGATCACTTCGCGCACTGGGCCAAAGCGGTTGACCGTGTGTTTGCGCACGAAACTGTCGATCTGCTTCAGCTCCTCATTGGTGAAGCCGAAATAGGCCTTTCCAACCGGCACAAGAGCCTGGCCCTCTCCATCGGCCCGCCAGACGCCGAACGTGTAGTCGGAGTAGAAGCTGGAGCGTTTGCCGTGACCTCGCTGCGCATACATCAGCACGGCGTCGATCAGCATTGGATCGCGCTTCCACTTCCACCACGGCCCTTTGGGGCGGCCCGGCACATAGGCGCTGTCGGCGCGCTTGATCATCACGCCTTCCACCGCATCAGCATCCGCACCTGCCCCATGAGAGCCCGGGTCTGAGCGAGCAGCGGCCAGCGCATCCCAGTCGGCGAACCGAACCATGGATGAGATATCAAGGCGCGGGTGGTCATGCGCGGCCACCAGTGCTTCCAGCCGTTCCCGTCGCTCTGCAAAGGGTAACGGGCGAAGGTCTTCACCGTCCTGTCGCAGAAGATCATAGACCCGCATATGCGCAGGATGGCTCGCCAGCAGCTTGGCCGACACCGTCTTGCGGTTGAGGCGCTGTTGCAGCGTGTTGAAAGTCTGCACCCGACCATCGATGAGAATCAGAAGCTCTCCATCCAGCGTCACATCCTCAGGCAGCGCCTCGACAAGGTCGGGAAAGGCGCCTGAAATCTCGTCCCCCGTGCGCGAGTAGAGCCGGCGCACCGCCGTGCCGTCCTTGGCGGTACCTGTCGCCGCTTGAACGCGGATGCCATCCCACTTCCATTCGGCAAGAAAGTCGTCGGCGTCGAGCTTGGCGAAGTCGCTGTCCTCAATTGGGTGGGCCAGCATAGCCGGTGAAAAGGGGGCGGGATCGTCATTCTCCGGTTGCTCGCCTTCGCCTTCAGCCCAAGCAAACAAGCCCTCATAGGGCGGCTTCAACCCGTGCCAGACTTCCTCAATGGCATCGGGTGCCAGATCGCCCAGCCCAGCGACCGCCGTTTTTGCAAGACGCGCCGAAACACCAACGCGCAGGCCACCCGTTATGAGCTTCAGCAAAGCCCAGCGCCCGGTTTCATCCAGCGTGTCGAGCCAACGGGCAAGGACACCGGGCAAGTCAGCCTTGCCGGTCGTCGCCAGCGTCTCCACCACCACCTTTAGAGACGGAGGGGGCACGTTGACCCCATGATCTGCCGGCCAAATGAGCGCTACCGTCTCCGACAGGTCGCCGACATAGTCGTAGGAGAGGCCGAACAACACCTCGTCGGTACGCTCTTGAACGAGGCCGCGAATGACATTCGGCTTGGCATTCTTGAAATCAAGCCCGCCCGTCAACGCCGCCAGAGCCAGCCCGCGTTCCGGGTCTGGCGTGTCGCGGAAGAAGCGCGTCATGAGGCGAAGTTTGCCGTTGCGCCGGGGCTCGTAGGCCAAGCGATCCAAAAGCTCGGCAAACGCCTTCATGACGCTGCCTCGTCCGTTTCTATTGGTTCAGCCGCCTCATCCCCTTCGTCGCCATAGCCGATCATGTTGAGTGGTTTGGCGGCGATGCCCTGCGTGCCGCACCAATGCACCAACCCATCTTCCTGGCCGTGCGTCACCCAGACTTCCGAGGCTTGGGTATCCAGAATGGTCTGGCAGAGATCGTCCCAATCAGCATGGTCCGACATCACCAGTGGTAGCTCCACACCGCGCTGACGGGCCCGCGCCCGCACTCGCATCCAGCCGGAGGCAAAGCAGGTGATGACCTCGCCGAACTTGCGCGACCAGCGGTCAGCCATGGAGCCTGGCGGGCAGAGCACAATCTGCCCGGCCACATCCTTTGCTTTGAGCCCAGCCACCGGCACGAGCTCACCCAAAGCCACGCCTTCGGCCTCATAAAAGTGGCAGAGCTTCTCCAGTGCCCCGTGCAGATAGATCGGCGCGTCATAACCCGCTGCCCTGATTTCGGCGATCACACGCTGCGCCTTGCCAAGCGCATAAGCTCCGACCAGATGCGGCCGGTCGGAGAATAACTCAAGCGAGGCAAGAAGCTTGGCGACTTCGTCCGCACCGGGCGGATGGCGGAACACCGGCAGGCCAAAGGTCGCCTCGGTGATGAAGGTGTCGCACGGCACGACCTCGAACGGCGTCACCGTTGGGTCGGCATGCCGTTTGTAGTCACCAGAGGCAACCAGCCGGTGGCCGCCATGCTCGACCAGAATCTGCGCCGACCCAAGCACATGGCCGGCCGGGTGGAGCGAAACACGTGTGTCGCCCAGCGTCAGCACCTCGCCATACTCCACGCTTTGGGTGCGTCCGGCATGGCTGGCTCCGTAACGGATGGCCATGATGGCGAGCGTTTCCGGCGTCGCAAGCACTGCCCCATGCCCCGGCCGCGCATGGTCAGCATGGCCGTGGGTAACAACGGCGCGATCAACGGGTCGCACGGGATCGATAAAGAAGTCACCCGGAATGCAGTAAAGGCCTTCCGGGCGAAGTGTCATGAACTGATCGGCACGCATTCCCATGTGCCGCTATGTGGTGCGGATCAGGCCGGCGTGTAGGGGCCGCGACCGCTGGCCAGGGCATGATCGAGGTAGTAGATGCGGTCCTGACCCCAAAAGGGTTCGCCGTTGAGCACATAAACAGGCGCCCCAACCGCACCGGCGGCAATTGCAGCTTCGGTGTTGGCCGTCATCTCCGCCAAGATCGCATCGCTGGTTGCTTCCGCAAGGGTCGCGTCCCCGTCGTGGCCCGTCTCGGCCAACAAGCGGCGCACCACAGCCTCGTCTGCGATTTGCTCGTCATTCACCCAGCAGGCCTGAAAGGCCGCGAACATGAAGTCTGCCGGGTCACCGCCTGCCTGCGCGATGGCCGCCACACAACCATTGGCGAGCGCTGGGTTGGTTGGGAAGTGTGCTGGCCGGAGCGTCAACGGCATCTGCCGAACATCGGCGATGCGCTGCAACTCGATGAGACGGTAGTTCTGTCGCGACTGCGGGCGTTCGGGGATCGGCAGTGCACCTGACGTTTTGAAGACGTCCATCAGGTTCATCGGCTTATAGGCGATCGTCGCGCTATGTTTGGCGGCAACGCTCAGAAAAGCTTTGTGACCAAGATAGGAAAACGGGGAGATAAGGGTGACGTAATAGTCGATCGTGGCGCTCATGGGCGGGCTCCTGTGTCAGGCGATGCCCGCTGGTAGGACCCTCGTCCATCAAGCGCAAGACCGGCTAGTCGTCACGATCAGGTGAGCCGCCCTGCTTTTCTTTCAGCATGCCGGTCACAACTTCAACGGTACGCTGAAGCTCCACAATGGCTTGCTCGATATCCTGCTTTTGCTTCTCCAGAAGCGCGATTTGCTCCTGAAAGCGCGTGCGTGCTGTTTCAAGCTGTCCCGGCTGGCCATCCTTCAGATCGTAAAGGTCAAGCATCTCGCCGATCTCGTGCAACGAGAAGCCAACCCGCTTGCCCATAACGATAAGCTTCAAGCGGGCCCGGTCTCGGCGCGAGTAGAGACGCTGCATGCCCTTGCGCCGCGGGCGCAGCAGGCCCTTATCCTCGTAGAACCGCAAGGTCCGTAACGTTAGATCAAACTCCTTGGCGAGCTCGCCAATGGTGTAGTCGGTTTCGCGCGCTCCGTTGTCCAAGGTCTTTGCCGTCTTTCTTGCCGATAGGAAATGTCATCGGCACTTACGCGCCCGGCACCTGTTGGCGCAAGGCAGGTGGAAAGGAGTGGTTAGCCATCTATTAGAGCCAACCCCTGATCTTGCCCCAGCCTCATTATGAAGCGTTTACCGCTTGGTGATCTTTACCCGTCGTTTACCATGTTTGACGCACCATTGCAGCGATCAAACGCCGCTACGGCGTTGGGCCGGTCTTGGGCTGTCCGGCCAACAGCGAGCAAGGTTGGGTAGGGATGGTGCAGCGATCCCCCATGGCGCATAACATGGCGCCGCAAGAGTATTACGGCGAAAACGCCCCGCAAAACGGTCCCACCGATTGGGCCGTTGCCCGTTCTGGTGCAGGCAATCATCACCGCGGTGCGCCGGCGCCCCATCATCATGGCGCGCCTGGCCCCCAAAGCGCTCCGCCTGATTTGCAAACTAGGCTGGCCGCCATCGCTCGCAACATCCAGTCCCTGGAATCCAAACTATCCGGAGCGCCTGCGGCGCCTGCGCCAGGTCATGCAGGCTCTGCTCGGCCATCCGCCCAAGCTCCCAGCCCTGCAGCCAATCCACTTGACGTGCTGCGACGTCGCAAACGCGAACTGGAAGCAGTCGGCATGGTCAGCAGTGCTGCGCCAGTCACGCCGTCACCTGACTATCGCCGACCGATGCCCCCGCCAGCCGCACCCCCGGCTCAACCATCTTATGAACCGCAGGCACCCACGGCTGTCGATGGGGAGGGCGACGGGCTCGATCTCCTGGCTCAACACTTGGATGCTCAGTTTGCCCGGCTTGCCGATTCACTCAGCGATGTGCGCCAGTTGGCCGAGACCAATGCTCTCGGGCAGGCGCGTCTGACGGGCGAAACTCTGCCCTCCATGCGTCAGCAATTGCAGGCCTTGGAAGCGCGACTTTCCCAGCCCTCATCGAACGATGGTGGGGTGAGCGGCCCAGCTCTCGCCGATCTCAGCGCGCAGATACAGTCGGTGCAGGACACCGTGTCGGCCATGCCGACGCCCGATGCCATCCACTCGTTGGAAGCCGGTTATCGCCACATCCTTGCGCGCCTTGACGAGCTGAAGTCTGGCGGCAGGGCCGCCGACAAAATTGACGCCCTTTACGACGAGGTTACCAGTCTTCGCGAAGCAATAGACGGCCTGTCGGACAGTGGCACCGCAGCTCTGGTTAGCGATATGCGCGGAATGATCGCCCGGCTGGAAGCAACACCGCAGGCCGATCCGGCCGAGTTGAGGGAAGCTCTGGAGAGCGTCAAAGCCATGGCAGCGGGTGCCGCCGGGCAGGACGTTGGCGAAGCCATTGGAGCGGTTGTTGAGCGTTTGGTGGCGTTGGAAGCGCGGATCGAAGCGCTGGCAGCTGGTAGTGGCGGGGAGCTGCCGTCTTCGGTGGAACATCGGCTGGATGCCTTGCAGGAAGAGATGCAGCGCCTGACGGCCTTCCAGGACGAGGCGCGCGGCCTCACCGGCGCCCTGGATACGATCCGAGAGGAAATGCGCGGCACATCGCCTGGCCCGTCGCTGGCTGGCTTTGATGATCGCTTCAAGGCTCTGGATCGTCTTGAGGAAATGACGGGCGGTTACGCGGCGCAGATTGCTGCACTGTCGGATCGGCTAGAGCACCTTGACGGAACGCTCGCCAGCCAAAGTGAGATGGTGCGCGAACTGTCGGCCCTCTCGCGCCATGTCGATACCTTCACCACCACCATGCCGGTCCGTGAGATCGAGCAGGCTCTTTTGGACCTTACCGGTCGGGTTACCTCGCTTCAGGAAGATCGCAGTGCCGAACGCTTGGCAGAGGCCGTTCGCGATCTCGGCGAGCGGGTCGAATCCTGCCTGCAGAGCGTTCCACGCACCGAAACGCTGGTGGCCGCAGTCGAGGCTGAATTCGACAGCCGCCTATCCAGCGCGCTTGCGCCTTTGGGAGACGAGCTTCAACAGGTCAACAACCGTCTGGTGGGCCTTGAGCGCACCATCGGCAAGGCCGATACGCCACTGATCGACCATCTCTCCGGACGGCTGGAAACACTGCTGGCCGCTATGCCAACGCCCAATCCCGATGGTGCGATTTCGCAGCTTGAGGGTCAGCTTTCCGAGCTTCTTGCTAAGGCTGAAGATGGCGGTTCGGTCGCCTCGGAAGACCTTCTGCATCTGCATGACGACCTTGCGCGTGCCCGCGCTTCGGTGGAGCTGGGCGGCAACCGCGCCCTCCAGCAGAGCATCGTCGATCAGGTCCGCCACTTGGCCGATCGCTTTGATATGGTGCGCCAGTCGGGCGATGCGGCTCTCTTGCCGGAGATTGAGCAGAAGATCGACGATTTGGCCGAGCGGGTTCAGGCCATTGGCTTGTTTTCCGCCGATGCCGGCACGCCGGCCCACGACCCCTCCGTGGTCCCCGATGCGGTGTTGGACCGGATCGAGTCGCGCTTTGAAGATTCCCAGGCTGAGCTGAAGCCAAGCGTGGATCGCCTCCAAGAAGAGCTGACAGATCTGCGCAACAGCGCAGGCGAACAGGATGCCCGCTTGCATGCAACGCTCGAAGCGGTCCAGGGCGCTCTTGGAACGGTTCTGGACCGTCTAGGTACGCTGGAAGCAGAAGGCCACAGTTTGGCCCCGTCCGGACGCGCAAAGGCTGAACCTCCAAGTGCCGCACGACCAATCGACGAACAGCCTCGCAGCCATGCTGATCAGGCGTTGGAGCGTCTTGCTGCCGAAGCGGAAAGGTCCGAGCGCGAGCGCGAGGAGGCACGGGATCATCCAGAGCCAGCGCAAGAAGCAGCCCCTGACCCTATTGTCGAACCGGCGCCAAATCCCGTTGCCGAACCGGCTGCACCCGGCGATGCGCAGACCCTTCTCAATCAGCTTTCCAGCGCCCTTCATGCGCGCGCCCAGCAGGCAGGCAATGGCGCGTCGGCAAGCAGCATCGAACCGGCCGAGCATCACGACGCATCGCCAGCACCAAGCGCCGGTACGGCCGCCCAGCGGGCAAACTTCATCGCAGCTGCCCGCCGCGCAGCGCAGAACGCTGCGCTTGAGGCGACAGGCGGTGTCGGCGACCTTGGCCGCGACAAGGCCAGAGCCGAGTCGACCGAACCAGCCTTTGCAGAACCCAGTGTCGTGCCCCAACCGCAGGTGCCGGAAAACCGAACCGCTGCGCGTGTTTCGCCAGACATGCCGCGCATGCCGCAACCTGCCACCGAGGATGCTCGGCTTGCTGGTTCGCAAGATCACAACAAGCAAGAAAGCGAGAAAAAAGGCAAAGCGCTTTTCTCCGGTCCCATCCGCCTCGCGCTTTTCTTCTTTGTGCTCGCCTTCGGTCTTTACGCGCTGTCCTCCTTCCTGCCCTCCGGTGATGAAGGTGGGACCGGCCCAGCACCAGTGATCGGCCAGGCCGACGATGCTGAGGTCACAGCCCCCACCGCGCCGGCCTCGGACGCTGCGCCGGCGTCCGATGCTGAACCCGCCGCGGTGTCTGACGAGCCAGCACCGTCCGATCAATCAAGCCTGCCCTCATCTGGCAGTGCGATAGAAAGCTCGCGTCTGCCGGCCATTGATACCGACGTCGCGCCGACGGACCCGCAAGTACCAAACGCACTGGTCGCAGCCCCAGCGGGCGTTGACACCGCACTCAGCTCTGGCTTTTCCCGTGACCGCGGACCGGTCATGGCGGCAACGCCTGGTGCGGTAGAGGCCTCAACGGCAGCCCAAGAGCCCTCCGCTGCGGGCGATGCCGGCGATCTGGCAGCTCAGTCCCCGGCGCGTCCTAGCCCGCCGCCGGCCAATGATCTGGGCCTGCTACTGGACCCGACCATTCCACCGCTGCCTGGAAACACGGCCACCGACCTGCCTGAATCGGTGGGTCCACCTCGTCTTCGTTTGGCTGCGACCAATGGCGACGCGGCGGCACAGTTTGAGGTTGCCACGCGCTTTATGGAGGGTCGCTTCGTTACCCAGGATCTGCAAGCAGCCGCCTATTGGTATGGTCAGGCCGCGCGACAGGGCCTCGCGCCAGCCGCCTACCGGTTGGGAAGCTTCTACGAGCAAGGACGTGGTGTGGACCGCAACCCAGATGGTGCCATTGGCTGGTATGAGCGTGCCGCGCTCGATGGCAATCCGCGCGCCATGCACAATCTTGCAGTCATGGCCGCCGAAGGCCGCAATGGCGGGCCAGACTTTGTGCGCGCTGCCTCATGGTTCCTGCCTGCCGCCAATCGTGGCCTCTCCGATAGCCAGTTCAATCTCGCCGTTCTCTATGCGCGCGGGATGGGTGTCGAACGCGATCTGATGGAATCCTACAAATGGTTTGCCCTGTCGGCCAATGCTGGTGACAGCGAAGCGGCCAGCCGCCGTGACGAGGTGGCCGGCGTTCTGGGTGAGCAGGCGCTCGCCCTGGCGCGCGCGCGGGTCGACAATTGGGCGCCGATACCGGTCGAACGGGTTGCTATTGAAGTGCCTGCTCCCGAGGGTGGCTGGGACCCAAGCAGTGTGCAGGCTCGCGCCGACACCGCTGCCCCGGCGCAGATTGCCGAAGTTCAGCGCCTTCTGGCCGCGCGAGGGTACGATCCAGGCCCCGCCGACGGAGTGATCGGACCACGCACCAGCGATGCGGTGCGTGCCTTCCGTCAATCCCTTGGCCTTGGCCAAGGTGCCGCCATTGACAGTGCCTTGCTGGACGCGCTGCGCGCTGGCACCAGTCTTTAGTCGTAGGCGCGGACTATCCATCGCCCAAAACGGCGAAAACGTTTGCAAGCCCGCTCTTGCAGCGATTGACCCGCCCATTGCGGCGGGGTCATACACAAAAGACCTTTTTCGATCGCGCAAGGGCTTTCACCGGGCCTGACACGTGGTTTCGCCCCGCCCCGGAAAGCCGCTGCCACCATGCAGATCTATCTGCCCATCGCCGAACTGGCCGTGAATGTGTTTCTCATTCTCGGCATGGGCGGTGCGGTCGGGTTCGTGTCGGGCCTATTTGGCGTGGGCGGAGGATTTCTGCTCACCCCGTTGCTGATCTTTTCCGGCATTCCGCCTTCGGTGGCTGTTGCCACAGTGACCTCACAGGTCGTCGCTTCATCGACCTCCGGCGTGCTCAGCTATTGGCGTAAGGGCGGCGTTGATTTCAAGCTGGCTGGGGTCCTATTGTGCGGCGGCATCATCGGTTCGTCGCTGGGCGTTTGGTTGTTCTCCATCCTGCGCTCGCTGGGCCAGCTCGACCTCATCATTTCCGTTTCCTACATGGTCTTTTTGGGCGCCATCGGATCGATGATGCTGATCGAAAGCGCGCGCTCTGTGTGGCGCGGTGCGCGAGGTGGCTCGGTCTCCCTGCGCCAGCCAGGCCGTCATGGATGGATCCATGGCCTTCCTTTTCGCGTCGGTTTCAAGAAATCACGGCTCTATATCTCCGTCATTCCGGTGGTGCTGCTCGGCCTTGCCATCGGCTTCATCGGCGCGATCCTGGGCATAGGCGGTGGCTTCATCATGGTGCCGGCGCTGATCTATTTGCTGCGGGTGCCCGGCAATGTCGTCATCGGCACATCGCTGTTGCAGATTTTGGTGACGATGGCAGTCGCGACCATGTTGCACGCTTTCACCACCGGGTCGGTGGATGTCATTCTCGGCCTCATCCTCATGGTGGGGGGCGTGCTGGGCGCGCAGTTCGGGGCATCGGCCGGTCAAAAACTGAAGGGCGAACAGCTTCGTCTTCTCCTGGCGCTTCTCATCCTGGCGGTGGGCGTTCGCTTCCTGGTTGATCTGGCGATTGAACCGACCGACCTATTCTCGGTTGCGGGGCTGGGCGGATGATTTGCTGGTTACGCCTTGCTGCGCTTGCGCTTCTCCTGGCCGCCGTACCGGCGCAGGCAGAAACGCTGCTCGTCACCATGTCCGAGCGCACGGTCGATATCACGTCCAACTTCACCGGTTCGTCGATCACCGTGTTTGGCGCCGTTCGCCGTGACGCCTCCACCGTTCCCCGCGCATCGGACTATGATGTGGTTGTGACCGTCACCGGACCACGGGCTGATCGCGTCACCCGCCTAAAGGATCGCGTGGCAGGGATCTGGATTAATCGGCACGCCGAGGCCTTTGAGGATGTGCCAACGGCCTACACGGTCCTGTCCAACCGCCCGATTGAAGACATCGCCCATCCGGCCTTGCTGACGCGCTTTCAGATCGGCATCGACTATTTGCTGGCGTCAAGTGATGAGCCCAATACAGCCAGCGCGGATGGTGACACCGGCGAGGCTGAAACGCTCGACGATATGGACACCAGCGAACGCCCGGCGGACCATGTGTTTGAACGTGCCTTCCTGCGCTTGCAGCGCGAAAGCGGGCAATATCAGGAAGACCCCGAAGGCGTTGCGGTCATCGACAACACTCTGTTCAGGGCGCGGGCGACGTTTCCTGCCGATGTTCCGCTCGGCAATTTCGAGGTTCGCGTGTTCCTTTTTTCGGGCGGCGCGCTGCTTGCGGAAGAACAGGTCGGCATCGTGGTGCGCAAAACCGGCTTTGAGCAGTTCGTCTTCCGCCTCTCGCAGACCGATCCCTTCATCTATGGCGCGCTGGTCATCCTGCTGGCCGCCTTCACCGGCTGGTTGGGAGGGGTGGTCTTCCGGCGATCCTGACCTAAGGTTCACTCCAGGATGAACGCCCCAAATCTGAAGATCGAACCACCATGCGCGCACTGACCGCTCTGCAATCCGTTCCGCCCGTGCCGCGCTGGCTTGGCCTTGCTGGGGCGATCCCCTTCATGGCCGGTCTGGTCATCTTTGCTAGCGGCGGCCTTTGGATTATTTCCGCTGATCTCGCCTTGCGGGCAACACTTGGCTATGGCGCGGTGATTCTGTCTTTTCTGGGTGGCATTCGCTGGGGGATGGCGCTTAGCCTTTCCAACCATGAGAAGCGCGATGCCCGGCTTATGCTGTCGGTCGTGCCGTCGCTTCTGGGCTGGGTTGCGCTTCTGATTCCGGCCTTCCCCGCGCTGGTGCTCCTAGCCGTTGCCTTTGCTGCACAGGGCGCGTGGGACGTTGGAGATGCGAAGGATGACGGCGCGCCCGAATGGTTTTCCACCCTGCGGTTGATGCTAACGGCGCTGGTCTGCTCATTCCTGTCGGTGACAGCCGTGCTGACGATCACCTGACCCCAGCAGCCTCTATCGCCAACCAAGGATCGATTTGGCTGGCACGGTGAAAACCCGCGAGCGCCCGCACACAGCTGCCCGCAGAGACGTCTTTGCAAACAACGGTCCGAACGGCTCGGCCGACAGGCAAAGCCCGCCGGCATAAGCGCCGAACGCCGGAAGGATCAGCCGGGTCTGGTCGTAGGCAAAGGCGGGCCTTCGCGTGGAACCTCCACGCCCAATCACCCGTGCGGCCGGATGCAAATGACCTGCGATCTCCGCCTGACCCTCGCCGATCACGCCGCCCGGCTCGTGCTTAAACAGAAGTGGACCGATGGCGAGACTGTCCACCGCGCGGCCTGGAACACCGGCCGGCGGGTCCGGATCATGGTTCCCGGCGACCCAGAACCAGTCTCGCATCCGTTCCGCAAACGTCTCGATTTCGGACCGATCCGTCTCGTCCAGACGATCCCATGCGGACCGGTCATGCACGCTGTCGCCGAGCGCGATCACACGCTCGGGTTCATAGGTCTCAATCACTCGGCCAAGCTGCCGCAGTGTGGCCTTTGTGTCGTAGGGCGGAAGATGCTGGCGGAACCTTGCAAAGGAGGAGCCTTTTTCAAGATGCAGATCGGCCACGATCAGCATCTTCTCCTCTGGCCAGTAGAGTGCGCCGGACCGGTCAGCGACGAGGTGCACGCCGGCCAAACGAATGGAGGCACTTGTCTCCTCATCCGGCTCTTTGGCGATCTGGCTCAACCAGGCTGACATCGGTTAGCGCAATTCCTCATCGATCATGGCTTCGGCCAACAGGGCATCCTCGTCCAAACGTTCTGCCTCTTCCAGAACCTGATCGCGCGCCTCACCAAAGACCGGCTCCTTTCCGATCTGCATCATGATCGGCACGGCAAGCGGCGAAATCCGCTCCAAGCGCTGGTGGCTGATTCGCCCATCAATGCGTTGGAGCATAGAGCCGATGCGGGCGATGTCGAGAAGCCCGGTCGCCGCGTCGGCCCAGGTCGCCTGCATGAGAATGTGATCGGGCTCATGCTGGCGCAGAACGTCATAGATGAGGTCGGTCGAAACGGTGACCTGCCGGCCGGATTTCTCCTGGCCCGGGTGGCGCTTTTCGATGAGACCGGAGATGAGTGCGCAGGCCCGAAAGGTGCGTTTGAGCAGATAGCTCTCGCCCATCCACTCTTCCAGATCATCGCCAAGCATGGACTGTTCGAAGAGCTCATCGAGCGGCATGCGACCTTCGGCAATCAGCTTACCAAAATCCGCAAGACCCCACACGCCAAGCACATAGTCGGTGGCGATGAAACCAAGTGGTTTGGCGCGTGCCCGCTCCATCCGGCGGGTGAGGAGCATGCCGAGCGTCTGGTGTGCCAGGCGGCCCTCAAAGGGATAGCAGATCATGTAGTGGCGGTTACCGCGCGGGAAGGTCTCCACCAGCAAGCCGTCGCGACCGGGCAGGGCGGACTTGTCCTTTTGGATGCGCAGCCAGTCGGCGACCTGATCGGGCAGTTCATTCCAGCGCTTGGGTTCGGCCAGCATCGCTCGAACTTCGTCCGCAAGATAGGTGGACAGCGGGAACTTACCGCCCGCATAGGACGGGATTTTCGGGTCGCCGCCCTCGGTGCGCGAAACAAGCGCATTGTCCTCATGGATACCTTCAAAGCGCACCACCTCGCCCCCGAACAGGAAGCTGTCGCCTGGAACCAAGGTTTCCAGGAAGTACTCCTCGACCTGACCCAGAATGCGCCCGCCGCGCAATGCGTTCTTGGAGCGCTGGGCCGCCTGCTTGGCCGAGACGAGCCGCACCGTGAGCACCGGCATCTCGACTATCGTGCCCACATTCAGCCGGTATTGCTGCGCGACCATGGGATTGGCGACCCGCCAGAGCCCATCCTTGCGCTGACGGATGCGAGCGTAACGCTCATAGCTTTTGAGCGCATAACCGCCGGTGGCGACAAACTGCACCACGCGCTCAAACGCCTCCCGCGTCAGTAGGCGATAGGGGTAGGTGGACCGTACCTCCTCGTAGAGATCACTCTCATCAAACGCATCGGCGCAGGCCATGCCGAGCACATGCTGCGACAGCACATCAAGCGCGCCATCGCGGATAGGCGGCGTGTCCTGCGCTCGCGCATAGTTGGCGTTGAGCGCTGCCTGACATTCCAGCACCTCGAACCTGTTCGCCGGCACCAGGATGGCTTTCGACGGTTCGTCCATGCGGTGGTTGGAGCGTCCGATCCGTTGGGCAAGCCGGCTCGCGCCCTTGGGCGCGCCGACATGAATGACGAGATCCACATCGCCCCAGTCGATGCCAAGGTCGAGGGTGGACGTCGCCACCACGCCGCGCAGGGCATTGCGGGCCATCGCCTCTTCAACCTTGCGCCTTTGGCCGACATCAAGCGAGCCATGGTGAAGCGCAATCGGCAGACTTTCTTCGTTTATCGACCACAGCTCGCGAAACACAAGCTCCGCCTGCGCGCGCGTGTTGACGAAGATGAGCGTCGTGCCGTGGGCGGCGATGGCCTTGATCACATCGGCATAGGCATAGCGCGCCATATGCCCCGCCCATGGCATGCGCTCCTCGGACTTGAGGATTGTGATGTCGGGCTGCGCGCCGCCCGACACGGTTACAATGTCGGCTGTGCTCGGTCGGTCGCTGTTTTGCGGCACCAGCCAGCCGGCAAGGGCATCGGGATCGGCCACGGTCGCTGACAGCCCCGTGGCGACCAGATCAGGCGAAAGCTGCCGCAGCCGTGCAAGCCCGAGAGCCAGCAAATCGCCGCGCTTGGAGGTCACCAGCGCGTGCAGCTCATCAAAGATCACCCGCTTCACATTGCCGAACAGGCGCCCTGCATCGACGTGCGAGAGGAGCAACGCGATCTGTTCGGGCGTTGTCAGGAGAATGTCCGGCGGGCTGCGCTTCTGGCGCTGACGACGCGAGGCGGGCGTATCGCCGGTGCGCGTCTCGATCTTCAAGCCCATTCCCATCTCCTCAGCCGGCATGGTGAGGTTGCGGGCGACGTCGACGGCCAGGGCCTTAAGCGGCGAAATATAGAGCGTGTGTAGTGGACTGTTGCCAACAGCGCCCATGCGTGGGCGCTTGCGTCCGGCCAAATCGACCAGCGATGGCAGGAAACCGGCCAAGGTCTTGCCGGCGCCGGTCGGCGCAATCAGCAGGCAGTCCTGGCCTGCCTCAGCGCGTTCCAACAGTGCAAGCTGATGCGGGCGTGGCGACCAGCCCTTGGCATCGAACCAGGTCTGAAAGCTTTCTGGCAGGGGTGTGGTCGGCAGGGCCGTTGGCGCGTTCAAGCCGGGTTTCCATGGCGGTGGGAAATCATGGTCATACCTTTGCCGTCAGACTATGAAAGTAAAGCCGCACTGCATCCCTGCTGACAGTTTGCCCCGCGTTTGGAGGTTTTTATGGATCGCCGCACCAAGTCCATTCCCGTCCTGGCCGTTGCCTTAGTAGGCACCGTTCTGGCCCTGCCATCGACTGCACAGGAGCTGGACACCGACCGTTTTCATGTCGTGGACACAGCCGATGGTGTGCTGCGGATCGACCGCGAAACCGGACATATCAGCGAATGTCAGCGCGAGACCTCAGGCTGGGTGTGCCGTCTGGTTGCTGATGATCGACAGGCCTATGAAGCGGAAATCAACCGGCTCGATTCCGAGGTCGAGCGCCTTGAAGGCGATCTTTCAGATGCTCTGGCGGCGCTTGACATACAAGGTGGCGAGCAACTGACGCGCGAGGACGCAGCAAGGCGGGCGCTGGAACTGCCATCTGAGGAAGAGTTGGATGCGGTGATGGACACCGCCGAGGAAGTGATGAGCCGCTTCTTTGGCATGGTTGAACGCCTGCGCGACGACATCGAACAGGAACGCGCTGAGCCCTAGGTGCCTCCTAAGAGCCCGCTGCCTCGCCCGATGACATCGCCTTGGTGAAAGCCTCCACGGCGGACTCAACACCGTTTCTTTTCTCCTCCGGCCAGGCCATGGCGCGGCGGGTCTCAAGGTTCAGCATCACGCTGGTGATGTCGGCGATAGCGATCAGCTCATCGGTCATCTCGTTCATGATGTGATGGCGGTAGCTCACTGATTTGGCGCTGCTTGCGCGAAGTCCGGTGCGGATGGCCACCACGTCACCAGCTGTCGGACGTGCGCCATAAGTTAGCTGCAACTGCACCGCCGCACGGCCCCAATTGCGTGCCCGAAGCCAGGCATCGTCGGCGCCGGCCAGCGCCCAGGCATGGGTTGCGGCATCCGAAACGATGCCAACCAGGTAGCGGTCGCCAAGGCGGGCACCGTCAGCACTTTCGTTCGCCGGCAGGAAGGCGCTGTCGGGCACGACCCCGCGATAGGTGACAGAGCAAGCCTCTAGCGCATCCTCAGAGACGCCGGACGGCATCAAAAACGAACCCGTCTTCGGCAGGGCATCCTTTGCCGCCGTGGGCAGATCAAAGGCCGAAAGGTCGCTGCGCTCCACGTCGGGTAGAAGATCAAGGCCGGTGGCGGCAAGCGGGGTGCCTTCACGATGGCTGGCAAACAGCCGATGTTCCAGTGCTACCCGGCCGTCTTCCAGCGATACCAAAGCGGTGGTGCCGTGCACCGGTTCGCCGCTGCGCAGTTCGGCATGGTAACGGATCAATCGACCGGCGCGGTGCGGCACCTGCCAGCCGGCCTGCACGAGGAACGAGCGAACCGCAATATCGAAACGCGCGGCATAGAACTGCACATTGATGTGGTCGTTCTCGTCGCACTCCCAGGCATTGGCTGTGTCGCGGATCGTGTCGATCGGGCCAATCATGCGGTTTCGTCCATCACGCCATTGAGGAAGGAGTGGGTTGCAGCTTCCGCCTCGTGGGCGATTGCCAAGTCAAAGTGATGGAACACATGACACCCGCCTGGTGCAATGGCGAGGTCTGAAGGAACACGGGCGGACAAAAGCCTGTGATGCAAAAACAGACTGTCATCGATCAATGGGTCCTGCGTGCCAACGCTTAAAAAGCAAGGCGGCAAGCCATCAAGCCGCGCATAAAGCGGCGAAATTTGGGGTGAACGACGATCCATAAAGGAAGGTACGCAGTTGGCGGCGAATTGGTCGACATCGCGTGTCGTTAGGATGAGACGCCGCGATCCCCAATTACGAACCGATGGGGTGAGGCTGAGATCATAGCAACCGGCATTAAGCACCAGGCCGGAGCAATCCACGCCTTGGTCGCGCAGAGTCAGGGCCGTCAGCAAAGCCAGATGCGCGCCGGCGGACTCGCCACCCATCAGCACCGGTCCGCCCTGCGCAAAGGCCCAGACGGCGGCTGTGACGCAGTCGCTCGGCCCGGCTGGGAAGGGATGCTCTGGCGCCAGCCGATAGTCGACGCTGACGGCGGCAAGCCCGGTCGCTTCAGCCAGCCGCTCCAGGATCGCATCGTGGAAATCGGCCTGTCCAAACGTCCAGCCCCCGCCATGAATGTGAAGGTAGATGCCGCGCGTTTCACGGGTTTGCGGTTGGATCAGGCGTAGGCGCACCTCGTCATGCTCGATCCACTCGGCATGCGGGCTTTGCGGGTCGAGCGGGAAAGGCCCTTCGCCGCGTGCTCGCGCTTCACGGACAATTCTTGGCGCGACCGACCATGTATCGGGCAGCGCCGACAGCCGCTCCAGAAGGTCAGCATTGAAGATCGCGGTTTCCGCGCGCACCAACGCCGGATCGAACGGGTCAAGCGCCGCTTCTGACCCGTGGGCATCATGGAAAGGCGTGTTAGAAACAAGAGAAGGGGAGGCTGGCAAAACGATCTTCAAAGGGTTGGATCAGGAAACGACGGTGACATGCGAACCAATCAACGGGTCAACCGTAAAGCAGTGAAGTAGCCTTCGAAACACGCAATTGGAAAAGTCTCTTGGAAAACAGCCCCCAACCTTCCGTGCATCCTGAACGTCAATCTCTGACGCTTTGGCAGGTGCTTTACGGCCTCCTCGGGTTCGGCCTTGCCGCGTTGATCGTCTGGGCCGGCTTCAACGCCAATTTTCTGGAAAGCTTTGGCGCCGTGATGGCCGATCCCTGGGGTTTAGTCGCTATCGCCGACCTTTATCTTGGGTTTCTGATCTTCGCCCTCTTCCTCTTTCTAACTGATGGTGTGCGGCTTGCGAGCTTCATCTGGATCGTTGCCCTGTGCTGTCTGGGCAACGTCGTCGCCGTCGCTTGGTTGGTGCTGCGTTTACCCAAGCTGGCAGGCCGTTTGAGGCAAGAATAGATGGCCGATTAGACAAGCTTCGCATACGCGTAAGCCCTACAAAAGGCTCACGGGGCTTGAAAAAACTGTCACAATACGAATGATGGCCATACCGGTTTCTTTCGCAAACGCACAATTGTGTGCTGTGCAGCAAGCCGGGTTCGGGAGAATGGGCCGTCAGACCAAAAATGGTCGACCGCCCCACAAGGTGCGAGGGGCCTATGTCGACCACCCACCATTTCATCATTGCAGACGACCATCCTTTGTTTCGTGACGCGTTGAAGACCATCGTCGCCTCGCGATTCGACGGTGCGCGCATTTCCGAGGCCGGCGATATCGATGCCGTTACCGAGCTGTTGCAGACCGGTACGGATGTCGATCTGGTGCTGCTTGATCTCAACATGCCGGGCGTTCGAGGCTTTTCCGGCTTGATGTATTTGCGGGCGCAATATCCAGGCGTGCCGGTGTGCATCGTCTCGGCCACCGAAGATCAGGCGATCATCCGGCGGTCCCTCGATTTCGGTGCGGCGGGCTTCATGCCCAAATCGCTCGGCGTCGATCAGATTAGCGCCGGGATTGAGGCCATATTGGACGGTGACATCTGGACGCCGGAGGATCTTGATCTTTCCAACGCGCCCGATGACGATGAAGCCGCGGCGCTCGCCAAGCGCCTATCATCGCTTACGCCGCAGCAGGTGCGTGTTCTGATGATGCTGAGCCAGGGGCTGCTCAACAAGCAGATCGCCTATGAGCTTGGCGTTTCAGAAGCGACCGTGAAGGCGCACGTCTCAGCGATCTTGCAGAAGCTGAACGTGGAAAGCCGCACCCAGGCCGTTATCGCCGCCTCACGCATCGAGATGGGCAACTGGCAGGAAGCGGTCGCCGAACTGGCGCACTAGCCACCTAAACAGATACCAACAATCCCCGGCTCCGGCCGGGGTGTTCGTTTGGCTACTCCGCTGCGTCGGGCAAGCGCCGATGCTGCGCGATCATGGCGCGCAGGGCCGCGGGCTTCACCGGTTTGTTGAGCACGGCAATGCCGCTCGACTGAGCGCGGGCCACCGTCTCGGGCGATCTGTCGGCAGTGACGAGCACGGCCGGCAGGTTCGCGCCAAACTGCCAGCGCAGGGTCTTAACGGCCTCAATGCCAGTGCCCTCGTCGAGATGATAATCGACCAGCAGCATCTCCGGCTCCAGCTCTTTGGCCTTCAGTGCCTTGCCGACCTCGCTTGCTGTCGCGCCGGTTATGGCAACCGCGCCCCAGCGGCTGAGCAGCCCCTGCATGCCCTCAAGGATCGCCGGTTCATTGTCGATGCAGCCGATGACCATGCCAGCAAGGTCGGTTTGGTGACCGCGTCGCTTGGTGCCTGGTTGATTGGAGGAAAGCTCCAGCGCCGGCGCATCCGATCGCACCTTGGCGACATGCGGCACGCTGACCTGGAAACACGAGCCTGATCCCTGCTGTGAAACAATGGAGACATCAAGGTTAAGCACCTGGGCGATCCGGTCGACAATCGAGAGGCCAAGCCCCAGGCCACCGGCCGTTCGCGCGCCATCGTCGAGCCGCTTAAACTCGTCGAACACCTGTTGCTGCTCGCTCAAGGCCATGCCAATGCCGGTGTCATAAACCGCGACCTTGAACCCGCCATCGCTGCGGCGCATGCCGACAACGATTCCGCCGGTCTGGGTGTATTTGATGGCATTGGACACAAGGTTTTGCAGCACGCGCTTGAACAGTCGGCGGTCAGAACGCGCCATCAGGCGGCTCGTCACAAAGCGCAGGTTGAGACCTTTCTCAGCCGCTGCCGGTCCAAACTCGACCTTCAACTGGTCGAACAAATCCTGCACCGCAAACACACCGATTTCAGGCTTCATCGCACCGGCATCGAGCCGCGAAATGTCCAGGAGTGCGCCTAGAATATCTTCCACCGCTTCCAGCGAGCGGTCGATGTTGCGCGCTTGACCCTCAGCATCGGCCGGCAATTCGGACTCGTTGAGCGTTGAGGCGTAGAGGCGTGCTGCATTAAGCGGTTGCAAGATGTCGTGGCTTGCCGCCGCCAGAAAGCGTGTTTTGGAAAGGTTAGCGCTTTCGGCAACCTGACGGGCAAGCTCCAGCTCCTGGTTCACCCGTGTCAGCTCTTCGGTGCGGTCGTGAACCCGCTGCTCCAACTCCTCGTTAATCTGGGCCAGATCGGCTGCTGCCCGCTCGCGGTCGGTGATGTCGGTATAGGTCGTCACGATACCGCCGTCCGGCATCGGGTTGGTGCGCACCTCCAGAACCAGGCCGGAGGGGTGCAGCGTCTCGGTGTAGGTCGCCATGTCGACGACCATGCGTTCCACACGCTCGGCAACCAGGCGGCTCGGGCTGCCCTTGCCAAAGCCGCCACGCTCGGCGCTGTGGCGAAGGATCGTGTGGAGCGATGTGCCGACCTGCCCAAACTCCGCCGGCAGGCCCAACAGGTCGCGGAATTGCCTGTTCCAACAAATCAGGTTGAGGTCACGGTCATACACCGAGATGCCCTGGCGGACCTGATCGAGCGCGGTCTGCAAGAGATCGCGGTTGTACTGGATGGCGGTGCTCGCCTCATCCAGCAGTTTCATCGCTTCACGCGAGGAGGTCTGGTGACGCCGCAATGTCAGGGTCATGACGAGCCGCGACGAGGCCGCGCCAATGGCGCTGGCCAAAAGCTGCTCGGCAAAGCGCAAGGCGTGGATGTCCGCCTCGCCATGCATATCGATAGGCTCGCCACGCTCGCGGGCATGGCGCTGGAAAGAGCGATCGGTGCGTTGTTCGCCAAGGTAGCGGGCAACGGTGGTTTGCAGTTCGGCAAAGCTCACCCGCGTGCGTGACATGCGAAGTGCCGGGGTCGGCGTCAAGTCCGTTGGCACGAACACCTGAGCTTGCAGGCGCTCAATGGCTTCCGGCCGGCGGGCAATGGAGACCACGAAATAGGTCACGCCATTGGCAAGCAGGCTCCAGAACACGCCGTGGGTCAGCGGGTCGAAGGTGAGCGTAAACAGGCGTTCAGGATGCAGGAGCACAAAGCCGAACGGACCGCCGCTCAACAGGTCCGGCGCCAGGGCGCCGGCCTTGATGAGGTTGGGGATGAGGAGCGTGTAGCCCCACACGGCGATCCCGGCCAGCATGCCGGCCACTGCCCCACGCGCTGTACCGCGGCGCCACACGAGCCCCAGGAAAAAGGCCGGCGCCAGCTGAGCGATGGCGGCGAAGGACAACAGGCCGATTTCCGCCAACGCAGCCGTTCCAGCGGCCATGCGATAATAGGCGTAGGACAGCAGCAGGATCGCGAAAATCGCCACCCGGCGGATGGTAAGCACCAACCGACCCAGCTCTTCCGGCTCACCTTGCGAGGCGCGTCGGCGCACGATTGAGGGCATGATGAGGTCGTTGGAAATCATGATCGAGAGCGCAACACAGGCGACGATCACCATGGCCGTGGCCGCTGATAGGCCGCCAATAAACGCAATCAGCGTGATGATGCCGGCATCGACGCTGATCGGCAGGTTCATCACATAGGTATCGGGCTCAATCGCAGGATCGAGCAGAACCTGGCCTGCCAGCGCGATGGGGATCACAAACAGGTTGATGGCGATCAGGTAGCCAGGAAACAGCCACTTCGCCCGCTGTAGCTCTTCTGGATGGTTGTTTTCCACGACCATGATGTGGAACTGCCGCGGCAGCAAAATCACCGCGAAGATGCTCAAAAGCGTCATGGTGATGAAGGTGCCGCCATTGGTGGCGGTCGTCAGCGCATCGAGGGCCCCGGCATCAGCTGCTTGCGAGAACAGATCACCGAACCCGTTGAACATGCCAAAGGTGACGAACAGGCCAACCGCGACAAAGGCGACGAGCTTCACGACCGACTCGGTCGCGACTGCCAGCATCAATCCGTCCTGGTGTTCGCTGGTATCGACGGTGCGCGTGCCGAAAAGAACGGTGAAGGCGGCCATCGCCATCGCGACGAGGAAGGCAAGGTCAGAGAAAAAGGTGGCGTTGAGCTCTTCCAGCGGCGTTTCCAGAAAGTGCTCCAGCGAGCTGGAAACGGCCTTCAATTGCAGCGCGATGTAAGGCACCACGGCGACGACGGCGATGAGCGCGGCCAGGGCCGCCACTTTCTCGTTTTTGCCGTAGCGCGAGGACATGAAGTCGGCGACCGACGTAATCCGCTCAGCTTTGGAGAGCGCGATGATGTGCCGGATGAGCGGTGTTCCAAGCGCAATGACGAGGATTGGCCCGACATAGATGGTCAGGAAGTCGAGCCCGCTGACCGCTGCCAGGCCAACGGAGCCAAAGAAGGTCCAACTGGTGCAGTAGATCGCAAGAGACAGCGCATAGATGGTGGGGCGCGGCTGGCGGACGGGCGAGTTCAGTGCGCGCCGGTCGCCATAACTGGCGATCCAGAACAGCGCGCCGATATAGGCAAACGCTACGCCCAGGGCGAGCCAACTGGGTATCATCCCTTGCGCCTCCTACGATCCTGGCCGACGGGCCTGCCCCCTGCCGGCCGGGAGCGGACACTAGCCCCCCAACCGGTTTGGGCGCAAGCACACCATCAGGAGAACGTCATGGTGCATCAGTGCGCACCGCCTTTGCCGGGAAATTGCATGTCCAGTTGAAGGGCGTGCCCGAAATTCCATCTTTCCGGCCACCCCAACGCCCCCTACAACAGGCGGCCGGGTGCTCCCACACCCGTCCAACACCACCCCCTGACCGGGCACAATAACCCCGGCGGGATTATCCCATCACTTGGAGGGACTGATGCTTAAAGAGTTCAAAGAGTTCGCCCTGAAAGGTAACGTCCTCGACCTGGCGATCGGCGTTATCATTGGCGGCGCTTTTGGAACCATTGTGACGTCGATGGTCGGCGACGGTATCATGCCGATTGTCGGCGCCATCTTTGGTGGCCTCGACTTCACCAACTACTTTGTCGGCCTGTCATCGGCCGTTGATGCCACCACACTGGAGGCCGCGCGCGAGCAGGGCGCGGTGTTCGCCTATGGCAGCTTTCTGACCGCCGTCGTCAACTTTACCATCATCGCTTTCATCCTGTTCCTGGTCGTTAAGGCGATCAACCGGATGAAGCGTGAGGAAGAAGAGGCGCCCAAAGAAGAAGCGCCGCCTGCGCCTTCCGAGGAGGTGCAGCTGTTGTCGGAGATTCGCGACCTCTTGAAAAAGTAGGCGTTTCCCGACACAGGAGATGACGTCCCCCAAGCGGCCTGGTGTCGCTTGTGGGCTTCCCGTTTTGCGGGATCTTTCCCCCTAAGTTATCCATGCTCGATAGGCTGCCATCCATGCCAATGCCTGCCACCGTGCCCACCGGCTCTCATCCTCGTCCTGCCGACATTGCGCTACGCGCACCCGAAAGCGGGATCGTCGACATCATGAACTACGGTCGCCGTCAGGAGGGCGTGATGCCGCTTTGGGCCGGCGAGGGCGATCTGCCAACGCCAGCCTTCATTGCCGAGGCAGCTTCCAAGAGCCTGGCCGACGGCGAGACGTTCTACACCTGGCAGCGCGGGCTTCCCGAACTGCGTGAAGCGCTGGCAAGTTACATGCAGCGCCTTCTTGGCATGCCTTGCGATCCAGAGCGGTTTTTCGTCACCGGTTCTGGCATGCAGTCCATCCAGATCGCGCTGACCATCGCCCTTGATCCAGGCGACAGCCTGCTGGTGCCATCGCCTGCCTGGCCCAACATCGTGGCGGCCGCCGGCGTTCGTGGCGCCTTGGTCCACGAAGTGCCCATGCCGTTTGTCGATGGCCGCTTTACGCTCGATCTGGAGGCCATGGAAAGGGCTGCCGTTGAGACCAAGGCCCGCGCCATCTTTATCAACACGCCCGCCAACCCGACCGGATGGGTGGCCGACCTGGAAACTCTAAGGGCGGTTCATGATCTTGCCGAGCGCCATGATCTTTGGATCATCGCCGATGAGATCTATTCCCGCTTCGTTTACGGTGAGGCATCTTTGCCGGGCTCTGATCCGCTCCGCGCGCCTTCATTCAAGGACGTTGCCGCCGACTCGCCGCGCGTCCTCTACGTCAACACCATGTCGAAGAACTGGGCGATGACCGGTTGGCGAATCGGTTGGATTGAAGCGCCCGCCGAGCTTGGCCAAATCGTTGAAAATCTCATCCAATACTCAACGTCAGGTGTAGCAGCCTTCATGCAGCGTGGCGCGCTGGCCGCGCTGACGAAGGGCGATGATTTCATCGATATGCAGATCGAGCGCGCGACCACCAACCGCAACCTGTTGGTGGAAACCTTTGCACCGATCAACCGCCTTCAAGTCTCAGCGCCAGATGGCGCCTTCTACCTGTTCTTCCGGGTAGACGGGGAATCCGACACCACAAGCCTTGCCAAACGTTTGGTCGACGATTGCAAAGTAGGGCTCGCTCCGGGCACCGCTTTTGGTCCCGGCGGTGCCGATTTTCTGCGTTTGTGCTTTGCCCGCGATCCCGCCCACATCGCTGAAGTTGCGGAACGAATCGCGAAGTGGATGAGAGTAAATAAGTAACCACTTGTTCATTTAAACCGGTTTCCAAACCGCAGTGAGTATGCCAACATCTACGTATCATTGCGTGGAGAAGGCGGCCATGCCCAAGTCTGTGTCGGAAGTCCGACTAGACAGCTTACTAAATACAGCGGTTGATGGGATCATCTTGATCGATGACTCCATGCGTATCTTGGTGTTCAATTCCGCCTGCGAGCGCTTGTTTGGCTATGAGGCCGTTGACGTCATCGGAAAGAACGTTTCGATGCTTATGCCGCACGACTACGCGCACGAGCACGACGGCTATGTTCAGCACTATATGGACACAGGTGAGCGGCGCATCATCGGCATCGGCCGTGAAGTACGCGGTATGCACCGCGACGGCAGCGATTTCCCCATAGAGCTTTCGGTTGGCGAAGCTTTGACGCCTGCCGGTCGCCAGTTTGTCGGGATTGTGCGCGATCTGCGCCCCCGTAAGGCGGTGGAGCGGCGTCTCAATCAGCTGCAGGCCGAACTTGTCCATCTGGCACGGGTGTCAGCCATGGATGAGATGGGCTCAGCGGTTGCCCATGAACTCAACCAGCCGCTGACAGCCGTGATGCTCTATCTTCAGGCCGTTACCCGTCGCATCGACCGGCTCAACGGCGATGGTCCAAAAGACCCGATGATTGTCGAGACCATCGATAAGGCAAAGCGCGAGGCAGAACGCGCCGGCAACATCATTCAGCGCATGCGCCATTTCGTTGAAAAGCGAGAACCTGATCGTCGCGCGATCAGCCTTCCGCCTCTGATTGACGAGACGCTGGAACTCACCCGTATCGGCACAAACTCTGAAGGCATTTTGACCCGCGTTGAGCTGGATGACGACGTCCCGGCGATCGACGCGGACCCGGTGCAGGTCCAGCAGATTCTGGTCAATTTGTTGCGCAACGCCTTTGAGGCGGTGCGTGGCAGCACAAAGCCGCTGGTGGTGATTAGCGCTACGGCAAATGCTGATATCGTGACGGTGTGTATTTCCGATTCGGGCCCTGGAATCCCGGCTGAAGTTCACGCCCGCCTATTTAAGGCGTTCTCGACTTCAAAACGCACCGGCATGGGGCTTGGATTGTCGATCAGCCGGTCGATCGCCCAGAACCATGGCGGCGATCTAACCGTTGACCCCGGTGGCGACGGACGCGGCGCGACATTCATGCTGTCGCTCCCACGTGCCATTGGCCCCGCCGACGACCCGCTGGCGCCCCTGCCAGGCAGGGAAGGTTTGGCCGAACCAGTTATTTCTATCGCCGGAAAGTCAGTCGGTGATGAACCAGGATAAGGATGAAGGAGGCTTCACAATGATGGCCCGCTCTATGAACACCGATCAGGCCGTTTTTATCGTCGATGACGATCCTGCCGTGCGCGATGCGCTTTCGGTGGTGTTTTCGCTGGAAGGGTTCGATGTCGAAACCTTCGAAAACGGCGATGATTTTGTGAACGCTCTGCCCAATCTGCCCAGCGCCTGCGTGCTGTTGGATGTGCACATGCCTGGCCGTTCGGGCATGGAGATTTTAAAGGCGCTCGACCCCTACCTCTACCCAGCGCCGGTGTTTATCATTTCCGGTCAGGGCGACATTCCCATGGCGGTGTCGGCGGTGAAAGCTGGGGCATTCGACTTCATTGAAAAGCCGTTTGATGCTGAAACCGTGGTTGCCCGGGTGCGCGAAGGCATCGCCACAGTCAAAAGGCGGCTGGCCAGAGATGAGATGGCCGATGCCGAGCATCCAGACTTGCAATTGCTGACCCCGCGCGAGCGCGAAGTGCTCGACCAGATCACAGCCGGCGCGTCGAACAAGGAAGCGGGCCGCACGCTTGGTATCTCGCCGCGCACCATTGAGGTGCACCGGGCGCGCATCATGGAAAAACTGGGCGCGAAGAATGCCGCCGATTTGGTGCGCATCGTGCTTTCTGGCAGCAACGGCGCGCAGACAGAAGCGGTTTAACGTTAACGGCGCGCCGGCCGATCTGGCGCGCTTTTCGCCTTGCCGCTACGGTAGCGTAGCATCTTCTCCATCAGGGAAAACCAGCTAAGCGGTTGGCTTTACGCGCTCACCCCAATGGGCGCGAAGGCCTTTGTGCACCATAGTAAGAGCCGCGCCAGGTGCGCAAACAACTCCCCGGCCAGCCTGCAAGACCTAGGGCTGGTTGTCGAAAGGCTCTGGTTTGACCGTTATCATCCTCGAAGATGACCTAGCTGTTTGCGACGCAATCAGCCTGTTCGTATCGCAGTTGGGCCACGCTGTGCGCTCCTTCAGCGATGCGGAGAGCTTCTTCGCGTCGATTGTACCGGCGCCTGAAGATATGGTCATTGTCGATATCGGCCTGCCTGGCATGGATGGCAGCCAGGTGATCAGCTGGCTAAACGCCCTTGCCAGTCCACCTCGGGTTCTGGCCATCACCGGCCAATCGCAAACCAGCATTCGCGACTTCCTCACCGAGTCGCCCAGCACCATGCTGATGCGCAAGCCGCTCTCGCCTCAAGAGCTCTCCAGCTTCTTCCAGTAAGCTGGTTTTGATCTTCTAGCGGTGCCAAATTCGGGCTCCAAACCCCGTACGATCCCCAACAGCAGTACTGCGTTCTTGGCTGTGCCAATCGGTCGCAAACCCCCGCGGCATAGGACTTTTGGCTTGCTACGATCCGTCGCACACCACGCTACGTACTTCGCCTGAAAGGAAACGGGCGAAGGTGATTTAGATCAAAGCGACATTTAAGGTTCAGCTAATCCCGATCCAGAAGCCGACCTTTAAACCGGTGGGCATCTGGCAGACGGGAAGACGCAATCAAGCGGCCTGCCAATGCCCAATCGGGCATGGTTGAAGGGCGCAGCAGACTGGAGGGCGGACATGGCGTACAGGGGCTTGAGCGAAGCGGGTTCTCATCGACTGGAGACAGTTGCCGGCCATGCTGCCGGCCATGCATCCTCCACACCGTCGACCACCGGCAGCACCGACGCCTGGAACGAGATTCGCAAGGCGCCTGGAACTCGCCGGCAAAGCTACGCCGCCCACGACGTTATCTACTTTGAAGGCGATGATGCCCGCCACCTCTACGAGATCGTGTCCGGCGCGGCCATGCTCTACAAACTTTTGCCGGATGGCCGCCGTCAGGTGGTCGAGGTGCTTGGTCCGGGCGATCTGTTCGGCTTTGACATGGACGATCAGCATGATTGCTCCGCTGAGACCTTGGTTAGCACCACCGTGCTGGTGTTCAACCGCCGCGATATCCAAGCCTCCAGCGCTGCCCAGTCGCATCTGACGCGTTGTGCCTTGCAGCAAGTGTGCGCCATGCACGATCATGCCGTCCTGTTGGGCCGCAAATCGGCCTATGAGCGGGTTGCAAGCTTCTTGATGCGGTTCGTGCCGAACCGCGGCATGGCGCATTGCCCAGGCCCCAAGGATGAAAACAACGACACCGGCGTTGTTAGCCTCAACATGACCCGGCAAGAGATGGCCGACTATCTGGGCCTGACCATCGAGACGGTGAGCCGCGTTATCTCCGACATGAAGCGCAAAGGCGTTATCCGGTTGGAAAAGCACGACCGCGTGATCATCAACCGCATTTGCGGTCTTTGCCAGCTGACCGGCACCCACGCCGATTAGGCTTCAAGAAAAGACCAGCACTTCCCCCGAGCCCACTACCTAGCGCCCGTGTGCCGCCTTGGCCTGCGGGCGCAAACGCGTCTGCTACCAGTCGCTGGCAGGCACCCAGTTGCGGGTTGATCGGACAATTTGGGAAGGGATGGTGCCCAGGGGCGGGATCGAACCACCGACACTGCGATTTTCAGTCGCATGCTCTACCAACTGAGCTACCTGGGCATCGGAAACCGGCGAAAAAACTTCACTCTCGGCGACCTGAAGCGGCCTTATAGGGAAGGCGTCAAAGCAGTGCAAGGCCGCTGGAAAGGAAAAGGCCAACGCCGTGGGGGATTCGGCGTTGGCCCGTATGGGGGTGTCAAATCACCCCCATGGGAAGCCTGTTGCTAGGCGGCCCGAATGCTC
This sequence comes from Pseudomonadota bacterium, assembly GCA_038749715.1. Classification (GTDB taxonomy): domain Bacteria; phylum Pseudomonadota; class Alphaproteobacteria; order Rhizobiales; family MH13; genus MH13. Next base: position 266,350 of record JBCDHR010000002.1, read on the forward strand.
TGCAGGAAGTTGGAAACACTGTCCCGCAGCCGTTCGGCTTCCTCTGCCAATTGAGAGGATGCGGTGAGTACTTCGCCGGCGGCGCTGCCCGTTTCCTGGACGGCCGTGGAGACCTCCGAAATATTGGCTGACACCTCGCGGGTGCCATCGGCAGCCTGCTGGGTGTTGCGGGCGATTTCCTGGGTTGCTGAATGCTGCTCTTCCACCGCAGCGGCAATTGACGAAGCACCGGCGTTGAGCTCCTGGATCATCGTCCCGATGTTCTCGATCGCCTCGACCACGGCACCGGTGTCGGTCTGCATGCCGGTGATCTGGCTGGAGATCTCTTCGGTTGCTTTGGCCGTCTGATTGGCAAGGCTTTTCACCTCGCTGGCCACAACCGCAAAGCCCTTGCCAGCTTCGCCAGCTCGGGCCGCCTCGATGGTGGCGTTGAGCGCCAAAAGATTGGTCTGTTCGGCGATCGCGGAAATCATGGCAATCACATCACCGATCGTCTGTGCGCTTTGGGAAAGCTTCGACACGTTGTTGGTCGCTTTCTCCGTTCCCCGTGCTGCATCCTCGGTCATGCTGGCCGATTGTGTGATGCGCTCTGACACCTCGGCGATGGAGTTGGTCATCTGCTCCGATGCGGCGGCAACCGTTTCCACGTTGGTCGAGGCCTCTTCGGATGCTGCCGCCACGGTCGTGGAGCGCTCGCCTGCGCGCCCAGCCGACTCCGACAAAGTGCTGGAGAGGTTCACCATCAGTTGCGCGGCATTGGAGACCGAACTGACAACCTCGTTGACGTTGCCTTCAAACTCATCAGCCAGTGCATTGAGCGCTTGGCGTTTCTCAACCTCCGCGCGCTCTTCAGCCGCGGCCTGTTCAGCCTGCAAACGCTCATTCTCGCGTCCCTTGTCGCGGAAGATCAAAAGGGCGCGCGCCATATCGCCCAGCTCGTCCTTGCGGTCATCGCCGGTGATTTCAATATCCAGCTGCCCATCTGCCAACTCGCTCATGCGAGCCACCGCATCAGATATTGAGCGTGCAATAAGGCGGCCGATGAAGAAGGCTGCGACAGCGCCAAGCAGAACGGCCACAACAGAGATGACCATGGTGCTCTGCCCGACGCTTGCTACGCGCTCAGCAGCACGCGGGCCTACCGTGTTTTGCTTGTCGACCACATTTTCCAGAACCGCAGCATAGGCTTGCGCCATCTGCGGGCCGAACGTGTCTAACTCACTGGCCAGCACACCGTTGCGCTCCTCTACTAGGCTAACGATCTGGGAGAACAGGTCGGCGAACTGCGCAAAATGTTCTTCAAATTCAGCGGCCATGGCGCGGCGACGCGGGTTCTGGAGATTCCGATCCAGGGTCGCGTAATTTTCCAACGCTATGTCGATTTCCTGCAGTGTCCGATCACGATCATCGTCTTGATTGGCCAGCAGAAATTTCTCACCATAGTAGCGTGCCAGCATCAAATGCTGTTGCACGATGCCGCCATAATAGGCCGCTTCAATGTCACCATCTCCATAGGCACTGTCGATGATGTCAGACAGTTTCGAGCGAGCATCCCGGCCACTGCCATTGAGCATTGGCACGAGGTCGTTGCGTTGGGTCTGTATGGAATAGACGCGCTCGAACCCGGCCTCATAGCCGTCGATCAGCGAGCTTACCTCACTGATCTGGGCAACCTGGGCATCGTCAACCACGAACCCGGACAGTTCGTCCTTTACCGAACGAAGCGTGGAGACGTGCTGGCGGACGCGGTTCGCATAACTGTCGCTATTGTTGATGCGGTACTGCATGACCGCCAAACGAACTGACAGCAACTCCTGCATAGCCTCATTCACCAAGAGGCTCTCGCGGGCCGACTGGCGGTAGTCGGTGAAGTCTCCACCAATTGACCAGGTGCCGCGCAGCGACAGGGCCGACAAGACGATAAGCAGGGTCAGAACCAGCCCGAAACCGGCAAAGATCATCTGCTTCAAAGAGAGTTTATCCAGCATCGCAATCCCCATTCCCCTACGACATGGATCACGATCCACATCCTTAAGTAGCAGAACGGAGATTTACGTATCGTTCACCAACAGATGGTTAATAAGTTCTTTCCCGTATGGAACGAGTGAAGCCAGTTTATTTTCAATTTAAAGTAGCAGTTGAATGGCGGGTTTAGCTGCCATTGGTTGTATCATCAGCCGAATCCTCATCGGATTCCGACGCCTGCCCGATCACATAGCTGCCCGACAACCACCGGTTGAGGTCGACTTGCTGGCAGCGTGCTGAGCAAAACGGTGTATGAGGGTCGCGCGCCGGTTCTTTGCAGATCGGACAAGGCCGCAGCGTCTCATCGCTCACGCCGATTGACCCTCCGGCGCGGAATCATGCCAGGCCGATGTGATGGATAGCCCGCAGCCCGATAGCATCTGCGCTGTCTCGTAAAGCGGCAAACCCATAACGCCACTGTAAGACCCGATGAGCTGAACGACAAAGGCCCCAGCATTGCCCTGGATGGCGTATCCGCCTGCCTTGCCGTCCCACTCCATCGTTGTCAGGTAGGCGGCGATCTCAGCGCGCGACAGGCGCTTGAAGCGCACCCGGCTTTCAACCAGACGGCTATGCAGCTTGTCTTTGTCGTCGACAACGGCAATGCCGGTGAACACACGGTGGGCACGGCCGGACAGGAGCTGAAGGCAACGCTCCGCCTGCGCGCGTGTTTCCGCCTTCGGCAGGATACGTCGCCCCACCGCGACAACCGTATCGGCTGCCAGAACCAGGGCGCCCTGAACATCTTCTTCCAGAACCAGGCGCCGCTGGGCGGTCAAGGCCTTGGTGCGCGCCAGACGCAGCGCAAGGTTGCGCGGCAGTTCCAGGCGCTGCGGGGCTTCATCGACATAGGACGGCTCCAGCCGATCAGGCACAAGCCCGATCTGCTCCAAAAGCGCCAAGCGTCTGGGGGATGCCGATGCAAGCACCAGTTTCAGCCGCGATGATGCATCGGTCAGAGTGAGTGACACGGAGACCTTCCTATCAAACCGGCAGCTGCCATCCCTGCCGACGCCAGCCTAACGCTGCGCTTACTTATAGCGGTAGGTGATACGGCCCTTGGTCAAGTCATAAGGTGTCATTTCCACAAGCACGCGGTCGCCGGCAAGAACGCGGATACGGTTCTTGCGCATACGACCGGCCGTGTGGGCCACAATTTCATGGTCGTTTTCGAGCTTCACGCGAAACGTCGCGTTGGGCAGGAGTTCGGTGACCACACCGGGAAACTCCAGAACTTCTTCTTTGGTCATACGATACCTGATTTGCGGCAGGTGGGAGGGTCCTGCCTATGTCCGCCGGGCGATGTAGCCGAAAAGGCCCCATAAGTGAAGGCCGGGCGCCAGATGGAGGTTGGATGTGTGCGGTACTCACCGCTTAAAACGCGCCTTGATGCGCTGCGCAAGGCCATCGCGCATGGCCCGGTAGGCTTCCAAGATGGTGTCGCGCGAGCCTTGGACAAGGGTTGGGTCCTGGGTCGGCCAATACTCCACCTGCACCGCTTGGTCGCGCGTCATCTCAAGGGCCCGGTGGTGCGCCTCCGGTGCAAGCGTGATGATGAGATCGAAGAAACTGTCCTCAATGTCCTCAAAGGTGCGCGGGCGATGACGGCTCATATCAAGCCCCATCTCGTTGGCGACCGAAACCGCGAACGGATCAGGCTCACCAGCACGCACGCCTGCTGATTGAATATAGAAGCGCGTGGGAAACAGCTGCTTGGCAAGCCGCTCGGCAATTGGCGAGCGCACGGCATTCATGGAACAGGCGAAAAGAACCGAGCCGGGCTCGACATCCGGTAGTGCCTCGGCAAAGGGAGCCCCTTGGTCCCCCCTTTGGTCCAAAGCCACACTCAGCCCTTCCAGTGCAGGACGCAGATGAGGGTGAACAGACGGCGGGCGGTCTCAAAATCGATGCTGATCTTGCCGTCCAACCGTTCCATTAGAAGCGTCGACCCGTCATTGTGCAGGCCGCGCCGGCCCATATCGATGGCTTCGATCTGGCTTGGGCTCGCCGTTTTGATCGCCTCGTAATAGCTGTCGCAGATAAGGTGATAATCCTTCACCGCCCGCCGCAATGGTGACAGCGCCAGCATGTGGGCTGCCACCGGCTCGCGGCCTTCGGCTGTGCGAACATCGAAGACGAGCCGTCGCTCTACGACCGCAAGGGTGAGGGAATAGGGCCCACGCGCATGACCAACGAGGGCGAAGGCATTGTCTTCCAACAGATCATGCACCGCCACTTGGCGCTCATGATCGATGGCTGGCCCTGAGCGCCCGATGGAGACATCGTCGATCACGACATCAACCAGGCGATCGGGGCTCTTTGCAGCCGCGCCATCGGTCTTCGAACCGTCTGTCACAGGATCGGGCAGCATTGGAGGGCCTCAGCGGGAGAAGGGCTTAGGCGCTCTCACGCCTGATTGGAGCGTATGGCAACTGAACGGGCATGCGCCGTCAACCCCTCCGTCCGCGCCAGAGAGATGGCCGCTGGGCCAAGCTTGGCCAGTGCATCAGGCGTGCAGGAAAGGACCGATGTTCGCTTAACAAAGTCGAGCACCGAAAGCCCGGAGGAAAAGCGCGCCGAGCGAGCCGTTGGCAGCACATGGTTGGAACCGCCGACATAATCGCCAATGGCTTCCGGCGTGTGATGACCAAGGAAGATCGCACCGGCATGACGGATGCCATCCATCATCGCTTCGGGAGCATCCACGGCCAATTCAAGATGTTCGGCGGCGATCCGGTTGGCGAGCCCTACCGCTTCATCGCGGTCCTTGGCTTTGATGATCGCCCCATAGTCGCGCCAGCTAAGCTCAGCGATGTCGGCGCGTGGTAGATCACGCAGCTGGCTGTCAACGGCAGATGCAATGGCATCGCCAAGATCATCGTCGAGTGTGATCACGATGGATTGCGCGGCGGTGTCGTGTTCGGCTTGCGCCAAGAGGTCGGCGGCCACCCATTGGGGGTTGGCGGTCTCGTCGGCAATCACCAGCACCTCCGACGGCCCGGCAATCATATCGATCCCAACGGTGCCGAACACGGCGCGTTTGGCGGCCGCGACATAGGCATTGCCCGGCCCTACGATCTTCGCGACGGGTTCGATTGTCTCCGTCCCGTAGGCAAGCGCGGCAACAGCTTGCGCGCCACCGATACGATAGATCTCATCAACCCCAGCACGCTTCGCCGCCGCCAGGACCGCCGGGCTGAGTTCGCCATCGGGGGAGGGAACGACCATCACCACACGGGCCACACCCGCAACCTTCGCAGGGATGGCATTCATCAGAACCGATGAGGGATAGCTCGCCGTGCCGCCGGGAACATAGAGGCCAACAGCGTCAAGCGGCGTCCAGCGCGACGCGAGGCTGACACCAAGGGAGTCGGTGTAGGAATCATCCTTGGGCATCTGGCGCTCATGATGGCCTTCAATGCGCGTGGCAGCCAGATCAATGGCCGCGCGCACATCCACGTTCACGGCAGCCGTTGCATCGTTCAACTCCTGGGAGCTGACGCGCATCGTTTCCGGTGTCAGGTCGAGACGATCAAACTCTTTGGTGAGCGCGCAGACCGCTTCGTCGCCCTTGTCGCGCACGCTCTGCAAAATGGCATCAACGGCAGCGCGTACGTCGGCCGCATCTTCGCGCTTGGCCGACAGCAACGCCTGGAAGCTGTCCTCAAATCCGTCCTCGCTTGTATCGAGACGCAAAGGACCAGAAGAAGCACTCATTGGGGGGAAGTCCTTATCAGGTTGTTTAGCCGGCGTTGCTTATTGCTACTTGGGAATCACCGGCCGCTTGTCAAAGAATCGCGCGTGGATGCGGCACACTCAAGGCCGCATTTCCCGCCTGCGACAAGCGCAATCAAAGATGATCGGGTTTGCTCTGGGTGGTCCAGGCGCCGCCAAGATCAGCCATGGCAAGCTCAAGACACTCCACATGCAGCCGAACAGTGGCGCCGCCGGCAAAAGCGAGTGTCAATGTGCCTTCCGGCTCTTCGGTCGCTTCAAAACTGATCGACAGAAGGTCAAGCACATCATCGCGACGATCGCGATCGAAGCCGGCAAGCTCTGCCCGCAGAACCCGCGTAGCCTGAAGCCCGGTACGCCGTCGCTCATAGGGCGGCTTGGCGCGGGCGGCATTCACTTCCCAAGCGAAGCGGTTGGCGACCAGCGCGAAACGCTTTTCGCCCGCCAGAAAGGTCATGTCGCCGGCTTTGACGATTGCGTCTTGCATCGCGGCGGACACGACGGCGAGGTCTTCAGCATCGAAGGCCGCCAGTTTGAGGGGTGTGGGTGTGTCGGACATTAAAGCTGCATGGTGGAGGTGACGAGGTTGCCTTAAGCAACCAGGCGCTCGATCTGAGCGCCACAGGCGGAGAGTTTCTCTTCCAGATTCTCAAAGCCACGGTCGAGATGGTAGACGCGGCCCACGGTGGTTTCACCCTCTGCCGCAAGGCCGGCAATCACCAGCGATACAGAGGCCCGCAAATCCGTCGCCATCACTTCGGCACCTTGCAAGGTCGGCTGACCTTCGATGAAGGCCTGCTGGCCATCCAGGCGGATCGCGGCGCCAAGACGCGCAAGCTCGGCAACATGCATGAAACGGTTCTCAAAGATCGTTTCGCGGATCGACGAGGTACCCTGTGCCTTGGTCATCAGCGCCATAAGCTGCGCCTGAAGATCAGTCGGGAAGCCTGGGAACGGCTCGGTCGTGACATCCACCGGCTGAATGCCATTGCCGTTGCGCGACACAGTGATGCCGGTGTCATCAACCTCAATCGAAACGCCAGCGGATTTCAGCGTCTCAAGGGCAGCTTCCAGATGCTGCGGCCGCGCGCCTTCGAGGCGCACCTTGCCGCCGGTCATCGCCACAGCCATGGCGTAGGTGCCTGTCTCAATCCGATCCGGCACAACGGTGTGTTCAGCGCCGTGAAGTTCCTCAACGCCCTGGATGTGGATCGTGCGCGTGCCCGCGCCCTCGATCTTGGCGCCCATCTTGTTCAGGCACTCTGCAAAATCGACCACTTCGGGCTCGGCGGCTGCGTTTTCAATGACAGATTCGCCGCGCGCCAGCGCTGCGGCCATGATCGCCACATGGGTGGCCCCGACGGAGACCTTGGGAAAGGTCACCCGGTTTCCGACCAGACCGTTGTGTGCGGACGCAACCGCGTATCCCTGATCAATCTCTATGTTGGCACCAAGCGCAGAAAGCGCGTCCAGGAAAAAGTCCACCGGACGCGTGCCAATGGCGCAGCCGCCTGGCAGGGACACCTTGGCCTCGCCCATGCGTGCCACCAATGGGCCAATGACCCAGAAGCTCGCCCGCATCCGGCGGACCAGATCATAAGGCGCGGTAGTGTCTACAATCTCGCTGGCGGTCAGGCGTACAGTCGAACCATGCGTGCGCTGCGACCCGGGGCGGCGACCGGCAACGGCATAGTCCACGCCGTGATTGCCCAGGATGCGCGACAGCGTCACCACATCCTGAAGACCGGGCACATTGTGGAGGGTCAGCGTGTCGGCGGTGGCCAAACTCGCAATCATCAACGGCAAGGTGGCATTCTTCGCTCCCGAAATCGGGATCGTGCCATTCAGCGGGTTGCCGCCGACAATACGAATTTTATCCATGAGACGCCCTCACAACTGAGCCGAACGGCGGGGGTTTACCGGGAGATGGTGCTAGACACAAGGAAAGCGGCGCCAGGATGGCAGACATGTTGGCGCATATGGTTTCCATCGCCGGCAAGAAACCCGGAACTCAAAGAGGGCCTAATCCTTGTCATGATCGGGGTTCAGACGGTCAAAGGCCGACTGTTCGTTCTTGCCCACACCCTTGCCGGACCGACGCGCGCCAGCCTGTCCTTTGCGCTTGGCAAGATTGGCGCGCAGGGCCGCTGCTCGCGGATCTGACGCACCGGCTTTGGTGTCTGGTTTGGAAGGCTTGTCTTGGCTCATAAAGTCCTTGTGCCCGATCACCCGCCAACGGGTCCAGACCTCACTTATGCCGGACGGCCGTAAGACGGCTCGCCAAACCCCTTGCGCGCCCGCACGGCCTGTGCCATTCACCCGCCTCATTCGACATGGTTCGTCGCGCTGCCGTAGCTCAGGGGTAGAGCACTCCCTTGGTAAGGGAGAGGTCGAGAGTTCAAATCTCTCCGGCAGCACCATTAAAAATCAACCACTTAGCCCGTTGTTTGTGTCTAGTTTGTCTAGAGCGCCGCCCCGTATGAGACGCTGGCGTCTGTGAAACTTGCCCCAAGTTCCTGTCAGACATGAAAAAACCCCCACCGCGGACGGGGCGAGAGATGTCTGAAATTACCCGTTTCCAGTTTCTGCTTTCTCCGTTGCGCCTAACAGCGCTCAGACGGGACCCGGTAGTAATGGGCCACCGTCCGAACAGGCAGAGCCCACAAATCACACTTCACCCGCATCATCTTGGGCAGGCGCGAGACGAGTTGGGGCAGAACGGCTAGGCTGTCACCGAAAACACACGGAGCTTAACCGGTGCGTTGTTTCGATTTCTGCGCCCGTCTCAGCGACAAGAACTGCCTTCGATGTGCTGTTTATGCGCTTTCCTGCATAAACAGTTTGTTGTCGCCAATCATATGAGCTGGTTTTTCAATTCCAAAACTCTGCAAGAGCGAGGGTGCAACATCAAGTACACTTACACTGCCCCATTCGTCATCAGATTTAGTAGGTGACTTGGCAGGATTGTAATCAATCAAAATGCCCTCTGGCGTATGATAAGCCGTCACCGAAACCTTATCTTGGATCGGCACATTGCTTAAACCAACCATTGATGCCTCAATCCTCTGACCACCAGCGTCAATGACTTCAACGGTGTCCTGGTTGTCGCAGAAAATATCAAATTGCACGCCAACATTTTTGAGCACTTTGTAGTTGAGCGTCGTTCCATTGACTCTAAGGTCGTCAAGTTTTTGCAGCCGCTCGTCCAACAGGGCATCGGTGGCGACAGCTGCCACAACTTGTGGTGCCATTGCTAGCTTCGGCTCCCACTGGCCTTCATCATATCCCAGATATTTCATGAGCGCGTTCAGGTCTGTAATCAAAATCTGACTATGTACCGGTTCGGCCTCTTCGACGGCATCTTGCCCCATGCTCGACAAAACGAGCAGACGGTATTGGTTCTTGTTGGCGAAGTTCATTAGCCTGTGCAGTTGCACATCAGCCACTCTGACAGCATGGGGAATTTCACCGCTCCAACGAGACAGCCACGTTTCATCGAACTTCCCTTCATCATAGTCTTTTGGGAAGACGGTGGGCCAATAGCGGTGAAGACTTGAAGCAACGTGATTTGTGAAGAAGAAGGAGATATCTGGTCGCGTTTTTTCAAGTTGCCGGAAATAGAAGTCGAAAGCGATCTCTGCCTGACTGGTTCGGCGTCTGACCAATCGGTCAGAGTTCAATCTCTCAGACATGACTTGTCCGGCCAGCCGTAATGTCGTTGCTCCTGTGAGCCCCAGCAATGGCGCTCGCAGCAGAAACTCAGCGGCTTCACTCATAGCTATCCGAGCGTTCACGTTCTTCCCGCTTTTCTCCACCATCGATAGGTTGAATTTTTGGAAAGCACTCAGATCCTTTGGAAAGCACTCTGGACCGGCAGCGAATGTGTCTGGCACGAAGAACTCATAGTTCTCCAAGTCTTGATCCATGTTGTAGCTTTGAAGTGAGCCAAAAACGCCAACGGAAATGCCTTGGGCTGCCAGCATCTTCCAAATGGGTGGTAGTTCTCGATCTCTGTCCGACAGATCCTCACCTATGTCGGCAATATTATGCACGACATTTGAAACGCCACGATGAAGTGTTGGCCATGTCACCCAGGGCGATAGGTGGCCCATATCAGCAGCGGACGTGGTGAAGAGATTTGAGTGGGTTTTAAGTCTAGCGAAGCTTGAAGCCGGTTTTGCTTCGGCAAAGAAATCAAAAAGCTTTTTTGGAACTTCGTTTAGCTCATAAACAATCGTCTTCATGAGACGTCACCCATCTGTCAAAATAACCACCAAAAAGACGTATCAAAGACGATTTTCCTTTCCGCTAATGAATATAGTTTCCCAAAAAAGAATGGGGGTATTTCAGGGTTGAGGCGGATGAGAGGGTTCCAGTTTCATGCCTGAATGTTCAATCGGCTGACGCTTGTGGCTTGTGATCAGGCTGGTCGTGCTGACGCAGAATTGCTTTCGGAAAACCAAACTCTTTAGAGGCCAAAAGTTTCCGGCATCTGCGCCTGTTAAGGACGCGGATGCCGAGGCCTTAGCAAACCTAACCGATGCACCTTCGTCGCGCCGCGTGCGATGGCCTGCCTTACCGACCTTGAAGAGCAATCGCGGGCAGTTGTCTCGTCAGACCGAGGGTATGCTCGGCTTGGTCAATGGCGTCTTCCAGCTCCAGAGTCTGTGATCGCGTCATTGTGCAGTGCATGATCGCTGGACGAAAACAGCAAATACTCAAACCTTGGGCCTTCAATATCGCATGGGCTTTCTCCGTTTTCACAGCTCATCGCATTGAACGGCCCTGCGCCATCGCCATATCCCTCAGCAATCGTTTCACCCATTCGATCAGCTTTAACGGGAGCCCCAGCCGATGCGCGATGCCCAAGCCCTTCTCAACCAGTTTCTAGGCCAGGTGGATTTGTCTGCCGTGACCGGAGGCCAAGCACAGCCAGGGCAAGGCGGACAAAATCAAGGCGATCAGCAGCAAGGTGCCGCATCGGCAGGCTCAGGCTTCAATGTCGATAGCCTGCTATCGGGCCGGGGTGGGCTTGCCACCGGCGCGGTTGCCGGTGGCTTGGTCGGACTTCTGATCGGCGGCAAGAAGCCTAAGAAGATCGCCAAGTCGGCGCTAAAACTCGGCGGCGCGGCGCTTGTCGGTGGTCTGGCTTACAAAGCGTGGAAAGACTATCAGGCCGGCCAAGCACCAGGCGGTCAGGCGCCGGGCGCGACGCCTCCCGTCAATCCGCCAGCAGGCGCGGGCGGTGGAATGGCAGCGCCACTGCCAATTGAAGATGCTTCCGGCACCGGCTTCATGCCAACAGCGCCCGACGAGCAGGAGAGGCTCAGCCAATCGCTGATCGCCGCTATGATCGGGGCGGCCAAGGCCGACGGGCATGTGACGGATGAAGAACGTGCCCGCATCGGCGACGCCCTCTCCAAGCTTACCCTTGCGGGCGACCAACGCGCCTTCATCGAGGAAGAGCTTGCCAAGCCGCTTGATGTCGGCGCCATTGCCGCCATGGCAACAAGCGAAGAGCACAGGATTGAGCTCTATGCCGCTTCGCTCATCGCCGTTGATCCAGAAGGACCAGCCGAGAAAGGCTATCTGGCCATGCTCGCGGCGCGGCTTGGCCTCGATCCGCAACTGGTGGCGCATCTGCACGCCAATGCTGATCGCTTGCTTTCCGACGAAGGTTAGCCGGCGGGCTATACGCGTCTCGGCCATTGCCAACGCATGTCAAAACGTGAGAACCACCACCTACTCTCAATCATGCGTGCGATAGGTGCATGGAACTGCTTGAACTGGTGGCCCAAACGGTGCTGGTTGGCCTGCTTGCCGGCTGGTTGGTGATTGGCGCCTACGAAAACTGGCGCGCGCCGGAGGTGAATCTCGATCTCATCCGCGATGTCTGTTCCATGGAAAGCATCGAGCGCGAGATGCCCGGCGTGTATGCGCTGGTGAAGCGCAACAAGGTCACCTCCGAGGGCCTGCATGCGGCTATGTTCCGCCTCATCGTGCTGTTCGAAACGCTGATTGCCGCGGGGCTCGTTGTTGGAACGGCGATGCTCGCACTGTCCGTGTTCGGTGCCTTTGATCCAGCAACTGCCAAGCTCGTGGCCGGCTGGTCAGTGCTTGGCTTCACGCTGATCTGGGGCATGTTTCTGGTGGGTGGCAACTGGTTCCACTACTGGGTCTCACACAAGAGCACCCAGCACACCCATTACTTCATGACCTTCTGGGGCATTCTCACGCTGGGAATTCTGCTGTGATCCGTACCGTTTTGCCGGCCCTTGCCCTGTTGATAGTGGGCAGCGTTGCCCAGGCTGAGAACTGGCGGGTCTCCACTCTGCCGGCAGCCTCACCCAACATGTTTGCCGAGCGATGTGATCGCGCGCCACAGGGCCTGCCAGATGGTTGCGTGGCCCGCGGCTCCGGAGATGTGCGAGCTGCGTGGTACACCGAGCCCACAGATCGCTATCGCCATGCTATCCTGGGCGATGCTCTGGAGGCCGGTGCTTTGACCGTCCGGTTGGCCAATGGCGCACAGACGACCTTCCGCCTGCCTCAGGATCAGGTGTTTGAAGACCGCACGCCCCGCCTTGCCGATCTGGATGGCGATGGGCGCACCGAGATCATCACCATCCGCGCCTCGACCCGCCTTGGCGGATCGGTTGCCGTCTTTGGCGTGCGCGGCGAGACCTTGGTTGAGATTGCAGCGACGCCCTATATCGGCCGCTCTAACCGCTGGCTCAACATCGCTGGCATGGCCGACTTTCTGGGCCGTGGCGATCTGCAAGTCGCCTTTGTTGAGACCCCGCATATCGGTGGCACCTTGAAACTTGCCACCTTCGATGGCCACCGCCTGCAAGTGGTGGCCCGGGCCGGCGGCTTTTCCAACCATGAGATCCGTTCCCGCGAACAGCGCCTGTCTGCCATCGCGGACATCGATGGCGACGGCCGCATGGACCTCGCCCTGCCAGACGCTCGGCGCACGCAGTTGCGGCTGGTCCGCTTTGCGGCCGGTCGTATTGAAAACATCGCATCGGTTCCACTGCCCGCTGCCATTGTGCAACCAGTTGCAAGCGAAGGTTCAAATAATAGTCTTCGTTTCCTTGCAGGGCTTGCCGATGGGTCCGTGATATCGGTTGCAAGAGATCGCTGACTTCTTCACAAGATCGGCCAAACGTCCTAAAGACGATCCACACATCAACCATCCCCAGTCAGCGCGCGCTAACCGCCAATGGGGACCCACTTGCTGGGCATAAGGAAACGCCGCCATGGATACGATCAGCCACTACATTCAAGGGTCCCAGACGAACGGCTCGGCCGACGGCTACCAGCCGGTGTTCAATCCGGCGACCGGTGAGACCCCGCGTCAGGTGGCGCTCGGTGGGGCGGCTGACATCCAGGCAGCCGTGGACGCCGCAAAGGCAGCTTTCCCGTCCTGGTCGACCACGCCCAGCCTGCGCCGCGCCCGCGTTCTTGACCGCTTCAAGACCATTCTTTGGAGCCGCATGGATGAGCTGGCGGAAGCCATCTCCAAAGAGCACGGAAAAACCCATGATGACGCACTCGGCGAAGTGACGCGCGGCATCGAAGTTGTAGAGTTCGCCGTCGGCGCGCCGCACCTCTTGAAAGGCGAGTTTTCTGAAACCGTCGGCACGGGCGTCGACAGCTATTCCCTGCGCCAGCCGCTTGGCGTGGTGGCCGGTATCACGCCGTTCAACTTCCCCGCCATGGTTCCCATGTGGATGTTTCCCATTGCGATTGTCACCGGCAACACCTTCATCCTGAAGCCGTCGGAGCGTGATCCGTCTGCTTCCATGCTGATGGCTGGGTGGCTGAAAGAGGCCGGTCTGCCCGATGGCGTCTTCAACATCGTGCAGGGCGGCAAGCCGGCGGTGGATGCGATCCTTCAGCATCCCGACATCAAGGCCGTGTCCTTTGTCGGCTCCACGCCGATCGCGCAGTACATCTACACCCAGGGCACGGCGCACGGAAAACGCGTGCAGGCGCTCGGCGGCGCCAAGAACCACATGGTCATCATGCCTGATGCCGATCTCGATATGGCCGCCTCCGCTCTCATGGGGGCGGCCTTCGGCTCCGCTGGCGAACGCTGCATGGCGATTTCTGTCGCTGTTCCGGTGACCGACGCCGTCGCCGACGCTCTTGTCGACAAGCTTGCGCCGAAGATTGAAGCCCTGAAGATCGGTCCGCATTCCGACAAGTCTGCCGAGATGGGCCCGCTCGTCACCAAAGAGCATTTGGCCAAGGTCAAAACCTATGTCGATCAGGGCGAGAAGGAAGGCGCCAAGATCGTTGTCGATGGCCGCGACTTCAAACAGACCGCGCAGGGCTATGAGGACGGCTTCTACATGGGCGGCACGCTGATCGATAACGTCACGCCCGACATGTCGATCTGGAAAGAAGAAATCTTCGGGCCCGTCCTGTCGATGGTTCGTCGCGACAGCTTCAAGGACGCTGTCGACCTCATCCACAACCACTCCTACGCCAACGGCGTTGCGGTGTTCACCCGCGATGGCGATGTGGCACGCGGCTTCGTGGAAGACATTGAAGTTGGCATGGTTGGCGTCAACGTACCGATCCCCGTGCCGATGGCCTTCCACTCCTTCGGTGGCTGGAAGTCGTCCTCCTTTGGTGATCACGCCATGTATGGCCTGGAAGGTTTTCGCTTTTACACGCGGCTGAAAACGGTTACCTCCCGCTGGCCCTCAGGCATGCGCACTGATCCGGAATTCACCATGCCGACCCTGGGCTAGAGCGTTTTCAACAAAAGTGGACACCGGTTTTGTGTCCGAAAACGCGAACAAGCATATAGATAGAGCATGCTGAGTGACTGTGATGTCACGAAACATGCTCTACTAGGTAGCGTACCTTTCGATCCCAACGACCCAGTGTAACCAAGCGTTTCATGACCTCCCCCACCGTTTCTGATCTCATCCTCACCATTTCCTGTCCCGACCGGAAAGGCATTGTGGGGGCGGTGGGCAACTCCATCACCGCCCAGGACTGCAACATTGTCGAGAGCGCTCAGTTCTTCGACGATAAGTCCGGCGGCTTCTTTATGCGCATTCGGCTGACGCCACCCAACGGCCATGGGCCGGAGGCGTTCACGCGCGGATTCGAGCCGGTGGCGACCGCCTACGATATGGCGTTCGATGTCATGGATGTGTCGGTGAAGCCTCGGGTCATCCTGATGGTGTCGAAATTCGGCCATTGCCTGAACGACCTTCTTTATCGCTCGCAGGTCGGCCAGTTACCAATGGATCTGGTCGCTGTGGTTTCCAACCATGAGACATGGCGGCGCCGGGTCGAGGCGGAGGACATCCCTTTTGTCTATCTGCCGATGACAAAAGAAAACAAAGCCGAGCAGGAAGCGGAACTAAAGGCACTGATCGAGCGTGAAAGCGTCGATCTCGTCGTGCTCGCCCGCTACATGCAGATCCTCTCCGATGACCTCTCGCGCACGCTTGAAGGCCGGGTGATCAACATCCACCATTCCTTCCTGCCGAGCTTCAAAGGCGCACGGCCCTATCACCGTGCCCATGATCGCGGTGTGAAGCTGGTGGGTGCAACCGCTCACTATGTAACGCCGGAATTGGATGAAGGACCGATCATCGAGCAGGATGTTATCCGCGTCGATCACTCAATGACATCTGACCAGTTGGTGGCTGCCGGCCGCGATGTGGAAAGTCAGGTTCTGGCGCGCGCCGTGCTATACCATCTGGAGCGGCGGATTTTGATCAACGACCAGAAGACGGTCGTCTTCCGCTAGACTCACCGGAACGGGCTGGTACGCCTGTCGCGCCTGATCGGTGAGCGAACAAAAGGATGGGAGGACCGCGCATGGCGCACGATACCGCCATCGCTGAGCCTGTTACGACGCAAACGGGAAACTGGCTGGAGCATTTCCCCGGCCTTGCTGCGCTGGATGAGTCGGTGCGCACCACGCTGGTTGAGCGGGCACGCACGGTTCATATCAAAGAAGGCACGGTGCTTTTCGGTCAGGGCAAGGAGCCGCAGTCCCTGCTTCTTCTGACCGAAGGCACGGTACGGGTGCAAAAGGTCGCCGAGAGCGGCCGGGAAATCGTGCTGTACCGCGTGTCCGGCGGCGAAAGCTGCATCCTCACCTCAGCATGCCTTCTGGCCTATGAAGGCCCTGCCGCCGAGGGCATCGCGGAAACTGAGATCGAGGCCGTGGCGATCCCCCGTCCGGTGTTCGAAGAGTTGATTTCCGGCTCTGATACGTTCCGTCAGTTTGTATTTGCCGCCTACGCCAAGCGTTTGACCGATTTGTTCATGGTCATTGATGATGTTGCCTTTCAACGCATCGACCTGCGATTGGCCCAGCGGCTTCTCGATCAGGCTGATGAGCAAGACACGCTGACGACCACGCACCAAAAGCTGGCGACGGAGTTGGGGACGGCCCGTGAAGTCATCTCACGCCAGCTTCAGGAGTTTCAGCGTCGGGGCTGGGTGCGGCTGACCCGAGGGCGCATCGCCTTGACGGATCGTCCTGCTGTCCTAAGGTTCTCCCAAGGGTAAGCCGGCAAAGATTTTTGCCGTTTTGGAATTGACACTGCGGCATTTTACCTTTCTTGAAAACAATATCAGCATGTGCTTGTCCTCTTTTGGTGCGGTGCACCATAGGAACTGATCTAGGTCATATCGATCCTTAGCCGGCTTTGGCATGGCACCGCGTGACCCCGGCAAATCCGCATTTGAACGTCAGCCGGACACATCATCATCCGCCTCCCGGAGTAAGCAACGCCATGGATATCCGCCCCGTCACCGACACATTCGCTGTCAGTCCGCAAATCGAAGTGGGCGATTTAGATACCGTCGCGGCCGCTGGCTATCAGACCATCATCTGCAACCGCCCCGACGATGAGGAGCCAGGCCAGCCGGCAATTGCAGCCGTAACGGCCCGCAGCGAAGAGCTTGGGATGGCCGTGCATTTCATTCCCATTGCATCCGGCATGTTCGGCCCGCAGCACGTGGCCCAGATGGCCGAAGCTGTCAGCAATGCCGAAGGTAAAGTGCTGGCCTATTGCCGCTCCGGTACACGTTCCATCATGCTGTGGGCCTTCAATGAGGTGCGCCACCGCCCGCGCGACGAGGTTTTGGAGCTGACGTCGAAAGCCGGCTACGACCTCTCCCAGCAGCTCTAGGCCGGGCCGACTACCGCTCCGGGCAAAGCGCTGCCATCATCGCATTGTGGGCCGCAAGGTCACGCAGGAAGCTTTCATAGCCATCCGGCAGACCATCGGGTCCCGCCAGGGGTGCACGCAGATGTGCACGTGTTTCGTCGCTGACGCGAATGGGGTGCAAAGCACACACGGGCGTTGCCTCGCCTACGCCATCGCGCCTGTTGGTTTCGCAGGCCGCTAGAAGGCCGCTAGAGCCGATCAACAAGAGCGCTAAGATCGGTTTCATTGGCGATCTCCCGTTCGATCCTAGCCCGGGCGTCTTCGATGGCGCGCTTTTGCTCCGCACGATCCTGCCGGATCGCCGCCCGTTGCCGGTTTTGGCGCTCTGACCAGCGATCAAATCGATCAAGCAGCACGCCAAAAAGGGACGCGACAAGAGCGGCGGCGAGTTCGATCACCGCGCCGGTTCCGGCTCGGTCGCCCAGTGCAGCACGTCTGGTCCCAGATGCGCACGGATGAGCCGATCAAGCGCGTCGTCTGTCAGCCCAAAATGGTCGAGTGCATCGGGCATCAGCTGTTCCAGATAGATTGCGGTCTCCGCGATCAGCCGGCTTTCAATGTCGATGGTCGTATGTTCACGCGCTTCGGTCTTCACCAGAGACACGGCGTGTCGGACCCCGCGCGCAATGGCGCCTTGCAGCGCTTCGGCATGGTCGCGGTCGATCTCCAATCCGATCCAGCGCGACAGGCGCGAGGCGAGCCAGCCAACAAGCGCGCTGGCGACCGCGATAAGGGCGGTTTCCACAAAGGGTGCCAGCGTGTCGATAACCCAGCCGACATCAACGCTTGTCGCGGCCAGCGCGGAGGAGGGCAGGGTAACGAAGCCCGCAAAAGCGAAGACCGCCAGCGGGGACAAACAAGGAGAGCGACGGAACATGGCGTTTCCTCAGGATGATGAGCGGGAGGGCCAGCGCAGGCCAAGCAGTTTGCTGCGCGGATAGCGGGCAAGGGTGACGGCGTTGGATTGATTGCCGCCCAGAATGGTGAGGTGCGTGGCATCGTCGCCAACGACGAGGCCGACATGGCCCTGCCAATTCGACCGGCCACGGCGGAAAATCGCGACCGCGCCCCGTTTGGGCTGCTGAAGGGGCTCGCCCCAAGCGAGGAACGATCGAGCCGTCAGCTTGCCAGTGGTCGGCAGGCGGCAGGTGGCCATGATGGCGTTGATAAAGGCGGCGCACCACGGCGTTTCATCATCGCGGATACCGCCAAAGCCAGCCTTGGCGAAAAACCGAACAACGACCGGATTGTGCCGCCGGCCTGACCATTCCCGCGTGCCAAGATGGCGCTCGGCCTCGCGCAACCATGCTGGATCGGCCATGGGGCAACACTCCCTGTGCAAATGGGCCCCTTGGTCGGGGTGTGCAGGGAGTGTCAGTCAGGAGAGCAGGGTGGGGATAAGGAGCACATTATCCACGCGCGCTAGATCGCAAAGCCCTTGGCCGGTTCAGCCTCAGGGTCGACAAAACCGGGCATCTCTTCCTCAATCGCAAGCTCACCGCTTTCAAGCGCTGAACCGGTCAGGTCCTCCAGAGAGGGCGTGGGGAAGGCAGGTTTCTTTTCGATCTCAAGGCGTGGCTTGGGGCCGAAATAGTCATCGGTTTTCAGGAAGGGGCGTGGGTTGAGAAATGTGTCGACAATGCGCTGATAGAGCGCTTTGGACGAGCAAGGCTTGAGGAGAATATCGTTCACCCCCAGCCGCATCGCCTCGCGCGCCCGCGTTTCCGTCGAGTACCCTGTGATCATGATGATGGGCACATAGGCCAGCGGATGGTCAGGCTTGCGGATCAGCCGCACAAGCTGTGAGCCATCCAGCACCGGCATTTCCCAATCAATGATCAGAAGGTCGATGGCGTTGGTGTTCAGCCGCTCGATCGCGTCCGCACCGTCATTGGCCTCGATGACATCGCGAATGCCGAATCCACCCAGCATCGCCCGGATCAGGCGACACATATGCACATTGTCATCCACGACAAGTGCGCGCAGATCGGACATGTCATACATACAAAAACTCGGTCGGTACGCGCGATTGGGGTCGGTTCTGACCCCCAAGCACTAAAGCAAATATCCTTGAACAAAGCGTTAGTGATCGCTCACCAATTGCACGCAGTTTCAATGCCTTACCTTAGGATGTAGGTGAATTTGATGCACGCATAGGGATGTGAAACAAGCGCAGCAAGAAGGGCGCCGTCAGGGCAATAAGCAGGAAGCGCGCAAGATGATGGGCAGCAACAAAGGCCGGGTCGAGGTCGAGCGCAAAAGCCAGCACCACCATCACCTCCAGGCCGCCGGGCGCGAGGGCGAGGATGAGCTTCATGAGATCGAGCCCGGTGATCCAGGACGCGAAAATGGCAATCGATGCGGCAAGCCCGGCACTCAGCACGAAGCTGACCAGTGAGACCCAAACGACGCTGCCAAGCTGCGACCAGCTTGTTCCGGTAAAGCGCGAGCCGACCAGCGTGCCAAGGATGACAAACCCGGCAACCGACAGCCAATCCGGCGGAACGCCCACCACGGCGCCAGAGCCGTGCAGAAGCGCGCTGACAAAAAGCCCACCGACCAGCAGGCCGCCCGGTACGCCCAGAAGATGCGCTAGGATCGCACCGCCAATCCCCCCGCCATAGAGCATCACCGCATCGGCCAGGCCCAGTGAGTTGCTCGCCAGCGGTGTCGTGACCGGCTCACCAACGAACAGCGCAACAATCGGCAGCAGTGCCACGAGCATCGCCACCCGGAAGGATTGCACGATGGCAACACGTGGCACATCGGCATCCGTTGAGGGCGCAAGAGCAACCAGGAAACTAAGGGCGCCTGGCAGCGACGACAGAAAGGCCGTTGCCCGGTTCCAGCCCACCATCCGGTTCAGGTAGGTGTAGACGACGCCCACAATCACCGGCAGCGACACAACCACCATGGCAAGCGTGATCGGCCAGCTTGGCAGCCGCGCAATTGTTTCTGGCGTCACGCCCGATCCCATAGCGATGCCGACAACGAGGAAGCCAACATTACGGATCGGAGCGGCAAGCGGCACCTTGACGCCCGAAAGCGCCGCCACCGCGACAGCCAACATCGATCCAGCCACCCAACCGCCGGGCAACCCGGCAAGCGTCAGCGCGCCGCCACCTGCAAAACCAATAGCCAGGCTGCGCAAGACCAGACGATCAAAGCCGGCCATAACGAGCCTGTTGAGTGGGCATGGGGAGCGGGGCTTTAAGATCGGTCATGACGCCGAGACCCGCGTATGAAGGACATCATGGCACCGTCTTAAGGCACGAACATCGCTTCCACCAACACCTCAGTCGCGTGCCCTTGATCCCCATCAAGACCCATCGCTGAGAAAGCTGTCAAACAGAGCAAACACGAAATGGTGTGGTCGGAAGAAGCGTCCTCAAAAGCGACGTTGGCACATCGGTGCTCCGGCGCGCGCCCGACAAAGGTGCCTGAAATGGCCATCCGAAACCTTAGCCGGTATGTCAGCACCAACGTTCCCCGCTACACGTCTTATCCGACGGCGCCGCACTTTTCCTCGTCCATCGGGCCCGATCGCTATGAGACCTGGTTGAGCGAGCTTCCCGAAAAGGGATCCACATCGCTCTACGTGCATGTGCCTTTCTGCCGCTCGATCTGCGCCTATTGCGGGTGCATGACCAAAGCGACGAAGCGCGATGAACCGATTGTCGCCTACGGCAACACGCTGCTGCAGGAGATCGAACTGGTCGCCCGGCAGCTCAAATCTCGGCCGACCGTCACGCATTTGCATTGGGGCGGGGGGACGCCCAGCCTTCTGCCGCGCTCGATATTTGATCAGGTCTTGGCGGCCTTCGATCGACATTTCGATATGGACGGTATCGAAGAGCACGCCATGGAGCTTGATCCGCGCCATGTCGATGCACCGCTCGCCCGCGCTCTTAAGGAGCAGGGCGTGAACCGCGTTAGCCTCGGCGTTCAGGATCTCAACGCCCGGGTGCAACAGGCCATTGGCCGCGTTCAACCGCTGGAGGTCGTGGACAAGGCCGTCGCGGCGCTGCGCGATGCCGGCCACAACGCGGTCAACATGGACGTCATGTACGGTCTACCGCAGCAATCGCTGGAAGATGTGGTGCGGTCTGTTACTGCGTGCGCGGCACTCGGCGCTGATCGCATCGCTCTGTTTGGCTACGCCCATGTGCCGTGGATGAAGGCCAATCAGAAGCTTATCAAAACAGAAGACCTACCAAGCGCTGGCGCACGGCTCGAACAGGTGCGCGCCGCTCACAAGGCGCTGCATCATCTGGGCTATCTACCGGTCGGCTTCGATCATTTTGCCCAGGCTCATGACCCGATGGCAAAAGCCGTCCAGGCCGGCACCCTTCGGCGCAATTTCCAAGGCTACACCACCGACACCGCACCAACCATGATCGCTTTTGGCGCATCCGCCATCGGCAAACTGCCCCAAGGCTATGTGCAGAACGCGCCGGACACGCCAGGCTGGGCGCGCAGGGTCTTGGATGGTGAGCTGGCGACCGTGCGCGGCTTTGAGATGACCGATGAAGACCGGCTCCGTGGGGAGATCATCGAAGACCTCTTGACCAACTTCTGCGTGGATCTCGCCGAACGGCGCGCGGGCATTGCGCCGGGCCAAAGCTGGATCAACCAGCAGATCATCGGCCTGGATGATCTCGTCGAAGACGGGCTTTGCACCATCTTGGGCTCACGCGTGAGCATCCCGGCCGATGCCCGCTTCCTCGCTCGCATCGTCGCCGCTCGCTTTGACGGTTACCTTCAAGGCGAGCGCGCCAAGCATTCCAGTGCTGTCTAGGGTTTTCGCGGTTCAGTAGCAGCTTAGGGGGCTTTCGCCGGCACATGTGGCCGGACAAGGTCCGGTTTCTGGTGGGCGTCATCCTCAAGCACCTGGGCCAAATGCTGCGCCAGGCGCCGGGCCGGGGCGCCTGCTTCAGCTGCTGTTTGCAAGACGATTTCGGTCGGCAAAAGCCTTGGCATTGCTTCGCCCTCATCGACCGCCAGATCGTCGGGCGCCATCGGAGCGGGCAGAACGGTCACACCAAGACCGGCGCGCACGGCTGCCAGCGTACCGGCAAGCGACGCGCACACATAGGCCGCCCGCGCTTCACGTCCTTCGCCAAGCAGTGAGCCGAAGGCGCGGCGTCGATAGACGCATGGTTCGGGGTTGACCACCAACTGCGTAACAGGCGCGGTGAAATCGCTCTCCTGTGCGGCGACCCAAACCAGTGGCTCGGTCCAGACTTCCTGGCCATCAATCGTTGCCGCCGGCTCGCGTTTGAGAAGCGCGATATCAAGCTGCCCGCGCCGAAACAGGTCAAGCAGGTTCAAGGTGAGGTCGCACGTCACATCAAGCTGGACGCCCGGATGCTCGCGCGAAAAGCGCGCCAGGGCAGGCGACAAATAGGCTGTCGCGATGTCTTCGGGCGTTCCAAGCCGCACAATGCCGGCCAGTTCCTCGTCGCGGAAGGCATCCATCGTTTCCAGGTGCAGCGCCATAAGCTTCTGGCCATAAGGCACCAGGCGCTGGCCGGCTGGCGTTAAAACCACACGGCGGGTTTTGCGGCGCAGGAGCTGACAGCCAAGCTGTTCTTCCAGTTTGCGGATATGCAGCGAAATGGCCGACTGGCTGCGCAGCAGCTGATCGCCGGCGCGCGTGAAGCTGCCCGTGCGCGCTACCGCAAGGAAGCTGCGGACCAGAACAGGGTCCAAAACATCATGCATGAGATTTTCTCATAAAAGACCAGTGATTAATTCATTTATCAGATGCAAGCCGGTTCCGTAAACAGAGGGTGCTGGAACCCCCAAACCAGCAGACACCCCCAAGTCGTCTCCCCCCACTTTCTGACCTAAGGGCCGGTTTCCACCGGCCCGCCCGCGAGGTATGCGATGAACCTTCACGCCCCCGATTCCTTCAAAACGGCGACCGAGACCGCTGAGCCCAGCCATCCGCTGACCGCATCGAACACCGCCGTTCCCATCGCTGTTGCCTATGGCGATGGCATTGGACCAGAGATCATGGCCGCCAGCCTGAAAGTCCTGGAAGCGGCCGGCGCGCGCCTTGACCCCCAGATCATCGAAATCGGCGAGCAGGTGTACACACGTGGGGTAACCGCCGGCATTGAGAAAGACGCTTGGCAGGCGTTGCGCTCGACCGGTGTTTTCTACAAGGCGCCGATCACCACGCCGCAGGGCGGCGGTTACAAATCGCTCAATGTCACGGTGCGCAAGAGCCTTGGTCTTTACGCCAATGTGCGGCCCTGCGCGGCGCTCGCGCCCTATGTGGCCACCAAACATCCACGCATGGATGTGGTCATCGTTCGTGAGAACGAGGAAGATCTTTATGCCGGCGTGGAGCATCGCCAGACCGACGAGGTCTACCAGTGCCTGAAGCTGGTTTCTCGGCCAGGCACCGAGCGCATCATCCGCTACGCATTTGAGTATGCGCGCGCGAATGCTCGCAAGAAGGTGTCCTGCTTCTCCAAAGACAACATCATGAAGCTGACGGACGGTCTGTTTCATAAGGTCTTTGATGAGATCAAGGTCGAGTATCCGGAGATTGAGACCGATCACTGGATCATCGATATCGGCACCGCGCGTCTGGCGGCGAAGCCCGAAACGTTCGATGTCATCGTCACCGGCAACCTCTATGGCGACATCATCTCCGATGTGGCCGCGGAGATTTCCGGGTCCGTTGGCCTGGGCGCGTCGGCCAATATCGGACCGAGCTGCGCAATGTTCGAAGCCATTCACGGTTCAGCGCCCGACATTGCCGGCGAGGATATTGCCAACCCATCAGGTCTTCTGCTCGCCGGTGTCCAGATGCTGGTCCATGTCGGCCAGCCGGACATTGCCACCGCCCTTCACAATGCGTGGGCGAAGACCATCGAAGAGGGTGTGCACACCGCCGACATCTTCCAGCCGGATAGCGGCGCCCACAAGGTCGGCACCAACGGCTTCGCGGATGCTGTCATTGCACGACTGGGCGAGGAACCCTCTTCGTTGCCGGTCGCTCGCTACCAGGCGGCACCCCGTCTCGCTGCCGGACCTGTGCCGGACCGCTCCCGGACCCATGAAAAGGTCCTGGTTGGAACCGATCTTTTCGTCCATTGGCGCGGCACCAACCCGGACGAACTTGCCGTCGTTTTGAAGCAGGTCAAGGACGCAGGGCTCCCGCAGCTCGATATGATCTCCAACCGCGGCGTGAAAGTCTGGCCCAACGGTCTGCCGGAAACCATGGTCACCGACCACTGGCGCTGCCGTTTCCTGTTCGATGGCGCCGCCGATGCCAAGGCGATCCCGGCACTCATGCTGGCCCTGGCCGGCGCCGGTATCGAGGTCGTGAAGACCGAGAATCTCTACACCTTTGACGGCGAGCGCGGCTACTCGCTGGGACAAGGACAATAATGGTTGCTGGCCACCCCCGGCCGGTAATCTGATGGGACGGTGCCAGGCAACATCCAAAGCCGTCCCGGCACCGCGCCGTTCGGGAGTTTGGGAGGACGCTCGAACGTGCGCGGTGCCATTTTCCCGCCTGCGATGACCATCCGTTGATAGCCAGAATGTCGCGCGTTCTAAGGACGCAGCGGCAAACGTCCACATTGGAACGCATCCAAAGAGCGATCACATAGGCCTCAACGGCCCATGTCGGGCCCTGTTCGATCGAGCATTGGTCATTATGGAAACGCTTCTTCTGTCGCGCATTCAATTTGGCGCCAACATCTCCTTTCACATCCTTTTCCCAACGATCACCATCGCGCTGGGTTGGGTGCTTTTGTTCTTCAAGCTGCGCTTCAACGCCACCGGTGAGGAACGCTGGATGGACGCCTACCGGTTCTGGGTGAAGGTGTTCGCTTTGTCGTTCGCGCTTGGTGTCGTGTCCGGCATCACGATGAGCTTCCAGTTCGGCACCAATTGGCCGGGCTTCATGGAGCGCGTCGGCAACATCGCCGGGCCGCTGCTCGCCTATGAGGTGCTCACCGCCTTCTTCCTGGAAGCAGTGTTCCTAGGCATCATGCTGTTCGGCTTCTCGCGCGTGCCAGGATGGCTTCACACATTGGCGACGTTCCTTGTCGCCTTTGGCACCACGATGAGCGCCTTCTGGATCCTGGTTCTGAACTCCTGGATGCACACGCCCGTCGGGTTTGAGCTGCGCGACGGCGTTGCCCATGCCACCGACTGGTTCGCGATCATTTTCAACCCGTCCATGCCGTATCGGCTAACCCATATGCTGATCGCCAGCGGGCTGACAGTGTCATTCCTCATTGCCGGCCTGTCGGCGTTCCGGCTGCTCTTGGGTGACCGGGATAAGTCGGTGCGAACGGCCTTGAAAACTGGTGTCGTACTTGCAGCGATGTTGATCCCGGTTCAGATCTTCGTCGGCGATTTGCATGGCCTCAACACGCTGGAATATCAGCCTCAGAAGGTTGCGGCCATGGAAGGCAATTGGGAGACGCGCGGCAACGTCCCCCTTCTCCTGTTCGCCTTGCCAGATGAAGAGGCGCGCGAAAACAGGTTTGAAATCGGCGTACCGAACGGCGCGAGCCTGATCCTCAAACACCATGCCGACGGCGTTGTGCCCGGCCTCAATGATTTTGTGGCCGAAGATGGCACCCCGATGCATCCGCCCGTGTCGCCGGTCTTTTGGTCGTTCCGCATCATGGTCGGAACCGGGCTTGCCATGCTCGCGCTGTCTTGGGGCTCGGCCTTCCTGCTCTGGCGCAACCGCCGAAACGCAGATGCCCTGGAGCCGCGCCAGACACTCAATCCCTGGGTTCTACGCGGGTTTGTGGCCATGACGTTCTCAGGTTGGCTGGCGACGCTTTCTGGTTGGTACACAACCGAAATTGGCCGCCAACCGTGGTTGGTAAATGGGGTGCTGACCACCGCCGAGGCGGTAGCCAATGTGCCTGCACCGATGGTTCTTTCCACCCTGATCGCCTATCTGGCGACCTATGCGGCCCTGCTCGCGATCTACATCGGCGTCCTGTTCTATCTGGCCAGCCGCGCTGCGCGGCCGGGGCGTGAGTTGCGTCCGCCACAAAAGGCACCCGCCACCCCGATAGCAGTACCGGCGGAGTAGGGCTTATGGATACGCTTTTGACCTTGTTCGGCGACCCCAACGTCTGGCTGCCCATCACCTTTGCAGTGCTCATGGGCGCCTCCATTCTCATCTATGTGGTGCTCGATGGATTCGATCTGGGCGTTGGCATCCTCTTCCCGTTTGCCCAACCGGACGAGAAAGATCGCATGATCGCGTCTATCGGACCGTTCTGGGATGCCAACGAAACATGGCTGGTGCTCGCCATCGGCCTGTTGCTCGTCGCCTTCCCGGCCGCCCATGGCACTATTCTCACAGCGCTTTATTTGCCAGTTGCGATCATGCTGATTGGCCTCATCCTGCGCGGGGTCGCCTTCGAGTTTCGCGTTAAGGCGCCGCCCAGGTTCAAACCGCACTGGGATACCGTCTTCTGGCTGGGTTCTCTTCTCACGGCGTTGTCGCAAGGCTTCATGCTTGGCCTGTATATATTGGGCTTGGCCGGTGATGCCATCAGCCTGGGCTTTGCCCTTCTAACAGCTGTCTTTCTAGCGGCTGGGTACGCCTTCATCGGCGCGGCCTGGTTGATCATGAAAGCCGAAGGGGATTTGCAGGCCAAAGCGGTGAGATGGGCAAAGCGCGGTCTCGTCGGCGTTGTCGGCGGCATGGCGGCGATTTCGCTTGCCAGTCCGCTGGCCAGCCCGCGCATCTTCCAGAAATGGTTTGCCTTCCCAGAAATCGTGCTGCTCGCGCCCATGCCGATCATGGCGGCGGTTCTCATCGTCGTGCTTTGGTTGGCGCTGCGTCACCTGCCAGATAGCCGCGACCGCTGGAGCTTTGTACCCTTTGTCGGTGCCATTGCGTTGTTCATTCTGGCCTTTGCGGGTCTTGCCTACTCTTTCTATCCCTTTGTGGTGCCAGATCAGCTGACCATCTATGAGGCGGCGAGCGCACCAGAAAGCTTGTTGATCATCTTGATTGGAACAGTGTTCGTCTTGCCGGCCATCATCGGCTATACGGCGCTTTCCTACACTGTGTTCCGTGGTAAGGCGCGTGAACTGACCTACAGCTAGGCTGCCCGTGATCCACCTTCCCGGATGGCCGCTATCGGCCATCGGGAGACTCTTGCATGGGCGGATTGTTCAGCCAACTTGTCTGGGGCGGCCTTTTGGTCGGCCTGTGTGCGGCAATTCAGATTGTCATTGTTGCCGGCGCCCTGTTCGGGTTGGAAGAGCGAACACGCTCCCATGCGCGCGGCGACCGTTTTTCGTGGATGATGATCGTCCTTGCCCTCGCGTTCCTGGCGGTTGTGACAGCACACACGATCCAGGCGTGGCTTTGGGCAGTCGCGTTGGTGTGGGCCGGAGCACTGACGTCGTTCGCCGAAGCGATCTACTTCGCCATCGCGAGCTACACGACGCTTGGCTATGGCGACATTATCCTGGGCGAAGAGTTCCGGGTGTTTGCGGCCATGTCGGCGGTGTCTGGCCTCTTAAACTTCGGCCTCAGCACAGCGTTCCTCTTAAATGTCATCACCGAGGTAAGGGGTCGCCGTCAGCGGCGATGACCGGCGGCAGCTATCCAATCGACAGCTTCACATTCGCATCGCCCATCAGCACCTGAGACCAGGGTTGTGGCTGGGCAAAAAGATAGCCCTGATAGAAGGTGCAGCCCTCGCGCTTCAGAGCTTCAAATTGTGCTGTGCTTTCGACACCTTCGGCCACCACAACGGCGCCGAGGTCGGCGCCCAGCGAGGTGACCGCGCGCACCACAGCCGCACTGATCGGATCATCCACCATCCGTCGCACGAAGGACTGGTCGATTTTGATCTTGTCGAACCGGAAGCGTTGCAAATAGCTCAGCGAGGCATGGCCGGTACCAAAATCGTCAAGCGCGAGCCGCAGCCCCATTTCACGCAGTCGACCAAGAGCGCCAACGGTCAACTCATCGTCCGACATGATGACAGTTTCGGTGATCTCCAGCTCAATCTGATCTGGCATCACGTCAAAGCGTTCCATTGCCTTGCCCACCCGATCTACGAATCCGGGGTCGCGCAGCTGCAAGGGTGACAGGTTCATGGCAATCCGCCGACCTTCTGGCAGATAAGCCGCCGCGGCCATGGTTTCGTTCAGCACCCAATCTCCGAGTGCAATCATCATGCTTGCTTCTTCGGCAAGCGGCACAAAGCGCGATGGGGATACAAGGCCGCGCGTGGGATGATGCCAACGCAGCAACGCCTCATAAACAACCGCTTCTTCGGTCTCTGAATTGATGATCGGCTGAAGAAACAGGTCAAATCCGCCCTCTTCGATCGCCTGGCGCAGATCCTCCTCCAGCGCGCGACGTTCCTGGAGGGCTTCGCCCATGTCACTGCTGTAGACGACGAAGGTTTGTCGTCCGTTCTTCTTGGCCTCATAAAGCGCAATGTCCGCATCGCGCAAAAAGGCAGCCGGTTCCTGCCGGGCATAGGGCGCAACACCGACGCTCACGCCGACATTGACCTGGTTTTCATCGATCCAGAAAGGCTTGTTGAGCGTGCGCACAATGCGTCCAGCCAATGCCTCCATGTCGGCCGGAGAGCGCACGCCAAACTGCAAGATCGTGAATTCATCACCGCCCAGCCGCGCCAAGACATCCGTTGATTTGATGGATGCACGCAGGCGCTTACCAACTTCGATGAGGAGTTGATCGCCGGCCTGGTGGCCCAGCGTGTCGTTGACGTCTTTGAAGTGGTCAAGATCGAGGCAGTGTACCGCAACGCTTGACGCCGTTTGTGGCTGCAGAAGCGCCTCGCGCAAACGCTTCAAGAGCATCAGCCGGTTCGGAAGGCCGGTCAGGTGGTCATGATGCGCCAGATGGTTGATCTCCGCTTCCGCTTCGATCCGCACCGTTGCATCCACCACGGTGCCCTCGAAAAAGAGCGGGTTGCCTTCATCGTCGCGTACCAACCAGGCATTTTCAGACACCCAGATGCGCTCTCGGCTTTTGTGGCGATAGACCTCCGAGACGAAGTCCGTGACTCGCCCGTGAAGGTTCATTTCCTCGATAAAGTCTTCGCGCCGGCTGGGATTGACGTACCACTCATCGGCGATGTCATTGACGGCACGCAGCAGCTCATCTTCTGAATCATACCCATTCAGATGAACAAGGGCCGGATTGGCGCGTAGCTGACGGCCATCGATGGTCGAGCGATAGATGCCGATCAGGGCATTGTCGAACAGGTTGCGATACTCTTCCTCCACCACGCGCAGTTGGCGTTCTTGCTCGCTGGTGGATTCGCGCGGACGCAGAAGGATGGCGCAACTTGGCGCTGTTCCCGCCTGTCCATCTGCGAACAGCCGGCAACTGACCTGAACAGGTGTGCCATCGGCAAGGTCACAGACCAGGCTCACGCCATCGCGGCGCGACGATGGGTCGGTGGCAAAGGTCTGGTAGTCGACAACGTCCGGCGAGGCGTGTCTGGGGTAAAGCCGGCCGAGAAGCTCGTCAGCCTGTTGACCGACGATCGAAGCACGCGGGCAGCACGCAATCTCGCCCAAAAGGCGGAACGCAACGTGATTGATCAGTCGGACGGTGTTGTTGCCGTCGACCAGCAGAACGCCATCACCCAAAATGTCAAAAAGCGTGTTGGGGATAGCATCCCACGAGAAGCCACCCCCGGCAGTGGCAGATGCCATGGCCGCGACAGATGACTGGCCTTCGCTCAAGGCTGCATCCAGAACATCTTCGGCCAAGGCGCTGGAGGCCTCATAGCAGGCGCTCACAGCGGCCAGCAGCCGTTCGACGTCAATGTCGCCCGTCGAGCCGGTCGCTTCGTCCAACTGTTGTTTGGCCAAAGGATGCAAAGAGTTCAGCATAGCCTCTCTCAGCCCCGCAGCACCAAGAAATGTGTCATTGGGTGGCGAATGACAGAGCTCCCCCGCTAGCCGCCGAAAAAAATGGCCGCTTACGCTAGGCGAAGCTCCTTTAACAACCAGTTGCGATTTTTGCGCAAAGCGGAGGGTTTCCCGCAAAAAAGGAAACTATCCGATCCTATCTCGTAGGGTGGCCCAGCTCATGGCGAGGAACAGGATCGGTGCGCGAAAGGCCGTTCCGCCAGGAAAAGGCGGGCAGGGAAACTGTGAAAAGAAATCCAGAAGTGATGCATCATGGGTGAGCGCATCGGCGACGATCTTGCCGGCAAAGGGCGCGTTTATGACGCCCTGGCCAGAAAAACCGGCAGCTACGGTGACCCGTGGCGCCACTTTTCGGATGAGCGGCAGGCGATAGGGCGTGATTGCCAGCGTTCCGCCCCAAGCGTGATCAATCCGCACATCTTTAAGCGCTGGATACATTTCAGTCAGATAGGGGCGCACAAAACCTTCTATATCCCTGGGGAACGCCGTGGAGAATTTTTCTCCGCCTCCGAAAAGAAGCCGCCCATCCGGCGTTGCGCGCCAATAGCGCACCACAAAGCGGGTATCGGCGACGGCATCTTTGCCGGGAAGGATGCCGCCGGGTTGTCCGGCCCCAATCGGTTCTGTCGCGACAATAAAATTGGTGATCGGCAGCACCCGCGCGTCGGCCTTTGCGCTGAGCCCCCGCATATAGCCATTGCCAGTGAGCACGGCCTCGCCGGCCCTGATGGTGCCTGAAGGCGTTTCAATTCCAACATGGTTGTCACCGGGATGAAGAGCGGTAACGGGCGTCTGGTCGTGGATGACCGCCCCAGCGGCTTCGGCAACCTGCGCCAAAGCCGTGACGAACGCCAGCGGGTGCAGATGACCGCCTTCGGCGTCTCGCACCGAACCGACATGTCCGCCTGTTCCAAGCGCTTCTTCGGTTTGCTTGCGGTCGAGCACCTCAAGCGGCGGTAAGCCGAAGTCGCGGTGGGTCGCTTCGCTTGCTTCCTTTTCCTCCTGCCAATCAGCATCGGTGCGGCAGGCGGTGATCAGCCCCGATGTCCGATCACAGGGAATGGCATGCTCGTCAATTAGGCCGTCCAGATGGGCGAGCGCATCCTTGCCCGCCTGCAGGACCTGATGCGCGACCTCATCGCCCATCCTTGTTGCGAACCAGGCAGGCTCCTGCCGGAAACCGGGGTGAAGCTGCCCGCCATTGCGGCCCGACGCGCCCCAACCGACCCGCTGCGCGTCGAGCAGCACGACCTTTTTTCCAGCTTTTGTCAGGTGATACGCAGCCGACACACCGGCAAACCCGGAGCCGACAACGCAGATGTCGCAAGATGTGTCGCCAGTTAGCGGCGGACGCAGGCGGTCAAGATGCGCTGGCAATGTCGCCGCATACCAACTTGCGGTGTGATCTACCAAAGCCCGCGACGCTTCAACTCAGCGCCCGTTTCATCCAAAACCGCCCACACCGTATCGGCCATCCATTCCAACTCGTCATTGGTGATAACCAATGGCGGTGACAGGATCATGGAATCGCGCACGGCCCGCATGACCAGGCGTTTTTCAAACGAGATGTCGCGGCAGATGGTGCCGACATCACCCTCATCGGGGAAGCGTTCGCGCGAGGGTCTGGCGGGCACAAGTTCTAGCGCTCCAAGCAGACCCTTGGTGCGCGCTTGCCCGATCAGCGGATGTTCTCCAAGCTTTGCAAAAACCTCGGCGAACTTCGGCGCGGCCACGTCACGGACATGTTCAACGACGCCTTCGCGTTCCATGATCTCAAGGTTCGCAAGCGCTGCTGCTGCGCAGGCTGGATGCCCGGCATAGGTGGTGCCATGAAAGAACTCGCCACCCTCATGCTCAAAGGTCTGGGCAATCCGGTCATGCACCAGAACGCCGCCCATAGGCAGGTAGCCCGATGTAATGCCTTTTGCGACAGCGATCAGGTCCGGTTCGATGTCATAAACAGTTGACCCGAACCACGCGCCAAGACGCCCGAAGCCCGAAATCACCTCATCGGCGACGAGCAGAATGTCCCGGTCGGACAGAATGCGCTTGATCTGCGGCCAGTAGGTTTCCGGCGGAATGATCACGCCGCCCGCGCCCTGGATCGGTTCGGCCATGAAGGCCGCAATCTTGTCTTCGCCGATTTCGTCAATGGCCCGTTCCAGCGCACGCGCTGCCTGCACGCCAAATTCTTCAGGCGAGAGCTCGCCGCCATCGCCGAACCAATAGGGCTGGGCGATGTGATGGATGCCGGGAATCGGAAGGTCGCCCTGCGCGTGCATCGCCTTCATGCCGCCAAGGCTGGCACCAGCCACGGTGGAACCGTGATAGGCGTTCCAGCGTGTGATGATGGTCTTCTTTTCAGGCTTGCCTTTGAGGTCCCAATAGGTCCGCACCATGCGCAGGATGGTGTCGTTCGCTTCTGATCCTGAGGAAACATAGAAGACCTGATTGTAGGGCTCCGGCGCCAGCGAGGCGATCTTTTCCGACAGGGCGATGACCGGCGGATGCGTCGTCTTGAAGAAGGTGTTGTAGTAGGAAAGCTGCCGCATCTGATCGGCGACAGCATCGACAATCTCTTCCCGACCATGCCCGATCTGCACGTTCCACAGGCCGGCCATGCCATCCATAATCCGTTTGCCATTGGAGTCGGTCAGCCAGACCCCTTCACCTTTCACGATAATCCGCGAACCTTCCTGGCGCAGCGCGCCATGGTCGGTAAAGGGGTGCATGTGATGCTTGGCGTCCAGCGCCTGCAAAGCATCGGTGGGATAGGTGTTCGAGAGTTCGTTCATCACACGCTCAAAAGCAGATGTTCGCGTTCCCAAGGGCTGATCACGCGCATGAAGGTTTCATACTCGCCTTCTTTGATCGCCTTGTAGGTGTAGACAAAGGTGCGGCCCAACAGATCGACAAGTTCCTCGTCTTCGGTCAGCCGTTCCAGCGCTTCGTTCAAAGAACGCGGCAGGCCGAAGGGAAGATCATGTCCCCAATCCTCGATTGGGGCGTCCGGCGTCAGCCCCTTGGACATGCCCAGATAGCCGCAGACTAAAGACGCAGCGATGGAAAGATAAGGGTTGCAGTCAGACCCCGGAACCCTGTTTTCCAGGCGGCGGGCCGCTGGTGAGGAGTTGGGCACACGCAGACCAACTGTTCGGTTGTCATAGCCCCAGTGCAGATTGATGGGCGGCGAGCCAAGTGCTCCGCGCGCCAGCCTGCGGTAGGAGTTCACATAGGGCCCGAGGATGGCCATCACATGCGGCAGGTAGCGCTGCTGGCCGGCAATGAAGCCATTGAACAAATCCGTTGGCTCACCAGCCTCATCGGAGAAGACTGTTTTCCCAGATTCGGCATCCACGACCGATTGATGAATATGCATCGCTGAGCCAGGCTCACTCGACATCGGTTTGGCCATGAAGGTCGCATACATGTCGTGCCGCAGTGCCGCTTCGCGGATCGTGCGCTTGAACAGGAACACCTGGTCTGCAAGCGCCACCGGGTCGCCATGGCGCAGATTGATTTCCATCTGCGCTTTGCCCTCTTCATGAATGAGGGTGTCGATCTCCAGACCCTGCTTTTCTGAGAAATCGTAGATGTCGTCGATGACATCATCGAACTCATTAAGCGCCGACATGGAGTAGCTCTTGCGACCAGACTCAGGGCGTCCGGAACGGCCAATCGGCGGCTCCAGCGGATAGTCCGGATCGATGTTCGGCTTGACGAGATAAAACTCGATCTCCGGCGCCACCACCGGCTTCCAGCCCTTGGAGGTGAAGCGGTCCACCACCCGCTGAAGCACTTGCCGGGGGGCGGAATCAAAGGGTTCACCAGTACGCTCATACGCGTCGTGCAGCAGCTGTGCGGTGGGATCGGTCTCCCATGGCACGACGCTTAACGTGGAGTAGTCGGCTTTGAAAATGAGGTCGCCATCGCGCGGATCGTACCGGAAGTACTGGTTCTCTTCGGGGTAATCGCCGGCAATCGTCTGGCGGAAGATCGCCGATGGCATGGTGATCGCCCCGGCAGAGAAGAACTTGGCCACCGGCATCATCTTGCCGCGCGCAACACCGGCCTGATCAGGCACGATGCACTCGATGTCTTCGATGCCGCGCTCTGAAAGCCAGGCAAGGGCCTCGGCGGCATTGGTGACCCCACGTTCTGTCGAAATGGGAGCATCTTCGGCAGAAAGCATCGGGTTCGGCGGTGTGCCGCTTTGGTGCTGGCGTTCAACCATGGGGTCTATCCGGTTGGTGTCTCACCGGCATAGACTGGTTTGCCTGGTCCCTCAAGGAGCGCCAAACACCAAGGCTCGACAGGCGGGCTGAAACCGCGCACACCTGTTGGCTCTATCCATTCTCCAATCCATGTCTGCCATGCTGAACGCAACTACCCAGCCGCAAACCTTGCAAGTCTTTCTGACCGACCCGGGCGGTATCCTGCGCGGCAAATGGTTGCCCGGCGAGGCGGCAAATAAGGTGGGTCGGGACGGTGTCGCTTTCCCCTATTCGCTGTTCGGCTGCGATGTGTTTGGTCGCGAGGTGCCAGAAACCGGCCTGCACATTGAATCAGGCGATCTGGATGCCATCTGCCACCCCGTTGAAGGGCGCTTGGTCCCCGTGCCATGGGCAGACCGGCCGACCGAGCAAGCCATGTTGACCATGCACCATAAGGATGGCCGACCCTTTCTGGGTGACCCGCGACAGGTGCTCGCCCGTCAGGTGGCCAAGCTCTCCGAACGCGGACTGACGGCGACCGTTGCGCTGGAACTGGAATTCTATCTGCTTGGCAGTGACGCCATCACTGGCGAGCCGCTGCCCTATGGCACCGGCGCACGCGGCCCCGACCAGCAGGATATGTATGCCCTCCATGACATGGACCGGCACCGCACTCTGCTCGACACCATTCAGGCGGCTTGCGAGGTCCAGCACCTGCCCATGTCCGCTATGGTTTCGGAGGCCTCGCCCGGCCAGATGGAGGTGAACCTCAATCACCGCGATCCGCTGGGCGCTGCGGACGATGCGGTGATGCTGAAGCGGCTGATCAGCGAGACCGCGCGCGTGGCAGGTACTCCCATCACCTTCATGGCCAAACCGTTCGCTGACTATCCCGGCAATGGCATGCACATCCATGTCAGCTTGCAGGATCAAGATGGTCTGATCTTCGCGCGTCATCCCGAACGTTTGCACCACGCCGTGCAGGGCGCGCTTTCAACCATGCTGGAAAGCCAGCTGGGCTTCATCGGATCTTACAATGGCTTCCGCCGTATGCAGCCCGGCTCCTATGCCCCCGCATCGCTGACTTGGGGTGAGAACAACCGCTCCGTCGCCGTCCGCCTGCCAGAAGCCAAGCCAGAAGCGCGCCGGCTGGAACATCGTCTGGCTGGCGCGGACGCCAACCCCTATATCGTCACCACGCTGGTGTTGGCTGCCATGATGAAGGGCATGGACGAGGCCGCAGAGCCGCCGGAGGCCACCACCGGCAATGCCTACACGGACCCAGATGTGGAGCGTCTGCCCTCGCGCATGGATGACGCCATTGACCGCTTTTCCCAAAGCGCCTTCGTTACCGACGCACTGTCGCCGGAGTTCGTCGCGATCTACACAGCGATAAAGCGAACCGAGTGGCAGGCGTTCGCTGGTCAGATCAGCGAACTGGAGCATCGTGCCTATCTTTAGGTCATAAGGTGCCCATGGCCGCTCAGACTTCTCTCTTGTCGCGCCAGATAAAGCGCAATAGCGTGCCCGCTAGGGACAGCAGAAGGCTGGTGACCACAACCGCCCCTGTCCCACGTGACAACAGGGGAGACGCAGCTTCCATGCGCCGCACACACGCACTCATCACCACGCTTTCTGGCGCGCTTTTGGCATCGACCACCATGGTCGCCAGCGCGCAAGAGCTCCGCATCTTGAACTGGTCGGACTATATCGACGAATCGATCATCGAGGAGTTCGAGGCCGATACCGGCATCGACGTCACCTACGACGTGTTTGATTCCAACGAGGTTCTCGAAACCCGCCTTCTGGCTGGCAACAGCGGCTATGACATCGTTGTGCCGACCGCTGACTTCCTGTCGCGTCAGATCCAGGCCGGTGTCTTCCAACCACTCGACAAGGAGGCTCTACCAAACCTTGCCAATCTCTGGCCGGCTGTTCAGGAGCGCCTTGAAATCTATGACGCCGACAACACCCATTCGATCAACTATATGTGGGGCACCACGGGTCTGGGTGTGAATGTCGACATGGTCGCTGAACGTCTGGGCGCGGACTTTGATTATGCGACCTGGGATTTGGTGTTTGATCCTGAGATCGCAGGGCAATTGCAGGATTGTGGCATCTACTGGCTCGACGCGCCGACCGAGGTGATCCCGGCCGCGCTCAACTATCTGGGCCTTGATCCGCGTTCCACCGATCCGGGCGAAATAGAGCAGGCAGCAGACCTGTTGATGGCCTCGCGCGACACCGTCCAGCGCTTCCACAATTCAGAGAACATCAACGCGCTTGCCAATGGCGATATCTGCGTTGCCATCGGCTGGTCGGGCGACATGCTGATCGCCCGTGACCGTGCCGCCGAAGCCGACAATGGTGTGAACGTTGACTATGTCATCCCGCGTGAAGGCGCGCTGATGTGGTTCGACCAGATGGCCATCCCGGCTGATGCGGCCAATGTCGAGGAAGCCCACCAGTTCCTCAACTACGTCATGCAGCCCGAAACCATCGCTGCCGCGACGAACTATGTGTTCTACGCAAATGGCAATCTGGCCTCCCAAGAGTTTGTTCTCGACGAGATTTTGGAAGACCCGGCGATCTATCCTGATGAGGCGACCACGGAAAGCCTCTATACCCTGGCCGCTTATGATCCGCGTACCCAGCGCATTGTTACCCGCACATGGACGACGGTGAAAACCGGCCAGTAAAACCTTCTCTGCCCCGCGCCTAAAAAGTGCGGGGCAGTTTGTTTGTGGAGGCCAGAAGCCATGGCCAGAACCCTGGGACCGGTCCGCCGGGCTTTCGCGCCTTGGGATGACCCAGACGCCAAGCCGCTGATCCAGTTCGACGGTGTCACCAAGCGCTTCGGCGATTTCACCGCTGTCGACAACGTCTCGCTCGACATCTACGAACGCGAGTTCTTCGCCCTGCTGGGCCCCTCAGGCTGCGGCAAGACAACGTTGATGCGCATGTTGGCGGGGTTCGACGTACCCACCGAAGGCCGCATCCTGCTTGATGGCGAGGATGTTTCGGGCATGCCGCCGCACCGGCGACCTGTGAACATGATGTTCCAGTCCTACGCGCTCTTTCCGCATATGAGCGTCGCCGACAACATCGCGTTCGGCCTGAAGCAGGACAATCTGCCCAAAGGCGAAATCAGCGCGCGGGTCGAGGAAATGCTGGCGTTGGTGAAGCTGGAGCCATTCGCCCGTCGCAAGCCCGATCAACTCTCTGGCGGTCAGCGGCAGCGCGTGGCGCTCGCCCGCTCGGTGGCCAAGCGCCCAAAGGTGCTGTTGCTGGATGAACCGCTTGGCGCGCTCGACAAGAAGCTGCGCGAAGAGACGCAATTCGAGCTGATGGACCTTCAGGAGAAGCTCGGCATGACTTTCCTGATCGTCACCCACGATCAGGAAGAGGCGATGACGGTGGCCGACCGTATTGCGGTCATGAACCAAGGCACCTTCGAACAGATCGCACCGCCGGCCACGATTTATGAGGAGCCGATCTCGCGCTATGTCGCCGGGTTTATCGGCGATATCAACATGCTCGAGGGCGGTGTTCAGCGCGTTGGTACCGATATGCATTTCGCCAGCGATCTTTTGGCTGACCACGTTGTCGTGGAAAGCGTGCCCGACCTTTCGCCTGGCCCAGCGGCGCTCGCCATCCGGCCTGAGAAGCTGCGCATCAGCCTGGACGAGCCACCAGCTGGTCCTGCCACCGGCCGGGTTTCCGGCACGGTTTGGGACATCGCTTATATGGGCGATGTTTCCATCTTCCATGTCCGCCTCGCCGATGAGCCCGGCAACTGCGAAGATATGGACCATAGTGTCCCTATCTTGCGAGCGACGGTTGCCAACACCACCCGCCTGGTCGAGCGTCCCATCGCCTGGGATGACAAGGTCTGGCTTTCCTGGGACGCGAGCGCAGGCGTGGTGCTGTCGCGATGACGGACCTGCCAGCCGCATCGGTGAGCGATCCGCAGAGCACTGCAAGAGCCTCATCCGGGCTCGGTCGAAGGCTGCTCATCGCTGTTCCTTATGTTTGGCTGCTGATCTTCTTTCTGGCGCCCTTTGCAATCGTGCTGCGCATCTCCTTTTCGGAGGTTGCGATTGCCATTCCGCCCTACCTGCCGGTGTTTGATCTCTCTGAGGGTTGGGCGGCGTTTGTCGAGGATGTCCAGCGCCTCAGCTTCGAAAACTACACCTGGCTCGCCGGCGATCCGCTCTACCTCAATTCCTACATTTCCAGTGTCACGATTGCCTTCGTCTCGACCGTGCTCACGCTGCTTGTCGGCTTCCCGCTTGCCTATGGCATGGCGCGCGCGCCGAGCAGTTGGCGCCCAATCCTGATGATGCTGATCATCCTGCCCTTTTGGACGAGCTTCCTCATCCGCGTGTACGCCTGGATCGGGATTTTGCGGCCTGAGGGCTATTTGACCATCTTTGCCCAGACGCTTGGCCTGATCGGCGACGACGACCAGATACGTCTCCTAGGCTCCAACGCGGCCGTCTATATCGGTATTGTCTATTCCTACCTGCCCTTCATGGTGCTGCCGCTTTATGCATCGCTGGAGCGCATGGACGGTTCTCTCCTTGAAGCTGCGCAAGACCTTGGCTGTCCGCCGCTCAAGACCTTCTGGGTCGTCACGGTGCCACTGGCCATACCTGGCATCATCGCCGGCTGCTTTCTTGTCTTCATTCCAGCGGTTGGGGAGTTTGTGATCCCTGATCTTCTGGGTGGTTCTGACACGCTGATGATCGGCCGAACGCTGTGGGCAGAGTTCTTCTCCAATCGCGACTGGCCGGTTTCCTCCGCTGTGGCTGTTATCCTGCTTCTGGTTCTGATTGTGCCCATCGTCGCCTTTCAGACCTTTCAGCAACGCCAGCAGGAGGCGATGCGATGACGGACGATCAGGATATGGAACGGCCAACCTTCTCATCTGGTGCCACATTTCTGGATGCACCGTCCGGCGACCGATCAGCGCCCG
This sequence comes from Pseudomonadota bacterium, assembly GCA_038749715.1. Taxonomy (GTDB): domain Bacteria; phylum Pseudomonadota; class Alphaproteobacteria; order Rhizobiales; family MH13; genus MH13. The sequence goes on from JBCDHR010000002.1 coordinate 305,451, forward strand.
TTTGCATCCTCGGCGTGCCGATGGACTGGGCGACCACCAACCGGTCCGGTGCACGCGACGGTCCCCATGCCATCCGCCGGGCGTCCAGGCTCTTGATCGATGGCGACCATCCGGTGTTCCGCACCAATCCAAACGGGCTTGGCCTGTCCGATCTTGGCGACGTGCCGGTGATGATCGGCGACATCGCCGAAAGCCACCACCGTATCGAGCAGGCTGCGACCGGTCTCGCTCATCTGTGCGCGCTGGGCGGCGATCATTCGATTAGTCTTCCGCTGCTGCGTGCTGCTGCCAAACAACACGGGCCGCTGGGCCTTGTGCATTTCGATGCCCATACGGACACATGGCCGGAAAATTTTGGCCAGTCGCTCGCCCACGGCACGCCGTTCTTTCACGCGATGGAGGAGGGGTTGATCGACCCCAATCGGTCGGTGCAGATCGGCATTCGCGCGCCGATGGGTGCGCACCTCATCGACAAGGCGGAAGCGACGGGTCTGTCGATCCGGTCGGCCGATTGGGTGCACGAGAACGGCGCCAAGGCCGTGGCTGCCCTGATCGATGAGGTCACGGGCGGCGGGCCTTCTTACCTTTCCTTCGATGTGGATTCGCTTGACCCTGCTTTTGCCCCCGGCACAGGCACACCTGAGATGGGCGGCCTGACAAGCTGGCAGGTCCGCAAAGTCTTCACGCTGCTTCAGAGCGTGCAGTTTGTCGGCATGGATGTGGTAGAAGTGGCGCCCGCCTATGACCACGCCGAAATTACATCGCTGACAGCGGCAACCGTGGTCTGGGACTACCTGGCCCGTCAGGCCGCACAGGGCCAGGAACGGGGCGCATGAACAGCCGTCCACTCTCCTGGTTTAACGTGACCTCGCTGACCTTTGGGTTCGCATTCCTCTATCTGCCAATCCTCATCCTCATCATCTTCTCCTTCAATGACTCGCGGCTTGTCACCGTTTGGGGGGGATTTTCCACGCGCTGGTACGGTGAGCTCTTCAACAATGAGGGGCTGATGGATGCGGCGTGGGTGACCGCGCGCGTGGCCTTTGTCTCGGCCACCATCGCGACCGTGTTCGGCACCATGGCGGCTATCGTCTTGGTGAGGGTCGGGCGGTTCCGAAGTCGAACCTTGTTCAACGGCATGATCTATGCGCCGTTGGTCATGCCGGAAGTGATCACCGGCCTGTCGCTCTTGCTGCTGTTCGTAGCGATGGATTTCGCTCGCGGCTTCTGGACGGTGGTGATCGCTCACATCACCTTTTCCATGTGCTACGTGGCAGTGGTCGTTCAATCACGGCTGATCACCTTTGACCAGAGCCTGGAGGAGGCAGCGCAGGACCTTGGGTGCCCCCCCGGTAAAAGCTTTTTCCTCATCACTTTGCCGGTGATCCTCCCGGCGGTGCTGGCGGGATGGATGCTCGCTTTCACCTTGTCCTTGGATGACCTTGTGATCGCGAGCTTTGCCACCGGCCCAGGCGCGACCACCCTGCCGATCAAGATCTATTCGCAAATCCGCCTTGGCGTAACGCCGGAAATCAACGCCGTTTGTACGATCCTCATCGCACTCGTTGCCACGGGCATCATCACAGCCTCGCTGGCTTCCAAACATCGCTTGCTGCGTCGGCAGGCGCTGCAGGGTTAATGTACCGGGCCTAGTTGTCCGCCAATTGGGCGTCCATCACCCGAAGATCGGGAATGAAAGAGGGCGACCCCCAGGTGCCTTGGAGCGCAAAAGGCACCAGCAACCGGCCTGCGGTGTTGCCCTCGCTTTCAATCAACGTGGCGACGCCGCCGAAGCCAAGAGCCCGCGTTGCAATGTCGGTCGATCCTGTCACCACAATCGACGCGTTGGCGCTCGCCAGTTCCAAGGCGCGGGCATGCAACTCACCATTGGAGGCGTAGAGATCGCCAGAGAATGACTGGAGTGAGGTGCTTCCGCTATTGGTGATCGTCGATAGATCAAGCGAGCGGTCGAGCAGTTGGCTGGCGATGCGGTCGAGATCAATGCCGGCGAGCACGGGCGTATCAATATCGACCGCCAAATCTCCGTTCAGAGTCTCGACCAGGTCGGTGACGGTATCGCCCTCGCCATAAAGCATGGTGCGCAGTGTGAGACCGCCTTCCAAACGGGTCTCTTCACCCAGGGCTGCTACGACGGACGCCAGCTGGACGCTGTCTGTCCCCAAATCGAGCGAAAGGCGCTGCCGGGCTCCCGATTGATCGACCGTCAGACTGCCGCGAACCAGTCCGTCATAGGCGGTCGCCTCAGCAATGCCGAGCACCATGCGATCAGCCGTCAAGAGCACTGAGCCGGCCGTCTCACCCAGAGTAAGCGGTCCAAGAAGCAACTGCCGCGCCGCCACCCGCACGTCGAGCGCGAGGCCGCTTGCAAAAACATCCGGCACCGGCAAAAAACGCCAGTCGCCCGGGGCCTCGGCGGTCGTGGTCGGACGCGCCATGTCGAGGTAAGCCGACAGATCAAGCTGCTCAAGATCAAGCGTGCCTTGAAGCGCCAAGCGGCTGGGGTCATCCACGCCGCCAACATCCAGCGTCAGAACCCCGTCGGCCTCATTGCCATCAAGATCGAGCTCAACATCGGTCAAGTCGGCCGACAGGCCGACCAGGTTGAGATCGGCATTAAGATGAAAGGCGCCGAAGGTTGATCCGGTTTCTACATCAGCGCCCAGCCAGCTTGCCGTGCGCCGCAGGGAGGGTGAGGAGACGTCCAAGCGCCCGCTTGCTTGCCAGGGCAACATGCCTTCGCCCCCGCCGGGCGAGGCCGTACCATCAAACCGCAGCCGCAAAGGTGTGCTCGCAACGGACAGCGCCACACCGCTGGTTGACCCGGTGCGCGCAAGGGCGGCTGGTTGTCCCAGCGAGGCCGTCAGCTCCACATTCTCACCACGCCAGATGCCCGATCCGGCAATGGCGGCGCGCGTGGAACTGGTAGGCCAGGACAGGGCGAGATCTGCACTGGTGATGCTTTCTTCAACACCACGGACGGCATCTAGGAAGTGGACGGTTCCATCCACGATGCGGAACGTGCCCAGTTGCAACCCCCCGCCAGTTGGGCGGCTCGGCTCCAGAGCAGAATAGAGTGTACTGCCGTCCAGCGCCCAATTGGACTGTCCGTCGGCGCGGCGGTGCAACTGGATTGTTGGACGCGTTAACTCAAAGGAGGCCAGCTCGATGCGGCCCAAGAGCAGTGGCAATGGTCGCACCTGCCCGCGCAGCTTTTCGGTGACGATCAGCGCGTTTTCAGCGCCCGGAATGTCGCCTTCGACAACAACATCGGTAAGTTCAACCGAGAGATTGGGAAACACCCGCAAGGCTTGATCGCCGCGCAGCGTCACCGCGCGGCCGGTTAGATCCGAAATCTGGCTTGCCACCTGCTCACGGACCATCTGCGAGGACATCAGCGCCGGTAGCAGGAGTGCGATACCGCCCAAAAGGCCCGTTAGGATCAAAAGCGACAGCGCTAGCCGCAGGATGATACCTCTTGCGCGGACGGTCATCGCAAGTGGCTCCCGGCAAGGCAGCGGGCCGCAATTAGGTCCAACGTCCTGAAAGGCTTGCCGGCTAAGGACCAGAACAGCTCGGCATCAATGTCTGAAGCAGTTGGTGCGGTGGGCGATTGCATGTCAAAGCTTTCGTGACGCAAAACGGCGACGATGAGGCAACGACACCATGGATGATGGCATGCCATGGATGCCCGAAAAAATCCAACCGAGCCCTGATGTCTGCGGCGACAAGTCTCTCACTTGGCAGCGAAAAACTGTCTATGCTGATTGATAAAGTTGGTTGGGCCTGCTTGCCGCACTGCTCTAATGGTGATGTACGCTATCGCTCGGGCACCAAGCTCACCTCAGATGCGATGATGCATCACCTCATTTCGACAGCGAGCGCTTAGGCACAGCCTTGGTCACACTGCCCTCCGAACACTCAAAACCAGCGACCGGTCGAACACCGCCCGGCCGTCCCGCCGGCGCGCACCGCTGGCTCGGCGAGAACCCAGCACTGGTCTTCACGGTCACCGTACTGAGTGGACTGCTTGCCATTCCACTGATTGTGATCGTTTTTTCCTTCTTCCAGCCTGCAGCCGGTGAAACGCTTGCCAAGCTCGCCGACACGGTTCTTCCCGGCTATGTCGGCAACTCAATGATGCTGGTGCTACTGGTTGGATCTGGTGTTGCCATTATCGGCACCGGCACCGCCTGGCTCGTCACCACTTGTCAGTTTCCCGGCCGGCGCGCCTTTGAGTGGTTGCTGATATTGCCACTGGCTGTGCCGGCCTATGTCATGGCCTATGCCTATACCGAGTTTCTTTCCCATCCTGGCGCTGTCCAGACCTTGCTGCGGGACGTTACCGGATGGGGTCCTCGGGACTATTGGTTCCCACGCATTCGCACGCTTGAGGGCGCTGCGGTCATGTTCATCTTCGTCCTCTATCCCTATGTCTATCTGCTCGCCCGAACGGCTTTCTTGACCCAGTCGCGGGTGGCGTTCGATGCGGCACGCGTGTTGGGTCAAACGCCTTTCATGGCTTTCTGGCGCGTGGCTATGCCGATGGCGCGGCCGGCCATTGTGATAGGTGTCGCGCTAGCACTCATGGAAACACTGGCCGATTACGGAACGGTTGCCCATTTTGCCGTGCCGACCTTCACCACCGGCATCTATCGTTCCTGGTTCTCGATCGGCGATCGGGTCGCCGCAGCGCAGCTCGCCGGGGCCCTTTTGACTTTCGTCTTCGTCCTCATCTGGATTGAGCGCGTTCACCGTGGGCATGCCCGCTATCAGACCTCTCGGTCCAATCAGCCTTTTCAGCGTTTCCAGCTGCGCGGATCAAAAGCCCTTGGTGCATTCGCTTTTTGTGCCTTGCCTTTGGCCATCGGCTTCGTGGTCCCGGTCACGCTGCTTCTGGAACTGGCGTTTGATGACGGCCACAGCCTTTTTGGAACGCGTTATTTTATCTTTGTGCGCAACTCGTTCATTCTTGCCAGCTTGTCGGCGCTCCTGATTGTGGCCATCGCGCTGGCTCTGCCGACCGTGCAGCGCCTCGCCAAGGCACCTATCCTGCTGCATGTCATCCGATTTGCAGCGATGGGATACGCCATCCCGGGGTCGATCATCGCCGTCGGCATCCTCATTCCTATGGCAGGGTTCGACAATTGGCTTGACGCCTTGATGCGCGAGCATTTCGACATATCCACCGGCCTGCTTCTTACCGGCTCCATCCTAGGCCTTTTGTTCGCCTACACGGTCCGATTTCTCGCGGTCGCGCTGGCGCCCGTTGAGGCCGCTTTTGAACGCATAACACCCCATATGGACGACGCAGCGCGCGTGCTTGGTGCGCGCAAGTCGCGCGTGTTTACTGCTGTTCATGCCCCCATGCTGCGCGGCGGCATCGTCGTCGGCGCGCTGATTGTGTTTGTCGATGTCATGAAGGAATTGCCGGCAACACTGATCCTGCGGCCCTTCAATTTTGAAACGCTGTCGACCCAAGCCTTCCGCTTGGCCTCTGACGAGCGGTTGGCCGAGGCGGCGACCCCATCTCTGGTAATCGTCGCCGTCGGCCTGGTGCCGGTCTATTTGCTGTCGCGTCAGATACGCCGCTGGGGTCAGGACGAACCAGGCCTAGGCAAGGGATAGCCGGGCGATCTCGACTGCCAGAACGAGCAGGGCAAGCCACGCCAGCGTGAAGATGGCTGGCCGTGCGGGGATGCGCGCCCATGCCGTGATGTAGCCCAGGGCATGCGCGATGCGCAGTCCAACAAAGGCGATGCAGGTCCACTCAGTCACCACGCTGCTGACATCGGCCAACTGGGCGACAAGGACCAAAGCAGCGAACGGAACGAACTGCTCCACAAGGTTGAGATGCGCGCGATTGGCGCGTTGCACCCAATCAGGAAGGAGGCGCAGATCAGGCGGTCGCAGACCTAGCTCCTCGGTTGCTGGCAGATGCATGTTCACGCCGACAATGAAGGGAATCCAAAGGCTCGCGACCATGACCGAGGCAATCAAAAGGGACCAGAGTTCGATGCTCATCAATGCTCTCCCGCATGGTCGGAGTAGCGCACCGTTTTGCCGGTCTCCAGCCAGGTTTTGAGCCCGGCGAGCGTCCGGGCCCAGCCGTCGGCCACATCTTCCTGTCCTGCTGGGATGCTGAAATGCTCCAGCGTCAGTCTGCAGAAGGCTTCCTGCGGTTCGATCAAATAGACGAAACGAGACGCCTCCAAATCTGTCTCTGGACCAGCCCAGTGTGGTTCAAAGGTGCTTTCGATACGCGTTTTGGGCATCACCTCAGTTTCCCGGCACACAAGCATCAAAGAACCATCGGGAAAGCGATAGGTCAGCGCGTTGCCATCGCGTGTGCAACTGGCGGCCAGAAAATCATACTGGCCGTGAGCATCGGCATTAATGAGGGCATCCCACAAAGCATCCTGGGAGCAGTGGATGTAGGTGCTCATAACGAAGTCGGGCTTCGCCGCATCGGTTGAAGGATCAGGCATCGCATCATCTCTTTCTAGCTGCGCCTTCAGGTCCAACATCCCTCGGGCGGCGGGTTTGACCATCAGCGGCTCGATCCATCGGTCAATGACCTCCTGCAACGGAACCGCGTTGAGATAGTGGTGCTTGAAGCGCCCCGATTTACGGGTCACCACCAGCGCCGCATCCTCCAAAACCTTCAGGTGCTTCATGATGCCAAAGCGAGTCATGCTGACATGCTTTTCCATCGCCCTTTCGAGCTCACCCAGATTTTGGCCGTCTTGACGATGAAGCTCGTCGAGAAGTTGCCGTCTGGTTTCATCGCTCAAGGCTTTAAAGATCGCGTCCACACGGTCCATTATGTGCCTATTTAGTTACGTGTCAATATAGTCACATAATAAAAGTGACTCGATAGGCACATGTTAACGTGACTTAGCGAAGGCTTGGAGAGCGTTGGGGCCCGATCAACAAAAAACCGGCGCCCCTAAGGGCGCCGGTTTGAAAAAGGCGGGCAGGTTCGACCCGTCGGGGGATGGTCAGGGTATCGGGAAAGCCTGACGATGCATGCGCTGATCGGGAGTTGCGCAGCTATGTTAGAGGGGTGGAACCTGCCCTATCGGAACCGGTGCTTACCGGTAGCCAATGCCGTTGTAGATCTCCTGAGCCAGCGGCTGGTTTTCACCCAGAACCGAGAGGTTCTGCGTGTCCTGACGGAAGAAACCAAGCTGAGCCACAGAGGCACTGATCGGCGTACCCATCACAGCCGGGTACTCGTCGTTACCGGCAGAGAAGTAGGCCTGGGCCTGATCGCTTGCGAGGTACTCAAGGAACAGAGCGGCATTTTCCGGGTTCGGAGCGTTAGCTGCGATGCCGGCACCAGAAATGTTCACGTGCGTGCCGATGTCTTCCTGGTTCGGGAAGACCCAACCGATGCCATCGATAGCTGCCTGATCTTCAAAGCCTTCGACAGGATTGCCTTCAGCAAGACGACGCAGGATGCGGCCGAAATAGTAGGTGTTCGACAGAACGATGTCGCACTCACCGGAAACCAGGGCACGAATTTGCGCTGTGTCGTTGCCTTCCGGCTCGCGAGCGAAGTTGGAAACCAGACCTTCGCCCCACTGCGTGGCGGCATCTTCACCCAGGTGACCAACAAGGCCAGCCATCAGAGACAGCATGTAGATGTTGGAGGACGAGCGGGCGCAAACCTGACCTTCGTACTGCGGGTCAGCGAGGTCCTGGTAGGACATCGGCGGGTTCGCTACGTCGCTCTTGTCATAGAAGATCACCCGAGCGCGCTGCGAGAAACCGTACCAGTGACCGGCAGGGTGGCGCAGGTAAGAAGGAACACGCTCATCCAGGTCAGCCGATTCGTAAGGCTGGAACAGACCCAGCTGATCGGCGCGCCATAGACGGCCAGCATCAACGGTCATCAGAATGTCGGCTGGGCTGTTGGCACCTTCTTCGTCCATACGTGCGATCAGCTCATCGGCGCTCGCTTCGATACGGTTGATGGTGATGCCGGTGAGCTCTTCGAAGTCGCTGTAAAGGCGCTCATCGGTGTCGTAGTGACGCGATGAATAGAGGTTCAGCTCGCCATCTGCCAGTGCTGGCGTGGCCAGCATGGCACCAGGCGCTGCTAGTGCCAGCGCACCAAGAGCAAGAATGCTTGTGCGGCTGGCAAGGCGGAGGGTGCGTTGCAACATGTAAAGTCTCCCAAAGCGCGGACCAGGTTAGCCCGCATAATTAGCAGTCACTGATAGACTGGGTACGGGCTCGAACTAACCGGCTCTAAAGTTGCGGGTCAAGTTCAACTTCAAAAAAAGCGCAGGAAAATGCAACTTTGTCGCATCTAGATTGAAACGGCTCTAAACTGGGCCCAATAAGACCCGTCCGAACATTTGAATTGGACAAAGGAAGGCCTGAAAAACGGCCTTTTCAACCGCCGCTAAGCTTACTCGGCCAAAACGCGTTGTAGCGGGAAGGTCACCTTTACCAATGTGCCTTCTCCGGGGGTCGATTCCAGCGCGAACTGCGCCTTGTTGGCCTCCACCAACGCTTTGGTAAGCGGCAGACCTAGACCCGTGCCGGTGATGACCTGATTGAGCGTCGTTGGCACTTGCCGGAACGGCTCCATGGCCAGTTGAACATCGGCCTCACTCATCCCACGCCCTGTATCACGCACGCGCAGAGAGACCTCGCCTGTCGGCTCATAGAGCGTCGATACGATGATCTGGCCACCGGCATCGGTGAACTTGATCGCATTGGAGATGAGGTTGAGCACGATCTGACGGATCGAGCGCACATCGGCCACGACCTTTGGCAGGCTTTGCGGAAGCGAGGTGCGAACGATGATGCGGCCCTGGCTCGCCTGTGGCTGCATGATGGCCAAGCTCTGCTGCGCGATGTCATTAAGATCGACCTCGCCAAAAGAAAGGTCCATCTTGCCGGCTTCGATCTTCGAGAGGTCCAGAAGATCGTTGAGCAGGCTCATCAAGTGCTCGCCCGACGTATGAATGTCGTGCAGATATTGCCGATAGCGTTCTGACCCCACCGGCCCGAACCGCTCTTCCAGCATAACCTCTGAAAAACCGATCACCGCATTGAGGGGTGTGCGGATCTCATGGCTCACGCGCGCCAAGAAGTCGGACTTGTGTGCATTGGCCTCTTCGGCCGCGTGCCGTGCAGCGACCAGATCGTCTTCTGCCTGCTTGAACGGCGACAGATCGCGGAGCACCGCGCAATAGGTTGCTGGCTCGTCATCGGTCAGGCGTCCAAGCGTCATGAAGACGGGAACGAGCCCGCCCTGCGCTGACAGGCATTCAACCTCACGCCCCTCATTAAACAGGGACAGCCGGCCCTGGCTGGCGATATCATCAAGGTAATCGAGCGCGATCTGCCGGCTGTCCTCGGCAAAAAGGAGCCGGAACGGTCGTCCACCCAGATCGTCGGTCGAATAGCCGACCAAGGCTTGAGCAGCCTGGTTGATGTCCTTGATGGTACCGTCGCCTTGCAGCGTCACCACGCCGTCGCTCGCCAGATCGACGATGGCTTCAAGCTCACCGATACGAGCTTTAACCAAGCTGAGCGCGGCGTCATCCGCCGGCGTTTCGGTAGCCGCCTCAGTCAAGCGATCGGCTTGGTGGTCCTCTCGCAACGATAAAAGTGCTGCCGCCCTTCCTTCCCAGCGCACGCCCTGGAGGCGCCCCGTAACCGGCACACGCGCGCCGTTTGGCTGAACCAAGGTCATGGCGCCGTCTTCAGCCTCAAAACCCTCCGTGAACAGGGCTTCGATGCCGCGATAAGCTTTCAGCGCCTGCATGCTGTGCTGGCCGGCCATTTCGAGTGCTGCCCTGTTGGCATAAAGGATGGCGTCCTCGGAATAGATGATGATGCCCAGCGGAAGCCGGTCGAGCACCATTCGCTCGGCATTGGGCTCTGTTCGCGTGAAGGGTAAGACCTGAGCGCTGCCGCGTTCATCGTCTGTCGAATCCGACGGTCCAGGTGACCCGTCCGGCCCGCCTGGCGACTTCTCAAGGCTGATCACGTCGGCCTGTCCGGGACGGAATTCCAGATCGCTTTTCACATCCACCAAATGCGCCGTTGGATCTTGTCGGTCATTGGTTTTGGTGCGTTCGTCGCGTGGGGCTGAGGGTTCCGGATCGATCACCTGGTGCGCGATGCGAGCGCCGAGGCGGCGCGCAATTTCTTGGAACGTCAGACGCTCTGGCCGCACCAGAGACGGATCAGGCGACGATGTATCGAAGATGTCGGCTTCCGGTTCTGTCGGATCCTGGTCGTCTTCGTCCGGCTCGTCCAAAACCCCGCCAGCAGCGCCATCGTCGTCGACCGGGCCTTCTTCGTTCTGATCGTCTTGCAGGGCGGCCAGTGTATCGGCGCCCAGGCCAGCAGAGACACCTGCAGCGACAGCCTGCATGCCCCGCGCGATATCGGCGGGCACCTCTTCATCAGGCGTGTCAGTGTTCTGGCTGGCTGGTGTATCGCTCGCTTCGGCGTTTTCGGACGCTACGCCGTCATCCCGCTCAACGTCGACGCGTGCATAAAGACCGGCCGCCGCAGCACCGGCTTCGCTCAGTGTGCCGTCTCCGTCCCGCGCCTCTGGCTGCTCATCGGCCTGTTCGTCGTGCGTTACACCAACGTCAGATGGTTCATCTTCGGGGGTCGGCGGGCGGCGTTGCAGTCCGGCAGATAGGCCAGCTGCGAAAGCTGCCGTTGCCTCAGCCAGCCGCGCGCCGCCGGGAAACTGCATGCTCGTGCTGGTCGGTTGAAGGGCTTCGGGGGCTTCCGGACTTGGTGCCGCGTCCATGTCGACCGGCCCATCGGTCTGGTCGCTCGGCCCCTGAACAGCAGACGTCACACTGATGTCGGTCGGACTTGTCTCTTCGGCAGGCAAGGGCGTTGACATCTCAGAGTCGGCTTCCGGTTCGGCGCGGTCGGTCTCGACGGTTCCAAAGACGCGCAACTCACCATCATCCTCGCCGAACGCCGAGAGGTGAATCGGAACCGTCAGATCAGTGCCCTCAACGGGCCAGCGAACGCGGTGCTCAGCAAAACGCTCTCGCGCCTCCAGTCCAACCAACACGATATGCGGCGCCTGGGGGTCGGCCCGGCGAACTGTTTCATGGGCAAGATCGCCATCGCGCAAGGCTGTTTTGGCTCCAACCGCCTCGGCCATTCCCGAGGAGAGAGATCGAACGCACCCATCCTGGTCGACCTTGAAGGAGAAACGATGTGGACGCGTACGAGGTTGGAAAAGGAAGGCACTCGCGACCGGGACGGCAGCGGATGTGATCGGCATGCCAGCTACATCATCGTCATTTGCCGGGAGCTCGGCGTCGTCGATCGCCCCACCCTCTTCAACAAGCACGTCAGCTTCCGATGGCCCGGCATCCAACGGATCGGGTGCGAAGTTCGGTACATCGATGCTGAGAAGGAACGGGTCGTCATCCACCGTGCTGGACAAGTCTTGGGGCGATGGTACCGCCTCGGGCCTTGAAGGAGCCGCTTCGTCTGCGACCATTGGTTCAGTTAGGGGCTCCGAAGGCGTCTCCGTGGTCGGCATCGCCAGAGCTTCGCCGCTCGCTAGCTCGGTCTGGGTGTCGGTCATGTCTGGCAGCGCAGGCGTGATGCTGCGGGTACTTGGCGCAGTACCCAGTGCCAATATTCCAACCGTCCCTGCCAGATCGACCGCGCTACAGGTGGCAACCAGCGTTTCGTGCCGTCCGCCCACGCTGATACGCAAGATCTCAATGCGACCGCGCCCATTGCCGCCAACAGGCATGCGCCCGACAGCTTGCAGGGATCGCCTCGCTGGAACCGATGGTTTGACTTCGACCTCTGATGGATCGCTGCCTGTATCCAAACCGAGGACGGAAAGGCCCTCCGCGTTCGACAAGATCATGCTGCCGCCATCGCCGGTCCAGATCCAAACCGGCCGTCCGCCTTGCTCGTCGGCAAGCGCCTGGGCGGCGGCGCGTGTGCCATCGGCCTGGTTCTCAAGCCCGTCGGAAGGCGGCGTGGTGGGAAGGTCCGATGAGGTCATGCCAACATCCGCGCGACATAGCGCGCCTGCGAGGAGTTCGGGGTCGCCATCGGCGATGTTTACACTTTCTTCATACTTGCGAAGGGTAGCGTGAGTCCAACATTGCGCGCGTTTCAACCCCAAGCGATCGCAAACAAGGTAAATGCGGGCGATCTTGCCAGGATGCCTGAGATTGGGGGCACGTTGCCGGTCAGCATTTCGCCGGGGATGCTCTCAAGCCGCCTTTCCGATATCCTTCAATGACCATCACCCTTCCTGTGGTCACCGCCCAACACGGAGTTGCCTCATGACCAGTACCCCGAAACTCGATGTACCCGACAGCATGCGCGATTTCGCTGATCAGAGCGTAACGCAGGCCCGCAAAGCCTTTGAAACCTTCATGGGCAATGCCCAGGATGCTGTGGGCAAGATGGAAGACAGTGCCAGCTCGGCCCAGGCTGCCGGTGCCAGCATGCAGAAGGACGCTATGAGCTTTGCCGAAGACCAGGTAGCCGGCGCCTTCGATCTTGCTCAGAAGATGGTTCGCGCCAAAGATGCGCAAGAACTCATGGAGCTTCAGGCAACATATATGCGCCAACAGATGGAAGCGGTGTCCAAGCACACCAAGGACATGGGCGATAAGATGAGTGCCGTTGCCGGAGATGCAGCCAAAGTGATGAAACCCTAAGGCTCACCGCCGCATTGCAGGATTGCCAAAGGGGTGCTTCGGCACCCCTTTTTTTATTGGGCCTCTCTGCCTTGTCGACTCCATCGGTAATTGTGCGGTGCAAAAAAATGTTGCAATGCACAATAAGCGTTGCTATATACGCTCTACCGCTGGCGCATTGAGGACGTCGGCGCCGAAGCGGACCGTCATCTGGTCCACCTGTTGAAGACAAAGGATGAGACCCATGGCCACTGCCAAAACGACCAAATCTGCTGCCAAGACCGCCCAAGCCCAGGTTACCGAAGTGATGGAAACCATCGAAAACAACGTGACCGAGCTTTTCCCGATTTCCACCGCTGACGTTCCCGAAGCTTTCCGCGATATGGCCGAAAAGTCCGTCGCCCAGGCTCGTGAAAACTACGCCAAGGTGAAAGCTGCCGCCGAAGATGCAACCGACGTTCTGGAAGAAAGCTTCGAGACCGCTCGTGCCAACACCTTGGACCTGGCTGCAACGTCCCTGGACGCTGCCAAAGCCAACGTCGATGCCAGCTTCGCTTTCATGAAGGACTTCATGAGCGTCAAGAGCCTTTCAGAAGCTGTTGAACTTCAGACCGCTTTCGCTCGCGAGCGCTTCGATGCCTCCACCGCTCAGGCCAAAGACATGCAGGCCAAAGTGACCAAGATGACCGAAGAAGCCTCCAAGCCGATGAAAGACGCTGTCGCCAAGTCGATGGAAGCTGTCAAACTCGCCTAAGGCGAACCAGAACACCGCGTCCGAAGACGAGCCGCCGTTACGCGTAACCGGCAAAACTTCGGGGTGATCGCCCGGCATGGAGCATCCACTCCGTGCCGGGTTTTTTGTTGATCTTTGATGGGTGCCGACAATGCGGTTCATGGGCGGCCAAAGTGTGTCCCATCCGCTTGCATTTGCCGAACCTTCGGACTAAACAGCCGGCTCGTCTGAGCAAGCGCTCAGGCCGGCCTTATGCAGCAGTAGCTCAGTTGGTTAGAGCGTCGGATTGTGGCTCCGGAGGCCGGTGGTTCAAATCCACCCTGCTGTACCATTTTTCTGTGCATCACCAGATAAAGTAGGCGGCTCTTGTGGAGCGCTGAGTCCCGCAACTCAGTGCGTTCACACAGCACTTGAGGTGCTCTTACGACTTTGCTTGCGCACCGCCTCAAGATCAGTCTAGGCTCCCTTCACGGCCAGATACTTCATGGCCGTCTCTTCACGAAAGTCCGCAAGAGGCTGGTCGTGAAGTATTTTCGAGGGAGAAAGAAATGAAGACAACATCAGCGTTGACGACGCTCGCCCTAGCCGCTGGCCTCACCATGGGTGCGGGAAGCGCTGTTGCACAGCAGCAGTTCTTTTCGATCGGCACTGGCGGTGTGACCGGCGTCTACTATCCAACGGGCGGTGCAATTTGCCGCTTGGTCAATCAAAACCGCCGCGACCATGGCTTCCGCTGCTCGGTGGAGTCCACCGGCGGCTCCATCTTCAACATCAACACTGTGCGTTCCGGCGAGCTGGAATTCGGCGTTGCCCAGTCTGACTGGCAGTTCCATGCATACAATGGCACGTCTCGCTTCGAAGACGCTGGCGCTTTTGAAGGTCTTCGGGCTGTCTTCTCAGTACACCCAGAGCCATTCACGCTTATCGTGCCAGGCGACTCTGAAGTTGAGTCGTTCAGCGATCTTGCTGGCCTGCGCGTCAATGTCGGCAACCCGGGTTCTGGCCAGCGCGCCACGATGGAAGTCGTCATGGACGCCTTTGGCATTTCGATGGACGACTTTGCTGTCGCTACCGAGTTCCAGGGCGCTGAAATGGCCCAGGCGCTCTGCAACGGTCAGATCGACGCCATGATCTACACAGTTGGTCACCCGGCTGCTGCCATCACCGAAGTGTCGACAACCTGCGATGCCCGGTTGGTGGATGTCACGGGCCCGGAGATTGATCAGCTGATCGCTGACAACTCCTACTATCGCACGGCGATGATCCCAGGCGGCATGTATCGCGGTACGGACGACGAAGTGACCACCTTCGGCGTCGGTGCAACCTTCGTAACGTCGGCTGATGTGTCGGATGACATCGTCTACACCGTCGTGAAGGGCGTTTTCGACAACTTTGCGGACTTCACCGGCCTGCATCCGGCCTTTGCCAACCTGACCGAGGAAGCAATGATTTCCGATGGTCTGTCAGCGCCGCTGCATCCAGGCGCTGAGCGTTACTACCGCGAACGCGGTTGGATCGAATAAGCAAGCATACGGCGAAAGGCCGGGCGTCCTGCCCGGCCTTTCTGCAATTGAAGACTGGGCGTGTGGTTGGGGAACCTTCGCGCACCAGGCCGGAAGCCGGTTCACAAAGATGCCGGCACCGGACTCTTGTTCTGAGGGGAACGCGAGATGAGCACGCAAGACACGACGCCCGAACCATCCCGGGCGCCTGATGATACCGGCAAGCCACCGATCAATGTTGATGAAATCGTAGCGGAGTCCGATTCCGGTTCCAGATCGGTTCCTGGCACGATCGGCCTTGTCATCGCCGCCACCGCCTTCATCTGGTCCTGCTTTCAGGTCTTCATCGCCTCGGATTTGCCGATTTGGCTGACCCAGACCACGGGCATCGATTTTGTCTTCAACAATGTCGAGGCGCGCAACGTCCACCTGGCCTTTGCGCTTGTCCTGGTTTCCTTTGCTTACCCACTCTACAAGGGCGCGCCCAAGCATAGCGTTCCCTGGTATGACTGGTTGCTCGCTTTCTTGGGCGCAGCGGCCTGTCTCTATCTCATCTTCGTCAAGGAATCGCTGGTCATGCGGGCCGGGCTGCCGACGGTTTGGGACAACACAGCTTCCATCATCGGTATGACCTGCCTTGCCATCGGCGTGTATCGGTCGCTCGGACTGCCCATGCTTTGCGTGGCAGCGCTGTTCCTTACCTACACCTTCTTTGGCAACCAGCCCTGGATGCCCGAAGTGATCCAATGGCGCGGCGCGTCCATTGAGAAGGCTCTGTGGCACTACTGGATGCAGACCGAGGGCGTCTTCGGCGTCGCGCTGGCTGTCTCCACCACGATGATTTTCCTCTTCGTGCTGTTTGGATCCCTCTTGGAGCGCGCCGGGGCGGGTTATTACTTTATCAAGCTGGCCTTTGCCCTGCTTGGTCATCTGCGCGGTGGTCCTGCCAAGGCGGCAGTTCTGTCCTCGGCGGCATCGGGTCTTTACTCTGGGTCTTCCATCGCGAACGTGGTGACAACCGGCACCTTCACCATCCCCTTGATGAAGAAGACCGGCTTCAAGCCTGAAAAGGCGGGCGCCGTCGAGGTGGCCTCATCCACCAACGGGCAGCTTACCCCACCAGTGATGGGTGCGGCCGCCTTCCTGATCGCCGAATTCACCGGCGTCTCCTATCCCGATCTTCTCAAGCATGCGCTGGTCCCAGCGCTGATCTCTTACATCGCGCTGATTTACATCGTGCACTTGGAAGCCCTGAAGCTTGGCCTTCAAGGCATGAAAAAGCCAACCGCGACGATGACGGTCTCGCAGAAGCTGATCGGCTTCTTGACCGGCTTCCTCGGCCTCGCAGCACTCGGTGCTGTTGTCTATTTCGGGCTTGGCTGGATCAAAGAAGTTATTCCGGGCTTCGGGTTCTGGGCGGGCGTGTTGCTCTTCCTCGCTGCTTACCTGTTCCTTCTGGCCGTCGCTGCGCGGCGACCCGATCTTGAGATCGACGACCCCGATGCGGAGATCAAGGAACTACCGCGTGCCGGAGATGTTGCCGTAACTGGTTACTATTACCTCATGCCCATCGTGGTGCTCCTATGGTGCATCCTGATCGAGCGCCTTTCGCCTGCCTTCTCTGCGTACTGGGCGACGCTTGCCATGGTCTTCGTTGTTGTCACCCAACACCCGCTGAAAGCCATGATGCGCGGTGCGGGCAATCGGGCTGAGGAGTGGCGTCGCGGTGGCGATGATTTCATCCAGGGCATGATCGCCGGCGCCCGCAACATGATCCCCATCGCCGTGGCGACAGGTGCTGCCGGTTTGATCATCGGTACGGTCTCGCTCACCGGCCTCCACCAGGTTGTCGGTGATTTTGTCGAGTTCCTGTCTGGCGGCAGCCTCATCTTGATGCTGCTTCTGGTCGCCGTCATGAGTCTGTTGCTCGGTCTCGGTCTGCCAACCACTGCCAACTATATCGTCGTCTCGTCGCTAATGGCGCCGGTGATCGTGTCTGTGGGTGCTTCTCAAGGCCTTGTCGTGCCGCTGGTCGCCGTCCACTTGTTTGTCTTCTATTTCGGCATTTTGGCCGATGATACCCCCCCGGTCGGTCTGGCGGCCTTCGCCGCGTCGGCGATTTCGGGCGGTGATCCCATTCGCACTGGCGTGCAGGGTTTCGCCTATGACATTCGCACCGCGCTTTTGCCGTTCTTATTCATCTTCAACACCGAACTGTTGCTCATCGATGTGACGCTGGCCAAGGCGGTGTTCGTCTTCATTGTCGGGGTCATCGCGATGATGCTGTTTGCCGCCGCGACCCAGGGCTATTTCTTTGCCAGGAGCCGATGGTGGGAAACGATCGCGCTCCTACTCGTCGCTTTCACGCTGTTCAGGCCAGGCTATTGGCTGGACCAGGTCGATCCTCGCTACGAGTTCCGCCCTGGAACCGAGATCGTGGAAATCGCTGAAAGCATGCCAGCCGATGCCCGATTGCGGGTAGAAGTGCGCGGCCCCGACTTCGACAATCTTGATCAGATGACGCAAACAACAGTGCTGCTCGACCTTGGCGCTGAAGGGCCGGGCGAAGAGCGGCTTGAACGACAGGGCATTCTTGTTGCAGTCGAAGGCGATGAGGCGATTTTGGAGGAGCCGTTCGCCGGCACGCCTTACTTCACGACGTTCCAGATGTTCGAATTCTATGGCGATGATTTCGTCACCATCAACAATGTCCAATTGGAGCGCGAGCGGATGCCGAAGGAAGTCTTCTACATTCCAGCGCTGCTGCTTCTGGGCTTCGTTGTGATGATGCAGCGTCGCAGGCAAACGGTCCCGGCATTCTGATGAGGACCGATAGCCGAGCTTTTGTGGATTAGGGCGGGAGGAACCACACCATGTACGATCGCATTCTTGTGCCGGTGGATCTGGCCGACCCGGAGAGTCTGGACAAAGCACTCCCGGTGGCAAAGTCGCTGGCGACGGCCGAAGACGCTGAGGTTCACGTTCTGACTGTTGTGCCGACATCAGGCATGGCCATCGTCGGGTCCTACTTGCCCGACGACTATGCCGAAAAGGCCATCGCCGGGGCTCGCGAAACCCTGACCGAGATGCTGGCCGGCAAGGAAAATGCCTGCGCGCCTGCCACGATCCATGGCCATGTGGCCAAGGGCTCAGTCTATCAGGAAATCATTCACACCGCCGATCATCTGCGCTGTGATACGATCATTATGACTGCCCATCGACCGGACCTGAAAGACTATCTGCTTGGACCGAATGCGGCCCGCGTGGTGCGCCATGCCAGTCAATCTGTGATGGTCATTCGGGACTGATACCGTGTGCCTGAACCGCTAGCAGTGAGCCAGCTAATCGAATAGTGCATGAGACCCTTGCACCGAAGGCACTGGATAAGGTGTGATGATCTGCGTATGCAGCTGCACTCTCTCCGCATCAGGTGACTGATCCATGCGCTCACGCCACGCTTTTCCGCGTCACACAAAGGCTAACTTGCCAGTTGCCGTTGCAGGTGACGGCCTCTTCCTGATCGATGCAGATGGCAAGCGCTATCTGGATGCATGCGGCGGCGCAGCCGTCTCGTGTCTGGGGCATTCGGATGCCAAGCTGAAAGCGGCGATCCACGATCAGGCCGAGCGGCTCGCCTACGCCCATACCGGCTTTTTCACGACCGAGCCTGCTGAACAACTGGCCAGCCGGCTGGCAAGCCTGTCGCCAGGTGATCTCAACCGGGTCTACTTTGTCTCAGGCGGGTCAGAGGCGATGGAGTCCGCGCTCAAGCTCGCCCGCCAGTACTTCATGGAGATTGGTCGGCCCGAACGCCGCCACGTGATCGCACGCTGGCAGAGCTATCACGGCAACACACTCGGCGCCCTCTCAACTGGTGGCAACCGATGGCGGCGCGCGCAATTTGAGCCGATGCTGTCCAGTGCCATGCATCACGTTAGCCCGTGCCATGTCTACCGTGGCAAACTGCCCAATGAAACCGACCAAGCCTATGTGGATCGTTTGGCAGCCGAATTGGACGATATGATCCAACGGCTTGGCCCCGAAACGGTGGCCGCCTTTGTCGCCGAGCCCGTTGTTGGGGCCACCATGGGTGCCGTCCCGCCTGTAGATGGTTACTTCCGCGCTATAAAGCGGGTTTGTGATCGCCATGGCGTTCTCCTCATTTTGGATGAGGTGATGTGCGGTATGGGTCGCACCGGGACGCTTTTTGCCTGCGAGCAGGATGGTGTGGTTCCGGACATGATTGCTATCGCCAAGGGTCTAGGTGGTGGCTACCAGCCTATTGGCGCGCTCCTGGTGTCCGACCGCATCTACAATGCCCTGGAGGCGGGAACCGGCTTCTTCCAGCATGGCCATACCTATCTGGGTCATCCCATGGCTTGCGCTGTTGGCAATGCCGTCTTGGATCGGCTTGTCGATGACAAGGTTCTTGATCGCGTGAAGCCCATGGGCGCTAAGCTGAACGATGCTCTGTTGGGCCGCTTTGGCAACCACCCCCATGTCGGCGACATAAGGGGCAGGGGCCTGTTCTTGGGACTGGAACTGGTTGAAGACCGCAGCACCAAAGAGCCGTTTGATCCAAAACTCGGCCTTGCTGCCAAAGTGAAAAAGGCCGCGATGGCCGAAGGGCTGATGTGCTATCCTATGGGCGGAACGGTGGATGGCGAGAGCGGCGACCACATTCTGCTGGCGCCACCCTTCATCGTTGATGACGAGCACATCGCCACCATCGTCAACCGATTGGATATGGCGCTTGAGCAATCGCTGCAGGCGGTGCGGTCAGCCGCCTAGAAATCTGGTATTCCCATGAACACTGCCGTTGCCCGACCGATGCGCGATCCGGTCGTCCTCATGGTTGCGCCCAATGGTGCGCGCCGTGTCCGGGGGGATCATCCGCGCCTGCCACTCACCGAGCAAGAGATTGTCGATGAAGTTGCGCAGGCCCACGAAGCTGGAGCGCAGGCAGCCCACGTGCACGTCCGCGACGACGAGGGCCAGCATGTGCTGGACGCTGCGCGCTATCGCAGCCTGACTGAGGCGCTGCGCCCGCGCTGCGGGGACAAGCTGATCGTCCAGATCACAACCGAGGCGGCTGGCCGATATTCCCCCACTGAGCAGCATGCGGTTGTTGAAGCCGTTGAACCTTCGGCGGTCTCGATTGCGCTTGGTGAGCTGTTCAGCGATCCAGCAGAAAACAAACGCAATGGGGATTTCCTGCATTGGGTTCGCGAGAGCGGCATCGCCGTTCAGTGGATCCTCTATGCCCCAGAGGATGTCACCCGTTTGGGAACCCTCATCCAGCAAGGCTTCGTGCCGCGCGGCAGCGCCATGCTTTTTGTACTCGGTCGCTACTCGGTCGATCACAACAGCCGGCCGGACGACCTTTGGCCGTTCCTGGCGGCACGCAGCGCGCACTCTGCCATTCGCACAGCGCCTTACTCGGTATGTGCCTTCGGGCGAGGCGAAACAGCCTGTCTGACGGCAGGGCTCCTACACGGTGGAAATGCCCGCGTCGGCTTTGAGAATAGCCTTTGGCACCCCGACGGATCGGTTGCTGAAAGCAACGCTGAACGCGTTGCGTACCTGGTTACAATCATCAAGCAGCTGGGTTGGACACTGGCGACAGCCGATGAGGCGCGTGAGAACCTTGGCCTGCGCCAAGCCGCTTGAACTTCCGCGCACTGGACCTCTCGCCAAAGCATGCTAGTCATGCAGCCTTATGTTGCGCGTGCGAAAAGGCCTCCCATGACCACTGCTGCCCCCCGCCAGATCAAGCGGCTGATGGCCGCCAACCGATCCGAGATCGCCATCCGCATCTTTCGCGCGGCCAACGAGTTGGAGCTGCAGACGGTCGCGGTTTACGCCGAAGAAGACAAGCTCGCCCTCCACCGTTTCAAGGCGGATGAGGCCTATCTGATCGGACGCGGCCCGCACCTTGAGGAGCCGCTGGGCCCTATCGATGCCTATCTGTCTATCGACGAGATCATCCGCGTCGCCAAGGAAACAGGCGTCGATGCGATCCATCCAGGCTACGGCTTTCTTTCCGAAAGCCCTGAGTTTGCGGATGCCTGTCACGATGCCGGCATCATTTTTGTCGGCCCGACCTCCGACACCATGCGGCGCCTTGGCAACAAGGTGGCTGCGCGCAACCTGGCAATTGAGGCTGGCGTGCCTGTCATGCCAGCCACCGATCCGCTGCCGGACGATATGGGCAAGGTCGCCAAACTCGCTGACGACATCGGCTATCCGGTCATGCTCAAAGCCTCATGGGGAGGCGGCGGACGCGGCATGCGCGTCATCCGAACCAAAGAAGATCTGGAACGCGAAGTTCCTATCGCGAAGAAAGAAGCCCGGTCGGCCTTTGGAAAAGACGAGGTCTATCTGGAGAAACTGGTCGAGCGTGCCCGCCACGTTGAGGTGCAAATCCTGGGCGATGCCCATGGCAATCTGGTGCACCTGTTTGAACGCGACTGCACGGTCCAGCGCCGCCACCAGAAAATTATCGAGCGTGCCCCTGCGCCCTATCTCGATGCAACGCAACGTGCCGAACTTGCTGGCTACGCTACGGCAATTGGAAATGCCGTGCGCTACCGTGGCGCCGGCACGGTCGAGTTCCTCATGGATGCTGACACCGGCCAGTTCTACTTCATCGAGGTGAACCCAAGGGTCCAGGTCGAGCATACAGTGACCGAGGAGGTCACCGGCATCGATATCGTCAAAGCCCAAATTCACATTGCCGAGGGACATACGATTGGCGATCCGGCCTCAGGCGTGCCGCCACAGGAAGAGATCACGCTGCACGGCCACGCCATGCAGTGCCGCATCACGACCGAGGACCCCGATCAGAACTTCATTCCCGATTATGGCCGCATAACTGCCTATCGCGGCGCGACCGGCTTTGGCATCCGGCTGGACGGTGGCACGGCCTATTCCGGCGCAGTGATCACCCGATTCTATGATCCGCTGTTGGAAAAGGTCACCGCCTGGGCACCAGAACCCAGCGAAACTCGACAACGCATGGACCGCGCACTGCGCGAGTTCCGCATTCGCGGTGTCGCCACCAACCTCGTCTTCCTGGAAAACGTCATCAGCCATCCGAGCTTCATGGATGGCAGTTACACAACGCGCTTTGTCGATGAAACGCCTGAACTCTTCGCGCAGGTGAAGCGTCAGGACCGCGCGACCAAGCTTCTCACCTACATTGCCGACGTTTCGGTCAACGGCCATCCAGAGACAAAGGATCGGCCGAAACCGCCGGCGGATGCCGCGCCGCCGACCATGCCCCATTTCCCCGGCGAGCCGCCTTCGGGCACCAAGCAACTCCTTGATGAGCTCGGGCCACAGGGTTTTGCCCGCTGGATGAAGGAGCAAAGCCAAGTCCTCATCACTGACACGACGATGCGCGACGGGCACCAAAGCCTGCTCGCCACGCGTATGCGGTCTTTTGACATTGCCGCCTTTGCACCGGTCTATGCCCGCGCATTGCCGCAGCTCCTGTCACTGGAATGCTGGGGCGGTGCGACATTCGATGTGGCGATGCGCTTCCTCACAGAAGACCCTTGGGAGCGCCTCGCCGACATCCGCGAAGGCGCGCCGAACATTCTCACCCAGATGTTGCTGCGTGGCTCCAATGGCGTCGGCTACACCAACTATCCCGATAATGTCGTGCGCCAGTTCGTCTTCGAGGCAGCGCGCGGCGGCATGGATCTATTTCGCGTGTTCGACTGCCTCAACTGGGTAGAGAACATGCGTGTCTCCATGGATGCAGTCCGAGAGGCCGGCAAGCTCTGTGAAGGCACCCTGTGCTACACCGGCGACATTCACGATGCGTCCCGCGCGAAGTACTCGCTCGCCTATTATGTCGATCTCGCCAAACAGCTTGAGGCCGCCGGCGCGCACATTATCGGCATAAAAGACATGGCTGGCCTTCTGAAGCCGGCTGCCGCCAATGAGCTTATCAAAGCTCTGAAGGACGCGACCGACCTTCCGCTGCACCTGCACACACACGATACATCCGGCATCTCCGGCGCGACCTTGTTGGCCGCTGTCGAGGCCGGCGTGGATGCGATTGATGCCGCCATGGACGCGATGTCCGGTCTCACCTCTCAGCCAGCGCTTGGCTCGCTGGTGGCGGCGTTGGCTGGGACCGAGCGCGACCCCGGTCTTGACCAAGACGCCATCCGTAAGATTGCCTTTGCCTGGGAAGATTCCCGTCGCCAGTACGCGGCCTTTGAAAGCGACCTTAAGGCGCCCGCTTCGGAAGTTTATCTGCACGAAATGCCCGGCGGCCAGTTCACCAACCTAAAAGAGCAGGCTCGTTCCTTGGGTTTGGCAAGTCGCTGGCACGAGGTTGCCAAGACCTATGCTGAGGTCAACCAGATGTTCGGCGACATTGTGAAGGTCACGCCATCCTCCAAGGTTGTCGGCGACATGGCGCTGATGATGGTGAGCCAGGGCATCACCGGTGACGATGTGATGGACCCGGACAAGGACATCGCCTTCCCCGAAAGCGTTGTGTCCATGATGCGCGGCGATCTGGGTCAGCCCCCAGGCGGCTGGCCGGAGGTGATCCAGGCCAAGGTGCTGAAGGGCGATACCCCTTACACAGAACGTCCAGGTGCGCTTTTGGACCCCGCCGATCTTGGTGAAGAACGCGAGGGTATTGAGACCGCACTGGAGCGCCAGGTCAGCGATCAGGAGCTTGCGTCCTACCTGATGTATCCCAAGGTGTTCACCGAGTTCGCGCGCATCGCTGACACCTACGGTCCCGTAGGTGTTCTACCCACGCCGGTCTATTTCTATGGCCTGAAGCCCGAAGACGAGATTGCCATCGAGCTTGAGAAGGGCAAAACCCTTGTCGTGCGCTGCCTGGGCATGTCCGAGGCCGACGAAGACGGCATGGTTCGGGTGTTCTTCGAGCTCAACGGTCAGCCCCGCACGATCAAGGTGCCGGACCGATCACATGGCGCGGTCGGCGCAAGTGCCCGTCGTAAAGCCGATCCCGATAATGATGGCCATGTCGCCGCTCCGGTTCCGGGCGTGATTTCAACGCTTGCGGTCAAAGCCGGCGAGAAGATCACGGCCGGTGCCGCCATTGTAGGTATCGAAGCGATGAAGATGGAAACAGTTATCCATGCCGATCGCGATGGCACGGTGGACGAGGTTCTGATCGCCACTGGCGACAGCGTCGACGCGAAAGACCTCCTTGTCGTGCTTGCCGAAACCTGATGTTGGGCCCAATCGATCAAGCATGACCGATAGCACCGCCAACGACACGCTGGTCCCCGGTCCGGCACCGTTTAGCATGGACGGCTTCTGGATCGGCTTTCGCCGCGCCTATGTCACAACGCCGGGCATTGTGCTCTTCGGCATGGGGTTTGGTGCAGCGGCTGCCGTAAAGGGTCTCACCTTTCTGGACGCTTTTTTCTTCCAGTCGCTCGTGCTGGCCGGGGCGTCTCAATATGTCGCCCTGGAGCTTTGGACGGACCCTTTGACCTGGACGACGGCCTTCGCCATGGGCGCAGTGGTCTTCACCGTGAACCTGCGCATGATGCTTCTCGGCGCGGCGTTGCGGCCCTGGATGGGCGGCCTGCCCTGGTACAAAAGCTACCCGTCGCTCGCCATCATGACGGATCCGGCCTGGATCATCGCGATCCGTTACCATCGAGAGGGAGGGCAGGATTGGGGCGTTTATGTCGGCGCCTGTGTCTTCCTCTATCTGATGTGGATCGTCTCGGTTGTTCCGGGCTACTATCTGTCTGCCGCGCTGGAAAACCCTGAACGCTACGGCGTTGATCTCATCATGCCGCTCTTCTTCATCACAATGCTGGTGCCGGTCTGGCGCGGGCGCATGGACGCTTTGCCATGGGGTTTGGCCATCGTGGTGGCGCTTGTGGTCAAGGCCTTGGTGCCGGGCTTTTGGTTCATTGTTGCTGGCGGCCTGGCGGCGGCGTTCCTTGCTGCCGCGCTCTACAAGGATGAACCGGCCGATGGATAGCCTGATGACGCAGGGCGCCTGGATTGCCATCGCAGCCATGGTGGTGATGACGCTTCTGGCCAAGATGATGGGCTTTTGGATCATCGGTCGTGTGCCGCTTACCCCGCGCGTGCGCCGCGGTTTAGAGGCACTGCCCGGTGGGGTGATCCTGGCGACAATTGTGCCCATCACGCTGGAAAGCGGACCAGCAGGTCTGCTGGGTATTGCTGTCGCCACACTGGTTATGGCGCTCACCAAAAAAGACTGGCTGGCTGTCGCGTTGGGGCTTGGCGCGGTGGCCGGTTACCGCGCCGTCCTGGAGCCCTTAGTTTAGTCTATCGACAAGCGGACGGACCGAGTGCAGCACGCTGGTCAGTGGTTGGTCGGCATCGACCACTGGCCAGTCTAGATCACCAATGTCGTAGGCCTCTTGGAGTTTTGCCACCCGACCATCGGCATCGGAGGCATCGTTTTCCCGGTTGACCAGCCGCGCGACGCGCACATCGAGCGGTGCATCGAGCCAAACGCCGGCAAAATGGCATTCAACGCCGCGTGCCAAGGCCTCAAAGGCCTCGCGCTCCTCTGGCTGGGTGCAGGTCGCATCAATGATGACCGAATGTCCCGCCGCCAACGCCCGGCCTGCCAAAGCGCACAGCGTTTGATAGACTTGATCCGTCACGGCCGGGGCATAAGCGCTTTCATCAAGCCGCTCGGTCCAACTGCGCCTCATGAGTGTTTTGCGTACCACATCAGAACGCAGAACCACCGCCCCCGGCGCGCGCCCGATGGCCGGCGCCAGACGGTCGGCGATGGCAGACTTGCCCGTCCCCGAAAGGCCGCCGACGACGGTAAGGGAAACGTCTCGTGGTTCCAGCGCATCCAGTGCATAGGCGAAGAATCGCAACGCATCTTCGCGCATCCGAGCCCGCGCTGCGCCTTCCAGATAGTTGGAACTCATGGCGCTGATCTTGGCGCGCAGGCCGGCACGAATGGAAAGGAACAGCGGCAGCGCTGCCAAGCCTTCATAGTCCGTGGCAGCGGACTCTTTGGCGAGGAAACGGTTGAGAACCCGGTTCGCCTCGTGGCGAAGTCCTGATTCATCAAGGTCCATGATCAAGAAGCCCAGATCGTAAAGCACATCACCGGTCGCAATACTGGGGTCGAACTCAACCGCATCGAACAGCCTTACACCATCGCCAATCCGCACCAGATTGCGCAGGTGAAGATCGCCATGGCACCGACGGACGCGATAGTTCTCTCCGCGCGCCAGAAGAATAGGCCGCATGCGCGCCAATTCTTCCTTAGCCAACTGTGTGAGGCGTGCTGTCTCATATAGCGGGAACATCCGATGTGCCTCATGAAAGGCCTCATCGTTTTGATCAATGTAGGTGGCCAGATCGGGCACCCAGTCGGCGGCTCGACGCTCCGAGCCACGGTTCTGGAACGCAATGATCGCATCGACCGCGGCATCAAGATCATGGTCGGTGAGCGCGCGGCGTTCCATCAACCGGTCAAACGTCATGTCGGTATCAAAGCGGTGCATGGCCACTGCCCACTCAATGGGCTCACCACGCCCATTGATAGCAATCTTGCCGGCAGCATCACGCGTGATCGCCACCGTGCGAATGTAGATGTCTGGCGCACCCGGCTTGTTGATCTCGATTTCGGCGTTGCAGGCCTCTTCGCGTCGCGCCAGCGTTGAAAAATCCATGTAAGGCAGGCAGACCGCGCGCTTGACTTTGTAGGCTTTATCGCCAGCCAGAAACACCGCCGCGCCATGCGTGTCGATGCGCTCCACCACAGCGTCCGGACCGGTTAAGCCATGCGTTTTTGGGTCGGCCAGAAAGTCCATCACAGCGCTCTGATCGCCAACCACATGGGTCAGCCGATCAGGTAGGACGGCCGGTTTGTCTGCCGGTGGGCGAAGTTCGAGTGTTTGGACTGTCATGGTCATTGCGACCTCCTTGACCGAAGCGCTCTGTGGGTTCAGGGGGCGAAAGGCCCGCAGGGCATCGATCACTGAGCGAACGCAACATGTGCGTTGCTCTCGCTAAGAGTGTCGCAAAAATTGGTCGGCAGGGTCAGTCGCAACAACACGCATGGAGTTTCACGTGCAGCGGTTTCGTTCGCAGGTCACTCAGCGGCCGGGATCATCGCGATGTCCAGTGCTTCCAGATCAAGTTCGGCGAGCATGATTTCGCGCTCGTCAGGGTCTCGCTTGAGAACAAAACCGAGCGCTTTGCACATTTCCAGCATGGTTGTGTTTTCAGCCAAGACCTGACCTTTGATCCGCCGGAACCGTTCGCTTTTGCCGTACTCAATGACAAGCTGCATCAGCGCCCAGCCGAGCCCTTGTCCCTTCAAATCTGAGCGCAGCAGGATCGCGTACTCCCCAGCCTCGCGCTCTGGATCGGCGTGGAGACGCACAACGCCGATCAGCTCTCCTGATGGATCGAACGCGCCGAAGGCCATATCGCGCGCATAGTCAATCTGAGTGAGGCGAGCGATGAACTTGTGGCTGAAATCGCGCACATAGGAGAAGAAGCGCAGCCGCAAATCCTCCTGCGTCGTCTTGGAAAAGAACAGCTCAAATGCTGGTTCATCTTCCGGCCGGACCGGCCGGACAAACACCGTGTCGCCACTCTTCAGTTCTAACCGCCGCTCCCAATTGCGCGGATAGGGTCGGATGGTAAGGCGCGGGTTTGTGTCGAACGTTGCATCCCCAACGGCACTCGGTGCGATCTCCACGCGCGCATCAAGCACCGTCAGACCGTAAGGTGTGGCAAGCATGGGGTTAAGGTCCAGACGCCGAATCTGGGGCACATCAGCTGTTAGATGCGAGAGGCGAACAAGCGCTTGCGCGACGGCCTCCTGATCGACGCCAGCGCGGCCGCGAAACCCGCTTATCAAGCGCGCCACCCGGGTCTGGCCGATCATCTGGTGAGCAAGGCGCATGTCGAGCGGCGGCATACCCAGCGCCGTATCGGAAATCGCCTCGACAGCGACACCGCCCCGGCCAAAAACAATCACCGGCCCGAACACCGGATCGTCGGCAAGCCCGACGAAGAGCTCCAAACCGCCAGCTGTTTCGGCCATGGGCTGGACCATTGCGCCGTCCAGTTGCGCATCTGGCGCTCGCTTGGTTACGCGCTCCATCAACGCCTCGAACCCGACGCGGACATGTTCTGGATGGGTCAGATCAAGAACGACCCCACCGACATCGGACTTGTGCGGCAGGTCAGGACTGTCGATTTTAAGAGCGACTGCCCGGTGACTGGAAAGGAAGCGCTCGGCCGCCGCTGCTGCGCGGTCGGCATCTGCAACGCGCATCGGCTTCAAATAGTCGAACCCGTAAGTCGACAGAATGTCGGCGATCTCGTCGCTGTTGAGCCAACGCCTGCCATCAGAAAGCGCTTTGTCCGTCAGGGCCCTGACCCTTGCCACATCGGCGCTGGCCAAATCCTCTGGTAAGGCCGGCGGGGTAGCGGACAGTTCCTCCTGGGCGGCAGCATAGCGGGAGATATCGACAAAACCGCGCACTGCATCCCCAGGGGTACGGAAGCGAGGAATGTTGGCGCTGTCGAACGTTTCCAGTGCCGCCGGATCACGTTCCAGCCAAGACACGAAAACCGGCTTGGCGCGCGCGCGTTCCTTGGCTTTCCGTGTCAGCAAGTCGGCAAGACCTTGAGCTGCTGCTGGTCCGTCAGACAGACGGTTGGGGCTATAGGCGACAACCACGCCGTCGTTTTGTTTGTCGTCGATCAGCGCCTCGATCACTGATTGTTGGTCCGCCATGGGCAGCGTGTTGGCAAGATCGAGCGGCATGGAACCGCTCCAGTGCAAAGGAACATGCGGGCGGATCGCGTCCATCGTCTCCGGAGCGATGTCGGCAAGGCTTCCTCCGAGGTCGAGGAGCCGGTCGGCAGCGATAATGCCGACACCGCGGTCATTGGTGACGATAGCAAGCCGCGAGCCCGCGTCACTGACCCGTTTCAACCGTGCCAGCGCCTCGGCGGCATCGAACAGACCATCCAGATCATAGACCCGCAGAAGTCCGGCACGCCTGATGATCGCGTCGTAGACCGCATCTTCCTTGGCCAGCAGACCGGCATGGGTGGAGATCTTGTCTTGAGCGGGCTTATGGCGCCCTGACTTCAAGATGACGACGGGTTTCACCTTGGCGGCAGCGCGGGCGGCCGAAAAGAAGCGCCGCGGATCGCCAACAGTCTCCACACAGACCAGGATGGCACGCGTTCGGATGTCGTAGGCAAGGTGGTCCAACAGATCGTCGAGATCGACATCGGAGCCTTCGCCGAGCGATACCGCCTTGGAAAAGCCGACCCGCACGGCGTTACCCCAGTCCAGGACGGCATTCATGATGGCGCCCGACTGAGCAATCAGACCCAGAGAGCCGGATTGTGCCGGCGCGGCTGTCAGGCTGGCATTGAGCTCGCTGGCTGTGACCAGAACGCCCTGGGAGTCTGGCCCCAGAATACGCATCTGCGATCCGCGAGCCGCCGCGCGCATGGCGCGAGCAAGCGCCTGCCGGTCGCCGCCGGTGCACCCCGAAACCACGATGACGCCACGCACGCCGGCAAGTTTCGCCTCGGCAACGAGACCGGGTACCGTATCGGCAGGCGTGGCGATGATCGCAAGATCGGGGACGCTCGCCAGATCGGACAGAGAGGCCACACACACCTGGCCTTCGATCTCAGTATGGTTGGGATTGACGAAAGAAATTGTCCTGCCGCCAGGAGAGGCCAGCAGATTGTCAACGAAGCCCCGCCCAGCGCTCAAAGGCTTAGGGCTGGCCCCAATCAGCGCGATATGCTGCGGTGCAAAAAAGGCATCAAGATTTTGAAGTGACATCTGATTTTCCTCGTAGGAGAATCAGGCGCTTCCTCGTGAAACACTGTACATGCTGCACTGCGGCAAAACCATGACACGTGCCCCACTTTTTGCACCAATAGGGTTGTTACGGAGGGCTGGAACTTTCATCGCGCGCCTTGGTCATTCGATCAACGGCAGCGCGAAGAACTAGCAATAGAGGATCGCTCTTTGTCCATTTTTCGCCGTAGCTAAGGTTGAACGCATAGTCGAAGTCAGGCGGGTTTGTGCCGGTCGCGTGCTGATGCATGGTTTCCAACTTGTCGAGCCCCTTCACCATCGC
This sequence comes from Pseudomonadota bacterium, assembly GCA_038749715.1. Classification (GTDB taxonomy): domain Bacteria; phylum Pseudomonadota; class Alphaproteobacteria; order Rhizobiales; family MH13; genus MH13. The sequence goes on from JBCDHR010000002.1 coordinate 335,524, forward strand.
CGCTTCAAGGCTCGCGCCTGTTTCATATTCATCGGCCAGCGACCGGATCGCGGTGCGGGTCTCGACACGCAGATCGGCGGTCATGTCGATGATTGCCTTTGCCTCAGCTTGCTTTCGATCGGACTGGTCGCCGCTTTGATGGATTGCGGGCACATCGCCGGTGACCGCTTCGCCCAGATCGTGAAGGATGGCGAGTTTCAAGAGCCGGGCCATATCAAGCCCATCCAGAAAGGGCTCGAGCGCAATGACCCAAAGGCAAAGCCGCCAGCTGTGTGCGGCGGTGTTTTCCTGGGCGCCTGCATTTGTATAGCCAGAACGCAGTGTGTCCTTCAGGTCGCCGGAAAGCGTCAAAAACGCCAGAAGGGTTTCGATCTCAACGTCAGAGGGCAGGGGTCTCACAGTGCATGCTTCTCAGATGGAGGGATCAGAGCCGGCTCGATTGGCCGACTCGTGCCATGCCGGACGATAACCGGCGCGCAGGGCCCCCACAATCGGTTTCGGCGTCAGGAGGGTCCAGTTCGCACCCTTGGGCATTGAACGGGGTTCTTGGTAGCCGTCGAAGGTCCATTCTAGCAATCCGTGATGCGAGATCGCAAAGACCGATCCGTTGTGTTCCAACATCGTGCCAATCGGCAAACCCTCGGCGGTCGAAGTCGTTGGTTTTTGCTGGGTACGCGCGGTGTGCAGACACCGGTCCATCGCGTCGGCACCCGGGCATGCCGTCCAGCCCGCGTCGCCTCGAAAACCGTCGAAAAGGGCGTGTTGAAAGACTTGCGCTTCGTCGCGCCGGCATTCGAAACAGGGTCGATGGCCGGCGGCCAGAGCGGTCACCTCATCCAAGAAGAAAAGCTCTGTATAGCTGGCCCCCCAAACCTTTCTGTGACGGCCCTTGAAGGCCAGAAGACAGCATATCCAGCGGCGCGATGCCCACAGGTGCCCTCGCTTCAATTCCTGCGTTTCAGGGTCATGGATGCGGCCGCCCCGATTGCCCATCATTGTACCGCGGGTTCTATGAGCCTCAAGGCGGCCAGAAGCGTGAACGCGGTTTTGCAGGGGCATCGCAGCACACCCTTCAATGTTCAAAGTGCCAAAGGGACCTGACAGCAGTCATAGCATCAAGCAAGCGCCATTCCGCATGCATGATCCCATCATCCACCGCCACAACATCGACGTAAGAAGAGTGGGTCAAGGGCAATGCAACGACGACGAACCTAGTTTCGGCGCCAACGGGATAATCATGAGATCAACCGGACCAAGCAAAACCAAAACTGCTCTGACCCGCCGACAACTTGGCGCTGCTGCCCTTTCTTTTGCCGCTGGGATGGCGTTCGGGCCAGCGTTTGCCGCCCGCCCGATCGGGTTTGATGGCTGGCAGAGTTGGACATTTCGCGGCATACCGCCGACCGGGTTCTCATTTCAAGGCAACACCGTAACCATCAATGCCGACCAGTCGGCTTCAGTGGTCTACGGCTTGGTGCCCGCCGATGCCCGACAGGCGACGCGCGCAAGCTGGCAATGGCAGGTGGCGGAAGGCGTCGGCCCGACCAATCTTGCGGCACGTGGCGGTGATGATCGCGCAATCGCGCTCTATTTCGTCTTTGTGTCGCCAGACGTTGCGGCCGGTTATGGCGAACGAACGCCGCCCATGTCGCGATTGCTCAGCCTGCGAGATGCCCGCACGCTGATCTATGTCTGGGGTGGAAATGCCTCTCGCGGCACGGTGCTCGATAGCCCCTATCTTCGTGGCCGCGGGAAAACGGTCGTGTTACAGCCGGCCGGTTCTGGATCCTGGAAGACGGAAAACGTCAACCTCGCCGCCGACCATCGACGCGCCTTCGGTTCAGATGCGCAGACGCTGATCGCCGTCGGTGTGTCATCCGATTCCGATGACACAGGCGCTATCAATCGCGCGGGCTTGCGTGGGCTGACGCTGAGCTGACGAACTTTTCGCATCGCGCATTCGACACGGGTGGGGCACCCGCGTTAGGATCAGATCGTCAGTCTGTGGGGAGTGCTGACAAGATCCAAAAAGGGGGACCAACCATGCGCCTGCATCCACCCACACTTCATTCCAATGAGCCTAAGCCGAAGCCGACTGGACCCTTGTCCGACGGTCCGAAAAAGCCGCTCCAAATGCCCGATGATGGCGGCAAGAAATAGCAACAGCTAAGTCAGCGATGCTGAACGAACAAAGCGCGGCCTGGGGCCGCGCTTTTTTATTGCGTGCCGGCTTCAAAGCCTTCTGGCAGGTAGATGTTTTCGCTGCTGAGCTCGTTGACCGATGTGCGTCCGCACAACGCCATGGTGAGGTCGAGCTCCTTATGGATGATCTCCAAGGCCGTCGTCACGCCCTGCTCCCCAAGAGCACCCAGGCCATAAAGGAACGCGCGGCCGATATAGGTGCCCTGCGCGCCAAGCGTCAGCGCCTTCAGCACGTCCTGCCCGGAGCGGATGCCGCCATCCATATGGATTTCAATGTCGCCCTGAACCGCGTCGGCGATCACCGGCAACATGCGGATGGACGAAAAGGCTCCATCAAGTTGTCGTCCGCCATGGTTGGAAACGATAAGCGCGTCAGCGCCAGTCTTGACCGCCAGCTTGGCATCATCCGGATCCAGGATACCCTTGATGATCAGCGGGCCGTCCCAGCGTTCCTTGATCCATTCCACATCATCCCAGGTGAGCGACTGATCGAACTGCTGCGCCGTCCAGTCAGACAGCGAGGACATATCATCGACGCCCTTCACATGGCCGACAATGTTGCGGAATTCGCGGCGTTGTGTGTTCAGCATGCCCCAGCACCAGCGCGGCTTGGTCATCATGTTCACGATGTTGGCAATGGTGAGCTTGGGCGGCGCAGACAGACCGTTGCGAATGTCCTTGTGGCGCTGGCCAAGCACTTGAAGATCGAGCGTCAGCACCAGTGCTGAACAACCGGCATCTTTGGCGCGTTTGATGAGGTTCGCCATGAAGTCGCGGTCCCTCATCATGTAAAGCTGGAACCAGAAGGGCTTGGAGGTGTTTTCTGCCACGTCTTCGATGGAACAGATCGACATGGTGGACAGGGTAAATGGCACGCCAAACGCCTCGCAGGCCTTGGCAGCCAGAATCTCCCCATCAGCATGCTGCATGCCGGTCAGGCCGGTGGGCGCACAGGCGACAGGCATCGCAACGTCCTGGCCGATCATGGTGGTGGCCGTCGAGCGACCTTCCATGTTCACGGCAACGCGTTGCCGCAGCCGGATCAGTTCGAAATCATCTTCATTGTCGTCGTAGGTCTGCTCGGTCCACGAGCCCGAATCGGCGTAGTCGTAGAACATCCGCGGGACGCGGGCTTCCGCCAACGCCTGCAAGTCGTGGATCGTGGTGATGGTCATCGACAGATGCTCCTGCATAAACGCCGCTCGCGCCGGACAGGCTGTCTGGCCCGCTGAGCGCTTGCGGGTTGTAGGGGATGCTGCCTTTTTTGGTCAATTGCCCGCCAAATTAGGCGGGGGCGAAGTGTGATCAGCCGCCTAGGCTTGCCAGGTAGGCGATCAGATCGTCCATCTGATCCTGTCGCAGGCGCTGCGCGGGCATGGAACTGCGGCCACCGGAAAACTGCGCAGGATTGGAAACATAGGTGCGCACCTGAGCCGGCGTCCAAACCTCACCGCGCCGCTGGGCAAGGCCATCGGAGTATCGATAGCCTGCAGTGCCGGCGATCACGCGGCCCATCAGCCCATTAAGGTGTGGTCCTCGGCCATGGGCGGCGCCAGCACCAACCTGATGGCATGCGCTGCACCTATCAAACACACGAGCACCCTCGGCGGGACTGCCCTGCGCCCATGCGTGTGAACCCCCTTTCAGAGTGACGGCCATTGAGAGGGCCAGACTCAGAAGAGCAACGGAGAGGAAATGCGTCATACGCTCCGTCAGCCCGAGCCATTGGTCGCTTGTACCAGCAGCACACTGCGCGCAGCATAGGGGCGGAATCTCATCGGTCAGAAGAAAGCGGATGGCAGGCATCGACGGGATTCCGTCATCAGTGGGAGGCTGACTGCGACGCGCGACAACATAGGGATGGAAGGGGTGGAACGAAAGGCGCTTTGCAAAAAAACACCCGTCGAAAAAAGGCTCACCCCAGCATTGTTGCGATCATGCACAACAAGGGCGAAGGTTGAGTGGAAAGGCCTGACCGGGGGGAGACAGGCGATGATGAACGGACAGCGCCTACTCGGCGGCAGCACGCAGATCCTGCTCGATCGGATTGAGCACTGGGTCCAGACCCTTATCCCAATAGGGCGAAGAGCCATAAAGGCTTGCCATATAATCGATGAACACGCGCACCTTAGCCGGCAGGAAGCGACGCGTTGGATAGACCGAGAACAGCCCAACCCCACGCGATGCCCGGTATTGCGGCAGCACAACCTGCAGGTCACCGGATGAAAGCTCCGGCCCGACATCCCAAGTTGACCGCAGTCCGATCCCGATACCTGCCATCACCGCTTCGCGGATCACCTCGTTGGAGTTGGTGACAATCGCACTGCGCGGTTTTAGGGCGATGCCTTCCCGACCAGCATCCTCAAGCTTCCAAACGTCTTGACCTTGCGTGGCCAGAAGCGAATGTTCCTGCAATTCATCCAGATTTTTCGGCGTACCGTGCCGGGCAATGTAATCTGGTGAGGCACACAGAACCCGGTGGATAGGCGCCAGCTTGCGCGCAACGAGCGTCGAATCGTTGAGTTCAGCAATGCGAAGCGCCACATCAAACCCCTCACCGACGAGATCGACGAAATCATCCGATAGCATCAGTTGCAGGGTCAGTTCCGGATTGGCCGCCATAAACTCAGACAGGTGCGGCGCTATATGCATGCGGCCGAAACTGGTCGGCGCGGATATCTTCAGGACACCGCTGGCCATCGCTGACCTGCGGGTGACGAAGCTTTCTGCTTCCTCCACGCTCGCCAAAATGGCGACCACACGTTCATAAAAGCCTTTACCTGCTTCCGTCAGGGCGATCTGCCGCGTGGTGCGCTGCAAAAGGCGGGTCCCTAACCGGTCTTCAAGACGACGCAGACGCTTGGACACAACGGCAGGCGACAGCGACATTTCCCGCGCCGCGGCCGACATACTGCCAGCAGCAACAACGCGTGCGAAAATCTCCAGGTCGAGAAAGTTGCTCATTGGACGAAGCCCGTTTTCGATCCTGACTGATGTATGTTTGACCCTTCAATGGGCACCATTGCCCTACGGTCTCAGTCAGTGACCCTCCAATTCGAGTTCTTTAGGCGGTTCTTGATCGCTCCCAACACCCCGGAAACTCGTGCTCCGCCTGAATATTTCAAGTTCCTAATTTAGCTGAACTTAATAATAAGGGAAAGCGCGTATTTCTGGCGCTCTCAAACAGGGCGCCGGCTGTTAGTGATCGAGAACAAATACACCTCAATTCAGAACTTGTACGCATGGCCACCGCGACTGGATGACATCACGGTTGAAAAAGTCAGCCGGCGAAGTGAAAGGCGGGCCGCCTTGCCTGGCGGTCCACACCAACCTGAAAGGCGAATGGCCGGGCTTCATCTCTTAATTTGATCAGCTGTTTGTCCGTTAGAACGATGTTCACATGGCCCGCCAGTTGCTAGATGACCCCGGCGACGAGCCTCAGCGAATTTGGGTATGAGTGACCATGAACTTGAACGACTGCCATAATTTCCAGCAGTTCCGGCGTTTGGCAAAACGTCGCCTGCCTGCCCCAATTTTTCACTACATCGATGGGGCTGCTGATGATGAACTGACCTATCGTCGCAACACCGAAGCTTATGATGATTGCGATCTGGTCCCCAACGTGCTGGCCGGGGTCGAAAACGTCGATATGAGCGTTGAGGTGATGGGCCAGAAACTGGACATGCCAGTCTACTGCGCGCCGACGGCGCTTCAGCGTCTGTTCCACCATGAGGGGGAGCGGGCCGTTGGCCGCGCCGCTTCCAAGTACGGAACCATGTTCGGTGTATCCTCGCTGGCGACCGTGGCCGTGGAAGAGATTGCCGAGTTGGCGCCGGGCCCCAAGATGTTCCAATTCTACTTCCACAAGGACCGTGGTCTCAACGATGCGCTTTTGGAGCGCGCCAAGGCCGCCAAGTTCAACGTTATGGCACTGACGGTCGACACCATCACCGGCGGCAACCGCGAACGCGATCTGCGTACCGGCTTCACTGCCCCGCCCCGGCTGACACTTGAATCGCTGATCAGCTTCGCCATCCACCCAATGTGGGCGTGGAACTTCCTTACCAAGCCGAAGTTCGACATGCCGCACCTGTCGACGCACGTGTCGGCCGGCACCAACCTTGCTGTGTCGGTGGGCGACTATTTCTCTACCATGCTCGATCAGTCGATGAACTGGAAGGACGCCGAAGAGCTTTGCGCCAAATGGGGCGGGCAGTTTGCGCTGAAGGGCATTATGAGCGTTGAAGACGCCAAGCGTGCCGTCGATATCGGTTGCACCGGCATCATGGTTTCCAACCATGGCGGTCGTCAGCTTGATGGTTCGCGCGCGCCGTTCGATCAGTTGGCCGAAATTTGCGATGCCGTTGGTGACAAGATCGACGTGGTCTGCGAGGGCGGCATCCAGCGCGGTACGCACATCCTCAAGGCGATGTCAGTGGGCGCGAAGGCATGTTCCGGCGGTCGGCTTTACCTCTATGCTCTGGCAGCCGCAGGGCAGGCCGGGGTTGAAAAGGCGCTTGGCAATCTGCGCATCGAGATTGAGCGCGACATGAAGTTGATGGGCGTTACCAAGCTTGATCAGCTCGGCCGCGACAATCTGCGCTACCGAAAGGCAGCATAGCCAGCCCGGTTGGCAAGGCTTAAAAGCGGGGCGCCAGCTTTGGAGACAGCCATGGACGCCCCAGTGCCGACGCGGACAAATGACGACTTGATCGACACGCTGCGTGGTGTGGTCGGGGCGCGCTATGTCATCACCAATGCCAAGTCGATGCAGCGGTTCTGCAAGGGCTTTCGTTCAGGCCAGGGACTGGCGCTTGCTGTTGTCCAGCCGGGGACCCTGCTTGAGCAGTGGAAGGTCCTCAAAGCCTGCGTTGAAGCCGACAAAATCATCATCTTTCAGGCCTCTAACACCGGCCTGACGGAAGGCTCCACACCAAGCGACACCTATGATCGCGATGCCATCATCCTCAGTACCAGCCGGATCGATGACCTTCACCTGCTGAGCAACGGCGAGCAGGTGGTCAGTTTCCCTGGCACAACACTGTTCACCCTTGAACAGAGCATCCGCCCCTATGGCCGCGATCCGCACTCTGTCATCGGTTCATCCTCCATCGGCGCGTCCATTGTCGGTGGGATATGCAACAATGCCGGTGGGGCGTTGGTAGAACGCGGCGTCTCCTACACTGAACTTGCCCTTTACGCCCAAGTGGATGCGAATGGACAGCTGGAACTGGTCAACCATCTGGGCATCAAGCTTGGCGATGACCCTGAGACGATCCTTACGCGGCTTCAGAACAAAGACTACACCGACGCCGATGTGGAGGCGACGAACCGCAAAGCCTCCGATACCGAGTATCGTGATCACGTCCGCCAGGTCGATGAACCAAGCCCAGCCCGCTTCAACGCCGACAAGCGCCGTTTGTTTGAAGCCTCAGGCTGCGCCGGCAAGCTTGCCGTGTTCGCAGTGCGGCTCGACACCTACCCAAAGGCCGATACCGAACAGATCTTTTACGTCGGGACCAACGACACCCAGGTGCTCGCCAAGCTGCGCCGTGACATCTTGTCGAACTTCAAGAACCTACCGGTTACCGGCGAGTACATGCATGCCGATCTTTACGACATGTCCAAACGCTACGGCAAAGACACGTTGATCCTGATCGACAAGCTGGGCACAGACCGCCTGCCGGCGATCTTTGCTTTCAAGGGCTGGATGGACGCGCGACTCAACGCTTTGCCGCTGCTGCCCAAGAACCTCATCGACCGCATGATGCAGGGCCTGATGGCACTTTGGCCGAATGTGTTGCCAAAGCGGATGGAGGCGTTTCGTGACCGTTTTGAGCATCATTTCATATTGAAGATGCGCGACGGCGGCGTTGAGGAAGCGGCTCGCTACCTGGAAGAGAACCTTAAGGACGATGATGTTGATTGGTTCGCCTGCACACCACGCGAAGGCAAGGTCGCCGGTCTCCACCGTTTTGCTGCGGCCGGTGCGGCTGTCCGCTACCAGGCGGTGAACACCAGCACCGTGGAAGACATTTTGCCGCTCGACATCGCCTTCCGTCGCAACGACCGCGACTGGTTTGAGATCCTGCCCGACCACGCCGAGGAGGGGGTCTCGCACAAGCTCTATTACGGCCATCTCTTTTGCCACGTGATGCATCACGATTACATCGTGAAAAAGGGGCACGACGCGGCGGCGATCAAAAAAGAGATGCTGAAGACGCTCGACGAGCGCGGCGCTGAATACCCTGCCGAGCACAATGTAGGGCATCTGTACGCCGCGAAGCCTGATCTCGCCGAGTTCTATAAGACCTGCGATCCGACCAACACGCTGAACCCTGGTCTGGGAAAGATGTCCAAACGCAAGCACTACGCTTGAAGGGCTAAAGGCTGGGTTGCTTGGTCGCTAGCATGGCCATCGTCAGAGCGCGAAACGTTCCGCACCAAGAGCACGTAATCGGTCATCCAGTTGCGGGTCGATAAGCCAATTCACGAGATCGTGGACAGAATCGGGTGCCGTTGGGCGCAGGCACAGTGAGATATCGATGTGCACGTCCATTGCCTCTGGGCACACTGCTACGGCTGAAACTCCGGCAACGGGTGCGATGTTGGTCAACGGCAGGGCGGCCAAATCGACCTCCCCGGCTTGCAACGCCCGCATCGGGCCGCCGCCTTCAAGAGGCACCAACTTGCCTTCCAGTTCAGTTAGGATGCCCAGAGACTGCGCCAGGCTGCGGAACTTATCGCCACTGGTTCCAATGCCGGTGAAGCCAATCTTTTCCGCCGCCTTCAAGGCAGCCTTGATTCCCTCACTTGAAGTGGTGGGGCGCGCTTCGGAAACGCCCCGCGCGCCAAACGCCAGCGGGCTGCGCGCCAGGGCACGATGGCTTTCTGCAAGCGCATGGCCTGCCGCCACAATCTCGTTGACGTGCCACGGATTGGTGATGGCAATGTCCCAGTCATCATGGGCGGCAACATAATCGGGCACCTGCGGGTTGAGCATGAGCGTGGTGCCAAGGCGATAACCAGTGTCCCGCTCGAAATCGGGCCCCAGCTCTTCCATGACCTCTTTAAGAGCGATGGGAACAATGACGTGGATTGTGCGCTGCGCCACGGGGCGACCCTCAGCCCGTACCGCATTTGCTGCAGTCGCCGGCATGGCCTGTTACCTCGGAAAATGGTGGCAACCAAGCTTCGCGCCTCTGCGTCCATAGCTCGTACGTCGGCGCGAACTGCCCTGGAACGTCAAAGCTGCCAAGATGCACTTCGATCTCATCGCCGGTTCGCGCGAAGACGGACGAACCGCAGCGCGGACAGAAGTGTCGGCCTTCATAACTCGACGTTTCTCCGGACACAGTCACCGCATCGCTGGCGAAGACCGCCGCCGCATAGAACACAGCTCCATGGTGCTTACGACAGTCGAGACAGTGACAAAGGCCGACCCGTTCCGGCTGTCCTCTGGCCACGAACCGAACACGCCCGCACAGGCATCCACCAGTGTGCTCATCCATTTCTGCGCCCTCCGGGCCTGTTGAGGGGCGTTTCCTAAAACCAGTTGGTGCAAGCGTCCAGTAACAGGTCGTCACCAGACCAAGTTACCGCTCGAGCTCTGCCGGCTCGAAAGGAGCGGTGGCAAGCGCCAAACAGCCGGCAAGTTCGGGGCCGAACGGAGATTGGCCGTAGGTCAGCCATGCGCCCTCGGATCGCAGACGGTCGGCGAACCCCGGTGAGTCGCTTTGGGCAACGACAATCGTCTCCGGCAGGCTGGAACGAACAAACACCCCGTCTGAGGCGGTAACAGCCCGCATGATCTCGCGCTCGGTGGCGGTTGGCGAGAAAACGGCGATCAAAAGACCATCTTCGTTGGCCTCGCCCTGGCTTATCCAAAGCACCAGGGCCATGGCTGCGGCGGCGATGACGACAAAGCTGCTGATCAGGGTGCTGGTGGACGGCATGCCCAAGATATGAGGGCGCGAGCGACGGATGGCAACGGGACTAAAGCGGCAGCTCTGTGGTCTCTTTGATCTCTTCCATCACAAAGCTAGCTGACACATCAGAGATCGGCACCTGGTCGATCAGGCGCTGATAGAACGCATCATATTCGCGCACGCTGCCGATCCGCACCCGCAAGATGTAATCAAGATCCCCCGTCATCCGGTAAGCGCCGATGATCTCAGGCAGCGACCGCACCGCGCGACCAAAAGCCTCCAGCCACTCCGCATCGTGCCGGCTGGTGCGCACCAAAACGAAGCTTGAAAGGTCGAGCCCCACCGCATCGGGGTCCACCAGCGCGATGCGCTTGCGGAGCACTCCGGCCTCCTCCAGCGCCTTGATACGCCGCCAGCAAGCGTTGCGGGAAAGGTGCACTGCCTCTGCAACCGCATCCATGCTCAACGACGAATCTTGTTGCAGGATACGCAGGATGCGGCGATCTATTTCATCGATAATTAGTCCCATAGTTGGGATGATATCCCAAGAAATAACCACATCAAAGGGCATATTGGGACATCTACCCGCCAATTTCATGGGATCATGAACGTTATCTGATGCTAATGCCTCTCAACGCTTTGATCTCGGAAAGACCTTGCCATGATGGATGATGTTCAGCCCCACCAGCCCGCAAACTCCCGCGTGGTCCGTTTTTTCCGCAGCTTCGTCGATCATCCCGCCAGTGTGGATGAGACTTATTTTGAGCATATGCGTTTCGCTTTCGGTTTTGCCGTCACGATGATGGCCGCCGGTCTTGCTGCTCTCATCCATGCGTTCATCCCGCCGCTGTTTGAAACGACTGCCAGCCGTCTGGTGCGCAAGATGAATGCCCGCCTGGAAGCGCGGCACTAAGCACGAGTTTTCATTATGTGCCGCCTGGCAGCCTATCTCGGTTCTCCAATTCCGCTCGGCCGCATCATTGTTGAGCCAGCGCATTCCCTGCTGGATCAAAGCCAGCATGCGACCGAGGCCAAGCTGGCCGTGAACGGCGATGGTTTTGGCTTCGCCTGGTACGATGATAATCCTGAGCCTGGGCTCTACCGCGATGTGCTACCGGCCTGGTCAGATGGCAATCTGCCCAGTCTCTGTCGCATGGTCCGTTCGCGACTTTTCCTCGCTCATGTGCGCGCATCGACGACCGGCGAGACCTCGCGGGTAAACTGCCACCCCTTCGTTCATGAGGGTTGGTCGTTCATGCACAACGGTCAGGTAGGCGACTTCGCCAGTATCCGTCGGCCTTTGGAGGCCAAGCTGACAGACTCGCTCTACATGGCGCGGCGCGGCTCGACGGATTCAGAGCTCCTGTTCCTTCTGCTTCTCACCCATGGCCTGAAGGACGATCCGCACGCCGCCATCCTCGCTGTTCTCGACCTGTTGCGCGCGCACAGCGTCTACGGGGCTGGCAGGGATGCAGTCCGTCTCACCTGCGTGTTCAGTGATGGCAAAACCATATATGCCTTCCGACATGCCAGCGATGACCGCTGCCCGACCCTCTATGTCCAGGCCACAAGAGAAGGTGGCTGGACATTGGCCTCCGAGCCTTTGGATGGCGACGCATCGAACTGGGCCGAGGTGCCGACAGAGACGCTGATCACCCTATCGCCCGGCAAACAGCATCACCTGCCCCTGGCTCATACGGATGGTACAGAGCGCCCAGCTGCCGCATAGTCGCTGGTATGAACAAATCTGAACCCTCCGCCATGCTGCAGCCCGTTGATGACGAGGCGCGCTGGCTTGCCAAATCCCTCATCAGAACCGCGCGTCATGGTGCGCTTGCCGTGATGGATGCTGAGACCGGCCTGCCTCATGTCAGCCGGGTCGGCGTTGCGACCAGCCAATCGGGCGCGCCGGTTATTTTGATTTCACAGCTATCGCCCCATTTCGCCGCGTTGGAATCAAATCCATCGGCTTCGATACTGTTGGGCGAGCCGGGCAGGGGCGATCCGCTCGCCCATCCGCGCATTTCGGTCGCCGTCACTGCCCGCAAGGTCACCGATGAGGATGAACGCGCCTTGCTGCGTGGGCGCTACCTGGCGCGGCACCCCAAGGCGGAGCTCTATGTTGACTTCGCCGACTTTGCGTTTTGGCTGCTGGAGCCGACATCTGCATCGCTCAATGGCGGTTATGGCAAGGCCTATGAGATGGAGGCAGGCGATGTGAGGAGCCCACTCGCACCGGGCCTTGATGCGTCAGAGCGTGGCGCTGTCGATCATATGAACGATGATCATCTGGACGCGATCGATCTCTATGCCAAGCAGGCGCTCAGCGACCCCGGCGAAGGTTGGAACCTGGCTTCTCTGGATGCAGAAGGCATGGACCTCATCCGCAAGGAAGAGCTTGTCCGCGTTTGGTATCCCAAGCCGATCACCAAGGCCGACGCCCTGCGCGGCATGCTCGTCGCAATGGTCAAGCAAATCCGCGCAGGGTAAGCTGAAAAGGGCAGCGGCGCTTAGATCACCACGACGCGAGCGCCGATGCGCACGCGCTCATAAAGGTCCATCACATCCTCATTGCGCATTCGGATGCAGCCTGATGACATGGCGTGGCCGATGGTCCAGGGTTGGTTGGTGCCGTGGATGCGATAGAGCGTGTCGCGGCCGCCTTCATAAAGGTAGAGCGCGCGGGCACCCAGCGGGTTCTCGATACCGCCCGGCATACCGTGGCGCCACTCTTCCAGATGCGGCTCGCGGGCAATCATGGAGGCCGGCGGCGTCCAGGTTGGCCATTCGGCCCGTCGCTGGATCGTAGCCGTGCCCGACCAGTCAAAACCGGCCCTGCCAACGCCTACGCCGTAGCGGCGGGCCTGACCGTTCGCTTCCACCAGATAGAGGAAGCGATTATGCGGATCGACGATGATCGTGCCCACTGGATGATGCGTGTCGTAGGAGACGACTTGCGGCAGATAAATCGGATTGAGCGGCTGATGGCGCGGATCAGTCGCCGGACGCGCGGCGACAGGCCGACTGGATTGGCGGACCGCTTGCTGCGTCGGGCGGGTCACCACCCGACCGCTCACCGATCGCTGATAACGATGCATTTGGCGCGCATAACCGGGCTGAAGTTGGAGCAGCCATGGCGAAGAGCGCTCCTCGTGCAGCATCACATAGGGCGAGCCAGCATGATGGCTCACCGTTTGCGCCTTCAAATCGCCCGTCATCAAACCAAAAGCGATGCCCAAAGCAACCAGCCCAACCATTGCCTTGCTGGCCCACAGTTCGCTGCTCTCATATCCCAGTTTCATCCGTCCATCCTCGACTACCAACACACCGGATCGACGCTGCCCAAAGAAAGACCGGGCAGCCCACATGAACCCAGGAAGCCGTGAAAGGGACGAGGGATTGGTGAATCAAAGCGATGAATCCGCCGAACGGGCGCTAAAGCTTTGTTCATGGTGACTGAACGGCAAAGCGCTGTGGTAAATGCGTCGCTAGTAGGTTGGGTTAAGCAAGTGTGAATTTCCAGCAGCCGGCAAGCCGAGGCTTTGCCAGGATCTCCATCTGACGATCACCGGTAAGTCGTTAGCGTCACAGGTGCGGTCGTCAGGAAGACTCAGCTGTCGAACCGGCCTTTGTGTCGCGACGTTGACGGGCGCGGGCCTTGGCTACTTTTCGCAGGTCCGCGACCTCGTCATTCTCGTCGACGATCTCCATACCCAGCAGCGTTTCCAGAACGTCTTCCATGGTGACGAGGCCGGCCGTTCCACCGTAACCGTCTTCGACCAGGGCGATATGCGCCTCGCGCTCGATGAGGATGTCGAAGAGCGTATCGAGGTCCATGGATTCTGCCACGCGCGGTATTTCTCGGGCAAATTGAGAGACGGGGCTGTCTTTTTCATCACTCAAAGCTGCGAACAGGAGATCGCGGGCGAGCACGAAGCCTCGAACGTCATCAACGGTCTCGCCGATGACCGGCAAGCGCGAATGCGGGAACGATTCTCGTCCTGCGACCACTGAAGCGACCGATGCCTCCCCGGACACATGATCGATGACCGTGCGTGGAGTCATGACCTCATGGGCCGCGATATCCGGAAGGCTCAAAAGGTTGGCCACCACGCGCGTTTCGTCTTCCTCCACGACGCCAAGACGTTGGCCTGCATTGGTAAGCGCGGTGATCTCATCGCGCGAAACCTCGGCATCGACCTCGCCGCGTTTCAGGAAGCGGGTGATGGCCTGGCTCATCCAGACAAGCGGCAATTGCGCAAAGATAAGAATTGGCAGCACGCGCACCATGAAGGGCGCCAGGCCGCGCCAGTAGGTGGCGCCCAGGGTCTTGGGAACGATCTCCGAAAGCACCAGAATACCGAGCGTTAAAAGCGCGGAAAAAATCCCAACGCCTGCATCGTCGAACACCATCGCCGCCTGGGCGCCAGCACCGGTTGCGCCGACTGTGTGGGCGATGGTGTTGAGGGAAAGAATGGCAGCCAGTGGCCGTTCGATATCGGCGCGCAGCTTTCTCAGCTTTGCCGCCAGTTTGGGGCGGTCTTCCTCCGCCGCCTCAACGAACGACGGCGTAATGGACAACAGCACCGCCTCTAGAATGGAGCAAAGGAACGACACGCCGATGGCAAGCACGACGAAAAGAATCAGCAGAGTCATTGGTGGGCCTTTGTGAACTCCAAACGGTGATGAACCTCATATAGCTTTGCCGGCCCTGCCGCCAACAAATGTGGCCGAGCCTTGGCCCTTGTGAAACGTCATGAAACTGTAGCGACCGCTTGGTAGCCGCTCTCTCATGCCAAAAACCTGGGAGAGACCCGTCATGAACCATCCGCTTCGCACCCTTGCTGCGGTTCGCACGCTCGCGGCGGCTGGCTGCGCCTTGGGCGTCGGCCTAGCCACAACAACAGCCCTGGTCGCTCCCGCTCTGGCCGATGGCCATGGCGGCATGAACTTCAACCGGATTGCATCGTTCCCTGTGCATCTGAACACGCCGGATGCCAACGAAACCTCAGCAGAGATCATCTCCGCGACGGCTGATGGCATGACGCTGGTCTATTCCGACAGCCCGGCCGAGGTAATTGGCTTCATCGACATTTCCGACCCTGCCAACCCGGAGCCGGCCGGCGTGATCGAGCTGGAGGGCGAGCCGACCTCCGTTTCGGTCATGGGCAACACGGCCTTTGTCGGCGAGAACACCTCCGAGGACTACATCAACACCTCCGGCGTTCTGCACGCCATCGACGTGGAGAACCGTGAGGTGTTGGCCAGCTGCGATCTTGGCGGTCAGCCCGACAGTGTCGCTGCCGCGCCTGACGGGTCCTTTGTGGCGGTGGCCATCGAAAACGAGCGCAACGAAGACCTGGGCGAAGGCCGTGTTGGGCAGATGCCGGCCGGCTTCCTCACCATCACGCAAGTGGTGGACGGCTCGCTTGACTGCGATTCCACCATGCAGGTCGACATCACTGGCCTTGCCGACGTCGCGCCGGACGATCCTGAGCCTGAGTTCGTTGCGATCAATGACGAAGGCGAAATCGTCGTCACCTTGCAGGAAAACAACCACATGGTTGTGGTTTCGGCAGACGGCGAGATGCTCAGCCACTTCTCCGCCGGCGAGGTCACGCTGGAAGGCGTGGACACCGAGGAAGAAGGCGCGCTGATCTTTTCCGACACCATCACTGTGCCGCGCGAGCCGGACTCAGTGACGTGGATCGACGACACCCATTTCGCCACCGCCAACGAAGGCGACATGGATGGCGGCAGCCGCGGCTGGACGATCTTCAGCCAGGATGGCGAGATCGTGTACGAGTCGGGCACCGACTTTGAGTACGCTATAGTTGAAATTGGCCACTACCCCGAAGAACGCTCCGGCAACAAGGGTGTTGAGCCGGAAAGCGTCACCTTCGACACCTTCGGCGGCACGCCTTATGTGTTTGTGGGTGCTGAACGCAGTTCCGTGGTCGGGGTCTACAGTGTGTCCGATCCGGCCAATCCGGTTCTCGAACAGCTTCTGCCATCGGGAATTGGCCCGGAAGGCTATGTGACGATCCCAGAACGCAACCTGCTTGTGTCGGCCAACGAAACCGATGATGCCGGCCCGCGCGCTCACGTCATGCTGTTTGAGTATCAGGATGCCCCGGCCTCCTACCCGCATCTCACCAGCGCTGGCATGGATGAACTCACCGGCTGGGGCGCGATCTCCGGTCAGGTGATGGCCGAGGACGGCACCATCTACGCGGTTTCTGACAGCTTCTACGGCCTGCAGCCGCGCATCTTCCACATCGACGTGTCGGAAAGCCCGGCCCGCATCATGGATGCCATCGAGGTCACCCGCGAAGGCCGTCCGGCTCAGCTGATGGACATGGAAGGCATCGCGCTCGATGGCGACGGCGGCTTCTGGATCGCCTCCGAAGGTCGCACCGATCGTCTCGTCCCGCACGCGATCTACCATGTGGAAGCTGATGGTGAGATCGACGACTACATCACCCTACCAGCAGAGCTTGCTGGCGTTGAACGCCGCTTCGGCTTTGAAGGTATCACGCGTGTCGAAGACACACTCTACATCGCGGTTCAGCGCGAGTGGCGCGACGATCCAGACTATCATGCCAAGGTGCTTTCCTACGATCTGGAAAGCGAGGAATGGGGCGTAATCCACTACCCGCTTACCGAGCCATCAGCCGGCTGGGTCGGCCTGTCGGAAATCGTGGCGCACGATGGCTTCATCTACTTCATCGAGCGCGACAACCAGCATGATGATCGTGCGGTGACCAAACAGATCACCCGTGTTTCGTTGGCGGCCATGGAGGACATGGTAGCTTTGGGCGAGACGCCCGCTGTTCTACAACCTGAAGTGGTTGTGAACCTTCTGCCTTACCTCACCTCCACCGGCGGCTATGTACTCGACAAGGTGGAAGGTCTGGCCATTGCTGAGGACGGCACGATGTGGGTCTCCACCGACAATGACGGCGTCGACGATCACTCAGGTGAGACGATGTTCTTCGCCATTCAAGATCCGGCCATGTGATCCACTACTGGTACTGAAATGAGAAAGCCTCGGCCAGTTGGCCGGGGCTTTTGTTGTCGCCTGGGCGCCGGAAGGAACCCTAGAACCGGTAGCGAAGCCCCACCAGGCCAGACGTGGCATTGAGATCCGTCTCGCTGTTCAGGTTGCCGCCTAGAGCCGTGGAGGTGAGTTCCACATCCATGACGCTTTGATAGCGCACCATGCCTTCCAGCGTGATCCGGTCAGTCAGATCATAGCCAACACCACCCGACACCTGCCAGGAGTAGGCAGTGTCGTCATCGTCCATCAGCGTGCCCGCCGTGGTGCCATGATCGTCGAAACTCACACGAGCCAGACCCAAACCGACACCGGCAAAGGGGCGGAAAGCACCGACATTGGCATCGACATACGCGTTCACCATGCCAGAAAAGGCGCTGGTATCACCGGTCGGGCCAGCTTGAGCTGCTCCGCCGAGCAAATGGCGGTCGATCTCAAAAGTCGAATAGCCAAGCTCCGCTTCAATACGGCCGCCGAAACCTGGGAAGAACTCCATTCCGTAACCGGCGAAAACAGAACCGGTGAGGCCCCAGTCTTCATACTCATTGGTCACCGTGCCGCCACCGATTTCAAAGTCGGTGTCATCGGCAAAGCTGGCGCCACCACGGACACCGACATAAGGGCCGGCGTTGGTGAAGGTCGTCGAAACGCGCTGTTGCACATAGGGCTCAGGCGCAGGCGTATAGGTCTGCGGAACATCGGCTGCATAGGCTTGGCCGGTCATCAAACCGACAACACCGCCAACCGTGACTGCAAGCGCCAGCGCGACCGGCCGCTTGGTCCGACGGTTGATGTGATTCAAAGTGGTCATGAGAGTACTCCCCACACATTACACTGGGTTGCTCTGGGCCGGTGGCCCAATCGCGAGCAAAAACCCGCACCGAGGATCGGTACGGGCGATGGGAGAGTTATCGAGCGGGATTGCGTCAGACCGGCGGAGGTCCGGTGGCGGGCTCAAGGTCTTTGCGCGGCGAAGCGATGGCAAAAGTGTGATGCCTGCTCAAGCGGTCGTTGCGAAGGAACGGAGCGTAGCGGCAACCGTGATGGAGTTTGCCGAAGCGTGGGGCCGAATTCAAAAATGGTAGCGCGCGCCGAACAGGACCTGTGTGGAGGAGAGGTCGATGTCTGACGTTGGTCCAGTGGAGGACACAAGTTCCACATCCATCACGCTCTGGTGGCGCACCATGCCTTCTAGCGACACGGCATCGGTGAGATGCACGCTTGCGCCTGCCATGATCTGCCAGGCGAAGGCATTTCCTGCGTCGTCCATCACGCCAAGAGCGCCGGTGACGCCATGATCATCGAAGGTGACGCGCGCCACGCCGACACCACCGCCGATGAACGGACGAAGGCCGCCATTGCCGAAATCGACATAGGCATTGAGAAAGCCGGCGATTGCTTCGGTGGAGCCGAAGGAGTCGTCTTCACTGCGTTCTGTACCGCCTACTGTGTGGGTTTCAACGTCTAGGTGGATCAGCCCCACTTCGCCTTCCAAGCGCAGGCCCGCACCCCAGTAGAGGTCGGGCAACTCGAAGCCGATAAAGCCATACCCGCCATAGCCCATCTCATAAGCGTTCTCGACAAGGTCCGGACCCGTAATCGTGAATTCGCTGTCGTTGGCCAACACAACGCCGCCGCGCGCACCGACGTAAAAGCCGGCCTCGCGAAACGCGTTATCCAGCCGGTCCATCTGTGGAACGTCGGGGAAATCGGCGAACTCTGCGTCTGCTGAAAGGGCGGCGAGGCTCCCCCAGCCGGAAAACACTGTGACAGCCAATAGATATTTGAAAATTCGACGCACCATACGCCAACCGCTCCGACTTGGAGGGCACATCAACGCGCGCCCAGCCTGACCCCATCAGCCAATTATGGTGAACGGTTAAGGTTAACAGGCGGTTGTTCCGAGCGCAGCGAGGAACAGAGCAGAGAAGAAATGGCGGTTGTCTCAGCGGTTGGGCCGCAGGCCCAGAGCGCATCACGGAAGAGCAGCGGGCGAGTGACAGAGAGGGTAGGCAAGCGGTTGTTCTCAACTTTGGTTGGGAACGGAGCGGGTATTGCGCGGGACCACCGGTCGTTTCAGAGGCTAACCAGTTAACGGCCCGCGCGAGTATTAATAGATCCCTGAAAACACCAGCACGGCGTAAACCCGCACCTGCCTGTCGGCGGGCAAAGTCGCCATAAGCGTCAGAGCCTGCTGGGCGAGACTGCGAGCTTGCTCCTGCATGTCCATCCGGCCATAGGCACGGGCAATGCGAGCGAGGGTTTCAGCGCGGATGGTATCGGGAATGCGCGTCTGCCGTTCCAGCGCCGCCAGCGCCTCATCCAACCGCGCTGCGCCGTCGGCCTCGCCGCGCACATGATGCTCGGTCGCCACCAGATCGGAGGCCATGGCGAGCTGAAAGTCCTCCGATGGGTGACGCGAGATGACGGCCAAGGCGGCCTCGATTGCCCGTTCTGCGATCTCATTGTGCCCGGCGCGCGCGGCGGACCAGGCAAGCTCGCCGTAACCGAAAATCCGAGCTGGCTCGGATGGCAATTCGGCAATCTCAGTCTCGAAGGACGCGAACAGAGCTTCCGCCTCGTCGGTGACGCCCGCCTGCCGCATGGCCTCCAGGACCATCGGATAGGCGATCATCCGTGGCACGTGGTGGCGGATATTGCCCAGATGCTCCAGCCCGCGTTCCGTGTCATCCTGGTGCAGAATGCGGTTAATCGCCCAGATAATGCGGCTCGCCTGCCGGTCGTCCATACGGTCGGCGAAGGCGCTGGGACTTGGCGCGCGAAAGTCGCGTTCCTCCTGTCCTTGGGCGGAAAAGTTCCACGCGGCAAAGGAGTACACCACAGCCAGGTCGTGCTGAATCCCAGCCTCCATGGCGTCGGCATGTTCCAGCAGCTCTTTGGCAAGACAGTATTCGGTCAGGCGGTCCATCTCGCAGATGAGAATATCGAGCAGGAACCCCGAGGCGCGATGGGCCGGTGCCACGACGAGAAGCGCCGCGACAAGAATCATAACACCGCCACGCCATAGCAGATGCCAGAGGGTGTGAGCCGCGCCGCTCATTTGCCCAGGCTCCGCCTGACAGTTTCGATGCTGCTGGCAACCTCGCTTGCCAGCAGCGGGTCGATATCGCCGAAGAGGCGCAGGCTGCGCTGCCAATCGGCATAGGCAAGGCGCGCCTCTCCCATTTGCAAATGAGTATAGCCGAGCAGGTAATGGCCCATGCCGAAATCCGGATCGAGGTCTACGGCCTCCGACAGGATAGCGCTCGCATCATCGAACCGTTGGTCCCGGTAGGCCCGGTACGCGCGCCGATAGTGGTCTGTTAGCGCGGCATCGGTCTGCGTCGGCCGGGCAAATTGATGCTCCAGGAGTACCGCGCGCGGGCCTGGGGCGAGGGCGAGGTCGATGTCGAAATAGACAGCCGCCGTAAGTTCCGCCAACGCCTCATGAATGCTGATGGCTGCGTAGACCGAGGGTAGACCGCGGGCGATTGCCGGCTCGTCGCGAAACGCGAACATCGCCTGGCGCAAATCCATGTTCTGCCTGGCGAGATCAGCTTCGATATTGGCAATGACCGGGATGATGGCGTCCGACCAGGCAGGTGATTGGCCAAGGCGATCCACCGGGTCGGCCAGATGCGCGATCTCGTGCACGAACAGCCAGTGCGTGTAATCCACGCCGAAGCGGTTGGGGTGCCCGGTGCGGAAGAAGTCGTGCCGCACGATGAGCGAGTTTTCGTGCCGCCGCCGTGCCCAAGCTGCCGCCGGGTGCGACGGCGTCTCGGTTGTCGTCAGATAGATGTTGAGCGGACCGGCCTGGGTGGCGCGCGCAAAGAGGCCTGGCGCGCGTTCCAACATGTCGTCGATCATCGCCGAGACAAAGCGATGGCGGTCGTCGTTCCAATCGGAAAGCTCGATGTCGAGGGTGGAGTTTTCCGCGACCGTGGAGCGGAACACCACCGCGCCATCATACGCAACATCATTGGCCCTGGCGCTTGTGGCAGCCAAGAAAGCGCAGAATGCAACCATCCAAAGGGTTGCGATGACGTGCATGCCGTCCCCGATCCCCGCCCAGTTTATCCGGTGTTCTTCGGCCAAAAGCTCGCGCACCGGTTGCATCACTGTAGCGGAAAGTGGCTAAAAGGGACAGGGTCAGACTTAGGCGGCTAAAGAAATCGGGCTTTAGCCACGTGGATCACTCCGCAAGTCGGCATTCGGGCTTTGGCGGCTCACCGCGGGCCGCCCTATAGGATAGGTATGGGCGCAGTTACTTCCTTGTTCGTTCGCAAAATGGTCGCCGGAGCGGAACCCGGCATCAATGGGGCAGCCTATCTGAGGTCGGTCGGCATTGATCCCGACGGCCGGTGGGACCCCAAGCAGATGATTAGCGACGAGGCGTATTACGACCTGCTTGAGAGGATGGGTCACGAGATCGACATCACCGATCTGCCTCTGCGGGTCGGCGACTCCATGCGCTGCGACGAGTATGGCGCCCTTGGACTTGCCTGGAAGGCAGCGCCGACGCTTCGCGGCTCCTACATGCGGGTGGAGCGGTTTGCTCGCATCTGGACCAGCATTGTCGCTTACGAAATTGAGCCACGGGACGGCGGCATTCTCTGGATTGAACATCGCGCCGGAGAAAGGCGGCTGGGTATGCGCTTGTCCGTCGAGGCCGATATGGCAAGCGCGGTCTCCATCAGCCGCCAGGTCTCGCCCGTGCCGTTTCAGCCTGATGCGGTCTATTTCAAGCACGAGGCGCCGGCCACGCTGAAGCACCACGAAGCCTATTTCGGTTGCCCGGTGCACTTCGGCTGCGAGAATGATGCGCTGCTCGTTTCCAACGAGGCGCTGGATCAGCCCAACAAGCTGGGAGATGAGGGCATCACGCAGTTTCTGCTGCCGCACCTTGAGGGCGAGCTGAAGGACCTGCGCGACGCGCCCTCGCTTGGTGATAAAACCAAAGAGGCCATCGCCAAGGCGCTCAGCGAAGGTCCGCCGAAGATGGAAGATATCGCACGTGGGCTCGGGTTCAGCGCGCGATCGTTTCACCGCCGCCTTGCCGATCACGGGCTGTCTTTTCAGATGCTGGCCGAAGAGACCCGCCGCGAACTGGCCGAGGGCCTGTTGCGCGACGAGCAATACTCCTTGGCCGACATCGCGTTCCTGACTGGCTTTTCTGAGCAAAGCTCCTTCACTCGCGCCTTCAAACGCTGGGTTGGCCACACGCCAGCCAGCTACCGTAAGGCCAGCGCCGGCCTTTAGCCTGTCATCAACGCCGTTTGGCAACGAGGGTCAAAACCCTGGCAAGTGCGGTCAAGGCAGCATGCCTTAGTAGTGCGAATTGGGTATCGCATTTGAAACGAAACGCTCAATCAGGAGACCCAAAAATGACCGTTTATCTCATCGCCAACATCACCATCCGGGATGCTGAAAAGATGGAAGCCTATGCCGCCGCTGCCGGCCCCACGCTCGACACTTATGGCGGCGAGTTCATCATGCATGCCAACCACACAGAGACCCTTCTGGGCGAGTGGTCCGTTCCAGGCGTGGCCATGGTTCGCTTCCCAAGCGTTGATGCCGCCCGCACCTGGTATCGCTCGCCCGAATACCAGGCCCTGAAGGACATGCGGTCCTCCGCTGCCGACATGGATTTCGCGCTCTTAGAGGCTGCCTGAGCGGCCAACACCCAAACAACAATCCATTCCCAAACAAAGGGCGGTGCCGGTTCCTCCGGTGCCGCCTTGTTTGTTTGCTGACTTGAGAGTCTCGCCTTGCCAATCATGTTGGCTATGGATGTCAAAACGCTGGCAGAACAGGTCAATACCGTCGGTGGGCAGGCTGGCTACTCCCTGGGGTGTCTTACAAACCAAGGAGAACTTCCATGATCACCCAAATCACTGACACTCAACCAATCCTCGTTATCGGCGCCAACGGCAAAACCGGATCGCGCGTTGCAGCCCGGCTCGAAGCGCTCGGCCATCCGGTGCGCCGGGCATCACGTAGCGCCGCCATTCCGTTCGACTGGGAAAACCCATCGACCTGGCCAGCCGTGCTGGATGGCGTTTCTGCCGCCTATGTGACCTACTTCCCAGACTTGGCCTTCCCCGGCGCTGTGGAAAAGGTCGAAGCGCTGGCCGCTGCCGCCAAAGTGGCAGGCGTTGGCAAGCTCGTCCTCCTGTCGGGCCGCGGCGAACATCATGCGCGTCTTGGTGAAGAGGCTGTGCGGGCCTCCGGCGTGCCGTTCACGCTGGTGCGGGCTGCCTGGTTCGCGCAAAACTTCTCAGAAGGCTATCTGCGCGATCCAATTCTCGCCGGCGTGCTGCCAATGCCGGGCGGCGATATCGGCGAGCCCATCATCGACATTGAGGACATCGCGGATGTGGTTGTCGCAGCCCTCACCGAAGAGGGCCACATCGGCAAGCTCTACGAGGTCACGGGCCCGACCCTGATGTCCTTCGCAGAGATGGCTGAAGCACTGTCAGAAGCGCTTGGCCGGCCGATCATGCACCAGCCGATCACGTTCGAGGACTTCCACGCAAGCGTTGAGCGCGTTGGCGGTGAGTTCGTCGCCAACGTCTTCACGGCCATTGCCCGCGAAACGCTGGATGGTCGCAACGCCCACACCACCGACGGCGTGGAACAGGCACTGGGCCGCAAGCCGCGCGATTTCATCGCATTCGCCGAAGACGCCGCCAAATCCGGCACCTGGACGGTCGCGGCGTAAGCCGCGGCCTTCCGCAACCAAAGGAGTGACGACTATGTCGACAGCTTTTTTCGTGTTCGCTCAGCTTGCCGTCATCGCCTATGCGGCGGTCGGCGGCGTGTTCCTGGCCTTTTCGGACTTCATCATGCGTTCGCTTGCCCGCACGGGCGGTGATGGCGGAATCGATGCCATGCAGACCATCAACCGTGAGGTTTTCCGCTGGGTTTTCATGGCCATGTTCCTGGGGCTCGCGGCGGTGTCGCTGCTCCTGATGGCCATTGGGCTCACACAGATAGGCGGCATCGCCGGTGTCCAGATCGCGCTCGCTGGCCTTGCCTATGTTGTCGGGTGTTTCCTGGTGACGGTGGTCTTCAACGTGCCGATGAACGAGACGCTCGCCCGCATGAACCTGTCATCGACGGTAACCCGCGATTACTGGACGGGCACCTATCTTCCGCGTTGGACGTTCTGGAACACCGTCCGCGCCGGCGCCTGCATGGTGGCTGCCGGACTGCTGCTGCTGGGGCTAACCGGATTGGTGCGCTTGCCGGGCGCGTGAAATGGAGGGGCAAGCCACCCGGCTTGCCCCCAAACCCCTTACGCGACCGTAACCCGCGCAAAGGGTGCATTAAGCATGAATGCAACCATTAAAGAATGGTAACACCTCTTTCAGTCCCAATGTCCCATATGGAGATCAGACTTCGTTTCACGGAGCTCATCCCCCTGCGCCCACCGGCGCCTGTTTGAGAAGAAGACCATGAGGACATTAGCGCGCACGGAGTTGCCAGAGTTGGCAACTCTGTTGGGCATCTCGGAAAGCCAGGCAACGATTGACGATCTGCCGCAGCCGGAACCGGTAACGCAAAGCATCGCCTGCTTTTCCTCGTTTGAAGAGGTCGCAACGCTTTGGCGTGGCTTTGAAGCGCGCGCGACCGGGTCGGTCTACCAGCGCTTTGATTGGTGCAGGGCTTGGTTTGACGTTGCCCAGACCAAAGCTCCCATCGAACCCCTAATTGTCGTTTGGTCGCTGGAAGGGCGCACGGCTCTATTGCTTCCTCTTTACGTTCGCCGCGCCATGGGCGGGCTGCGGATCGCCGGCTTCATGGGCGACGACCATGCCAATGTTCGCCTGCCGCTCATGACTCAGTGCGGGATCGACCGCCTGCGAATGATCCATGCCGGACGCAAGGGCGGAGTGGTGAACCGCATCAGTGCGGCCATCAAGGCCGATGGCCTAGCCGATTATCTGCTGCTCGATGCCATGCCGGAGTGGCTGGATGGCGATGTCAACATTCTAACCAGCGGCGAACGGGCTTCGAGCTCAACGCCACTGTTCAGTGCCGAATTGTCCGATGACTTTGAAGCGCTGAAGGCCGAGCGCCGGCCGGTCAAATCGCAGCGCAAAATGCGCAAGAACCTGCGCAAGATCCAGGAGATCGGTGAGCCTCGCCTGGTGCAGATCACCAGCAGTGATGAACTGGACGCCATGCTGGATGTGTTCTTCCAGCAAAAGGGCGCACGCCTGGAAGGTGCCCATGTGCACAACAGCTTCGACGAGGTCCACAACCAGCACTTCCTGAGGCGGCTGGCCCGCAGGTCGCTGGAAGCGGGCACCCACACGTTCGATCTCTATGCGCTGATGGTCGATGACGAGCCTATCGCCCTTGCTGGCGGCGGCGTGCATGGCGACCGCTTCTCCATGGGTGTCAATTCCATGACGAGTGATCCGCGCTTCGCGCCGCACAGTCCGGGACGGCTTTCGGTCGACAGGGCTGTGGAACTGTTCTGCGACCGTGGGTTGAAACTGTTCGACCTCGGCCTTGGCGAAAACGAGTACAAGCGCATGTGGTGCGCGCCGGTTGACCTTTACGATGTTGGCCGTGCGCTCACTTGGCATGGTCAGGCCCTTGGCGTGGCCCTATCGGCCCGCCGGACGCTCAAGGCAACCATCAAGCGATGGCCACCGGCCTACCGACTTGCCAAGCGGGTGCAGTACCAGCTCCAGCGCTGACGGGTCGGTGGGGCGATATCCGCCGCTTGCTCAATCGTCCAACGCAGCCAGCTTGGCAGCGATGCGGTCGCGGACACGGGTGGCTTTGTCGAAGTTGAAAGGCATGTGCTCTGGATCGAAGACGCGTAGCGCGTTGTCGACATCGACCAGGGCAGCCTCGAGGTGCGGCCTTGGATCGGTGCAAGTTTCGTGCTCCGCCATAGCTAGCTCGGCAATTGCCAAGTTTTCTCGCGTCTCGGCCCATTGCACGGGACTATCTGTTTCAGTGTGAACTCGCAGCGCGGCCCGATAAGCGACCACGGCCTCAGCCAGGAGCCTCGCGCCTTCCTCGCCAACGGTCCGGCTGCCCTGGTCGCTTAGCTCATTGCCGAGATTGTTCTGCGTTTGTGCCCAGTCGACTGGGTGGTCGGCCTCGGTGCGCACGCGCAGCGCGGCGCGATAGGCGGTGACAGCCTCGGCCAGAAGCTGTGCGCCCTCTTCACCACCGGTGCGTTGGCCCTGCCTAGAAAGTGCACCGCCAAGATTGTTCTGCGTTGTGGCCCATTGGAAAGCATGGTCGGCCTCGGTGTGCACACGCAGCGCGGCGCGAAAGGCGAACATAGCCTCGGCTAGCAGCTCCGTGCTCTCTTCACCGCTGGTGCGTTCGCCCTGCCTAAAAAGTGCACAACCAAGATTGTCCTGCGTTAAGGCCCAATAGAGAGGGTGATGGGTTTCGGTGCGGACACGCAGGACGGCGCGGTAGGCGGAGACGGCCTCAGCCAAGAGATCTGCGCCCTCTTTCCCTCCGGTCCGGCTGCCTTGCTCGTGCAAAGCGCTGCCTAGATTGTTCTGCACGATGGCCCAGTCGACCGGGTGGTCGGCTTCGGTGTAGACGCGGAGCGCGGCGTGATAGGCAGTGATGGCATCCGACAGCAGCTTCGCTCCTTCATCACTGCCGATGCGGCTGCCTTGTTTGTTCAAGGCGTTGCCGAGACCGAGCCATGCGTCACCGAAAAGCTTTGGCCGATCGTTTGGCTTAATCCGGTTCAACGCGTCCCGTTTTAGTGTGATTGTGTGCAGAAACCCATCCCCGCCATGGCGAAGCGCATAGCTGTAGAGCCGATTTTCGTAAGTTCGCCGTCTTGCCGGTTCGATGGGATCGACCGCGGCAAAGGCGTCAGCGGCAGTTGAGATGAGGTTGAAGGCTTGATGCGTGCGCCCGCGCAGCAGAGCGTTATCTGCCCGCAGGCTTGCTGTCTCCCACGCTATTTCAAGCTCGGTAGCGTGAACCGTGGAGAGCAGGTTTTCGACCTCGTCGAAGTCCAGTCGTTCCGCCGCGTCCTGCGCCGCGTCTTTTAGGTTGCCGAGCCCCGCAACCCGTTCATCGATGTGATCGATCTGTGTTTTGTAGGTCCGGTATTCCTCGGCCTTCTTTTCTAGAAGCGCCGTGATCTCGCCGTCCCGCATGGCTTCCGGCTCGTCGATCTCGAACCGGCGCGCGAGTGTTTCCAGCTGGCTGCGGGACAGATCTCGAACGGCATCAAGCGCGGCGGTCAGCGATCCACGTTCATCGCGAATCTGGTCAAGATCAGCTTGTGCTTGCCCATCATCTTTTGCCCGCGGATTGCGGCATGCCTCTACTTCTTCGTCGGAGATACCCAGGTAATCGCAGAGTGCGTTGATCGTTGCGGCATGCGGATTGGTAACCTTGCCATTTTCCAGCTCAGAGATACGGGAGCGTTTCGCCTCGTCGCCTAGTGCTTCCAAAGCCAGCTTCTTGGCACTGATCGCTTTGAGTTCGCGGTACCGGCGGACCAACTGCCCGAAACGTGCGCCAAAGCTCATAACCGTAACATTCCGCAACCGTTGCCGTAACTTGCCGGGACTCAGCAGAACTTCCGTGCCGTCGAATTCTGCAGGTGGGTGGCATCCTTCTCCGTGTTGAAGCCATTCAACTCACCGTCCGGGCGGTGATCCTCTCAAGTCATAAGGATCACTGCAATGTTGAAGCACATTCATAGCCTTGCCTATGCAGGCATGTCAGCCAGTTATGTTGGCACTTGCGTTGGGGCAGACAAGTTTTGGGTCTCCGCTGTTCTTGCCGGACTCTACGGCGCACTCGCGCTGCACGCCTATCTGCATGACCGCAAGAAAGAGCACTTATAGCCAGATAAAAAGGCGGGGCCGAAGCCCCGCCTTTTCTTGTTCCAATGGTAGCCGATGAAGGCGCCCTCGCGGTTGGGAGGCCGGCGGTATCGCCGGCGTCCCAGAGCAACGAGAGAATGATGCATTAGGCTCCGGGCCTACGGCCCGACCGCCATGCTTACATCATGCCGCCCATGCCGCCCATGTCGGGCATTGCCGGTGCGCCGCCGCCATCTTTCTTCGGCAGCTCGGCGATCATCGCTTCGGTGGTAATCAGGAGACCAGCAACCGAGCCGGCATCTTCCAGAGCGGTACGGACAACCTTGACCGGGTCAACGATGCCCATGTCGATCATGTCGCCATACTCAGCCGTCTGGGCGTTAAAGCCGTAGGCAGCCTTGTTCTCGTCGATGATCTTACCGACCACGACAGAGGCTTCCTCACCGGCGTTCTCGGCGATCTGACGAGCAGGCGATTGCAGCGCACGGCGCACAATGTTGATGCCAGCTTCCTGATCGGCGTTCTCGCCCTTCGCGTCGATGAAGCGCGAAGCACGCAGAAGCGCGGTGCCGCCGCCCGGAACGATGCCTTCTTCCACGGCCGCGCGGGTCGCGTTGAGGGCGTCGTCGACGCGGTCTTTTTTCTCTTTCACTTCCACTTCCGTGGCACCGCCAACGCGGATCACGGCAACGCCGCCAGCAAGCTTGGCAAGACGTTCTTGCAGCTTTTCACGGTCGTAGTCGGAGGTTGTTTCTTCGATCTGGGCTTTGATCTGAGCCACACGGCCGGAGATCTCGTCCTTGCCGCCAACGCCGTCGACGATGGTGGTTTCTTCTTTCGAGATCGTGACCTTCTTGGCAGTGCCGAGCATGTCGAGCGTGACATTTTCCAGCTTGATGCCAAGGTCTTCGGAGATCACCTGGCCACCGGTCAGGATGGCGATGTCTTCCAGCATGGCCTTACGACGGTCGCCGAAGCCCGGTGCTTTGACAGCAGCGATCTTCAGGCCACCACGCAGCTTGTTGACCACGAGGGTCGCCAGCGCTTCGCCTTCCACATCTTCAGCGATGATGAGAAGCGGACGCGAGGACTGAACAACAGCTTCCAGGATTGGCAGCATAGCCTGCAGGTTGGAGAGCTTCTTCTCGTGCAACAGGATGTACGGGTCTTCCAGATCCGCAATCATCTTGTCAGCATTGGTCACGAAGTAAGGGGAAAGGTAACCGCGGTCGAACTGCATGCCTTCCACGACTTCCAGTTCGGTCTCGCCGGTCTTGGCTTCCTCAACCGTGATCACGCCTTCATTGCCGACCTTCTGCATGGCTTCGGCGATCATGGCGCCGATTTCTTTTTCGCCATTGGCAGAGATTGTGCCGACCTGAGCAACTTCCTCAGAGGTGTTGATCTTGGTGGCTTTGTTCAGAAGGTCTTTGACGACTTCCGTCACGGCCATGTCGATGCCGCGCTTCAGGTCCATCGGGTTCATGCCGGCAGCAACAGCCTTGTGGCCTTCGTCGACAATGGACTGAGCCAGAACCGTTGCAGTCGTGGTGCCGTCACCAGCGATATCGTTGGTTTTGGAGGCAACCTCGCGCAGCATCTGCGCGCCCATGTTTTCGAACTTATCGTCCAATTCGATTTCTTTGGCGACAGACACACCGTCTTTGGTGATGCGCGGTGCGCCGAACGACTTGTCGAGGACGACGTTGCGGCCTTTCGGGCCGAGGGTCACCTTCACCGCATCGGCGAGGGTGTTGACACCGGCCAGCATGCGCTCGCGCGCGGAGCGGCCGAATTTGACGTCTTTAGCAGCCATGGATTCTTATCCTTGGTTTGAATGGGGTTGAAGCGATCGCGCCTGTTAAGATGGTTCCGTCCGCTGAGCGGTTGTTCCGGAGGAACAGAGCGAAACGGAGATCGAGAGCGAGACGGCCCAGAAAACGAAGGCGGAGCCCTTAGGCGATCACGCCCATGATGTCGCTTTCTTTCATGATCAGCAGGTCTTCACCGTCGATCTTCACTTCGGTGCCGGACCATTTGCCAAACAGCACGCGGTCGCCAGCTTTGACGTCCAGCGGCTGGACTTTGCCAGCATCGTCGCGAGCGCCGGGGCCAACGGAGACGATTTCGCCTTCCTGCGGCTTCTCTTTAGCGGTGTCAGGGATGATGATGCCGCCAGCGGTTTTCTCATCAGAATCGATGCGGCGCACCACCACACGATCATGCAGAGGACGGAATGCCATGAGGTACAATCCTTGGGTTGGTTTCTCGCGGCCATGTCCCCGGCCGCTGGGATGAAGCTGTTAGCACTCGCTTCTAGAGAGTGCTAATGCGGCGGGGAGATAAGGATTGGCTGATGCCGAGTCAAGGATGCGCCAGCCTGTTTGGACTCATTTTATTTACCAATACACCCGCGGAGGGCCGGTATGGTGAACGCAACGTTAACGGCGTAACGCTTGTCGCCAGTGCCGTGCCATTAGGCTTCCCGCTCGCCGCGCATCACTATCCACGTCCCGGCGATGATGAACACGCAGCCAACCAGAAGCCGCCAGCCGGGCACTTCGCCGAAGAGTAGGAAGCCGTAAAACGCCGCCCATAAAAGGCTGGTGTATTCCATCGGACCAAGCTTAGCCGCCTCCGCATGCTTGAAGCCCCAGGCCATAAACAGATGGCCACTGGTGCCCAAGACGCCGATCCCCAGGACCAACCACAGCGTGTCGACGTCAGGCAGTACAAAGGGACGTCCGTCAATCGCAAAGCCGGCGACGGTCAGCCCCAGAAAAGGCAAAGCCAGGAGGCCGGAAAAGGCGGACTGCAGCGTGATCATGGTCGGCACCGGGTCACTCGCGGCGTGCAGACGCGTCATGATCAGCACCCCGGCGTAGGCAAGAGACGCAATAGAGGCTGCGATGTAGCCCGAAAGGGCGCCGGTGAATGCGCCTGTTGAGGCCCATGCATCAGAAGCGATGATGAAAACCCCGATAAGGCCGATCACGACCGCCAGCCAACTGCGTGGGCTCACCGGTTCCTTGAGGACCAACCAGCCGAGAAGGGCCAGATAAAGCGGCGCGGTGAAAGCGATAGCCGTCGCGTCGGCCAATGGGACAACCGACAATGAATAGAAGAAGCACATCGCCACCGTAAGAACGAGAAACGATCGCTGAAAGCTGCGCTTTACCGCTCCGACGCTGGGAAAGTCCACGCGTCCAAGCCATAGGAGCACGGCCAGAACCAATGATGCGACCAGGAAGCCCGCGCCGTAGCGCATCACCAGGATCTGCGGCGTACCGAAGGTTGCCGTCAGCTGTTTGATCCCGGCATCCATAAGGGTCAGGATCGCAATCGCGATTACCACTGAGCCCATGGCGCGGCGCGTACTGACCGCTGTTCCAGTTGGTGCCAGCACTTGAAGCGCGCTGGGATGACTGGCCTGGCTCGGTCCCTGGGTCCGGGGACTGGAAGGTGTGCCGTCGGTATGGTCGGCCATTGGCTTGCTCTTCAGAACGCATAGGCGCCGACAAAGTCGAGGCGCGCCAAACAGTCTGACCTGTCAATTCCCTTTGCGCGGGCGGCGCGCTTGGAATAGACTTTTGACCAAACAGTCAAAGCTGCGCCGTACAAGCCGGCGATGGTGACGATAGGAAGGGTCGAACCGGTCGAAATCGGTTCCAACGCCCACCGGCTATAGACCGACCCAACCCGTCTCGCCACCCGTTTCGCGCAGCGACGGCATAACAAGGGGATCACCATGCTTGATACGACTGACGCTCATCATCCCGCAGCCGGTGTGACGCCGCTTTCTGTGCCCAACGACCTGGAAGCATTCTGGATGCCGTTCACGCCTAACCGCGCATTCAAGGCCGCGCCGCGCATGATCACCGGCGCCAAGGACAATCATTACTTCACGCCTGACGGCCGCGCCATTTTGGACGGCACCGCCGGCCTTTGGTGCTGCAATGCCGGCCATTGCCGTGCGCCGGTTGTTGAAGCCATCCAGCAGACAGCAGCCAGCCTTGATTTTGCGCCGACCTTCCAGTTCGGCCATCCGCTGGCGTTCGAGCTCGCAAGCCGTCTTGCCGAACTTGCGCCCGAAGGTCTCGACCATGTGTTCTTCGCCAACTCTGGATCAGAAGGCGTCGACACCGCGCTTAAGATCGCGCTTGCCTATCACAAAGTGAAAGGCGATGCCGGCCGCACCCGCCTTATTGGCCGCGAACGTGGTTATCATGGCACCGGTTTCGGTGGCATCTCGGTCGGTGGCATCGTCAACAACCGCAAGTTCTTTGGCTCGCTGCTGACCGGTGTTGACCATCTTTCTCACACCTACAATCGCGCCGAACAGGCGTTCACCAAGGGCGAACCGGAATGGGGTGGACATCTGGCAGATGAGCTGGAGCGCATCGTCACCCTGCACGGACCGGACACAGTGGCTGCTGTTATCGTTGAGCCCATGGCAGGCTCCACCGGCGTTCTGCCACCGCCCACGGGCTATCTGAAGCGCCTGCGCGAGATCACCAAAAAGCATGGTATCCTACTGATCTTTGATGAGGTGATTTCTGCCTTCGGTCGCCTCGGCACGCCCTTTGCCGCTCAGCGCTACGGCGTGACGCCGGACCTCATAGTGTTCGCCAAGGGCGTCACCTCTGGCACGGTGCCAATGGGAGGCGTGATTGCCACCGGTGAGATCTACAACACCTTCATGGATGCCGCCGATGAAGGCATGATCGAGCTCTTCCACGGCTACACCTATTCCGGTCATCCGTTGGCGTCAGCCGCGGCGATCGCGACGCTCAACGTCTATCGTGATGACGGCCTGTTCGAGCAGGCTGGCGCAAATGAGGCGCACTTTGCCGATGCCGCCCATAGCCATCTGGCAGACCTGGACCTGGTTGAGGACATTCGCTCCTGCGGCCTGGTGATCGCCATCGATCTGAAACCCATTGAAGGCAAGCCGACCAAACGCGCCTATGAGGCGATGACGCGGTCCTTCCATGACGAGGATCTGATGATCCGTGTCACCGGCGACACCATCGCGCTCTCACCCCCGCTTACCTTCACAGAAAGTGAGATCGATCAGACGTTTAGCGGCCTTAAGGACGTGCTTTCGACGATGACGGCTTGACGTTCGGGGCGCGCGGATATGGGGAGTCCTGTGACGCTGCGCCATACGCGATAGGGCTGACTTTCGTCCTGCGCCTTTCGGACTAAGGTGCCCATGACCAAACCATAATATATGGCACAGCACAGGCTGTGCAGAGATCAGGTCATGCGCCGCCTTATAGTTATTATTGTTGCCGTCGTCCTTGTTGGGGCCGGCTTTCTTGTGGCCAATCGGCCCACCCGCGTCACCGTCGCGACCCCCGAAAGGGGTGATATCGCGCACATTGTTTATGCCTCAGGAACAGTCGAGGCGGAGACCAGTGCCGACGTCACCTCCATCGTTTCCCAGCGCATTGTTTTTCACTGCAATTGCGAGGGAGAGACGGTATCTGCCGGTGATTTGATTGTCCGTCTCGATGACAGCGAGACCGTTGCACGCCTGCGCGAGCTTGAAGCGCGGGTCGGCCTTTTGAACCAGCAGGTCGAGCGCGCCACCAACCTGTTGGAGCGCGGTGTTGGATCGCGGGAGGTCTTTGACAGCGCGGTCAGCGAACTAGCCGGCGCCGAAGCGGCGGTCGCCGCGCAGCGCCAGGTGCTTGCGAACTACCAGATCACCGCACCCATCGATGGGCAGATTCTGCGTCTTGATGCTGATGTCGGCGAAGTCGCCCAGCCCGGTTCTGTGCTCTTCACGGTCGGGCAGCCGCGTCCGCTGGAAGTGGAAGCAGAAATTAACGAGGAAGACATCCCGCTGATGGTGATCGGCCAGCGTGCCCTATTGGGCTCAGACGCCTTTCCAGGCCAACCATTGGAAGCTGTGTTAACGTCCATCACGCCGCGCGGCGACCCTGTGCTGAAGACTTACCGTGTCCGCCTGTCTCTACCGCAGGATACACCGCTCTTCATCGGCATGAGCGTCGATGTGAACATCGTCGTGGAAAACCGCGAAGACCGGTTGTTGGTCCCCTCCACGGCGATCAACAGCGACAACATGGTTTTCGTTGTCGATGATGGGCAGGTTCGCACACAAGCCATCGAGATCGGATTGCGCGGGATATCAAGCGTTGAGATCACCTCCGGGCTGGACGAGGAGGCAAGCCTCGTGTCGCCCATTCCAGAAGGGTTGGCCGATGGTGACCGGATCGCCACAGGACGGTTGTGATGGCCGACCGGGACGTTCGACCCACCGCAAAGAGCTCGCCCATTGATGTGACGCTGTTGCTGCTTGATCTGGCGGTCACGCATGTGGTGGCCCGAGGTCGGCAGACGTTACTTGCCATCCTTGGTGTTGCGCTCGGCGTGGGGTTTTCAGTCGCCATGGCCGCGCTCCTTGAAGGCTCGCAAAAGGACTTTGTCGAACAGCTCATCAACGCCATTCCGAATGTCGAGATCACCGATGAGCGCCGAGAAGCTGCCCAACAGCCTGCCCAACTTGTGTTCGACGATGCGCAGTTCAACAGCCTGACGACCCGCGAAGATCCCCGTGGAATCCGCAATCCGATCGCTGTAACTGGCGCTATCCGCGCAAATGTCGAAGGTCGCGTGTCAGCTGCGCTGCAAGTCCAGGGCGTGATCCGCTATGCTGGCCGGGACACCGGCGTGTCTCTTTCCGGCGTGGTGCCGGAGGATGAAATCTCCGTTTCGCAAATCGGCGATGACATGGAGGCCGGGTTGTTAACCGACCTCAACAGCCGCGCTGATGCTGTTGTGCTCGGTGACGATCTTGCCGAATCCATCAATGCCGAGGTCGGCGACACGGTCACGCTCGTCTCTCCGGCGGGTGACATCTACCGCTACCGCCTGGTTGGCATTTTTGACTCTGGCAATGTCGCAGCCGATGCCGGCACGGGTTACTTGCTTTTGTCCACCGCACAGGTGTTTGCCGGGCGACCCAACGCCGTCAACACGGTCCGGGTTTCGCTCGATGACCCCGATACCGCTCCGCAAGTGGCAAGCTGGATCGAAAGTCAGTTCGGCTACAAATCGGTCTCATGGCAGGAAGCCAATGAAGCGCTTTTGGAAAGCTTCATCGTCCGCGACATCATCATGTACACCGTCGTCGCCGCCATTCTGCTTGTCGCGGGTTTCGGCATCTACAACATCATTTCAACCATCACCTATGAGAAGACCCGCGATATCGCCATCATGAAATCGCTAGGCTTCTACGAAGGCGACATGCGCCGCCTGTTCGTGATGGAGGGGCTGGCAATGGGCATTGCCGGTTCGCTGGTTGGTGCTGCGCTGGGTGTCCTACTGACGATTGCGCTTGGTCAGGTCGAGTTCGTAAACCCGCAGAGCGATGATCCGATCACCATTCCGGTCATCTTCTCGCCGCTGCACTATTCCATCGCGATTGGCATTGCACTCGGCTCGGCGGTCTTTGCAGCCTACATGCCAGCGCGCAAAGCATCCGTCCTCAACCCTGTCGACATCATCCGTGGCGCGACATGACGGCCCTTCTTGAGGCCAAAAAAATTGGCCGTGTCCTGGACGAGACGATCAAGGTCACCCTGGTTGACGATGTGTCGCTGTCTGTAGGTGAGGGCGAGTTTGTAGCCATCACTGGGCCATCGGGTTCCGGCAAATCGTCCTTGCTCTACCTGTTGGGTCTCCTGGATCTACCGACAAGCGGCGATGTTATGATCAAAGGACAATCGACCCACGACATGACGCCCGATGAACGCGCGCATGTTCGGCTGGCAGAACTTGGCTTCATCTTCCAGTTCCACTTCCTGCTGCCTGAATTCACCGCACGCGGCAATGTCATGCTGCCCATGCGCCGGCTCGCCCGTCTGTCCCAGCGCGAGCAGCATGAACGCGCTGGCGATTTGCTGGCCTCCCTCGGTCTTGGCGATCATATCGACAAGCGCCCGGATCAGCTTTCCGGCGGTCAACGGCAGCGCGTTGCTGTGGCGCGCGCCCTTGCCAATGACCCGGCGCTCATCCTTGCCGACGAGCCGACAGGCTCGCTTGATTCCAAGTCCACCGAGCAGGTTTTTACGATCCTACAGGATCTTGTCGACAAGGCTGGCCGGACGATCCTCGCCGTTACCCACGATCTTGATCTTGCCGGTCGTATGGATCGCCGCTTGCACCTCATCGACGGTCGGCTGGCCAGCGATGCCAGCGCCGATGTCGAAGTGCCCCATGATGAGCCGCCGGCCGATAACCGCGAGCCAGCGAACGCTTGAACTCCCTCGCCGGGCCCAGATGGCAAATCTGTGGGTGAATCCAGATCACACCATGGCGCTGGCTTCTTTATAAGCAGCCACTTAGGGCATAGTTGCAACGCAGAAGGCATGGCCGGCTGATTCGTTCAGCCGCGCCGCTTGTTGATGGGTTCGACCGGTATGCGGCACAGCGTCGCTTTGATCTACACCGCTATTGCCGTGATCGCCGCCAGTGGTGCGGCGATACTCTTCCGGTTGACGCCGCTCCCGCTCGACATGGCCATCATGTTTGGCGCCGTGCTGTTTTTCGTCATGGCAGTGGTCGATCAGGCCGCCGCGCGACGCAACGAACGTAAAGCGCATGAGCAACAGATTGCACTCAATGACGCGACCTTTCAGGACCTCTTCAACGAAGTCGACATGATCCGCAGCCGCCTGGTTGCGCTGGAGACCGACACCCAACAGATCGTCGATCAGGCGGTCGCCCCATTACACCAGGATGTTCAGGCCGTTGGAGCGCTGCTTGCTCAGGTTACCGAGGCCGTGGCCGACAATGATCATCGTCTGGTGGAGCTGGAAGAAGGTTTGGAAAGCGGTGAAAATCTGATTGTCTCCGCCGCGCAAGTTGAGCCGCAAACCGCATCAGCCAAGCGAGCGTCAGTAGAGGCCATGGCCGCCAAGCCGGCCTTGGTGGCGCAAGATTCCATCGATGACGCATCGAAGCCTGCTGAAGCTGCGTCTGATGATGAGGAAGGCGAGAGCGATCAAGAATCCGAACCCAAGGCGCGATCCAAACGCCGTTCTCGCGCCGCTCAGATCGACGAGCAGAAAACCAGCAAGAAGGCGCAGTCCCGTGCGTTGATCAAACGGGTCACCGCCGCTGTTGAGAATGAGCGCATCGAAACAGCACTACAATCCATCGTGACCCTGCCGCACCGTCGGGCGAGGGGCTATGCCACGATCTTCAATCTGGTGCTCGATGGCAGCGGCACGCTTGAAGCCAAACACGCCTTGCCGGCTGTCGAGGCCGCCGGAGTGAGCGAGGCATTCGACAAGGCTGCAATGTTGCGCGCGCTTGCCTTGGCTGATCGATTTGCCGCCCGAGAGTCAGCGTCCATGGTGTTCGTTCCGCTCAGCGGCAGCGCTCTGATGCGATCACGCTTTGCCGATTGGCTGGTACACACGCTGACCGAAGAGAAGGAGCTTGCCGGCCGGCTGGTGCTCGAAATCGCGCAGAAAGACGTGCGTGCTTTCTCGCCGCTTGATTTCGACGTCATGGGAACCTTGGCCGATCTGGGCTTTCGCATGTGCGTTTCCAATCTCGACGATGTCCGCTCTGACCTGTTTGATCTTTCAAGCCACGGTTTCCGTTATGCCAAAGCGCCGGTGTCCATTTTTCTTGGAAGTGGCGCTGAAGCACGCAGCGACATCCATCCCGAAGACTTGGCCGATCTTGCCGCCCGCAACGGCATGGACCTGATCGTTGATCGGGTGGAAAGCGAGGCTCAGGTTGTTGAGCTTCTTGAGTGCAAGCTTCGCTATGCGCAGGGCAATCTTTTTGCGCGCCCACGTGTGGTCGATATCGTACCTCGGCCCGACAAGCAGAAGGTGGTTGACCTCATAAGCGAGGCCAGCGAGACACAGAGCGAGCCGGCTTCTGAAGAGCCACCCGCCCAGCGACCACGCCGCCCGGCTGCCGCGCTGAGCCGCTCCGCCTGATCACCATTTCCACCGGACAGAAAAACCATGACCGCCAACTCCGCCCGTCTCATGGGCCTTGCCGATCTTGCGCCGTCTTATGACGTCATCTTTTCTGATGTCTGGGGCGTCATCCACAATGGAGTTGGCGCCTGGCCATCTGCCGCTGAGTCGCTGATCAACGCGCGCGAGGCTGGCCTGAAGGTCATTCTCGTCTCCAACGCGCCGCGCCCGCACACCATCGTTCGCCAGCAATTGGAACGCCTTGAGATGCCGGTGGCCGGCTATGATGATGTGGTCACCTCCGGTGATGTTACCCGTCAGCTGATTGAAACCCGCTATCGGGACGCCAAGGTGACCCATATCGGTCCTGAGAAAGACAAACCCCTTGTCGATGGGCTGCCAGTCACCTTCACAAGCGACGAGGACGCCGAGGTCTGCCTGTGCTCTGGGCCGCTTGATGACCAAGTGGAAACGCCGGAGGATTATCGCCAGAGGCTTCAAGCGCTTGCCGATCGCCAGGTTCCGATGATCGTAGCCAATCCCGACAAGGTGGTCGAGATGGGCTCCAAGCTCATCTACTGCGCTGGTGCGCTCGCTGATCTCTACGAGGAAATGGGTGGAGAAACGGTCATCCTCGGTAAGCCCTATGCTCCCATCTACCAGGCAGCACTGGACATGGCGGGCAATCCTCCGTCGGAACGCGTTCTGGCGCTTGGTGATTCTGAGCGCACCGATCTGCGCGGCGCCCACGAGCAGGGCATCGACTGCCTGTTTTTGACCGGCGGTATCCATGCTGGCGAATTTGGCCCTTCGACCATGCCAAACCCGGCGCGGGTGGCGGCCTTTCTGGACGCCTCGCCCTACAACAGCATCAGTTGGATGGCGCGACTTGCCTGGTAGGGCAGGCGCATGGCCAACAAAAAAACCCGGCGCAAGGCCGGGCTTTATCGAACAGTGTATGGAATGGGAATTCTAGTCGAACAACTCATCAATGGCGTTTTGATCGACCTGCGGTCCATCAATCTGCGGCCCATTGAGAATTTGATCTTCTTTGCGCTTATCGCGAGCCTCTTCGTCCGCCGTGAACGCCATGTCCGCGCCGCCTTCCGGCAGGGCTTCCAGTAGCCGGTCGAAGCGATGCTCTAGACGTTCCAGCGTCTCCACCACCTTGGCAATGCGCTGCCCGGTGATGTCCTGAAAGGTGCAGGCCTCGAAGATGTCGATCATTTGAGCATCGACAAGCGTCTCAAAGGCCGCTTTGTCCTCGCGGTCGGCGCTCATGATCGCTTCGGCCGACTCCATGATCCGATCGGTGGCCTTTTCGGTCTCCTGAACTACAGCGTTCAGCTCCTGACCGGCTTCCGGCAGATGGTCGGCGCGCATGGAATCGACGCCCAGTGTTGCGATCTCATGGCGAAGCTCATGGATATCCTTCGCCGCCGCTCGCACGGCATCAGCGAAGCCATGCTCAAGCGACTGAAGCGTGCCCTGCAAAGAATCGGTCATCAGCCGCGCAACATCCAAGGCGCCTGCCATGTCGAGGCGGGCTTTGCCCTCTGCTTGTCCCTCATTGACGCAGGCGACGACGGCTTCTGCTTGGCGCACGACGAGCGCGTTCAGATCGAGCGCGGATTGTGCATTTTTGGCCATACTAAATACTCCCAGCCTGTTTGGGGTCCCCCAACCCCATTGCACCCATAGGTACGGTTTTCCGAATGTCAGCCAGAAATGGGCTCCCACTCAGAGACGCAAAAAGCGGCCCCTGGACAAAGGCCGCTTTTCGAAAAATTCAGTCTGTGCGAAACGCTTAGTCGCCGAAGACAGCGTCGATCTTCGACTTTAGGGTCGCCGCATTGAACGGCTTCACGATGTAGTTGTTCACGCCGGCTTTTTTGGCAGCAACAACGTTCTCGGTCTTGGACTCAGCCGTCACCATGATGAATGGAGTGCGGGACAGACCGTCGTCAGAGCGAACGGACTTCAGCAGTTCATAGCCAGTCATCGGTTCCATGTTCCAATCAGAAATCACCAGGCCGTACTTGCGGCCTTTCATTTTCTCCAGCGCTTCCTGGCCATCCTTCGCATCATCGATGTCGGAAAAGCCGAGCTGCTTAAGAAGGTTGCGGATGATCCGCACCATGGTTTTGTAGTCGTCAACGACCAGAACCGGAATGGACGTGTCTACAGCCATACTCACTACTCCACTGAAACGGCGCCCTGGCCGCCCTCGTCCCACATTAAATAGAAACCGACACAGGCGTCCGGCTCCCAAACCCGGCTGCAAACATACGCATTGCCACTGAAGCATTCGTTAATGCGGCAATTTTTTCCTGCCCGGCAGTTTTGGCCGGGTTTCTTCGCCAAGTTGCAGGTGCCAGGGCTGCGACCAAAGATGCAGGACCATGGCCGCATAGAAGCCTGTGTGAGGGCTGCCTTATAGACGGGACGCACCGTTATCGGTTTGCGCTGCAACATCTAAAGGAAGCAAGCGATGTTGGAGTTACGAGGCTTTGCCTTTGAAGATCTGTTCGTCGGTCAGACCGCCACGTACACTCGCATGGTGTCCGCTTCTGATGTTGTCGGCTTCGCCGAATTGTCCGGTGACCGCAATCCGGTGCACCTGTCTGAACACTTCGCCGCCCGCACGCCCTTTAAATCACGCATCGCACACGGGCTTTATACCGCAAGCTTGATTTCCGCCGTCCTGGGCACCCGACTTCCAGGGCCTGGAGCGATCTATCTATCCCAGACGCTTAAGTTCCTTGCGCCGGTGCACATCGAGGATGCGGTGGACGTTGAGGTCGAGGTTGCCGAACTGATGCCGGAAAAAAAGCGCGCTCGTCTCACATGCGTCTGCCAGGTGGAGGGAAAGCCCGTCCTCACCGGCGAGGCGCTGGTTATGGTGCCAACACGCGACCAACTTCAGTTGGCCTGAGGAACACGGAGGCCGGCCAACGACCTTGACCGGTGGCCCCAAGCTTTTCTAAGGCGAGCCCGCTAACCCTCCAAACGACATCGGTTCGCTGTGCTCCGCCTGACTCAACCCGACACGCCTCCCGCGCCTGAACGCCCGCGCATTGTCATGATCGGCAATTTTGACGGTTTTCACCGCGGCCATCAGTCCGTGGCCGAAGCGGCTTTGGAGCTTGCCGCCCAGCGTGAAGGCGAGGTCTGGGTGCTGACCTTTGATCCGCATCCCAAGCTTTACTTTGCTCCTGATCGCCCGCTCAACCTTTTGGCGAGCGACCATGTTGAGGCCCGTATCGCTGAGGCGATGGGCCTGTCTGGAGTCATGACGATGCTCTTTAATCAGGATCTGGCAACGCAGTCGCCGGACACCTTCATCGCCGACACGCTGGTCGCACGTATGCAGGCTGACGGTGTCGTCGTTGGCCATGATTTTCGCTTCGGCCAAGGTCGGGCTGGCAGCCCGGACACGCTGCGTGCCCATGGCGGTTTTCAGGTGGTTGAGGTCCAACCCTTTGCCGATGAGGGTGGGGAAACCATCTCCTCCACCCGCATTCGCGCCTGCCTATCGGCGGGTGAAATGGCACAGGCCAATGGCTTGCTCGGCCACCGGTACTTTGTCCATGGGATCGTTGAGCATGGCGAAAAACGCGGCCGCCAGCTTGGCTATCCGACGGCCAACATTGCGCTCGACGCGTCGAGCGCCTTGGCTCATGGAATCTATGCCACCACCATCAAAGTCGGTGAGACCGTTTATCCGTCGGTTTCCAACTATGGGCGTCGCCCGACCTTTGGCGACAAACCGCCCTTGCTCGAAGTCCACCTTTTCGATTTCTCCGGCGATCTCTATGGCCAGGAGGTCGAGGTCGCTTTCCACGCCTTCCTGCGCCCGGAGATGAAATTTGACGGGCCAGAAGCGCTGGTTGCCCAGATGGATCGCGACAGCGCCGAGGCACAGGCCGCCCTGGCAGCCGCGCAGCCGCTATCGCCGCTCGATCATGCACTCGGCCTGGTCCATGCGACCGCTGTTGCGGCCTGAACCGGCGCGCGCACGACGGCACACCTTTATTTGTGCGCAGGCCCTTGGTAAGAGCCGATTATGGTTTGGAAACAGATACCGCGAATTATCGGCCCGGCTGCGCTTTGATTAACGCCGCGCAGTGCCGGGAAATCTGTGTTGACGACCTGAAGCGCTGACCAAGAGCGCCCCTCCAGACCTTTTTGACGATGTAAGCGATGTCTGAACCATTCGACTATTCGCAGACCCTGTTTCTGCCCAAGACCGACTTTCCCATGCGCGCCGGCCTGCCCAAGAAGGAGCCGGAGATCCTCAAGCGCTGGGATGATGAGAACCTCTACAAAAAACTGCGTGAGGATGCCGCCGGCCGTCCGCGCTACATCCTGCATGACGGTCCTCCCTACGCGAACGGCCACCTGCACATCGGTCACGCGCTCAACAAGACGCTTAAGGACATGGTCACCCGCTCCAAGCAGATGGCGGGCTACGATTCCAACTATGTACCCGGCTGGGATTGCCATGGCCTTCCGATCGAATGGAAGGTGGAGGAGGACCTTCGCAAAAAAGGCAAATCGAAAGACGATCTCGACACAGTGAGCTTGCGTGCCATGTGCCGCGCGTTTGCCGATGAGTGGATCGGTGTGCAGGCCGAAGAATTCCGCCGGCTGGGCGTCGAAGGCGACTTTCAGAACTATTACTCGACCATGAGCTTTGATGCCGAAGCGACCATCGCTGAAGAGCTAATGAAGTTCGCCATGGACGGCCAGCTTTATCGCGGCTCCAAGCCAGTCATGTGGTCGGTCGTGGAACGCACCGCTTTGGCAGAAGCCGAGGTGGAGTATCAGGACTATGAGTCCGATACGATCTGGGTGAAGTTTCCCTTCAAATCCGTAACCTACAAGCCCGATGCTATGTTGGCTGAAGCGCTAGACGGCGCAAGCGTGGTTATCTGGACTACCACGCCATGGACCATTCCTGGCAACCGGGCGATCTCATTTTCAAAGAAGGTCAGTTACTCGATTTACGAAGTAGAGACGGCTCAAAACGAATTTGGTCCGCAGCCAGGAGACAAGTTCATTATTGCAAAGAGCCTTGCAGATGATTGTGCCGCAGCTGCTAAGGTGACGTTCAAGTGGCGCGGAGACATTTCCGACGCAACACTGGGCGGCATGAAATGCCGACATCCGCTCCAAGGCCTCGGTGGAGGTTATGGCTTCGATGTTCCGCTCATCGACGGCGACCATGTCACCGATGACGCCGGAACAGGCTTTGTCCACACCGCGCCCAGCCATGGCCGAGAGGACTTTGAAGCCTGGATGGACCATCAGCAGGCATTGAAAGCTCGGGGTATCGATACAGACATCCCGTTCCCAGTGGACGATGCAGGCTTCTACACTGCTGACGCGCCGGGCTTCGGTCCTGATGCCGAAGAAGGCGCGGCCCGCGTCATCAATGACAAGGGCAAAAAAGGCGACGCCAACAAGCGCGTCATCGCGGCCCTGATTGAGAAGGATAGGCTGTTCGCGCGCGGACGTCTGAAACATACCTACCCGCACTCCTGGCGGTCCAAGAAACC
This sequence comes from Pseudomonadota bacterium, assembly GCA_038749715.1. Classification (GTDB taxonomy): domain Bacteria; phylum Pseudomonadota; class Alphaproteobacteria; order Rhizobiales; family MH13; genus MH13. The sequence goes on from JBCDHR010000002.1 coordinate 379,081, forward strand.
GGTCATCTTCCGCAACACGCCGCAATGGTTCGTCTACATGGACGAAGATATTGCTGGAAATGAAGGCGACACGCTCCGCAAGCGGGCGCTCGATGCCATCGATACGACGACCTTCTATCCGGCGCAGGGGCAGAACCGCCTACGCGCCATGATCGAGAACCGACCGGACTGGGTTCTGTCCCGCCAGCGCGCCTGGGGCGTACCGATCACTGTCTTCACCCACAAGGAGACCGGCGAGGTCCTGCGCGACCCAGAGGTCAACAAGCGCGTGGTCGAGGCCTTCCATGAAGAAGGCGCCGATGTCTGGTTCAAGGAAGGTGCCACGGCACGGTTCCTTGGCAATGCCTACAATGCCGATGAGTGGGATCAGGTGACCGATATCCTTGATGTCTGGTTCGACTCCGGCTCGACCCACGCCTATGTGCTCGACAAGCGCGATGATCTGAAAACCCATCGCGAGATCGATGGCGGCAAGGATCGGGTGATGTATCTGGAAGGTTCCGACCAGCATCGCGGCTGGTTCCATTCATCGCTTCTGGAAAGCTGTGGCACCCGTGGCCGTGCACCTTATGACGACGTGCTCACCCATGGTTTCACCATGGCCGAGGACGGGCGCAAGATGTCCAAATCGCTGAACAATCAAATGTTCCCGCAGGACATTATCAACCAATACGGTGCCGATATCCTTCGTGCCTGGGTAGCGAGCGTCGATTACTCCGATGACCAGCGGATCGGCCCGGAAATCATGAAAACCGTGGTCGATAGCTATCGCAAGCTGCGCAACACGCTGCGCTGGGCACTCGGTTCGGTTGCTCACCATGATCGAGAGCGCGACTTTATGCCGGCTTTCGAGATGCCTGAGCTGGAGCGCTACATGCTGCACCGGCTGACGACGCTCGATAAGACCGTTCGCGAAGCTTATGATCGCTTCGATTTCCAGAAGGTGTTCCAGACGCTGTTCACCTTCGCGACCGTCGATCTGTCGGCCTTCTACTTCGATATCCGCAAGGATGCGCTCTACTGCGATGCGCCATCCTCACTGCGTCGCCGAGCTTGCCTGACGGTTTTGGACATGACGCTGGATGCACTTGTCAAATGGCTCGCGCCGCTACTGCCTTTCACCATGGAAGAGGTCTGGCTGGCGCGTCATGGGGATGACGCGGCATCGGTCCATTTGCAGGCCTACCCGGATATTCCGTCTGATTGGCGCGATGAAGAACTGGCTGGCCGCTGGAAAACGATTCGTCAGGTTCGCCGTGTGGTCACAGGCGCTCTAGAGATCGAACGGCGCGAAAAGCGGATCGGGTCATCCCTAGAAGCAGCGCCAGCCATCCACATCGCCGACGAAGATCTGTTCAACCGGGTAAAAGATGTGGATTGGGCAGACGTTGCCATCGCCTCACAAGCGAGCGTTCACCACGGTGCCGCTCCCACTCACGCTTTTAGTCTTGATGATGTTCATGGCATCGGCGTTGTGCCAGGCACGGCAAAGGGCCGCAAATGCGCCCGCTCTTGGAAAATCCTTCCTGAGGTTGGCTCAGACACCGATTTTCCGGATGTCACGCTGCGCGATGCAAATGCCTTGCGCGAGCTCGGCTATTCCAAGGCTGCATAAGGGCGATGGGATGGATCGCCGCCCCCCGACTTCTCGGCATTGGCGCCGTTTTGGCGCTGGTGCTTCTGGTGCTCGACCAGATCGTAAAGCGGGCGGTGCTTGATCATTTCTTGGCTCTGCCAGCCGGTAGCTCGGTTGAAGTGACGCCGTTCTTTGACCTCGTGTTGGTCTGGAACCGCGGAATTTCCTATGGCCTTTTCCAGGCCGGCAGTGCAGCGCAAGTCTGGCTTCTGGTTGGTATCAAGATAGCCATCACGCTGGCGCTTATCGTCTGGCTCATTCGAAACGCCGACAAGCTAACGGCCATCGCACTTGGCATTCTTATCGGCGGCGCCATCGGCAATACCATTGATCGCGTGCTTTACGGCGCGGTGGTGGATTTCGTCTCGCTGCATGCGGCCGGTTTTTACTGGTACGTCTTTAACCTCGCTGACGTGTGGGTCGTTGCCGGTGTTGCGCTTCTCCTGTATGACGCGTTTTTCGTGGACCGGGCAAAACGAGTGGGACCCGAAACGAGCGATCCAACCTGAGGCGTAAATCTCGTGGCTTGGTGTTGCCGTAATTCCCATATTAAAGGCTCGGACGACCAAAGGTTTGTGATGCGTTTGCCCATGCCCTCCTCTTCGACTCGAACCGTGTTTCGCCTTCTGCCGCTTTTGACAGTGGGCGCTATCGTTACCGGCTGTGCAAGCTACGGTACCTTCGATGAGAATGAACCAGGGCTTGAAGAGAGCCTTCTGGGTGACATCACCACCGTGATTGGTGGTCAAACCAACGATCAAGAAATTGAGTACTCCACCCGACCGCCGCTTGTTGCGCCGCCTGAGGCTGCAGCTTTGCCGGCACCCCAGTCACAGCAGGCCGTCGCAGCGGCTGATCCCAACTGGCCAACGGGTTCGCGTGAGCGCATGGCGCAAGTTCTTCAGAACGAAGACCAGATGCTTATCTACACACCAGGCGTCGACGGGGTAGACATCGAAGCGACGCAGGCCCTTGCGGCTCGATCATCGCAAAGCGGCCAAACCGAAAGCAACTCTGGTGTTGATCGGCCACTGACACTGGCAGAAATGCAGCGAGAGCAAGAGATAGAGCTTGCTCGACAGCAAGGTAGAGCCGTGCGCGACGCCCAGGCAGTAACGCGCGAACGCCGGTTCCTGACCGATCCACCGACCTCTGCCCGCGCACCGTCAGCAGAGGCACCCTATGGCGCCGAAGCCGAAGAGCTTGCTGAAGCTGAGCAGTCGGGCGGCTTTTCCTGGTGGCCGTTCTAGGTTGGACACCTCGAATTGTCTGCAACATGACGGTTTGGTCATGATTGTCACCCAGCTGTGACCAACCGTCAGTCCGGTACCTCTTCCATTCCTTCGGCGGACACCCTACCTGCGACATCACGCATGATGCGGCCGATTTGTTTTGGTCCGCGTCCCAGCCCTTTCGTTTCCGTGGGAGGTCGGCTTAGATGATCCGATTAATGCGCACACCGTTTCAGGCTCCTGGCCGATTGGCCATATTGCCGACCGCGCTTTTCGTTTTGGGAACATTCTTCATGATGCAGACCACGCCCCTTGGGCTCACGCCAGCTCGCGGCCAAGATGCCGGCTTCACCTTCGCGCCCAACGCCTCCCAGTTCACGCTGGACAATGGCATGGAGGTGGTCGTCATCCCCGACAGGCGCGCGCCGGTTGTCACGCATATGGTTTGGTACAAGGTGGGCGCCGCCGATGAACCGCCTGGTCAATCGGGCATTGCTCACTTCCTAGAGCATCTGATGTTCAAGGGCACGACGAACTTTCCGGACGATGTGTTCTCCCAGACCATCGCCCGCCTTGGAGGCACCGAGAACGCCTTCACTTCCTACGATTACACCGCTTATTTCCAACGCATCGCGGTCGAGCATCTTCCTCTGATGATGGAAATGGAAGCCGACCGGATGAAAAATCTTGTCCTGTTGGAGGACGATGTCGCATCCGAACGCAACGTGATCCTGGAAGAGCGCGCCACCCGTGTTGATAACGACCCTTCCGCCCAGATGCGTGAAAGCTTCACGGCAACGCTCTACCAGAACCATCCCTATGGCGTTCCGGTCATCGGCTGGCGCCATGAGATGGAGGAGTTGAGCCGTGAGATGGCGCTCGACTTCTACGCCCAGTACTACACGCCTGAAAACGCCATTTTGGTCGTCGCTGGTGATGTGGATGAGCCGACCGTCCGCGAGCTTGCCGAGACCTTTTACGGGGTCCTGCCGCAGCGCGAAGGTGCGATTACCGAGCGTATGCGTCCGCTTGAGCCCGAGCCCGTTGCCGAGCGCCGTATCGCCCTGCGCGATGCCCGTATCGCTCAGCCGCTGGTACAGATCGCCTATCTCGCGCCCTCCTACACCTTGAGCGAAAACGAACGTATGGCCCCAGCGCTTGACGTGTTGGCTCACTATCTTGGCGATGGCGCAACAAGCCGGCTTTACCGCCGCTTCGTGATCGAGGAGCGCACGGCTGCCTCGATGGGCGCCTTCTATCAAGGCTCGGCCCTCGATCATGGCGCCTTCTATCTGTTCGCCTACCCAGCCGACGGGACAACGCTGGAAAGCCTGGAAACCGATCTCAATGCTGAGATCGAAGCGTTCATGGTTGAAGGGATCTCCGAGGAAGAGCTCGGCCGCGCCAAGCGCAATCTGGTTGCACAGACGGTGTTTGCTCAGGACAGTCAGTCGTCGCTGGCCCGCATTTTCGGTTCATCTCTCGCCGTCGGCGAGGATTTAGCCGACGTACAGGGTTGGCCTGTCCGTATCGACGCTGTGACCACCGAAGATGTGATGGAGGCCGCCCGGATGGTGCTCCAACCGCACCGTGCCGTTGTTGGTACCCAGCGTCCGGCTCCGCAGCCGGAAGCCGATGCCACAAACGGCTAACCAATCACCCTTCCCAATTGGCCTTGCAGCCTGGACTTGATGAGGACCGCCGCATGACCGATATCCGCACTTTCAACAGTTGGACGAAGGCTGGCTTTTCCCTGGCCCTCGCGATGGTGAGTTTCATGGCCCTCAGCCTTACCGAACCGCAGCGTGCCGAAGCATCGGTGACCGTGCAGGAACGCACCAGTCCGGGCGGCATCGGTTACTGGCTGGTCGAAGATGACACGATCCCGCTCGTCGCCATGCGGTTCGCCTTCGAAGGTGCTGGCGCGGTTCAAGATCCTGAGGAACGCCCTGGTGTTGCCAACCTTCTCTCAGCCCTTCTTGATGAAGGCGCGGGGGAGTATGACAGCCTAGCTTTCCAAACCATGCTGGAAGACAACGCAATCCGCCTGTCGTTCGATACCAGCCACGATAACTTCTCCGGCGAGCTGACCATTGTCGCTGACACGGTAGAGCTAGGCACCGAGCTTTTGGCACTGGCCCTCACAGAGCCACGCTTTGATGACGATGCCATTGAGCGCATGCGCGCTCAGATCGTCGCCGGACTTCGCCGCGATCTTAATGATCCCGAGCGCATCGCTTCCCGCCTGACCTCGCAGACGATTTTCCCGGACCACCCTTATGCCAATCCGTCAGACGGAACATTGGAGAGTGTACCGACGATCACGCGCGCCGACTTGGTCGCACACCATGCCGCGACCCTTGGCCAGGACAATGTGCGTATATCCGTCGTTGGAGCGATTGCAGCCAGTGACGCCGACACACTGGTCGACACCGCCTTTGGCGGCCTACGTGCTCAAGCTGAACTGAAAGATGTTGCCAACGTCACCATCCCGACCGGTTTGCAGGAACAGCAAGTCCAGGATGTTGCTCAGACCGTGATCCGCTTTTCCATGCCTGGCCTGGAACGGGACGACGATGACTTCCTGACGGCCTTTGTGATGAACCACATTCTGGGCGGTGGCACCTTCTCCTCGCGCATGTTCCGCGAAGTGCGCCAGGAACGTGGCCTGACCTACTCCGTCTTCACCTATCTGGTGTCACGCGACCACGCCCCGATGATGGGTGGCGGCGCTTCGACGCGCCCTGAGCGTGCGCAAGAGACCTTGGACGTCATGCGCGATGTGATCGCTCAGTTCGTGGCTGAGGGGCCGACCGAGGAAGAACTGGAAGCTGCCAAGGACTTCCTCATCGGCTCCTATCCGCTGCGCTTTGATTCGTCGCAGAAGATTGCCCAGCAACTGGTTGGCATGCAGCTGGAAAGCATCCCAGTCAGCTACATGGCCGAGCGCGCCGACCTTATCCGGGCGATTTCGGTGGACGACATCAGGCGTGTCGCCGAGCGGCTCTTGCAGGCCCCGCCGACGCTTGTCATCGTGGGTCAGCCACTCAGCTAACGCAACGATCGACCCCGCCAGGAGGCGCCTTGCCCTCGGCCGCCCGCTTATCTGAATCGCAAATGCCCACGCCGACGAAGGTGCGGGCCCTGCCTGATAGCGTCATTAACCGCATCGCAGCGGGCGAGGTGGTGGAGCGGCCGGCGAGCGCCGTCAAAGAGCTGGTGGAAAACAGCCTCGACGCCGGCGCACGCCAAATCACCGTGCATATCGAAGCGGGTGGCAAAGCGCTTTTGCGTGTCACCGACGACGGCGTCGGCATGGGTCTGGAAGACCTGTCGCTTGCCGTCCAGCGCCATGCAACCTCCAAGCTTGCCGACGACGATCTGGTCGACATTCGCACCCTAGGCTTTCGCGGTGAGGCGTTGCCCTCCATTGGTGCCGTGGCCAAGCTCGCCATTACCTCCCGCTCTGCAAACGGTGGCGATGCTCACAGCATTCAGGTCCATGCCGGCTTGGTCAGCGGCCCGCAGCCGGCAGCTTTGTCCGGCGGTACGGTTGTCGAGGTCCGTGAGCTTTTTTACGCAACGCCAGCTCGGCTGAAGTTCCTGAAATCCGATCAGGCTGAAACGGCTGCCATTGCCGATGTGGTGCGGCGCTTGGCCTTGGCGGCGCCCAAGATCGGCTTTCGCCTGCAATCGGAGAAACGCACGATCTTGGATCTTGCCCCGGCGCAGGAGAGCCTGCCCTTTGCCGGCGCCTTGGAACATCGGGCGACCGATCTTCTGGGCCCGGAGGCCCGCACCTCCATGCGGCCTTTGCAGGCATCCCGGGAAGGGTTGGCAATCGAAGGGCTGGTCGGCCTACCCACATGGCACCGCGCGACGAGCCGCGACATTCACCTCATCGTCAATGACCGTCCGGTTCGCGACCGGCTGTTGGTTGGCGCTGTGCGCGCCGCTTATGCGGACCTTCTGCCACGTGACCGGTTCCCAGCTGTGGTGCTGGCCATCGCCATTGATCCGGCAAGCGTCGATGTGAATGTCCATCCCTCCAAGGCCGATGTGCGCTTCGCCAATCCTGGCCATATGCGCGGGTTGCTCATCACGGCTATCCGCGAGGCGCTTGGCGAGGCTGGACTTGCCGCGTCGACCAGTCTTGCTGATCAAGCGATTGCTGCCCTGGAACGGGGCAGGGATGATGTGCGCCCGCCAGGCGGCTTTGCTGAGCCGGCGGCGACGTACGATCCAGGCCCGCCAACAATGAGCGCGCCTCTTTATCGTTCTGTGCCGCACCTGCAATCCACGGCTTACACACCGGCAATGCCGAGCCTCGATGCACCATCCTCACGGCCCGCGCCGCTGGCAGTTCCAGAGACCTCCGAGCCGGACTATCCGCTCGGGACAGCGCGTGCACACCTGCACGAGACCTACATTCTGGCCGAAAGCCGCGCTGGCATTATTCTCATTGATGCCCACGCAGCCCATGAACGTCTGGTCTATGAGAAGCTAAAAGCAGGTCTGGAGCGCGATGGCGTCGCCACTCAGCCGCTGCTCATCCCCGATGTGGTGGAGCTTGCTGGCGAGGCAGCCGACGCCGTTCTTGCCGAGGCCGAAACGCTCGCCAAACTCGGTCTGGTCCTGGAACCATTCGGCGAGAAGGCGGTGTTGGTCCGCGAAACGCCGGCCATGCTGGGACTCTGCGATGCGCAAAGCCTGGTGCACGATCTGGCCGATGACTTGCTGGATGCCGGAGCCTCGGGCCGCTTGGAAGCGCGCCTGCATGCTGTCGCCTCAACCATGGCCTGTCATGGCTCTGTTCGCGCTGGACGTCTTCTCAAGGTTGAAGAGATGAACGCGTTGCTGCGCGAGATGGAGCAGGTGCCGGAAGCCGCTCAGTGCAACCATGGACGGCCAACCTTCATCCAGCTCGATAAGCAGGCCCTCGACAAGCTGTTCGATCGCTAAATCAACCAGAGCTAAGCGTGGGCGCGACCCTTGTTGCGACCTTTCAGCATCTTGCCCGTCGCCTTCACTGTTGTGTCCGTGCCACGGCCCAACAGCCAGCCGACAAAACCACCTAGAAGCGCCATCACACCTCCAGCGATGGTGAGCGGAATGGCCGGCTCAAAGCGCTGCCATGCGCCGTCTACCACAAGCAGGTCGGGCTCTTGCATGACGAGCCACATGCGCTCGAATGGGCCTGCATTTTCCAGCCGTTCCGCCTGCACCTTCAGCCTGTCATAGCGGTCCAGAGTGCCTTCGATCTGCCGCCCACGCTCGGCAAGAAACGTGTTGTCGGTATCGCGATACTGCTCCAGCGCTTCGTTGCGCGACAGGCCGGATCGCGCACTTGCCGCATCGAAATCTTCTGCCACCAGTTGCAGCTCGGCAACCGCGCCACCCAGCGCCTGACGATACTGCTGTGTGAACTCCGGTGCCTGGCTCATCGTGCCGGCGCCAAACAGGGCAAGAATGGCCGTGAAGAGACGTGCAATCATGGGGCCGGTTTATAGCGCAAGAAGAGCATCTGAGTCTCGCCCTGAGCTCGCTGATCGATAATCCCAAAGCCAGCAGGCAGATTAATCTCGGCCTTTGCGCTTTCTTCCAAGATCACCAGCGCCTGGTCTGCCAGCCAGCTGCCATCGTGAAGGGCGGAAAGCGCCTTTTCGCCCAGACCTTTGCCATAGGGCGGATCAAGAAAGGCGAGCGAGAAAGGCTCCATCTTGCCACGCTCGCCGATCTTAGTCGCATCACGCTTGAAGAGCCGAGCGCGCGCCGCCACGCCGCAAGCGAGCATGTTTTCGCGGATGAGCCCGCGTCCCTCAATCGAACTGTCAACGAACAAGGCAAAGGCGGCCCCGCGCGAAAGCGCCTCAAGCCCCAGAGCACCCGTGCCGGCGAACAGATCAATCACCGTCGCACCCTCAAGAGCCTGACCTTCAGCAAACAGTTCGGCGGAATGTGCCAGACGGTTGAACAGGCCTTCACGCGCCCGGTCCGACGTTGGCCGCACGGTCTGACTGGAAGGCGCTTTCAGTGCCCGTCCTTTGAACGCGCCGCCGACAATTCTCATCGACGCGGCGCCTTCCTGCCAACCAGCTTGCGTGTTGATCTGGTTTTACCGGCTTGGGACATGCCTTTGGGTTTCTCCACAAACCCTCGAAGCGCACGCGGGCGCTGTTCGTCGCCGGCTTGGGCGGTTCGCTTGCGCTGCGGTTTGTTTCCGGCCGGCTTGTCGGGTTTATCGCTCTGGCGTAGCGGCGCATCGAAGTCGGCGCCTGCGTCGTCGATCAGCCGCCCGCCCAACTGATCGCGCAACACGCGGCTTCGGATTTCCTGCACCGCGCCAGGTTCCAGATCGCCAAGCTTAAAGGGTCCATAGGAAATGCGGATCAGTCGGTTCACCTGCAGGCCAAGCGCGCCAAGCACAACTTTCACCTCGCGGTTCTTGCCCTCTCGCAGACCCACCGTGAGCCATTGATTATCGCCTTGCTGACGCTCAATGCTCACCTCCATGGGCCCGTACCGCACGCCTTCGATGGTCATGCCCTTGCGGGCTGCGTTGAGCTTTTCTTCCGGCGCCGAGCCAAAGGCCCGCACCCGGTAGCGTCGCAACCAGCCCGTGGAGGGCAGTTCTAGAACACGCTTCAACCCGCCATCATTGGTGAGGAGCAGCAAGCCCTCGGTGTTGAAATCAAGCCGACCAACCGGATTCACGGCCTTAAGCTCATCCGGCAAGGCGTCACGCAAAACCGGTCTACCTTCTGGGTCGCGCGCCGCTGTCAGCACACCGCGTGGCTTATGATAGAGCCAAAGGCGTGTCCGCTCGCGGGCGGGTAGCGGGCTGCCATCCACTTCGATGCGGTCGTTTGGGCCAACGGTGACGGCAGGCGTTGTAAGCTTTTTGCCGTTCAGCACGACGCGACCACCGGCGATCCAGGCTTCGGCCTCACGCCGCGAGCACCGGCCCGAACGAGCAATCACTTTGGCGATCCGGTCACCGGACATGGCGGTCATGGAATGTCTTTCATAAACAGGCCGTCCTTTTGACGGCTTGTCCCGTTCCGTGGCAAGCCCGGCACGTGATGAATTCAGGCAAACTTACCCCTATGGAACTGGCTTTAGACGAGGCCCGGGAGGCGGCCGCCCGCGATGAGGTGCCCGTCGGCGCCGTGTTGGTGATGGACGGTAAGGTGATTGCGTCTGATGGCAACCGCACGCGCCAACTTCTGGACCCAACAGCCCATGCTGAAATGCTGGTCATCCGTGAAGCCGCGCAAACCCTAGGCCAGGAACGGCTGACGGGTGCGGACCTCTACGTCACGCTCGAGCCCTGCGCTATGTGTGCCGCTGCCATCAGTCATGCCCGCATCCGCCGCGTTTATTTTGCCGCCGGCGACCCTAAGATGGGGGCCGTCACCCATGGCCCTCGATTCTTCGACCAGCCGACCTGCCATCACGCGCCCGAGGTCTATGATGGTATTGGCGAACGCGATGCATCGGCCTTGCTGAAAGCTTTTTTTGCCGGCAAGAGGGGCGCTTAAGAGTGTGGGCAAAGGAAAGGATGGCTCATGGTGTTTGCAGGCAATGAACGTGAAGCGCTGATCCGTTACGACACGCCGGAGTATCATGTTCTGCGACCGGGCGATTATGTCGTCTGCGCCATTACGCATGAGCGCATTCAACTGACTGATCTCAAATACTGGTCGGTTGCCCGCCAGGAGCCCTATCGCGACGCCGCAGCGTCCCTGGAAGCCGAACAAAGGGCGGGCGGCTAACGCCGCTCAGTCAAACTCAACCAATGACAGCTCGCGCCGCCACTTGCGGATGGCATCACCGAGCAACGACCTCAGATAGGCCGGGTCCTCAAAAACGAGATTGGCGCCGATAACAGTGCTCGCCTCGCGCAAATCGCCCAGCGCGCCTGTGCGTGCGGCCAGGCGGGTCGCATCTTTTTCCGTCGTCACCAAAGTCGCACCGCGTTCGCGGGCAATACCCAGAAGCTGTCGTGCATCTTCCTGCGTGTAGGCATGGTGGTCGGCAAAGCCGCGATCCTTCACAACATCAAGACCAAGATCTCGCAACGCGTTGAAAAACTTCACCGGATGGCCGATCCCGCAATAGGGGAAGATCGGTTTGCCTGTCAGATCATCGGGCACGTGCATCGCAAGTGTGGCGGAGAGGATCGGCTTACCCATGCGGGCTGCCAGCCGCACCACCGGATGGGCGGCTTCACCCTTGCCGATAACGACGATGATATCGGCGTGGTCCATCTGTCCTTTAAGCGGCCCGCGCAACGGACCGCCCGGATGTGCCATGCCATTGCCGACACCCATCACCGCGTCGACAACGATGATCGACAGGTTCTTCTCAATGGCCGGATTCTGAAAGCCGTCATCGAAGATGGCGCATGTGGCGCCCAAGTCGGCTGCGCTGTTGATGGATGTCAGCCGATCCGGGCCGACAAACGTTTCGCCCTTTTGCGCCAAGAGCAGCGGTTCATCGCCGACTTCGTCAGAGCGGTGGCGCGCCCCGTCCACGCGAAAGCTCGAGGTCGCCAGTGCGCCGCCATAGCCCCGGGTTATAAAAGCAGGCTTGAGGCCGAGATCAGCCAAAATGTCATGGATGGCGAGTGCCGTCGGCGTCTTGCCAGCTCCGCCAGCGACGAAATTGCCAATACACACCACCGGGATCACAGGCTGCTTGCCCGGCGAGGCCATGCGCTGAAGCACCGCGCGACCATAGGCATAAGAGGCCGGAAACAGGGCTGCCTGTTTCAACAGCGTTGCAAACCCACGCGGTTTGCCAGGTTCGGGCCACCAATGATCGGGTGCCGTCATGCTCATCGGCGTGCCTGCTCCAGAGCGGCTGCGACCGAAAAGGCTGTCAGCAAGGGTTCAATGGCATCCATCGTGGCCTTCAAGGCCCCTTCAAACTCGCGGATTGCGCCGGTGGCTGCATTACACAAACGCTCGCGATCCTTGTCGTTCACCAACAGTCGGCCGACACTGCGCGCCAGTTTCTCAGCATCATCCACCAGGATTGTGGCATCGGAAGCATCAAGCGCTGAGTAAATCTCCGGGAAGTTATGAACGTCCGGACCGTGCAGGATGGCGGTGCGCAGCTTTGCCGCCTCGATCGGGTTTTGCCCGCCATGGCGCACCAGCGATCCACCGATGAAGGAGACCGGTGAAAGCCGGTAATAGAGGCCCATTTCGCCAATCGTGTCTCCGATAAACACATCGGTTTCTGGCTTCGGCAACTCTCCCTTGCCGCGCTGCACGGAGGTCAGATCAGCCTTCCGCGCCAGCGCAGCCACCTCGGCGCCGCGTTCCGGGTGCCGGGGCACCACAATCGTCAATAGATTCGGCAGATGGTGCTTCAGCGCCTTGTGGACGCGCAGCGCAATGGCTTCCTCGCCTGGGTGGGTGGAGGAAGCCAGCCAGACCTTGCGGTCGCGCAGGGTCTGCTGAACGATTTTCAGCTGTGCTTCTGTGTGTGCAGGAGCAGGGGTGTCGAATTTCAGATTGCCCGTCACCCGCACGCGCGGTGCGCCAAGCACGCGGTAACGCTCCGCGTCGTCCACCGTCTGCGCCAGACAGAGCGTAACCCGCGACAGCATCGAGCCGATCAACCCGCTTGCGCGCCGCCAGCGCAGGAAGGAGCGCTCCGACATGCGCGCATTCACCAGCACATGGGGGATGTTGCGCGCGGCCAGCGCATGAAAGGTTGCCGGCCAGAGTTCGGATTCCACGAAGATCGCCAGTTGCGGCTGCCAGGCATTGAGGAAGCGTCGCACGAACGGCGCTAGATCGAGCGGGGCGTATTGGTGCACCGTGCGCGGACCGACCTGTTTGGAGGCCAGTTGCGCCGAGGTCACCGTCCCGGTGGTCAAAAGAACATGCGCGCCCATGGCCTCTATGCGCTGGACAAGCGGCAGGATGGCAACCGTTTCACCCACGCTGGCAGCATGCACCCAAACCAACGCGCCCGATGGTTTCCTCTGGCCGGCATAACCGAAACGCTCGCGCCGCCGCGGCAAGTCTTCCTTACCTTTTCGCGCCCTTGCCCGGATCAGCACGCCAGCCATCGGAGCAACCAGACTGCCGGCAAAGCGATAGGTCGCTAATATGCCTTCGGAGAGAACATCAGCCATGCGGCATCGCCTCTTCGGATCCGAAGGCCGGTGTGCTGCCGATCAAGGCGTAACTGCGTGCCGTGATGGCATCCAGACGCTCTTTCACCAGCGCACACCAGTCAGCTTCATCGCGGCTCTCGCTGTCCACATAGATCGCTTCACCGGTACCGATGGCGGCCCGGGTGAACGGCAAATGCACGGATGCGCGGTCCCAACTTGAAAGCGTCACGCGCGGATGAGTCACATAGGCGCCAGGAATGATCGGGCGGCCTGTGCGCTGCGCCAGCCGGATAAGACCGGGCGACACCTGTCGCGCGACCTTCGGCACGTCGGCCGTCATCGCCACACTCGCGCCATCGCCCAAGAGCCGTGCAAACTGCAAGAAAGCCCGCGCGCCGCCCTTATCGGCCTTGCGGCGTTTGGGATCGCCCGCGCCGCGTATGGTTTTGATGCCGAGCGCTTCAGCGGCCACCGCATTAATCGTTCCGTCCGCACTACGCGAGATCATCACATGCATGTTCCAGGAAGGTTTGACGCCCATCGCCGTCATAAAGTGTTCGCCGTGCCAGAAGGTGAAGATCGCTGGCAGGTGTGGTTCAACCTGGGCGCCCGCTTCGGTGCTGTCGACCTTGCGAGCCGTCTTATCTACTAGCCAGACATAGCCAGCCAGCCCCCGGCCAACCAAGGACAAGATGGCCGGGTGGCGGCCAAGACGTTTGTGCCACGGATCACTCATATCTTACTCAGGCAACAGCGCCTTTCTGTCCGGCGTAAGCAGCCTTAGGTATCGTCGCCGCCCGGTTCCAGAAGCCGATGCATATGAACAACGAAATAGCGCATGTTGGCATTGTCCACTGTGGCCTGTGCCTTGCCACGCCAGGCGGCTTCCGCTTCGGCGTAGTTCGGGTAGATGCCGACAACATCCAGCGCATCCATGTCCAGAAAGGTATGGGAATCGGGGGCTTCCACCTCGCCGCCGAACACCAGATGAAGAAGCTGTGGAGTGGAGGTTTCCGTCGCACCGCTCATGGCTTGGTCCTTGTCTTAGCTTGGTCTGTGCTTGAAGGAGGGCGGGGTGGCGACCGGCCGACAAAGCCCGCTGCAATGCCCCGCGTTCATACCTGAGACGGCAAGCCCGTCAAGCGATCTGCACCAGGCTCGGCGTGACCCTTGCCGCGCCGCTCTGGTGTGGCCGATCCAGATCAGAACGGATCGGGCAGTTGAAGTGCCAATAGGTCGGTCAGAGCGTCACTGCCACAAACAAGCGCTGGGTGACGGATATCCTCGCCATCATAGACGCGCGCGCGCCCCGCCTTGTCGGTAAGTTTGAGCCCCGCCTCACGCACGATGAGATCGGCAGCGGCAATATCCCAGTGTTTGGCACCAGGACGTGCGACACATCCATCGAACCGTCCGGTCGCGACTTCCGCGAGGCGCAGGGCAAGAGAGGCCAGTTTGGGGGCCTTGCTGTAGGGCTGGCTGGGTCGCGGCGGTCCTGGATAGGCAAGAAGTGCGTCGTGCAGATCGGCCTTGCCGGTCGGTTTAAGGCGCGCCACGGACCCGTCAGCGTCTTCGCAGAACGCGCCCTCACCAGCCTCGGCAAAGATCAGCTTGCCGGTGACCGGATTGAACAGCGCGCTCAGAACCGGGTCACCATTATCGACCAGCGCAATGGAAACCGCCCAATCGTCGGTGCCAGCAATGAACCCGCGCGTCCCATCAATCGGATCGACAATAAAAGTTGGACCGCCTTCGAGACGCGAACCGTCATCATCAATTTCTTCGGACAGCCAGCCATAGCCTGGATAGGCTTTGCGCAGCGCATTGTGCAGCATGGTGTCGATGGCCAGATCGGCCTCCGTCACCGGCGAGTTTCCAGGCTTGTTCCAGGTTTTCGGAGATTTGCCAAAGTACCGCAGCGCCAGCGCTCCAGCTTCGCGCGCAGCTTCGCACACCACACTAACGGGCGGGCGCTCTTGGGTCGTTTGATCGTCTTGGGATGCCGGAGGCTTATTCATTGCCTTGGGTGTAGTGGATCGCGGCCCGCAATCAAGGTTGAAGCTTAGTGAATTGTGCCGAACCTGTTTGCGTTCTGATAACCCTTTAAGAACGCACACTTTTTTTACCCCGTTGTTTAAGCCGGTCAAAAGTGCCCAGCCGTTATGAATGCCACAACGCCACCAAAGCGGGTCAACCGTAGGCGATCCCATCGGGCGCACGCGTCCACAGGAAGGCACAAGGCAGACCATGGCTTTAGGCTCATCTTTTCAACGTCAGGGCGAGCAGGCAGCGGCCAACGCCAACCCGTCACCACAAAGTGACGGATGCCGCGAGGCGGTCGCGTTTGCCGCCAGTATGCCGCAGCGAGGCCGTTTGGATCTTAAGGCGCGGTCGGTGGTGATAACCCAGCGAATGGGCGGAACCATGGTACTGCAGCGTATCGCGATCACGCGCTATGCCGGTGTGGCTGCCGAGCTTCTGGAAAGCCACGAGGCAACCCACGGCCCGGCCGTAAAGCTGGTTCTGCGCCATGAGGAGGCGGCCTACTCAGTCACGCTCGCCGAGGCTTTGCCAATCGATGATGCGGTCGCTGTTTGGCGTCAATGGGCCGACCGATTGAGCGCACCTCTGCTGCTGGTTGATGAAACAGGGGCTGACTCGTTGGTTCGTGACATGATCGGTGCGGTGGTACGCCGTGATGTCCAGCCACGCCGTGCTCGCACCCTTGCTGGCCGTCGTCCGCGCTATTCCAAACGACGCGGTCGCCGCTAAAAAGCTGTCATCACGCTACGTGTCAGAAGGTCGGCCATAAGACCGCCTGCAATTAGCGCGCCCGCTAACGTGTTGGACTTAAAGCGTCGAAAGCAGCCGAGCGGATCATCCAGATCGAGCGTGGCAATCTGCCAGCCGAAATGCACCGCCCCTGCGAACAGCCCAACATAGGCCAACACACCAGCATCCACGGCCCATAGTGCATAGGCAATCAAAGCCACCGTCAGCGCATAACAGAAACCTACAAAGGTCGGTGCCGAAGTGCCCAGTGCCCGTGCGGTCGAGCCAATGCCGACAAGCTCGTCGTCCTCAATATCCTGAAAAGCGTAGAGCGTGTCATACCCAATGATCCAGACCACGCAGGCGACGTAAAGCGCGATCGCTGGTGGATCGACGGCGCCAGTCTGAGCTGCCCAGCCGACAAGTGCGCCCCAGGCGAAGACGAGCCCCAAAACCACCTGCGGCCAGTTGGTGAAGCGCTTCATGAACGGGTAGATCGCGACCAGAGCCAGCGAGGCAACGCCAAGCCAGATCGTGAACAGATTGAACTGGATGAGAATAACGAAGCCAACCAGGAGGAGTGCGATGAGAAAGCCAAGTGCTCGGCTGGTTGACACCTCGCCAGATGGGATGGGTCGCGCGGCCGTTCGAGCAACTTGGCTATCCAGATCGCGGTCCACCAGATCGTTGAGGGTGCAACCGGCCCCTCGCATGATGATCGCGCCCAGCAGAAACAATCCCAAGTGCCACCATTGGATCGCACCGTCGGTCGCAGCAATCGATGCGAGGAGCGACGACAGGGCACACGGCCAGAAGAGAAGCTGCCACCCGACTGGCCGCTCAAGCCGCATCAATCGTGCATAGGGTCGCGCCCAGCCAGGCAGAACGCGCAAAGACCAATGGTTGGAAAGCGCATCTGGCGTCAGGGGGGCGGAGGTTGGACCGGGTGCTTCGGGCAGGGCCATAACTGCCAATCAGGCTCCATGGGCGTGGCAAGAAGACTGTGAGCTATCCTCTCGCCAAGCCAAACGCAACTTGCTAAATAGCCGCAATTTCCGCGCCTTGTGCGGCGTGGGCGGTAGATTACCAAACCAAGGGTGTGAGCGAGTGATGCGTGCGCAGCAATCGATGAAGCGGGCTCCTGCGTGGGCCAAATGGCGCGCCGGATCGGCCCTCGCGCTGAGTTTGACGCTTGCTGCTTGCGGCGGCGGGATGGACGGCATCACGGGCCTATTGGGAGGCGGCGGTGGCCAGAATCAAACGCAGATCTCTGCAGCCGCCCCAACGACCTTCGGCGGCATCTCGGTGGATCAGCTGCGCGCCGATCAGCTTTGCCCCTCTATCATCGTGCGTGATGGCACTGAAACGTTACGCATCTATGCGCGTGCTGACGAGCCGACGCCTGATCAGGTTCGCTACCAGGCGCAGATTCTGCAAACCGTTGTTGAGTGTGGCACCGGCCCCCTTCAGTTCGGTCTGTCGATCGGCGTCGCCGGACGCGTGATCATCGGGCCTCAGGGCGGACCTGCCACCTTGGACTTCCCAATCCGTATTGTCGTCCTGAACACGGTAACCGACGAGGTTATCTCAAGTGAGATTGTCCGCGCAGATGCCGTGATTGAGCCAACCGAGGTTTCAGCCAACTTCACGGTCGTCAACCGGGACTTTTTCATCGCGATTCCCGAGCGTCAGGCAGATTATCAGGTCATCGTCGGATTTGATGAAGTGGCCGATTTCAGAGAGAGCTAGAAGCCAGTCGGCACGTCCGATCAGGCCGCGTTTTCATCCCATCCGGAGACGGCCTCGATCGTGGCCGGCAAATCGGAGTGGCGGTTGATCGTCGTCAGCGCACCAGCCTGCATCAACACCTCTGCATGACCCGGCCAGCTATGGTCGGCACCCACAAATCCGATAACGGTCATGCCGGCAGCGCGCGCGCCTTTCACGCCGGACGCTGAATCTTCGACAACGACACATCGTGCCGGATCAGCGCCAAACTGTTCAGCTGCAAAGCGAAACACGTTGGGGTCCGGCTTGCTTGCCTTGGTGCCGACTTCGGCAGCCGAGTAGATGTGCGGTGCAAAGCGCTCAAAAAGCCCGACATCGGAAAGATACCGCTGCAAATAGGCTGAGTCAGAATTCGAGCAGATGCAACGCGGTCCCTCGACAAGGTCCAGCATCTCTTCTACGCCAACGACAGCGGTCAGTTCCTGGTCGGCAAGCTCGTAAAAGGCCTCGGAAAGCTTGTCAGTGAAGTCCGAACCCAGCTTGCGCTCAAGCTCTTCCTCAATAGCTTCTTGAATGGCGTGGTGTGTCATCCCCGCAAAGTGCTCGGCAAAGCCAAGCGGCTCCATCTCGAAGCCCTCGCGTTTGTAGGCGGCAGATTCCACGCGGGCGGCGATCATTTCCGAGTTGATCAGAACGCCGTCGCAGTCAAAAATCACAAGATCGAGCATAGTCGCTTTCTGTCGGCCGAATGGTTAGGGAGCTTGCTTGGGCAACCAAGACTTGGGGAACCAGGAGCCCCGCGCTATCAGGCTTGGACGCGCTTGGGAAGCGCACGGGCCGACGGGCAGCCATGCATCGGTTCGGTTTGAGGGAGAGATGCAATGGCTAATGGGCCGGTGAAAGGGCAGCTTTTTGGGCAGACGGTCACCACCCGTGCTGTTCAGCCGACGTCCGCGCGTGCCATCGCCACCGAAGTAGCCAGCGTCTTGAAACCACTCAACAAGGGCGAACGCTTTGTCTCTGAAGCGCTTCTTGCCGCCTGGCCAGAGATTGTGGGGGCAAGACTGGCCGGTCTCTGCTTGCCGACCCGGTTGCGTCAGGCTCCAAAGTCCCGATCGAAAAAACGAGGGTCCTCAACCAACGATGGCGCAGTCCTGGAAGTCTTGGCCGACCACGCGGTTGCCATCGATCTCGACTACGGTCAGGCTCTCCTCGTAGAGCGGATAAACGCTTTTTATGGCTATCAGGCTGTTAGCACCCTGAAGGTCCTGCGTCGTCAAAGGCCCACCTCAACCCAACCAGCATCATCGGCCCAGCCTGTCGGCATTGCAGCAGCGCCTTCGACAGCAGACAAGGCAGAAGCCAGTGCCCGAACCGCGGGCGTCGAAGAGCCGGCTTTGAGGGCCGCTTTGGAGGCCCTAGGTGCCAACATTGCGCGGGAAAAAAGGCGGCGCGAACGGTAGGCGCAGGACCGTCGGTGCCGCTTTTTGGCCAAACATTGGTGTAACGCGCCCGCACACAGTTACGTTACCGGGCTTGCCGCTCTAAGCGCAGGCTCCTAAACCCACGCTTGCCACGCCATTCGACAAGGTATGCTGATGACCGACCGTTCCGCACTCTCCGTTCTGCAAGGCCCTACAGACCGACGGGCGCTGTTGAAGAAAACAGCTCTGCTGACACTGGCCGGAGGCGTTCTGGCCGCGTGCAACGACACATCAACCGCCACGACCGCTGACGGTACCAGTCGCTCGGTACCGGGCGGCGGCGACGGCACCGTTGATCTGGACGCTCTGATGACTGCCACCGACGGCCTGCCCGATATTCCACTGGGCGATCCAAACGCACCGGTTGTTATGGTCGATTATTCATCGATGACATGCCCGCACTGCGCCAGCTTCCACTCCAACGCGCTGCCGGTGATCAAGGCCGACTATATCGACAACGGCCACGTCTACTATCTGTTCCGAGACTTCCCATTGGATGCCCGCGCTCGCGCCGCCTCCATGCTGGCACGCTGCTCGGAGGGCGATCTCTACCACGATGTTGTCGACATCCTATTTGAGCGTCAGCGCGAATGGGCATCGGCCGCCAACCCCGCCGATGCACTGTTTTCTATCGTTGCACAGGCCGGTTATACCCAGGATACCTTCAATGCCTGCTTGACGAATCGCGACCTGGAAACGGCAATTGTTGCCGGTGCAGAGCGTGGCGCGGAAGAATTCGGTGTTGCCTCCACGCCGACGATCTTCATCAACGGTGCAAGGTTCCCTGGTGCCCGCAGTCCTGAAAACTATGCTGAGATCATCGACCCGCTTCTGGGCTGATCCAACTGTGCGCCTCGGCGCCATCGGGCGCCGGGCGTTCTCTGCTTGCGGTGGTGCTGTCCGCCGATGAAATTCACCAAGCTCCGTATCGCTGGCTTCAAGACGTTCGTCGATCCCACCGACATGGTGATCGAGGACGGTTTGACGGGCATTGTCGGGCCTAATGGCTGCGGCAAGTCCAACCTTGTTGAAGCCATGCGCTGGGTGATGGGCGAGAGCTCCTACAAGGCGATGCGCGCCAGCGGCATGGAGGAGGTTATCTTCTCCGGATCCTCCAAACGGCCGGCGCGCAATTCTGCTGAGGTGAAGCTGTTCCTCGACAATGGCGCGCGACGTGCCCCGGCTGCCTTCAATGAGCATGAGCAGTTGGAGGTCTCGCGCAAGATCGAACGCGAGCGCGGGTCCAACTATCGGGTCAATGGCCGCGAATCGCGCGCCCGCGACGTCCAACTTATGTTCGCCGATGCGGCCTCCGGTGCGCGCTCACCCTCCATGGTGCGGCAAGGGCAGATCGGTGAGATCATTGCCGCCAAACCAGTTCAGCGCCGAGCACTGCTTGAAGAAGCAGCGGGCATTTCCGGTTTACACACGCGCCGCCACGAGGCCGAGCTTAGGCTCAGGGCCGCCGAGGCCAACATCGAGCGCCTTGATGATGTGATCGGTGAGCTTGACCGCCAGCTGGAGGGCTTGCGCCGTCAGGCTCGTCAGGCGGCAAGGTTCCGCGAGATCGCCGCCAAGACGCGCACTGCAGAGGCTGGCGTGTTTGCCCTAAAATGGGCAGCCGCCAACCAAGCCGCCAATGAGGCCGCACACGCTCTGCAAATCGCTGAGACGACCATGCAGGAGGCCGATGAGGCCCAGCTTTCGACGTCGACCGCACAGGCGAGCGCGGCCGCCAGCATACCGGATGCACGCGAAAAGGCGTCGGCTGCCGGCGCTGCTCTTGGGCGCATCATCCGTGCTCGCGACGAGCTGTCTTTGGAAGAGAAGCAGATCGGCGAGCGCATCGAAGCCGCAAAGGCGCAACTTGCAACGCTTGATACTGATATTGCCCGCGAAGCCGGGCTATCCGACGACCACGCTGCTGAGAAGCAAACGCTTGATGCTGAACAGATAGCCGTTGGTGAGGCGCAGAAACAGTCCAAGGCGCAGGAGCCGGCCATCCGTGAGGCGGCTGAAAAAGCCGAAGCAACCTTTGCCAAAGCCTTGGAAGCATCCAATGCCGCGCGCGATGCACTGTCGAAGGCCCGTGCCGATATGGCAGCGCAGCAGCAGATTGCCGACCGGGCCCGCGCCGATGTGGCACGGCTGGACGATCAATTCACCAAATCGAAAGCCGCTCTGGAAACCCTGAAGACCGAGACGAAAGCGGCCGCTCGTTTGGAAGATGTTCGGTCCAAAGTAGCCGAATTGAAGCTATCGCGAGACGATGCTGCCGAACAGGCAGCTGCGAGTGAAGCCGCGCGAACGGCGGCGCTCGCGACCGTCGCCGAGGCCGAAACGCCGCTGCGCGGCCGCGAAAAAGAACTTGCCGCTCTGGAAGCCGAAGCATCGGGCCTTGCGAAACTGGTTGGACAACACGACGAAGCTGACAAGGACGCGTTCGATGCGGTGCTGGACAGCCTCAAAGTCGATGCCGGCTTTGAGGCAGCCTTGGGTGCGGCTCTGGGTGAGGCGTTGGAAGCCTCGACCAATTCCGATGCGCCGCACTTTTGGGCCGACGTTGAAGCGCGCGCCGATGATCCGTCTCTGCCGGCCGGCGTCGAGACGCTGTCTGGTCATGTCACCGGTACACCGATACTGGCCCGTGCGTTGGCGCAAATCGGTGTCGTTGACGACGGCACCAAGCTGCAAGCCAAGCTGGCGCCTGGCCAGATACTGGTCAATCGCGACGGCGCCATCTGGCGCTGGGATGGATTGGTCCGGCGCGCCGATGCCCCTAGTGCAGCTGCTATCAAGCTGGCGGAACGTAATCGCTTGGAAGCGCTTCGCAAGGACATTGAAGCTGGCCAGGCGGAGGTAAACGCTCTGGCTGCAAGCCATATGTTGGCGCTGACGGCCCTTAACGATGCCGATACCGACTGGTCCAAACATCGCTCTGATGAAGCAGCAGCACGGTCGGCCTATGAAGAGGCCTCCAGCGGCCTTTTGGCGCTGGAGCGTGAGGCGGAGCGGGAAGTTGCTCGGCTCGCCGCTGCCGAGGCCGAGGTTGGGCGCCTGTCGGAAGCTCATCAGCAAGCGAGCGACTCACTGGCAGAGGCTGAAACCAAAACAATTGCAGGTGCCGATCTTTCGGCGATGGAAGCCAAGCTCGAAGCAGCCTCCCAAGACGAAACCGACGCGCGCCGTGTCCGCGATGATGCGCGTGTCGCGCTCGACGGTTTGCAGCGCGAGTTGGCTGACCACCAGCGCCGGAAAGATGCGGCCACCCGCGCACTGGAAGCCTGGCAGCGGCGAGCCGATGCCGCAGCGAGCCATGCTTCAACGCTTGCCCAACGTCGTACCGACCTCCAGACGACCTTGGAACGCCTCGACGGTGAACCGGGCCGACTGGTCGAAAAGCGCCGTGCTCTCGCCGCGACGCTGTCGGAGGCCGAGAAGGCTCGTAAGCTTGCCGCTGACAGCCTAGCAGCGCGCGAAACCGCACAGCGTGAGGCCGATGCCAAGGCGCGTGATGCCAAAGAAGCCTACTTTGCCGCCCGTGAGGCCAATGGCCGTGCCGAAGAGCGCAAGACGGCCGCCGATGAGCGTCGTCGCATGCTGGAAGCAACGATTTCTGAGGCCGTCGATGCGGCGCCTCATACACTGATGACTTTGGCCGGCTTCGAGCCGGGGGTTCAGCCTCCGGCGCTTGATGTCCTGGAGCGTCAGCTCGCCGAACTGAAGGAAGCACGTGCCCGCATCGGTGCTGTGAACCTTCAGGCTGAGCAAGAGGCCGACGAGGTCGCTGAGCGCCGCGACACGCTCTCCATGGAGCGTGATGATGTTGCCGAAGCCATCACGAAGCTACGCGGCACCATTTCCACGTTGAATCGCGAAGGCCGGGTGAAGCTCTTGGAAGCCTTCGACCGGGTGAACGAGCAGTTTGCCGACCTCTTCAAACGGCTCTTCGGTGGCGGTGAGGCCGAATTGAAGCTCATCGATGCCGATGATCCGCTCGATGCGGGTCTCGATATCATCGCCAAGCCGCCCGGCAAGAAGCCGCAATCGATCACCCTTCTCTCCGGCGGCGAGCAGGCGTTGACGGCGATGGCGCTGATCTTCGCGGTGTTCCTCTCCAACCCGGCTCCCATCTGCATTCTCGATGAGGTCGATGCTCCTCTCGATGATGCCAATGTAGAGCGTTTCTGCGATCTGCTGGACGATATGGCGCGCCGTTCCTCCACACGCTTCCTGGTCGTGACGCACAATCCCATCACCATGAGCCGCATGCACCGGCTCTATGGGGTGACGATGGCAGAAAAGGGCGTCAGCCAGATCGTTTCAGTGGCCTTGGCGCAGGCCGAAGCGATGGTGGAGGCCGAGAGCGCCGCATAGCGCCAAGAAAAGCCAGGAAATACAAGAAGTTACATGGGGCTTCGATTGTTGACGGCCTTGGTTGACACCCTATGGGTCGGACACTATGGTCCCGGCGATTTTCGCGACCGCTGGCACGGAGGAAAGCCCCATGACGAATGGGTCGGATCCCGAACGGCCGGATCGGTCGGACGAAGCCGATTTGTCGGATGTCCGGCGCCGGCTTGATGCGCTGGACGACAAGCTCGGTGCGCATCGCCCAAAAACCGATGGTGATGACGCGGACGCTGCCAAGCGCACCGGGTATGGCCTAGCGGTAAGGGTATCGTCCGACTTCATTGCGGCAATCTTTGTCGGTGGGGCCTTGGGTTGGTTTCTCGACAGCGTGGCAGGCACCGGACCGTTCGGTCTGATCGTCCTGCTTTTGTTGGGGTTTGCAGCCGGCGTTCTAAACGTCATGAGAACCCTCGGTCTTGTGGCGCCGGCGCCCAGCCAATCGGCGCGGCGAGATGACACAGGAAAAAACGAGCGCGACGGCGGTTAAAGCTTCGCGTGCGTGCAGGTTCCGGTCCTTGGGGCCTTGCGCGGATGAGACACGACGTTCATAGGGGCCTGGCAAAGTGCCAGGGTGCGGCTCGCCAGCCGTTGCCCCGACAAGGAGTTGACCACTGTGGCGAATGATCCGATCAAGCAGTTTGAGATCTCCACCATTGTGCCGATCGAGATTGCTGGTCTCGACTTCTCCTTCACCAATTCATCGCTGTTCATGATGGCCACCACCGGCGCCGTTGCTGCGTTTCTAGTGCTTTCGACGTCTGGCCGTGGCCTGGTGCCTGGCCGTTGGCAGGCTGCCGCTGAGATGAGCTACGAGTTTATCGCCGGCATGCTGCGAGATGCGGCCGGAACACAAGGGATGAGATTTTTCCCCCTTGTCTTCTCGCTCTTCATGTTCGTGCTGTTTGCCAACCTGTTTGGCATGTTCCCCTACTTCTTCACCGTCACCAGCCACATCATTGTGACCTTTGCACTGGCGATGCTGGTGATAGGCACAGTCATCGTCTACGGCTTCATGAAACACGGGTTCAGCTTCCTGAAGCTATTCGTGCCTGACGGCGTGCCCGGCTACCTCATTCCTCTGGTGACCGCGATTGAGATTATTTCCTTTCTCTCGCGTCCCATTTCTCTTTCGGTGCGTTTGTTTGCCAACATGCTGGCTGGTCACATCACGCTGAAGGTGTTCGCAGGCTTCGTGGTCTCGCTCACCGGGCTGGGCTTTGTCGGTATCGCCGGCTCCGTTTTGCCGATGTTGATGACCATTGCCATGACAGCGCTGGAGTTCCTGGTTTCGTTCCTTCAGGCCTATGTGTTTGCGGTGTTGACCTGCATGTATCTCAACGACGCGCTTCACCCGTCTCACTAAGGTTTCTCATTCGGCCTGGCGTCCGCCGGGCCGTTTCCTCTGCACATTCGTTCATTCCAAAGGAGTTTCATCATGGAAGCAGATGCAGCAGCACTTATCGGCGCCGGTATCGCCTGTCTTGGTATGGGTGGCGCCGCCATCGGCCTTGGCCAGATTTTCGGCAACTATCTGGCGGGCGCTCTGCGCAATCCTTCCGCCGCTGACGGCCAGTTTGGCCGCCTGATCTTCGGCTTCGCCGTGACAGAAGCGCTTGGCATCTTCTCGCTGCTGGTTGCGCTTCTTCTGCTGTTCGCCGTCTAAGACTTCGAGCAGCCGATCGCCGGCTTGGTCGGCGGTCCTTTTGGGAATGAACGCCGCTTTGCAGTGTCCGCGTCGAAGATGCGGACACTGCGCGGTTGCCAAACCCACCTCAAGCAATGCCAATCAGCGCCATGGGCGCTGGATGACAGAAGTTTCAAGCCGGATTGTAAGCGATGGCCACGACAGACGACGCCGCACATGCCGCCAGCGAAGCCAGCGGGCTATTCCCGCCCTTCGACACCAGCACCTATGCTTCTCAGCTCCTGTGGCTGGTGATTGCATTTGGGCTTGTCTACTACGTGATCTCCAAGATCGCCGGCCCACGCATTTCCGGTATTTTGGAAGACCGGCATGACCGGATCGCCAGCGACCTTGCCGAAGCTGAAAGGCTAAAGCGGGAAACTGATGAGGCGATGGAAGGGTATGAAAAGGCCCTTGCCGATGCCCGCTCCAAGGCCAATGCGATGGCAAACGAAACCCGCGACAAGTTGACGGCTGAAACCAATGCCAAGCGTCACGCTTCTGAAGAAGAGCTGGCCAAAAAGCTCTCCGAAGCTGAAACGCGGATCAACGCCATCAAAACCGAGGCGCTGAGCCAGGTGGACACCATTGCCACTGATGCGGTTGATGCCATCATGGAAAAACTGGCGCCCAAAGCGCCAACCAAAGCCGCGGTGACAAAGGCCATCGCCGCGCAGAGCCAGCAGTAAGGGGGCCGGACCATGGATTCATCTGCTTGGGCACTCGTCGCGCTGATCCTTTTCCTGGCGCTCATGGTTTATCTCAAGGTCCCTGGCATGGTGACCAAGGCGCTGGACGCCCGCGCTGAGAAAGTTCGCAGCGAGCTGGAAGAAGCCCGTCGCTTGCGCGAAGAAGCACAGGCCGTTCTGGCTGATTTCCGTCGCAAAACCCAGGCTGCCGATGAAGAGGCTGACGCCATCATCGCTCAGGCCAAGGCAGAAGCGGAACGCATGACTGCCGAAACCGAAGCCGCGCTGGAAGAAATGATCACCCGGCGCACCGCCGCTGCCGAAACGCGCATCGCACAGGCAGAAGCACAGGCTCTGGCGGAAGTTCGGTCGCGCGCCACGGACATCGCGATTGCCGCGTCTGAAACACTACTGGCCGAACAGGCCAAGGGTGCAACGGCGTCCAAGCTGATCGCTAGCGCCATCGAAGACGTGAAAGAGCGGATTAACTGATCCGCTCCCATGCTTGCGCGATCGGCCATGGCGGATAGCCGCGCGGCCGATCTTCTCGACTGGTATGACAGGCATGCGCGCAAGCTTCCCTGGCGCCTAGGCCCTGAGGCCACCAAGGCCGGCCAGTTTCAAGACCCCTACAAGGTCTGGCTTTCTGAAATCATGCTCCAACAGACAACTGTTGTGGCTGTGGCTCCCTATTTTTCTAAATTCGTTGATCGATGGCCGGCCGTTTCTGATCTTGCTGCGGCGAGCGATGATGATGTTCGAAAGGCTTGGGCAGGCCTTGGATACTATCGACGCGCGGCCAATCTGCATGCCTGCGCCAAGGTCGTCGCAGGGCGCGGCGGGGTATTCCCGACCAATGCCGCCGAGCTTAAAAACCTGCCAGGTATCGGCGACTACACCTCTGCGGCCATCGCCGCCATTGCCTTTGGCGAGTCGGTCCCCGTGGTGGATGGCAATGTCGAGCGCGTCATCACACGGCTTTTCCGGCTCGACACGCCTCTGCCGAAGGTGAAGCGGGACGTGTTGGAACGATTGGCGGACTTCGGTCCATCAGAGCGACCTGGCGACTTTGCGCAGGCGATGATGGATCTGGGCGCCACGATCTGCACCCCCAAAAAACCGGCATGCGTAATTTGCCCTTGGCGCCCTGGCTGCCAAGCCGCCAAGGCTGGAGACATGGAGACCTTTCCGGTCAAGGCTCCAAAGAAAGCCAAGCCTCGCCGGCTGGGTGCAGCTCTGGTGATCATCCGCCCAGACGATGGCGCGGTGTGGTGCGAAAGCCGGCCAGTCGATGGCCTACTACCCGGCATGACACAGGTGCCGACGAGCGATTGGTCGAGCGAAAAGGCACCGCCCTACGCCGATGCCGAACCTGTCGGCAGCATCGAGCATGTGTTCACCCATTTCGCGCTGACACTGGACGTCTATCGCCGCGAAAGTGCGACGCCCCCGGCAACCGCTGGCTGGTGGTCGACGCCCGAACAACTGATCGAAGAAGCCTGGCCGACAGTAATGGTGAAAGTGCTGAAACAGGCACTGCCGGAACTCGGCCGTTCCATCCGACCGAAAGCCCGATAGGTCAGACGACCTTCTTGCGAACTTCGGCGCGGTAGTCATCGATCAGGATCAGTTTACCGTCCCGTTTGGCGTGCCAGAAGGTCCAGCCATTGCAGGCTTCTCGCTCTTCAACCAACGCACCAACCTTGTGGATCGAGCCTTCATGCGTCCCACTGGCAAGCGTTCCATCGGCCCGCACGAGCGCTGCATGGCGTTCCTTGCCGTCGACTAGCTGCTCGCCTGGCATGATATAGCCTGCTTCCAGGAGCGCGGCGAAGGGCACGCGCGGCTGCGCGCGCTTGCCTTGCAGCATCACCTGCGCTGCATCCGGCACGGGTTCGACACTCGCGATGCGCGCCCGCGCGGCCTCAGCATAGGCGGTTTCGCGTTCCAAGCCGATGAACGAGCGCCCCAGTTTCTTGGCGACAGCGCCCGTGGTGCCAGTGCCAAAGAAAGGATCAAGCACAACATCGCCCGGCTTAGTAGAGGCGAGCAGAACGCGTGCCAAAAGCGACTCAGGCTTCTGGGTTGGATGAACCTTGTTGCCGTCATCATCTTTCAGGCGTTCTGCGCCCGTGCAAATCGGCAGCGTCCAGTCGGAGCGCATCTGCACATCGTCATTGGCGGCCTTAAGGGCATCGTAGTTGAAGGTGTAGCGCTTTCCGGTCTCCGACCGCGCCGCCCAGATCAACGTCTCATGAGCGTTGGCGAACCGTCGACCTTTGAAGTTCGGCATGGGGTTCGTTTTGCGCCAGACAATGTCGTTGAGGATCCAATAGCCAAGGTCCTGCAACGACCCGCCCACGCGGAAAATGTTATGATAGGAACCGATCACCCAAAGGGTGCCGTTCGGCTTCAGAACGCGTCGAGCAGCAAGCAGCCAGGCACGCGTGAAGGCGTCATAGGCTGCAAAGCTTTCAAACTGATCCCAGGCGTCATCGACGGCATCGACATCGCTTTGGTCCGGACGCTGGAGCGATCCCTGAAGCTGAAGATTGTAGGGTGGATCGGCAAACACCGTATCGACCGAACCTGCCGGCATCTGCTCCATCAAGGCGATGCAGTCCCCGACGGTCACCGTGTCGAGAAAGCTGCCGATGCCCGATGTCGGCGCGGCGATATCATGGGAAAGGGAGGCGCTGTTACGCTGCGCCTCCAAACGCAAAACCGACATAACCCAACCTGTACGCACAACCAAAACAAGTGCCGCGACACTGCCTTGTTAAGGTAAAGGCCAGGTTGAAAAAGTGTTTCGCAAATCTAAAGCGCGGTTCTACTGATCTGTGCCGCTCTGACCGGGGCGAAGGTGCGTCTATGGATGGGCGAAGGGCCGAGCCTGGCCAGCGCCTCCTGATGTTGCGGAGTTGCGTAGCCCTTGTGGCTCGCAAAGCCGTAGCCAGGATAACGCGCGTCCGCTGCCAGCATCATCCGATCACGGGTAACCTTGGCGCAGATGGAGGCGGCGGCGATGGAGAGAGACCGACCGTCGCCTTTCACCAGTGCTTGGCCAGCGCAGGAAAGGCCAGCCGGCACGTCGGTACCATCGATCAGCGCGAAATCGGCCACCCTGGGAAGTCCAGCAACGGCAAGCCGCATCGCTTCCAGCGAGGCTTTGCGGATGTTGCGGGCATCGATGGTCTGCGCGCTGACGCTGGCGATGCTGACGTCTGCCAGTTCCATGAGCGCTGCGAAAAGCTGGTCCCGCATCCCCTCGGTAATCTTCTTGGAATCGTTCAGCCCATCCAAAGCAGGTGGATGTATGAGGCTGCCCGATGGGTTGGGTTGGAGCGGCAGGATCACAGCCGCGGCAACAACGGGGCCCGCCAACGGGCCTCGCCCCGCTTCATCCACCCCGACAACATGGCGGAACCCGAGCGCTTGCGTATCGGCCTCAAAGCGCGCGTCGGGTGCTGTTTGCATCTTCCAGGAGCGCTCATCGGTGGGTGTGTTTTTTGGTGAAGAAAGAGGAGCCATAGGTTCAGCCGTTGGGCGATTCGGTCAGCGAACGACAGCCTGCCGTCGCGGCGCGCTGCATTGCAAAGGTTTTCAAGGCCGCTCCAGCGCTCTATAGGGCAAAGGCGTGGTGCGCAGGCGGCGATTGTTCACTTGGGTTACCATGTCCAACTGGGGAACAATCCACCACCGGGGAAGAGGAAAAACCGATGGGACTGATTTCATTTGTACGCGATGCAGGCAAGAAGCTGTTTGGCGGGGGCGACGATCCGGCTGAAGCCATTGAAAAGGAAGTGGCTGAGCTTGGTCTTGAAGGTGATGTCACCGTTGAAGTCGATGGCGACACTGTGAAGATCGCAGGCTCCGCTCCCTCCCAAGAACTGCGTGAGAAGATCATCCTGGCTGCCGGCAATGTTGAAGGCATTGCCTCGGTCGAGGACAATATCGAGCCCGCATCTGGCGGCGGTGAAGCGACTTATCACACGGTGGAAAAAGGTGACACGCTTTGGGCAGTCGCCAGTAAGGCCTATGGCGATGGCACCAAATACACTGCCATCTTCGAGGCCAACGAGCCGATGCTCTCCGATCCGGACAAGATCTACCCCGGTCAGGTGCTGCGCATTCCGCCGCTCGATTAAGACCCAGACCGACCTCATCTTCAAAAGGGCATCGCGAGCGCGGTGCCCTTTTTTTGTTTGTACTTTCAAGTGATGATCAGCCTGTTGGGCCGAACAGATCCAATTGATCATGCTGGGAATCTTTGCGCCCACCGGACTTCTTGCCCGCTTCCCGCTCGGGCGCATCGAAGAGGTCACAGCGCAGCCGCGGGATCTTGGTCTTCATGCCAAGTCGGCCCGTCACCAGCTTGAACCGCTTGGCGAGCACCTGGGCGAACGGGCCTATCCCTTCCATGCGCCGGCCCCAGCGAGCGTCGTAGTCGGCTCCGCCACGCATTGCCCGCAGAACAGAAATCACATGCCGATAGCGCCCCGGATAGTGCTCCATCAACCAGCTCTTGAAGAGATCGCGAACCTCCAGCGGCATGCGCAGCAGGATGTAGCTTGCGCCTCGAGCACCGGCCGCATGAGAGGCTTCCAAAATGGCCTCAAGCTCATGATCGTTGAGCGCCGGAATCATCGGCGAAGCGTTGACGCTTACCGGTATCCCTGCCTCGCTTAGTGCTTCGATGGCGGCAAGACGTCGGGGTGGTGTCGCGGCTCTCGGCTCCATCGTTCGCGCCAGTTTGCGATCGAGCGTGGTGACCGACATCGTCACATGCGCCAGCCGCTCCTTTGCCATCGCTTCCAGAAGATCGATATCGCGGCACACCATCGCCGATTTGGTGGTGATCAACACCGGGTGTTTCATCTCCGCCAGCACCTCCAAAACGCCACGCATAATCTTCTGCGTCTTTTCGATCGGCTGGTAGGGATCGGTGTTGGTGCCGATGGCGATCGGCTTCACCTCGTAACTCGGTTTGGAAAGTTCAGCCTTTAAAAGCTTGGCGGCATTGGGCTTGGCAAAGAGCTTTGTCTCAAAATCAAGCCCTGGCGAAAGCCCCATATAGGCGTGCGTCGGCCGCGCATAGCAGTAGACGCAACCATGCTCGCAGCCACGATAGGGATTAATCGACCTATCAAAGGAAATGTCCGGCGAAACGTTTCGGGTGATGATGGTGCGCGCCGCCTCGAGCGCGACCTCGGTTTTCAGCGGCGGCAGGTCAGCGAGCGAATCCCAGCCATCATCGACGGTCTGCCGCGCCAATGGTTCAAACCGTCCGCTGGCATTGCTGGCCGTTCCACGACCATGCGAGCGTGATTTGGGGGGTGCCTGGTTCTTTTTGTTCGCCATGACGATTGTGTCCTCAGCTCGTCACCTTTCGGGTTTCTAGCGCAAAAATGAGAACAAAAAAAGAACAAATGACCGAGCTTTACCGCGTTTCCCCTACAAACTCGCCAACATAAGGATCAACTGCTAAATGTGGCAGCCATGTTGAGCGTGATCATCCACACCAAAAACGGGGAGCCTTACCTCCTCGACGTCCTGCGTCCGCTGGTTGCTGCCGCTGCCGATGGCGCCGTGCGTGATGTGGTCTTCTTCGACCTTGGCTCACGTGACGGCACCGCGATGATCGCTGATGCCGCAGGAGCCATCATGGTTCCGGTGCCCAAGGAACGCGAAAAGGCAACCGATGTCGCGCTCAAGTCAGCACACCGTGCTGACTGGGTGTTGATGCTCGACCAGGCGACGGTTCTCACAGCCGGCTGGTTGGAAGAAGCCATGTCTTTCGTTGAGCGTCAGAACCGTATCAGGACGCCCAATCGCATGCTGTCGGCCGCCTTCCGCCCCGAGCATGAGCCGGAGCTTGGCAGTGCTGATGTTAAGCGCCGGGCATCGGTCGTGTTCGCCAATCGCGTTCTGTCCGTTGGCCGGCTTTCTCAGGGCCTTTTGGCACGTCGATCGCATCTACGAGGAGTAAGCGCCCCGTCTATCGATTGGCGCGCTGCTGATCCCGCGGTCAAATTGCCCAATCTGATGCGGCTGCGGTCCTGCACGCATCTGGCGCAGCCAATGGAACCGCTGGAAGAGCCCGAGAACTTGGCCACAGGCGAAACTGTCGCCGAGACTGGATAGTCAAGCGCTCTTGCTCTCGCCGCCCGCAGCGCCGCGTTTGAGGTGCTCATCGAGCCTTGGCATGATTTCCACGAAATTACAGGGCCGATGGCGGTAGTCGAGCTGCGCCTGAAGGATACCGTCCCACCCGTCTTTGCAGGCTCCAGGAGAGCCTGGCAGGCAGAACACGAAGGTTGTGCCAATTAGGCCGGCCGTCGCCCGCGATTGCAGGGTCGACGTGCCAATTTTCTCATAGCTGATTTGATGGAAGAGCGTCGAAAACCCCTCCATCCGCTTGTCGAACATGGGTTCTATGGCGTCGGGAGTTACATCTCGTCCGGTGAAGCCCGTCCCCCCCGTCGTGATCACGATATCGACCCCCTCGTCGCTGACCCAGCTTTTCACCTTGTCCGCGATCAGGCTCTTATCGTCCGTCACAATGGCCCGGTCAGCCAGCAGGTGCCCAGCCTTGGTCAGCCGATCGACCAGCACATCGCCTGAGCGATCATCCTCCAGCGTGCGGCTATCGGAAACCGTCAGCACGGCGATGCCGAGTGCGACAAAAGGAAGTGACTCATCGATCCGGCTCATCGCGCGCCATGCTCCCGTGCAAGCTCATCGAGAAGAAGAAGATCGCGCCAGGCAAGACGCTTGTTCAGCGGCTGCCGCAACAGGCCAGCCGGGTGCAAAGTTGGTATCGTCGGGATCGACAACCCGTCCTGGGCATAGGTCAAAAGCTGACCACGCGTCTTCATGATCCCCGTGCGGCCTTCAAAAAGGGTAGAAAGCGCTGATCCGCCAAGCGTCATCATCACCTTGGGCTGCACCAAAGCGATCTGCCGTCGGATGAACGGCTCGCATAAGGCGCGCTCATCGGGCGTTGGTGTGCGGTTGCCCGGCGGCCGCCAGTAGATAACGTTGCCGATATAGACCTTGGTGCGGTCGAGCCCGATGGCTGCCAACATCTTGTCGAGAAGCTGACCGGACCGTCCGACAAAGGGCAGGCCCTGAACATCCTCGTCGCGCCCCGGCGCTTCTCCGATGAGCATGATCGATGCGTCTGGATTCCCGTCCGCGAACACCAGTTGGCGGGCGGTCTTCTTCAGTGCGCAGCCATCGAAGCCGTCCAACGCAGCGCGCAGCTCCTCAAGCGTTGAGGCGCCCGCTGCCAGTGCTTCAGCGTGCGCCAGGCCCTGAACGGGGTCATCTGATGCTTGTGTAGCGATTGGAGAAGGTGAGGGGCGCGGCGCTGCTGGCACCATAGGCTCTGGCTGAGTTGGGGCAGGCGCGGGTGGCGGTGCCGCCTGAGTTTTAGGCTCGGAATAACGATCAACGGCCTCATCGCCGATGGCCGCGTCAACACCGGCCTCGGCGTAAAATTCCAGCAGTTCTTTCAGTGCTTGCCTGTCCATGAAATCCCTACGCTGCCGCACGTTGTTCCCACGATCGCGACCTTTGAGCGTGTTGACCTCCTCTTCTTATACCGGAACAAAGGATATCGTCACGAAGGGCCGGCCCATCGAAGACGCTAGTCCAGAAGAACACGGGATTGTCTATGACCGCTGAACGCGAATCCATGCCGTTTGACGTTGTGATCGTCGGTGCCGGGCCTGCGGGTCTTGCCGCGGCCATTCGTCTGAAACAGATGGACCCGGATCGCGATGTTGTGGTGCTGGAGAAAGGCGCGGAAGTTGGCGCGCACATTCTTTCCGGTGCGGTGATCGATCCAGCTGGCCTGGATGCTCTGCTGCCTGACTGGCGCAACGATGACGATCACCCGCTGAAAACGGCAGTGACTGAGGACCGTTTCTACTATCTTGGGCCTGGCGGGGGCGTGCGCCTTCCCAACATTGCCATGCCACCGCTGATGAACAATCACGGCGCCTACATTGCTTCACTTGGCAATGTGTGTCGCTGGTTGGCGGAGAAAGCCGAAGCGCTGGGTGTGGAGATCTACCCCGGCTTTGCGGCGTCAGAACTCCTGATCAACAAAGATGGCGCGGTGTACGGCGTCGCGACCGGCGACATGGGTATTGGCCGGGATGGCAATCCGACAGCCAACCATACACCGGGTATGGAACTGCATGGGCAGTACGTCCTGCTAGCGGAGGGTGTGCGCGGTTCGCTCTCCATGCAAGCCATTCAACGCTATGGTCTTGCCAAAGATGCCGAGCCCCAGAAATACGGCCTTGGCCTGAAAGAGCTTTGGGAGGTGAAGCCGGAGCATCATCATCCCGGACGGGTTGAGCATGCCTTTGGATGGCCACTCGACAACACCACAGGCGGCGGATCCTTTCTCTACCATCTGGAAGACAATCAGGTGGCTGTCGGGTTTGTGGTGCACCTCAACTACGCAAACCCGCACCTGTCGCCATTCGAGGAGTTTCAGCGTTTCAAGACCCATCCGATGGTCGCGCCTACCTTTGAGGGCGCGCGTCGCCTTGCCTATGGCGCGCGGGCCATATCGGAGGGTGGCTACCAGTCCGTTCCCAAGCTGACTTTCCCAGGCGGCGCACTGCTTGGCTGCTCAGCCGGCTTCGTCAACGTCCCGCGCATCAAAGGTTCGCATAATGCTGTCTTGTCCGGCATCCAGGCCGCCGATGCCGTGCATGAGGCCCTGAGCGAGGGACGTCAGCAGGACGAACTGACCTCTTATGAGGAAGGCTGGCGGCGCAGCGCCATCGGCCGTGATCTGCATCCGGTGCGTAACGTCAAACCACTTTGGTCCAAGCATGGAACGCGCTTTGGGATTGCCTTGGGCGGGCTCGATATGTGGTGCAACACGGCGCTTGGCTGGTCACCCTTTGGGACGCTGCTGCACGGCAAGGCAGATCATGAGACGACGGTCGAGGACTTTGTCGCCAAACCGATCAGTTACCCCAAGCCGGACGGAAAGCTGACCTTTGACCGGCTGTCATCGGTGTTCCTGTCCAACACCAACCATGAAGAGGATCAGCCGATCCATCTCAAGGTCAAAGATGACCGGCTGCAACGCGTCTCTGAGCTGGGCCTGTTCGGCGGCCCATCAGCCAACTACTGCCCGGCCGGAGT
The DNA here is from genome assembly GCA_038749715.1 of Pseudomonadota bacterium. Lineage (GTDB taxonomy): Bacteria > Pseudomonadota > Alphaproteobacteria > Rhizobiales > MH13 > MH13. Next base: position 414,028 of record JBCDHR010000002.1, read on the forward strand.
CTATGAGTGGGTCGATGATGGAGAAGACGATAAGCGCTTCCAGATAAACGCCCAGAACTGCGTCCACTGCAAAACCTGCGACATCAAGGACCCGAACCAGAACATCATCTGGACGGTGCCAGAGGGCTCGGGCGGCCCGAAATATCCCAACATGTAAATGACGTCCGTTGAGGAACCCGACAAAGCGAGCAAATCACTGGTGAGGCGCGTGCTGCTGCTCGGTGCCACGGGAACAATCGGGCGCGCCACGGCGCACGCGTTAGTGGATGCTGGCTTTAAAACGGTGTGTGTTGTCCGAGCCATGCCGGTTGCCGGGACCTTTCCTGCCGACGCCGAAACGCGTGTGGCGGACGTGAACGACCGCGCCTCTCTTCTAGAGGCCGGGTTCCAAGGTGAGCGCTTCGATGCGGTCATCTCCTGCCTGGCCTCGCGCAATGGCCTGCCGCGCGATGCCTGGGCGATTGATCACGCCGCCAACGCCAATGTGCTTTGGGCAGCGACGGAAACCGGCACGCCGCACTTTGTAATCTTGTCGGCGATCTGCGTTCAAAGGCCCTTGCTTGCCTTTCAGGAAGCCAAGCTTGCCCTCGAGGCGGAGCTCCAGCAGTCCGAGCTTACCTATTCGATTGTCCGGCCGACCGCGTTCTTCAAATCGCTCTCCGGCCAGTTGGAACGGCTAAGAGCCGGCAAGCCCTTCCTCTTGTTTGGCAACGGCGAACTTACGGCCTGCAAGCCGATCAGCAATGAGGACCTGGCAGGGTATCTGGTCGCCTGCCTGTCGGACCCCGCCTTGCAGAACCGCGTTCTGCCCATCGGCGGACCGGGCAAGGCTCTAACGCCGAAAGAGCAGGGTGAGCTACTGTTCTCGGCGTTAGGCAAGGAACCGCGATATGCCCATGTGCCGGTTGGCCTCATGGACGCCATCATTGGGGTTCTGTCGACGTTCGGATGGGTGGTTCCGAGCTTGAAAGACAAAGCTGAGCTCGCGCGCATCGGCCGCTACTACGCGACCGAATCCATGCTTGTCTGGGACGAGGCATTGGCTCGATACGATGCCGATGCCACGCCATCTTTTGGGCAAGACACCTTGGCGGACCACTACCGAAAGCTTGTCAACGGCGAAGTCGGCGATGAGCGGGGCGAACACAAAGTGTTTTGACTCTCGCCTCAGGCCCGCCTTGTGCGGTCGTCGGGAAAAAGCCATGGTTGTCGTCAAAACACGCCGAAATCAAAGTGAATCGGTCGGTTTTGCCCTGCTGGCGGGCCGTCCTAGACAAAGACGATGATGATGCCGACAACGCCAAGCCTGTCTTTCCTGAGCAAACTTGCTGCCGCTGGCTGCCTATCTCTTAGTCTGGCAACAGCAGCCGTGGCCGAGACGACGGGTGCCCAGTCCGATCAGTCCTTGGCTCCGCCGGTTTCAGCCCATGACGGGACCAGCCTTTCTGGGCTCTTTCTGGCTGCAACGCTGGCAGAGACCGAGCGGGACATTCCATTGGCCGCCGACTTTTACCGCCAAGCCTATGAGCTAGACCCGGCATCGGACCGCTTCATCCACAGCGCCTTCACGATGGAGCTGGCCGATGGCCGTATGGCTGGCGCGCTCGATCTTGCGACGATTTTGGTTGCCGCCGGAGATTCTGGCATGGCGCGGCTGACACTAGCGCTTGATGCCATGCGTCAACGCTCCTTCCGTGTCGCGCTGCGGGAGCTCGACGCCTATGAGACCGATGGGTTCGGCGAACTGGTCGCGGTGCTGATCAGCGCTTGGGCATTGCACGGCAATGGCGACACCGACCAGGCGCTTGCCAATCTGGCCGAACTGGAAGGCCCGGCGTGGGTCGAGCTTTACAGCACCTATCACAGCGCGCTGATCCGCTTGGCTTCCGGCGATGCTGAGGGTGCGCTCGGCGATATGGAGCGCGCCTATTCAACCGATCCGGGCGCCATGCGGTTGGTGCAGGGTTATGCCCGCACGCTTCTTGCCAATGATCGCCCCGAAGAGGCGCAAGAGGTGCTGGCTGGTTTCCTTCAGCTTGCGCCCGGCAATGGCGTCATCCAGTCCGATTTCCAGGCTGCGCTCGATGGCCAGCCGCTAGAACACAGGGTTACCAATGCCCGTCAGGGCGCAGCGGAAGTTCTTTATGGCCTTGGATTGGCGATTGGCGATGATGGTGCCGAAGAAGTGGGTGCCATCTATCTCAATCTGGCGCTGTTCACCGATCCTGATCATGACCTTGCCCGCTTTGGCCTGGCGCGGGTCTATGAAAGCCTGGAGCTTTGGGAGCGGGCCGTCGATGTCTACGAACTGATCGGCGAGGCGCACCCGTTTAAGCGATCAGCGGAAATCCGGCTCGGTGTCCTACTTGATCAGCTGGAGCGCCCCGAGGAAGCCGATGGCCACCTTCTAGCGCTCATTGAAGCCGATCCGACGGACCTGGAGGCCATTCACACCTTCGGCACGGTGCTGCGTTTCCGTCGTGATTTCGAAGCGGCAGCCGACGTCTACACGCAGGCCATCGATCTGATTGAGACGCCAGAAGACTATCATTGGCGGCTGTTCTACCAGCGCGGCATTGCCTATGAGCGGACCGAACGTTGGCCTTTGGCTGAAACAGATTTCCTGCGTGCGCTCGAACTCTTCCCTGACCAGCCCGACGTCATGAACTATCTGGCCTACACATGGGTTGATCGTGGTGAGAACCTGGATCAGTCGGTGGAGATGCTGGAGCTCGCCGTCGAGTTGCGACCTGAATCAGGCTACATTGTTGACAGTTTGGGCTGGGTCTATTTTCGCCTTGGCCGCTTTGAAGAAGCCGTAGAGCAGTTGGAACGGGCGGTCAGCCTCGACCCAACGCAGGGCGTCATTCACGATCATTTGGGCGATGCCTATTGGATGGTTGGCCGTCGGTTGGAGGCACGGTTCCAATGGAGCCATGCTCGCGACCTCGATGATGATGAGGTCGATCGCGAGGCCATCCAGCGCAAACTTCAGCGCGGGCTGACACGCGAAGAGGTGGAGTCGGTGGGCATCTGGCCGGAAGGCTATGAGATTCCCATGCTGCAATAGGCTGATCGCCTATGCTGGCGCGCGCCAAGATCAACCTGGCGCTCCATGTCACCGGCCAGCGCGCCGACGGCTATCACACGCTTCATTCCCTGGTCGCATTCGCTGATATCGGCGATGAGGTCTTTGTGGAACCCGCTGACACGGACCAGCTCGTTGCAGCCGGCCCGTTTGCGTCCGCCGTTCCGCCGCTTGAAGACAACGGACTTGCTAAGGCGTTGGCATGCGTGCGCCGCTGGGGCGTCGATGCGGCGGCATCCAAGCCGCTCGCACTTCACCTCGCCAAGAACCTTCCGGTCGCCTCCGGCATTGGCGGTGGGTCTGCCGACATGGCGGCTTTGGTGCGGTTGCTGACCGGCGGGCGAGCGCTGACCGATAGTGAACGAAACGACCTATTGGCGCTGGGCGCGGATGTTCCCATGTGCTTTGCTGAACAGGCTGCGATCATCAGTGGCATTGGTGAGGTAATCGAACCAATAAAAGTGCCGCCGACGCCGTGCGTCCTGGTCAATCCGGGCGTCGCGGTCTCCACGCCTGCAGTTTTCAAGGCGCTAACATCGCGCTCCAATCCGCCATTGCCGACTTGGTCCGACCCGGTCGGTTTCGATGGCCTGATCGGCTATCTGACGACCACCCGCAACGATCTGATGGACGCTGCCATCAGCTTAGCCCCGGAGATCACTGAGTGCCTTAGCGCGCTGGCTGAATCCCCCTTCGCGCGTATGTCTGGCTCCGGGGCCACATGTTTCGCATTGATGGAAAGTGACAGTGATGCTGCTCAGCTAGCATCCGATGTCCAAAAGGCCCGGCCGGACTGGTGGGTCCAAGCGACGAGTGTTGGGTAGCCACCGGAAGCGGTCGTGCCGAAGGCACGTAGCGTCGGTCGGGCTAAGAAAAATCAAGCGGTTGTGCCGGAGGTGCGGAGCCCAGGCATCAAGCGGTCGTTCCTCTGGAACGGAGCGCGATGCCAGACTAACGAGAGTCTACTTGCGCTGCGCTCTGGTCCTTCGAACCAACCGCTTTCAGCGCTAGCGCCAACCGCCGTAGCGGCCCTTATAGAAGATGTGCAGGCCGATCCGGTCGAGGCGGATCATGCGCGGTGCCCAGCGCGGGCGCACATAGTTTGCGTGATAGTGCGTAGACTCGGTGATCGTCTCGATCAGGTCGCGCTCTTCTAGCACCTGACGCGCCACACTTTCAGCTTCTGACCATGCGCCACGCTCGGTGATGCGCTCTGGCACGCCATCGCAAGCGAACGAGAACTGGCAGCGATTGCGCCAATGCTGGTTCTGGTAGACCACGCCGCAGATCGTGTCGGGGAACTCATCATGGTTCACCCGATTCATGATCACCTGCGCCACGGCAACCTGACCACGACGCGGCTCACCGCGTGCTTCGAAATAGATGCCTTCAGCGAGGCATTCGAACTGGCGATCATTGTTGAGGAAAGCCGAGATTTGCCTCTGGCCCTCCGTGTCTTCCAGCGGCGAACCGCCAGCCGATGGATCGACCATCGCCAGCGCATAGCTTGCATCATTGTCCGCTTCTGCACCGCTCGCATCCTCAGCGACGATCATCTCCGGAGCAGGCGGAACGAGCCCGATATGACCGGTGAAGCCACTGCTCGGCAGGCTGGCCAGTTCCAAGCGCGCAAACGGATGCGCATCGACAAGGGAAAGCGGCGCGCGCCGCGATGCAAACAGTGTTTGCGAGGCATAGGTTTCAAGCCGATGCGCGCGCGCATTGCGTGCAATCAACGGATCGGCGTCTGACGGTAGGCTCTGATCTGGAATTGAACCGGTGATGATATCGTCAGCCGCTGGCAGAGGCCCAAAAGCGGCCTGTAGGACGCCCGATGGCGTCACCTGGCCCACGCCCGCATGCTCCAGGTCCGTTCCACGCTCGCCATGCAAATGCATGGTTGCATGATGGACCGATCCGGCCGGGCTGGCCGTCAGAAACGTCGTCCAGCGGTCTCCGCCTGGTCCATCAAGACCCAATAGGTGTGCCGCATCCAGATGCCCGGTGGGCGAGGGCTGCCAGAAAGACAGGGCCGCACCGAAGACGATCAGAGCAGAGGATTTTTTAAAAAGGGAAGAGAGCCGCCTGCGTGAAGACGCAGCGTATGACGAGGCATCTTGGCGGCCATCGCGGCGATTGGCGACAGGTCCAACACCAGACATGGATTCGCAACTCCTACGCAAAACCCCAACCGAAGCGCGGCACCCATGTGCGGTGTCCAACCCATCGCCATACCAC